>CAIMAQ010000079.1 GCA_903839035.1 uncultured Opitutia bacterium
GACGATGAACGCCGCGTCGGCCCTCATCGCCATCGCGCGTCACCGCGGCTGCACCGTCCCGGAGTGCGCGCCGGCGCATTTCGGGCGGACGATCGATTACCTCCTGCACCTGCGCTCGCTGGCGCGGACCACCCTCTCGTTCCTCCCGCTGGGGGACAACATCGAGGGCGTGGGCTTCAATTTCATCAACAGCTCGCTCATGTTCTTCGCCAAGTACTACGGCGACCGCCACGCCCTCTGGCTCTGGCATAAATTCTTCGGCCACCGGCCCAATCCCCCCGGCAGCGACTTCTTCGGCAAGAAAATCGCCGGTTCCTACGCCACCTCCGGGCTCAAGGATTTCCTGCTCTTTGTCGACGCCGAGCCCGTCCCGCCCTCGCTGCCGCCGGCAAAACACTTCGAGGTGTGCGACCGCATCGTCCTCCGCACCGGCTCCGGCTACGGCGACCTGCTCTTTCTCTTCGAGGGCGGGCCGCAGACTTTTGACCACACGCACAATGACAAGGGCCAGTTCATCCTCGAGGCTTACGGCGAGCGCCTCGCAGCCGACCCCGGCGTCATCAAGTACCAGGACCCGCAGCACATTTATTTCAAGGACACCTCCCATCACAACCTGGTCACGCTCCGGGGCCGCAACCAGGACTACCGCGATCCCCAGCATGCCGTGGTCCTGGACCAGGTGACGTTCGGATCCGCCTGCGACTATCTCTCCGCCGACCTCCGCAATTCCTACAAGGCCTTCCCGAAGTACCGCCGGCATGTGCTCTTCGTGCGGCCGTACTATTTCGTGATTCTCGAAGACGTCGAGGCGGACGAAACCGGGCTCGAGTGGAACTACCATTCGTGCGCGCCGATCCGGGAGATCGACCTCGCCCGGGGCCTCATCACGCTGCGCGGGGAAAAGGCGGGCCTGACCCTGGCCATCGGGTGCCCGCAGGCCCTGTCCGCCGCCACCGGCGCCTACCAATCGGAGGGCGTCGTGCTGACCCACAACCTCGTGCTCACCCCTGTCACGCCCGCCAAGTCGCTGCAGCTCGCCGCCTTGCTCCTGCCCTACCCGCTGGCCGGCAACCCCGCCGGCAGCCCGGCAGTGACGGTCGCGCATGAGCCCGGCGCGGCGGTGTTCACCGTCACGCATGCCGGTGGCACCGACCAGGTGCGCTGCAACCTCGGCGACTCCATCGCCCCCGCCATCCAAGTCACCCGCCGCCAGGCCGGCCGCGAGGAAGACGTGTTCCCCGGCCCCGGCTGAGTCATCTGTTCAATCCTTCGAGCCGCCCGCGCCGGCTCCCTGCCCGCGGGAATTTCGCCGCGACGGCCGCGATTGGTCCTCCGGTTCTTTGGGTTCCTTCGGTTCTTTCGCTTCGTCTCCCGCCGCCGGTTTCGCGTTCGCGGCCTTGACGAGCAGGTCGTGCCACATGCTCCGGTCAATTTTTTCCAAGGTGCCGCCGAAGCGGAGCGGCGTTGTGAGATTGGTAAAGCCGTCGGAATCCTTCGTCCCGGCCAGCAAGCCGGCCTTCGCGAAGATCTCCGTCAGTTGGCCGCGCACGCCCAGCGTCAGATCGAGGCTGAGCGGTCCCGCACTATAAGGCTGGCCGGCGGCCGCGGCAATCCGCCCGCTGCCCTGCAGGCGTTCCTCCTGGGCCGTCACCTTGACTCCGGTCAGCCGGACCTCGCCGGTCGCGTCGCGTTCGCCGGTGATCGTGAGCGTGTCGTAGAAAATCCCGGCGACGCGGTTGGTGATATCGATCACGTTTTCCGCCGTCCGGCCGACGGTTCGCACACCCGAGCCCCCCTTGGCGCCGAACAGCTTTCCGAACAGCGAGCCGACCCCGGCGACCGTTTCCCCGACCGCCGATGGCTGTGAGTCCTGCGGCAGGCCGTCCGAGATGTCGGTCTTCAGGATGCGGATCATGCCGCGCGTGCCGGCCAGCTTGAATTCCATGCGCGTGTTCCCGGTCAGCTCGCCGAGGCCGGTCCCGCGGCCGGTGAGCGTGCCGGTGAGCGAAAACCGGCCTTCCAACAACGCATCCTCCTCCACGGGCGCCGGCGGCAGCAGCGTCGCAGCATCCACCTCGCCAAAGTCAACGCTGGCTGTCAGCTGATACGGCGACTCCGCCTTCGGCTCGAAAGCCAGGGCGCCGTCGAACTGCAGCGGCGGTTTTTGCGGCACCGCGCCCCGGCCGTGCGCCAGGCGCAGCTCGCCGGGGGCGAACTCAATCGAGCCCCCCACGCGCTGGTAGATTTTGTCCCCGGCTTGCAGCTGGTCGAAATCAAACACCACCGAGCCCGCACCCGAGCCCCAGAACGGCGTGCGATCCGGCTCCGGACGCGGCCGCGCGGACCGGCCTGCGCTTGTCGCAAATCCCGCCGGCATGCGCCAGCCGGCCAGCATCGCCACCGGTCCGGCCAAGAGGCGCAAATGATCGAGGTCCACCTTTTCGCCGGTCAATCGGACGTAACTCAGGCCCCCTGCCGCCGGATCGCTCCAGGTGCCTTCGGCGGAAAAGTCCGAGACGCGCGGACCGAACTCCATCCGGACCGGGATGTGAAACGTGGCCTTGCCCGCGGATTCCTGCACCCAGCTGACGCTTGTCGTGAGCGTGTGCTTGGGATCGTGCCCGGTCAGCGTGACCTTTCCGTCCAGTTCGCTCAGGTCACC
Organism: uncultured Opitutia bacterium; assembly: GCA_903839035.1. GTDB lineage: Bacteria > Verrucomicrobiota > Verrucomicrobiia > Opitutales > Opitutaceae > Opi-474. The sequence continues at coordinate 2,663 of CAIMAQ010000079.1, forward strand.
GAGATTTGCCGTGAATTCGACGTTCGCAGAGCGCGCCGCGCACTTCATCTCCGCCGGCCACTCCGGCACCGCGGCCAGCGCCTCAAGATCAACGCTGCCCCGGCCCTCGACCGCCGTGGCGCGGTCCGCGCCGGTCCGACGGCTGGCCTTGACCTCCAGCGTCGCCAGCGCCCGGCCCGCCCGGCTCACCACCAGCGACGCCACCTGCACGCGCCAGCCGGCGGCATCGATGTCCGCCTGCCAAGGCAGCGACACCGCGAGCGCGCGGGCGAGCACCCGGCCCTGCCGTTGCAGGGTGATGCCGTTAACGAGCAAGGGAGTCCCGGGGCGCACGGCAAATCCGCCCTTGGCCGCGAGAACCGCGAAGTCCGCATTCACGTTTTCACCCGAGAGGACGAGCCCGCCCGGCAACGCCGGCAGCCAAGCCAGCGGCCAGTCGCGGAGCGAGCCTTCCAGCCATTCGCCCGCGGGATCCGCCGGCTTCAAACCGCCGGTCTGTTCGTTGAACTCGAAGGGTCCACGGGCGTGCAGTACGAGCATCGGGCCGGCGCCGCTGAGCGTGGCTTGCAACTCGTCGAATCGGATGACTCCGTCCGTCCGCTCCAGGCTGAACTGCGTCGCCAGCGTGACCGTCCCGTGCCCGGCCAGCAGCGGCACCGAAACACCCGCCAAGTCCGAAGCCACCTCCAGCCGGCCGTTCACGCGCACGCGCGCCATGGCTGGATCCGTTTCGAATTGTCCGCCACCGGCCGCCGTCCCGGCGGGCCAGACAAAATCGGCCGGCTGCCAGGGCAGGTCCGAACTTTTCAAATCCACCTGCCACGTGCCCGCCAGCCGGCGGGTCGCATCCGGCTGCTGCATCCGGAGGCCGATCAGGTGCCGGCCTTCCCGGTTCAGGTCCACGGCATAAGTCTGCTCCGCCTTGCCCCGGGCCACCTCGATGACCGTCGTCGCCGCGATATCCGCGGGCAAAACCGGACCGCGCAGCCAGATGTCCGCGGTCAGCGCGAGTCGATCCAACCGGCGCGCCGATTTCGGCGTCAGGGTGAGCTGGCCGTGCAGCGTCGCTTGCCGGAGGCCCGGCCAGGGCGCCAGCGCCTCGGCCTCAACGGCGAAGCGGCCGGTTTGAACTGCGGTCAGGCCGCCGCCTTGGATGACGACGTGGATTTTGACCGCATCCTGGTTGGGCGGGGCGACGATGACATCGCCCTCCACATCGATGCCATCCAGCGAAAGATCGTAGGCCAGCGCCTGGCCGCCGACGAGACCGCGCAGTTGTTGCAGGACCGCCCGCACCGCCGCCTCGGCCGCGGTCCGGCTCGCGGCTGTCGCGGTCGTGGCAACTTGCGCCGGGGCCACGGCGGGCGCAGACGCCGAGGACGCAGCCGGCGGCGTTTCCTGCGGCCGGCTCAAGTCAATCGTCCAGCCTTTCGCCACGAGGCTGTGCAATTGGATTTTCCCGTCCCAGACCGCGGCCTTGACGGGCAGCGTGGCCTGCAGCGAGGGCACGTCTATGATCGCGTCGCCGGTTTCAAGATGGAGCTCAGTGGCCTCGACCCGCTGCCATCCCGCCGACAAGGCGCCGATCGTGCCGCGGACGCCCGGCTGGGCATCGAGCCGCTTCTGCGCATACCACGTCTGCACCTCCGGGATGAACGCCGCGCCCGCCAGCATGCCCAAAAGCACGATCACGAGCCCCAATCCAATTAGACTGCGCCGAAGAAATTTCACCTGCTGGACCAAGCTGCGACCCCGACCCGACGTCAAGGTGTCATCGAATCACCGCCCGCCTTCACTCCGTTCCGGCAAGAAACCTCGCCTTAGCCTTGCAAAGGCGTTGGCAAATGGTGCCCGAGGGGGGACTCGAACCCCCACGCTTTTAGGCACAGGCTTCTGAGACCTGCGTGTCTACCAATTCCACCACCCGGGCAAATGAGCGGATGGTCAAGAGACACACCCAGCCGACCTCCGGCAAGAAAATTGATTTCCCCCCGCCCACCCCCGCTGCCACGCTGCCCGCCCCCATGAACAAAGCCGCCGTCCTCACCAAGATCAAAGCCGAGAAGGTCATTGCCCTCATCCGGGCCGATTCCTCCGACGGGCTGCTCGACTGCGCCCGCGCCCTCGCCGCCGGCGGGCTCACCAGCATCGAGCTGACCATGACCACCCCGGGTGCCATCGCCATGCTCCGCCAGGCGACCGCCGCCCTGCCCGACTTCGTCTTCGGCCTCGGCACGGTCCTCGACGCCGCCACCGCCCGCGAGGGCATCGCCGCCGGCGCCCGCTTCATCGTCACCCCCGCCTTTCGCCCCGACGTGATCGTGGCCTGTCGCGAGGCCCAGGTGCCCATCTTCAGCGGCGCGCTCACCCCCACCGAGATCCTCAACACCTGGGACGCCGGCGCCGATGCCGTGAAGGTGTTCCCCGCCGAGTTCTTCGGCCCGGCCTACATCAAGTCCGTCCGCGCCCCCTTTCCCAACATCTCGCTCGTGCCGACCGGGGGCGTGAACGCCGAGAACGTCGGCGAGTTCATCAAGGCCGGCGCCTATGCCACCGCCGCCGGCAGCTCGCTGGTCGACGCCAAGACCCTGAAGGAAAAGAACTGGGCCGTCATCACCGCCCGCGCCAAGGCCTTCGTCGCCGCCGTCGCCGCCGTGAAATAAAGTCGGGCGCGGTTTGGCGGAGGCGTTACGGCGCCAGCTCAGGCCGGCAACGGCGGCAGGAACTTCGCGATGTCGGGGATCTTCTTTTCCCGGCGCTGCGCCATGTCGCGGACGAAGTAGGGATCCACTGCCGCGGTGACCTCGACCTCCTCCTCGCCCTCGCTCTCCTCGTCCTCCTCGATCTCGTCGCCCTCGGAGTCCGTGAAAACCCAGTCCTGCTCCGCATCAAACGCGTGCGACATCCGGCGCGCCAGCGGGTCGAGCACGAGCGCGGGATTCTTCACCCGGCCGCCCTTCACCAGCTCGAACAGGCAGGGATAAAACTGTCCGTCGAAGTGCGCGCGGAACTCGCTCAGCCACTTGTTGCCGACGCCCTCGCGGCGCGTCAGCAGCACGACGTCGGAAAAATGCACGCAGGCCTCGTACCACGCGAGCAGCGGCGGGTGCTGCTCCGCCAGCGCGCAGTTCACCACACAGAAGATGCGGCCGAGTTCGGCGCCCTGCGCCTCGAGCCAGGCCTTGCCCGCCTCCAGCTGGTCCACCGGATTGCGCCGGCCGTCGGTCACGAAAAACACGTGCGTCGCCTCCGCCGGCAGCCGCCCGTCAATGCTGTCGCCGGTCCAGGTCCAGCGCCCGAGCCCGGGCAGTTTCGCGTCAAAGTCATCCGGCGCTTCGGTGTCGGCCAGCAGCACCGCCGCGCGATCCTCCGCGCCCAGACCGTCCGTGATCAGGTCGGCCAGGATCTCGCGCCGGCCGGAACCGGCCGCGCCGAGGAGGATGTAAACGAGGGGTTGGTCGGCCATGAAGAGGTCACCACGAAAAACACGAATTTCCCGAAAGGGCAAATCTCCCGCCTTTCGGGTGTTTCGGGTTTGGCGTGGTGGATTAGAACTTGAACGTCCGGTTCTGCGCCGACTGGCGCAGCCAGTGGTCCACCAGCACCAGCGCCGCCATCGCCTCGACGATCGGCACCGCGCGCGGGAGCACACAGGGGTCATGCCGGCCCTTGGCGGCGAGTTCCGTCGCCTGGCCGTGCACATCCACCGTCTGCTGCGGCTGCAGGATCGTCGCGGTGGGCTTGAACGCCGTGCGAAAGACAATCTCCTCGCCGTTGCTGATGCCGCCCTGCACGCCGCCGGAGCGGTTCGTCACGGTGCGCACGCGGCCGTCGCGCGGCTCGAACGCGTCGTTGTGCTCCGAGCCCTTCAGCCGCGTGCCGGCAAAACCGCTGCCGATTTCAAAGCCCTTCGTCGCGGGCAGCGAGAGCATCGCCTTGGCGAGGTCCGCCTCCAGCCGGTCAAACACCGGCTCGCCCAACCCGGGCGGCACGCCGCGCACGCGGCACTCAATCACGCCGCCAACGGAATCGCCCGCGCTGCGCGCGGCCTTGATGCGCTCGATCATCGCCGCGGCCGTCGCCGGGTGCGGGCAGCGCACCGCGGTCGCCTCGACCTCGGCCAAAGTCGGAAATTTTTCCAGGGCGGCGGCCGGAACTGTGATGTCATGCACCGCCGTGAGGAACGCCCGGATCTCCACGTTGCCGGCCAGCGCCAGGATCTTCTTGGCAATGGCCCCCGCCGCCACGCGGCCGATAGTCTCGCGCGCGGAACTGCGCCCGCCACCGCGGTGATCGCGCACGCCGAACTTGGCCTGATAGGTGTAGTCGGCGTGCGACGGCCGGAACTTCTCCTTCATGTCATCGTAGGCGCCGGGTCGCTGGTCGGTATTGTGAACGACCAGAGAAATGGGCGTGCCCATGGTCCGGCCCTCGAAGATTCCGGCAAGGAACTCGACCCGGTCGGCCTCCTTGCGGGGGGTCACAATGTCGCTCTGACCCGGCCGGCGGCGGTCCAGCTCGGTCTGGATCTCTTCCACGGTCAGTGGCAGGTTCGGCGGGCAGCCGTCGATGACGACGCCCACGGCCGCCCCGTGGCTTTCGCCCCAGGTGGTAATCGTAAAAAGTTTTCCAAAACTGTTCGGCATCGGGTGCCGGAGCGTTGGGTGCACCCTCCAGCCCGGCAAGCGACAAATCCGCCCGGGCGGGCAACTTTCACCGGAACCGGCCGTCATAGCACAAGACCGTTTACATACCGGTGGCTTTCACCTTTCATCTGCGCCCCGGGCTCGGCCCGCCAACCTTCCTACGCTTTCCCTGCATGAGCCTGCGATTAATCCGCCTGATCCTCGCCACCTGTTTCGTGTCCGTCGTCCTGGCCGACCCCACCCCGCTGCCCACGCCTATGCCCGTGCCGGAAGGCGCCGCGGCCCCCGTCTCGTCCCCGGTCCCCGATGACCTGGTCAGCCTCAAGCTGGCGGATGCGGACATCGACACCGTGCTCAGCACGATCGAAATCTACACCGGCCGGACCATTCTCCGCCCGCAGGCGCTGCCCGCGGCCACCTACTCGATCAGGATCGTCAAACCCGTCCCAAAGACGGAGGCGGTCCTCGCCCTAGAAACTCTGCTCGCCCTCAACGGCGTCGGCGTCGCCCCGCTCGGCGATAAATTCCTCAAGGTCGTCGCCCTCACCCAGGTCAAGAACGAGGCGCCGGAATTGATCGAGGGCTCCACCCTCGGGCTGCCCCCCAGCGGCCGGATCGCGACCAAGCTCTTCCAGTTCGAATTCCTCCGCGCCAGCGAGTTCATCCCGCAGATCAACCCACTGATGTCCCCCGGCATCGCCAACGGCATCGTCACCCTCGACAAGGCCAACGCCGCGCTCATCACCGACTCGATCAGCAACCTCCAGCGCGTCGAGAATCTCCTCCGCCTGCTCGACCGGCCCTCGTCCAACGGCCTCACGCCGAAGTTCTACACCCTCCACAACGGCGCCAAGGCCAGCGACCTGGTCAACCGGCTCCGCACCATGTTCCAGGGCCCGCTCGCGTCCCAGCTCGGCAGTGCCACATCCTACAGCGCCGACGACCGCACCAACCAAGTCATCCTCCTCGCCGACCCGCGCCAGTACCCGCTGTTCGACGAACTGGTTGAGAAGCTCGACGTCAAGGCCGACCCCAACACCCGCAACGAGGTCATCTACCTCAAGCACGCCACCGCCAAGGACGTCGCCACCCTGCTCAGCTCGCTCGTGTCCGGCCAGAACGCCGCGCAAAAATCCAGCGACTCCGCCCGGCCCAACGCGCTGCAGCCGGCCCTGCCCGCCGCGCCCAACTCCCCGAACGTCCCCGCCCCCGCCGCGCCGGCCATCGTCACCCTGGGCGAGGGCACCACGAATTTCAGCGGCCTCGTCACCATCCTCGCCGACGACCGCAGCAACGCCGTCGTCGTCTCCGGCACCGTCGACGACATCCGCCTGATCCGCGACCTGGTGGACAAGATCGACATCGTCCTGGCCCAGGTCCGCATCGAGGTCATCATCGCCGAGGTCACGCTCACCGACACCGACAAGAGCGGCATCTCCGCCCTCAACCTCACCGTCGGCCCAAACCCCAAGACCGGCGGGCTGCAGATCACCAATTTCACCGGCAGCGTCGCGGGCTGGAACGTGAGCGCCGGCGTCGTCAACCCGCTGTCGTTCGCCGCCGCCATGACCGACGCCGGCAGCCGGCACAAGGTGAAGATCCTCTCCGCCCCGACCATCGTCACCACCCACAACAAGCAGGCGCAGTTCGCCGTCACCCAGCAGCAGCCCATCATCACGGGCACCACCTCCACGCCGACCTCCGGCTCGAGCTCCACCGGCTTCTCCACCAACTCCTCGGTCACCTACAAGGACATCGGCATCACCCTCAAGGTCACCCCGCTCATCGGCGACGACGGCAGCATCCAGCTGCAGATCGACCAGGTCGTGGATGACGTAATCAGCAACGTCACCATCGACAACAACCAGCAGCCCGTCATCGGCCACCGCGAGGCCAACTCCTTCGTCAACGTCAACGACGGCCAGATGATCGTCCTCGGCGGGCTGCAGCGCAGCTCCACCTCCGCCGACCGCACCAAGCTCGGGTTCCTCCACGAGATCCCGATCATCAGTCACCTCTTCGGCGGCCGGACCAATGAGGTCGACCGCACCGAGCTGCTGCTCTTCATCCGGCCGCACGTGCTGCGGCCCGAGGAGGGCTCGGCCGACACGACCAGGAAAATCGATGAGCTTTCGAACAAGGGGCAGGTCCAGCAGTTCCTGGCCGACCCGGCCAAGCCCGCGAAGGAAAGCCTGACCGAGAAGCTCAAGTAGGCCGCACCGCCATGATTGCGTCCGCACCTGCGACCCTGCCCGCCACCCTCGCCGCGCGCCTCGACGACCCCCAGCGCCAGGCCCTCCTCGAAGCCCCGCGCGAAAAGCGGCTCGCCGTCCTCGCCGCCGCCCTCGCGCTCACCGAGCCCGAGGCGCTCTCCGCCCTCGCCTCGGCCGCCGGCCTCGCCACCGCCAGCAACCTCGAGCCCGACCCCGCCGCCCGCGGCCTCCTGCCCGCCCGGCTCGTTCACGATTACCAGATCATCCCGATCCGCTTCGGCGAACCCGCCGAGTCCGGCCCGACCCCGCCGCCGCTGCACCTTGCCTCCGCCTGGCTGCCCGACGAGGTCATGAACGACTGGCTGCGCACCTTCACCCCCCGCCCGCCCGTCTGGCACCTCGCCGTGCCCGAGCGCGTCCACCAGCTCATCATCGAGAACTACGGCGTCGGCTCCGGCTCGCTCGAGGACGGCGACGACTCCTATGTCGCGCCGGAAACCCCGACGCAGAACGAGGAGGTCGTGGACGAAGACGCCGCCGTCGTGCGTTTTGTCACCGACGTGATCTCCCAGGCCGTCGAGGACCAGGCGACCGACATCCACTGGGAGCCGCAGGAGGGCCAGCTCCGCATCCGCTACCGCGTAGACGGCCTGCTCGTGCCCGTGCCCGTGCCGGAAAATCTCCTGCGCTTCCAGGACGCCATCATCTCGCGCCTCAAGATCATGGCGCGCCTCAACATCTCCGAACGCCGCCTCCCGCAGGACGGCCGCATCAACTTCAAGGCCAACGGCACCACCCTCGACATCCGCGTCTCCACCATCCCGACGATCTACGCCGAATCCATCTCGCTCCGCCTCCTCAACCAGAAGAAGGAAGCCTACACGATGGACCGCCTCGGCATGAGCGCCGAGGAACAGGCGCAGATCACGTCGATCCTCGACTACCCGCACGGCATCATCCTGGTCACCGGCCCGACCGGCTCGGGCAAGTCCACCTCGCTCAACGCCTTCCTGCGGAAGATCAATTCCACCGACCTGCGCATCATCACCATCGAGGACCCGATCGAGTACGAGGTGCCCGGAGTGAACCAGATGCAGGTGCGGCCCGAGATCGGCCTCAGCTTCGCGGACGCCCTCCGCCACGTGCTGCGCCAGGATCCTGACGTCATCATGGTCGGTGAAATCCGCGACAAGGACACCGCCGAGATCGCCATCCGCGCCTCCCTCACGGGTCACCTCGTCTTTTCCACGCTGCACACCAACGACGCGCCCGGCGCCATCACGCGCCTCGTGGACATGGGCATCGAGCCCTTCCTCGTCGCCTCGGCCATCGAGCTCGTCATCGCCCAGCGCCTCGTGCGCCGCCTCTGTTCCCAATGCTCGCGCCCGGCGCCCGTCACCCGGATTAAACTCGTCGAGAGCCTCGCCATCCTCGGCTGCAACGCCGCCGAGGCCGAGCTGATCACCGAGCTCAAGGCCCCGGTCGGCTGCGACCGCTGCCGCGGTACCGGCTACCGCGGCCGCATCGGCATCTTCGAGATCTTCCGGCTCAACGAGGAGATGCACGAGCTCGTCCTGAAGCGCGAAAGCACCCGCACCCTCGCCGAATCCGCCCGCAAGCACGGCATGCGCACCCTGGGCCAGAGCGGCTGGGAAAAGGTCAAGGCCGGCTACACGACGCTGGATGAGGTGCTCCGGGTCATAACCGTCGCAGAGAAGTAAGATTCAAGAGTTAAGATTCTTAACTCCCAAATCATAATTTTCACCCATGCCTCGTTTTTCCTACAGCGCCCGTGACCGTGCCGGCAAGGCCGTCACCGACACGCTCGAGGCGCCGAGCCGCAAGGACGCTCTTCGGCTCCTCGCCGCGCGCGGGTTGCAGGTCTCCGCGGTGAATGAAACCGGCGCGGGCGCGGGTCCGGCGCGGCAGGTGGTGACCGTCGACACCCGCGTCATCACCCTCAGCCGAAAACAGCGGCTGCCCTTTCTCGAGGCCCTGCGCGACCTTGTCACCAGCGGCATGTCCGCCGGCGAGGCCGTGCGCCTCCTCTCGGTCCGCATCAAGGACCCCGGGCTGCGGCTGCTCAGCGTGGGCCTCTGGGAGCGACTCAGCGAGGGCGCCCCGCTCTCGCGGGCGATGGCGGCGTTCCCGGCGGTGTTCGACTCCTCGACCATCAGCCTGATCCAGGCGGGCGAGGCCACGGGCTCGCTGGCCGACACGCTGGAGCGCCTGATTGCGCATCTCAACGAGCAGCGGGACCTCCGCACCCAGCTGCTGACCGCGCTCGCCTATCCGTGCCTGCTGATGGTTGTGGCCGGCGGCCTCGTGCTGTTCTTCCTGTTCTTCCTGCTGCCGCGGTTGCAGGCGCTGTTCAACTCCCTCCACGGCGAACTCCCGCTCTCCACGCGCCTGCTCGTCGCCGGCTCCAGCTTTGCCCTGCATTTCGGCATTTTCATCGTGATCGCCGCGGTGCTGGGCGCCATCTCGCTCTGGCGCTGGCGGCAGACGGACGCCGGCCGCGAGGCGACCGACGCGTGGCTGCTCCGTGTGCCGCTTGCCGGGCCGTTCGCGGTTTCGCAGACCGTCCTGGCGTTCAGCCAGACGCTCGGTGTGCTGCTGGCCAACGGCATCACGGCAGCCGACGCTCTGCGCATGACCGAGCGCCAGATCGGCAACCGGGTGCACCGCCGGGCGTTCCATGACGCGACCGACCGCGTGCTCGAGGGCGAGGCGCTTTCCACGGCCCTCGCGCGCACGGGCTGCTTTCCCGACCTGGTCCTCGACCGTCTCGCCGTCGGCGAGAACACCGGCAACATCGTGCCGAGCCTCCGCGAGATCGCCCGCAACTATCAGCGCATCATCTCCAGCCAGCTGAACCTCTTCGTGAAGGTCATCGCGACCGTCGTGCTGCTGGCCGTGTTCGTCATCGTGGGCTTCATCGCCTTCGCGATCGTCAGCGCCGTCTTCAAGGTCAGCGCGAGCTTCAAGCTCGGTTAATTGACCCACGGAATACACGGAAAGCAGAATTCCGTCTCCGGCATTATCGGATCGATTCCGTGTCGTCCGTGTGTTCCGTGGGCAATCGCCCGGCCTCAATGCACGATCTCGACTGACGACACCCGTAGCGACGCGTTCAGCACCGCCGGGTTCGCCCGCTCCGACTGCAGCGAGAACTGCTCGATGCCGATGTAGGGCGAGCGCTTGGTCAGCTCGAGGTAGAACCGCTTCAGCCCATCCCAGTCCATCTTCAGCAAATTGAACTGGGCCGTGTGCACCGCAAACTGGCCGCTGCGCTCCGTGCGCGGCGTGTCGCTGGTGAACTTCAGCCCCTGCGCCCGCGCCAGCCCGTTGAGTTCGCCGACCAGCTGCGTGTCATCGAGCGTCTTCGCCGGGTCGAGGTTCTTCACCGCCTGACCCGCCCCCGCCTCGATGGTTCCGCGGTTCGCAAGCCACTGCTGCTGGTCGGCCAAGGCTACTGTCGTCGCCCGCTGCGTCCGCCAGGCCCGCGCCACGCGGCCGCTGAAATTCGACAGCAGCGTCAGCGCCACCAGGAGTGCAATCACCACGAGGAGCAGCTTCTCGCGCAACAGCCGGCTGAGGAAAAAGACCTTGAGCGCGTTCATGAGGATGCGGCGGGCTTCAGCGCCTCGGGTCGGAAAGTGATGACGAGGGTGAACGTCATGAGGTTGTCGCGGGTGCGCTGGTCGCGCACCTCGACGGCCGCGCAGGCCGGCTGCTCGCCGAGGGCCGAGCGAAAGGCCGCCACGTCGCCGGGCGAGGTCGTCTGGGCGTCCACTGTCAGGGTGTAGAGCCCGCTGGTCGTCGCCCGGAGGAACTGGATCGTCGCGGGCTTCCGCTCACTGGCGGCCGAGAGCATTTCCAGCGGCAGGAGCCGCTGGGTGGAGAGTTCGTTGGTCCGCGTCGCCAGGCTTTGCGCCGTCATGATCTGGTCCACGACCGGCTGCTGCGCCGCGACCTTCGCCTCGCGGGTCCGTTGCCACACGCCTTCGCCCAGGAGGGCCACCAGACCCAGCAGCATCAAGCCCACGGCCGCGAAGCTGCCGATAAACAGCCGCCAGAGCAGCAGGTCGCGCCCCTGCGCCCGCCGCAGCGCCGCCAGCTCAGTCTTGTCGCGCACATCCATCGCGGCGGCCCGGCTGGCGGGCAGGCGCGATGCCAGCGCTTCGGCGTGAAACACAAATTCATCCCCGCCGCGCGCCATCGCCTCGGCCACCGGCGCTTCGGCCAGCTCCACCACCTGCTTGCTGCCGCCCGCCAGGCGCAACAACTCGTCCTTCACTTTGGCCTGGTCGGACTCGGTCGCCTCAGGTGGTAGCGCCCGGAAAAACACCCCCGCCGGCACCGGCCCGTTCTCCCAATGCACCGCCGTGAGTCCACCGGCCGACGGCACCAACAGCGTCGTCGCGGGCTTGACCTCGAGTCCCAGCAGCGCGGCAAAGGCCGGCAGCACCAGCGCCGCGCGGTCCCACTCCGCGAGCTGCTCGCGTGTGAACCGCCGGCGATAGGCCGCAAAGACCAGCACGCGTTCCGCCCCGGGCGCCCAGAAAAATCCGTGATAGAGCTGCCCGGCGGGAAACGGCGAAATCCCCTCCAGCGCCAGCTCGGCCTGCATTGCCACCTCCGCCGGAGTCGCCCCGGCGGACACGGGAAACGCCCGCGTGAAAAACAGCGCGTCGGGCAGCAGCACCACCTTGGGTGCCCTTGCGCCGGTTGGGAGGAGTTTAAGGGACGGCGGGATCATGCGGCGGGCGGTGGAACAGGTGACATGTCGGCATTTTCCCTAATTTCCAAGAGTGTAAATGGGGAGTTGAGCCGCGCAGCTGGAGTCACCGGGGCCACGGTGGGTCCGGTGGGCGCCGCCGAAGGAGGAGTGGTGCCATTGCCAGACGCGGCCTCGGTGGCGGAAGTTGCGGTCGATTTGACGATTGTCGCCCCGCCCGACGGCGCCACCACCGCGGTCAGCCGAAACTCCGAGCGGCCCTCGTGGATCGTGATGTTCACCCGCAGCGCCCGGATCTGCGCGCCGGCCAGCGGCGGCAGCGCACCCGAGCCCAGCACAGCGGAGATGTCGCCGGTGGAGTTGAACCAGCGCGGCCCCTGCGACACGTACGCCCCGGTTCCGGCCAGGTAGTCGCTCACGCGCTGCTGTTGTGTGACATCCGAGAACCCGAGCGCCAGGAACACATCCGGCGACGCGGCGTTCAGGTTGACCTGCGAAAAGTTGTAGAGGGAAAACGTCGCCTCAAACCGGCGGCCAAGGTCGCTGAGCCGCCCCTGGTCGTCGTAAAACACCTCGCGCGCGTAATCGATCGCCGCCAGCTCGGAGAAGGAGCGCAGTGAACGGCCGGGCGCGTTGTACGGGATCGTCACCTGATCGTAGTCCGTCGGCTGGCCCGACGCCGGCACGTAGTCCTTCCGCATCCAGCCCAGCAGCGCGTCGGCCAGCCGCTGTGCGTCCGCCGGCGCCAGTTGCCACGCGTCGAACAGGTTCACCAGCGTCGCCGCATCCACGCGCGTCAGCGGGAGCTTGCCGCTCTCGTCCACCAGCGTGACCTCCGCCGTGCAACCCTCGCGCGGCGTCCAGCCGGCAAATCCCAGCGGATCACCCCATCCTTCCGCCGGGCTGTGCAAGCCGTTGTCGGCCTGACCGAAGCTCTGCAGCGTCGCGAGGGTGACCTCCAAGGCCGAGTAGGCCTCCTGCCGCAGGCGTTTCGCCGACGCGGCCCGCGCCTCGACCAGCAGGTCGCTGCTCGCCTGCTCGATGAACGCCACCAGCGCCACCGACGTGAACAACAGTGTGACCAGTACAATCACCAGCACGGAGGCCCGGTTGATACAGGCCGGTCGGGCGTGGGTTGCACGCTCGCGCGCAACGTTGCGTGCGAGCACGCAACCCACATCGGGAGAAATCGCCCCAGGGGTCCGTCCCCGGACGTCCCGTCGTCCGTAGTCTGCCTGAAGTCCCTTCATGCTAAAAATTCGGCAGCCCCTCCGTCGGCGTGGGCAGGGTGATGACGCTCTCCCGTTTCAATTTTCCGTAGGCAAACTTCAGCCGCAGCCGCTGCGGGGTCTGCAGCTGGCCGGACGCGTCCTTCCGGATAACCGGCTCCGTCTTCCAGGTCTTGAAATCAGCATCGTAATAGTCGTACGCCAGCGCGGTCACCAGCGGCGTGATGACCGTCTCGCGCGGCGGGTCGTCGTTGAACTTCGTCTCGAGCCGCGAGTGCCACAGCAGCACAAGCCCGTCGCGGTCCCGCGCCTGCAGCGAGCAGACCACCTCCGGCAGCGGCCGGTCGGGCCACACCAAGAGCCGGCTGCCGGCGGGCAGTTCGAAGGTAAGCAGGTTGTCCGTCGCACCGTTGAGCGGCTTGATTTCCTGCGGTGTGATCGGCGCGGTCCCGGCGGACGCCGCGGGTGGCAGGGCCGCGGCGTGCAGCTCCTGGTCGAGGTAACGCGTGACCGCCCGCACATGCCGGTCGAACAGCCGCACGTCCGTGTTGCGCCCCCACAGCTCGCCCATCGAGAACACAAAGACATTGAGCGAAACCAGCACGAGCGCCGTCAGCGCCAGGGCGAGGAGGATTTCGAGCAACGTGAATCCGTTGCTCGCCACGCCGAAGCCAAACGGGCGCAGGCGGGCCAGCAGGGTACCTTTGTCGAGGTGGAGCGTGTTGCCCTCAACGCGGTTGCCTTGTGAAGGTAAAAATGGGGCTGGGGCGCCCTCGCCCCGTCTTAGCTCCAACCGCGGCGAGGGCGCCGCGGCCCCACCAAAACGCGTTGAGGGTACCGTATTCCACCCCGCAAAAATGGCCGGCTGCGCTTTCATTGCGGCTTGTCCTTCCCCTGCAGCTTCGCAATCCGGTCCTGCGCGTCCTGCTTCAGCTTGGTGTTCTCCGTCGGATCCGCCCAGGTCGGGCGCAGCACCGTGAAATTTTCCGTCACCGTCCGCGTCCCACCTCCGCTCGCGGACTCCGCCGCCAGCTCGCAGACAAACGTCACCGTGAAGAGGTCGGCCGTCGCCGTGGACGCGATTGTGGCGTGCCACCGCACCTGGCGTCCGCCCGGGGCCACAAAATCCCCGCCTTTCTCCGCCGTGTCGTGGTCGGGCTCGGCGAGCAGTTGCGCGCGGGCGAAGCGGACGTCCTCGTCGACCTGGTTGCCGCGCGCAGCCGTCTCGTAAGCGTTGAGGACATTCACATACGCCGAGCCGAGCACGACCGCCGCGAGCGCGAAAATCGCCAGCGCCACGATGACCTCCAGGAGTGTGAAGGCGCACCTCGCCACGCCATTCCGCCCTCTGTCGTTTCGCCCTGCGGAACGACAGAGAAAGTCCCGTCCAGCGGGACGAAGGTGGGCCGGCCCTACGAAGCCTTGGCGAAGGAGGGGCATGTCAGGGGTTCGCCTCCACGCGTGGGAGCACTTGCGCGCACGTCCATGGGTCAATGCTGAGCACCTTGGCCGCTCCGCCAGCCCGGAACTGCGCCCGGAACGGCGAGACCGTGCCGTCGGGATAAAACGTCACCGCCGGCACGGTCTTCGTGTCCACGAGTTCGCCTCCGATGAGCACCGAACTCTGGCCGGGCTGCGCCGACAGAAAATCCACCGTCAGGTCGCGCAGCGCCGGCACCGGGAGGGCCAGTGGCGAGGCCCCGTCATCCAGCACGAAGGCCTGTTGCTTGGGATCAAAGCTCAGCCGCACCTCGCGCTCGGCCGTGAGCGCCGCGGTGCGGGACTGCTGCACCGCCTGCCAGAAAACGGCCTCCGGTGTCGCTGGCTTGTCGCTGAGCAGGTTGACCGACCCCGTCACCAGCACCGCCGCGAGCAACCCCATCAGTGCGATGGCGAGCAGGATTTCCAGCAGCGTGAACGCGCGTTCGAGGTGGGGCGCGTTGTTCCGCACTCGCTGGTATACCTTTGGGGACGGGCCGCCCCCGCCCCGTCTAAGGCCCAACCGCGGCGAGGGCGCCGCGGCCCCATCCCCACCCAACGAGGGCCGAAAACGTGTCTCCACGGGGAGGAAGCCTACCAATTCCCAATATCGTCCGCCGTCCCGTCCTGCTTGTCGGGTCCCTTGGAATAAATGTCGTAGCCCTTGGGGTTATGCACGCCGGGGTACTTGTAAACGTACGGCTCACCCCAGGGATCGACCGGGAGCTTCGGATCGCTGAAATACGGCCCGCGCCATGACTCGGCCTTGCTCGCCGGCGCGGTGATCAACGCCTGCAGCCCCTCCGCCGTCGAGGGATAGTCGCCCATCGCGATGCGGTAGCTGCTGAGCGGCAGCTTGATGGATTCGCTCACGAACAGCTTGGCTGTCGTGCCCTGCGCGTTGCCAAAGATCGTGTCGAGATTGGTGACCGCCAGCCCCACCAGCAGCGCCAGGATCGCCAGCGCGATCATGATCTCCAGCAGGGTGAACGCCCTGCTGGCCACGCTGGAGTTCCGCCAAACGGTTTGAGGGCGACCGTGCCCTCCGAAGCCTTGGCGGAGGAGGAAGGTGGGGCTGTTGGGGATATTGGAGTCCCGAAACCGTTTTGAAATCATCATGGCAGGCAAAAGGTTGGCGTCGCCGGGCATGGATGTCGAGACGCCCGCTGTGGCCAAAAGTTGCCCGGATGAGGAACGTCCAAGGGCGTTCAGGCACTTATCCGCAGCTGATCGGGCAGCAACTCTCGTTCGGCCGTCTCCCAGTAACCGCAGGCCACATCGTGCTCCTGCAGCCGGGCCAGTTCATCCGCGCGGCGCGCAATTCTGAGCTGCAGCCGGACCAGATCGTCCAAGGGGAAGTCGATGACGGCCGCAGGATCGATTGCGGGTGAAGTGAGGTTCATGGTGGTGGCGGGGCTCATCCCCCAGCTTGCCGCCATTCTCTCGGCCCACAACCCGCCCCCGGTTAAAAACAGGCAACGAAACGCTGCCCCGCACCCCGTTTGCTCTCAACGCCCGGGCCGAATCGCCGGCAGTGCTCCCGCCAGCGCATGGAGGTTGGGCAGGCCCTCCGCCCGGAGCACCCGCGCCAGGGCCACACTGCGCAAGCCGTGACGGCAGGTCAGGACGGTCGGGCCCTGGCTCGCGAGTTCGCGGAGGCGACCGAGATCGGCCATCGCGATGGCAATCGTGTTCGCCGGGGCGGACGCGACGTCGAGGGTCTCGCCAGGTTCGAGGAGGGCGATCGTTTGGACCGGGCCGAAGAGGGCGAATTGCTCCGCGGTCAGGACCACGGAGTCATTTAACGCATTAAGTGAAAACGACCCATCTCCTGCGGCGGAGGACGCGACCACTTTGGCGCAGACCGGACAGGATGGATCGGCGGGCCGCGCCAGCGACTGGGTCGAAGCGTCCAGGAGGTTGACCAGGCGCGTGGAAGTAAGATCGGCGGGGGTCGAGAGGCCGAGGATCAGTTTCAGTGTCTCGGCGGCTTGCATCACGCCAAGCAGGCCGACCGTCGGCGCAAACACCGGGCCGCCGTCGCAGTTGGCGGCGGTTTCCAGGCTGAGGGCCGGCTTGCCCGACCAGAGGCAGTGCAGGCAGCCGGGTTGGTGGGGCGTGAACACGTTCAGCTCGCCTTCAAAACGGTACACGGCGGCGGAGACGAGCGGCACCCCGGCGGAACGGCAGGCGTCGTGCAGGAGAAAACGCGTCGCGAAATTGTCTGTGCAGTCCAGTACCGCCGTCCGGCCCGTCACGAGCGCGCGCACGTTCGCCGGCGTCACGTCGGATGCGTGGGCCTCGATTTTCACCAGCGGGTTTTGCGCGCGCAGCCGCGCCGCGGCCACGGTCGCCTTCGCTGCGCCCACGTCGTCCGCCGTGAACAGGATCTGCCGGTGCAAATTCGACACCTCTACTTTTCCGGCGTCGGCGAGCGTCAGCCGCCCCACCCCGGACGTCGCCAGGTACAACGCCGCCGGACACCCCAGGCCACCCGCGCCCACCACCAATACGCTGGCCTCGGCGAGGCACACCTGCCCGGTTGCCCCCACCTCGGGCAACGAAGTCTGGCGCGCATAATAGTTTTCCGGGGCAAGCCGGCCGGCGACGGACTCCGTCGTGCAGTTGACCCACTCCGCGAGGTTGCCGGAGTGATGCTCCTTCTTCCACACGGGCAGCCGGCGCTTGATCTCCTCGATCACCTGCCGGCACGCGAGGAACGCTGCGTGGCGGTGCGGCGAGACCACCCCGATCCACACCGCGAGTTCGCCAACCCCGAGCGAGCCCGTGCGGTGCACGCAGAGCACCGTGCAGCCGGGATGTTCCTGCTCCGCCTCCGCCGTGATCGCCTCACCCTCGAGCCGGGCCAGCTCGTCGAACGCCTCGTACTCGAGCCGCGAGACGGGTTTCCCGGCGTGGTGATTCCGCACCCAGCCTTCAAACACGACACACGCCCCGGCGTCGGGCCGCGCCAGCCCCGCGCGCAGCGCGGTGGAATCGATGGGCTGGTCGGTCAGTTCAAACATGGGTCAGCCTCCGGCCACCGGCGGGATGAACACTACGCGGTCGCCCGGCGCGAGCGGGGTGTCCATCGTGGCGTACCGGTCGTTGATCGCGACGCGGAGCAGCGCCGCGGGCAGCGTCAGCCCGCGTGTCGCCACCAGCTCCGCATACAGCTCCGCCGGCGTGCGGGCGGTGGTGGTCACGGCCAGCGTGGACACGCCGGCCTGCTCGCGGAGCACCGCGAAGAACTTGATGTGCAGCTGGCAGGATGCGGTCATGGCGGTTCAGCCCCCGATCTCCGACATGCCGCGCGTGGGGATCACGTGCTGCTCGAGTCCATGGCCCCACGGCTTGTCGAGCACGGCCGCGCGGATGCGGTCGGTCAGCGCCGCGTCGTCCGCCCCGCCCCGCAGCAGCCCGCGCAGGTCCATCTCGTTGTCGCGCAGCAGGCAGAGGTGCAGCCGGCCTTCCGCCGTCAGGCGCATCCGCGTGCAGTCGGCACAAAACGGTTTCGACACCGGGCTGATGAAGCCGATGCAGCCGGCGGCGCCCGCGATCCGGTAGAGCCGCGCCTCGCCGTCGAGCCGGCCGTTGTTGACCAGCTCGAGCGGGCCATACGCCTCGGCCAGGACCCCGCGCAGCTCATCCTCGCTCACCGTGCTCGGGATCTGAAACTCGGAATTGTTGCCAAATGGCATCTGCTCGATGAACCGCACCTGCCACGGCTGCGCCAGGGTGTAACGCGCGAGCGCCACGACGTCGGCGCGGTCATTCCGGCCGCGCGATACGACGGCGTTGAGTTTCACCCGCAGCCCCGCGTCCGCCGCGGCGTCGAGGCCAGCCAGGACCCTGTCGAGCTGGCCCCAGCGGGTGATCTGCTTGAATTTTTCCGGATCCAGCGTGTCCAGCGAGATGTTGACCGAACGCAGCCCGGCCGCGCGCAACGGCTCCGCCAGGTCGGCGAGCAGGATGCCGTTCGTGGTCAGCCCGATCGTCTCGATGCCCGGCGTGCGCGCCGCGGTGGCCACGAGGTCCACCAGCCCGGCCCGCAGCGTAGGTTCGCCGCCGGTGAAGCGGATCTTCCGAAACCCCACCGCGGCAAACAGTCCGATGAGCCGGTGCAGCTCAGCATCGGAAAGGAGTTCGTCACGCGGGCGGAACGTCATTTTCTCCGGCATGCAGTACACGCAGCGGAGATTGCAGGCATCCGTGAGCGAGATGCGGAGGTAGCTGATGTCACGGTTGAAGCGGTCGAAGGGCATTTCAGGTGGGTCGCAGCGCGGGGCGGAAGCCGGCGACGTGGTCCAGCGCCTCGGCAATCGCCGGCAGCAGGAGCGGCAGGCACTCGGCGACGGCGGTGGGACGGCCGGGAAGGTTGATGATCAGCGAACGGCCGCGGATGCCGGCGGTGGCGCGGGAAAGGATCGCGGTCTTCACCTTCGCGTAATTGGTCAGCCGCATGATCTCGCCAAAACCAGGCAGCTCCCGTTCCAGCACGGCGCGCGTGGCCTCGGGCGTGAAATCGCGGGCGGAAGGCCCCGTGCCACCCGCGGTGAGGATGAGCGGGCAATGCTCCTCGTCGACCAGGCGACGCAGGGTTTTTTCCAGCTCGGCACGGTCGTCGGGCAGCAGCACGCGCGTCCACTCGAGCGGTTCGGCAAACGCCGACTCGACGATGCGCTCGATCTCCGGGCCGCTGGCGTCGGGATACACGCCGGCGGCGGCGCGGTCGCTGAGTTTGATGCGGGCTATTTTCATGACTTGAGTTTTTGCACGACGCGGATGCCGCCGATGGACATGCCCTTGTCCACGGCCTTGCACATGTCGTAGACGGTGAGCGCGGCGACGGACACGGCGGTGAGCGCCTCCATCTCGACGCCGGTCTTGCCGGTGGTGCGGGCGCTGGCGCGGATGACGAGGCCGTCGGGCTCGACCTCAAATCCGATTTCCACCGCCGAGAGCGCGAGCGGATGGCAGAGCGGGATGAGCATGCTCGTGGCCTTGGCCGCCGAGATGCCGGCAATCTTTGCGACCGTCAGGACGTCGCCCTTCGGCAGCGCGGCGGCGCGCAACAACCGGATGGTCGAGGGGGCGCACGTGAGCCGGCCCTCGGCGATGGCGAGGCGGACGGAGTCGGGCTTCGCGCTCACGTCCACCATTTTGGCGTTACCTTGGGCGTCGAGGTGGCTGAAAGCAGCCGCAGCTTTGGTTGGTTTTTTAGGCATGGAACCAGGAAAGAGGAGTTATGATTTATAAGTGATGAATCACGGCTGAAGGCATTCGTTTTCTAATTCTTAACTCCTAAATCCTAATTGCCTTTAGCCAGCACGTGATGCGGGCGGGGGCTGGTGGTGAACAACTCCGCCGGTGGTCCGCGCCGCACGCAGCGGCCGCAGTCCAGGACCAGCACCTCGTCGCAGAGCGCCACCATCTCGTCGGCATCATGGCTGACCATGAGCATCGGAATTTGAAACTCGTCCCGGATCTTTTTGAGGTACGGCAGGATCTGGTCCTTCAGCCCGGCATCGAGGTTGGCCAGCGGCTCGTCGAGCAGCAGCAACCGTGGCGCCGCGAGCAGTGCCCGGCCGAAGGCGACGCGCTGCTTTTCCCCACCGGAGAGCGAGCCGATGCGCCGCGCCGCCAGCGGGCCGATGTTCAGGATCTCCACCACATGGTCGTAACCCAACCCGGGCCGGGACCCGGGGCCGCTCGCGCGCTGGCTGTAACAGAGGTTTTCGTGCACCGAGAGGTGCGTGAACAGCGCACCGTCCTGCGGCACATAGCCGATCCCGCGCTGCTCCGGGGCGCGGAAGATGTCCGCGGCCACATCCGTAAGCGCCTCGCCGTCGAGGACAATGCGGCCCTCGGCCGGGCGGCGGAGGCCGGCGATGGCTTCCAGCAGGGAGGTCTTGCCCGCGCCCGACGCGCCGAACAGTCCCGTCATGCGCGCGGTCAGCCGCGCCTCGAGTTCCAACTCAAACGTGGCCAGCGGGAGCCACAAACCGGAGATTTCCAGGTTCATGCGGGGATCCTCCGCAGCAGGCGCTCGCTGAACCAGACCGCGCCGAAGGCCAGCGCGACGGCAATTGCCAGCAGCACCAGCGCCTCACGGTCGCGGCCGAGTTGGACGAGGTGATAAATCGAGAGGGAGAGCGTTTCCGTTTTTCCCGGGATGAAGCCCGCCAGCATCACCGTCGCGCCGAACTCGCCGAGCGCGCGGGCAAAGGCCAGCACCGCACCGGCAATCACCCCCGGGCGGGCAAGCGGCAGAGTAATCGTCCAGAACACGCGCCACGGCCCGGCGCCCAACGTGCGGGCGACGTGCTCCACCCGCGGATTGACGCTTTCAAACGCCACCCGGGCCGTCCGGACCAGCAGCGGGAACGACATCACCGCCGCCGCGACCACCACCGCCTTCCACGTGAACACGATCTCGAGGCCCAGGCTGGTCTCGAGCCAGTGTCCGATCACCCCCCGCCGGCCGAGCAGCTTCAGCAGCAGCAGACCGGTCGCGACCGGCGGAATCACCAGCGGCAGGGCCACCAGCGTTTCCACCACGGACTTTCCCGGCCAGTCGCGCCGCGCCAGCAGCCAGGCCAGCGCGAGGCCCGGCGGCAGGATGCAGAGCGTGCTCACGACCGCGACCCATGCGGTAAACCAGGTGATCTGCCAGGCGTCGGTGGACATGGTCAGGGCAGCGGGGTGAAACCGTACCTGGCGAATACCGCCCGGCCCTCCGTCGACGTCAGACAGGCGAGAAACAACGCCGCGCCGGCGGGATTTTTTCCACCCTTCACGAGCGCCACGGGATAGGAAATGTGCGGGGCGTCGGCGCCGGTGACCTGGAAGGCGATCTTCACCTTCTGGGAGATCAGGGCGTCGGTCTGGTAAACGATGCCGGCATCGGCGTTGCCGCTTTCGACGGCGGCCAGGGCGGCGCGCACGTTTTCCGTCGACACCACCCGGGCCGCGACCGCGTCCCAGATTTTCGTTTTCTGCAGGTATTGTTGGGCGTAAATGCCCGCGGGTACCGTCGCGGTCTCGGCGAGGGCGAGGTGCCTCACCGTGGGGCCGGCGAGGTCGGCCGCCGTGCCCAGCGCCAGCTTGCTGTCGAGCGGTACGACGATCACGAGGCGGTTGCCCAGCAGGCTCCGCCGGCTGGCGGCGGCAATGAGCCCGGCCTTCGCCAGGTCGTTCATCTTGGCCTCGTCGGCGGATAAAAAGAGGTCGGCGGGCGCGCCCTCCTTGATCTGGCGGGCCAACAGGCTGGACGCGGCGAGATTGAGCCGGACGGTATTCCCGGTCGCTTGCTGGTAGGACGCGGCGATTTCCTTCAGCGCATCGGCCAGGCTGGCGGCGGCGAACACGCTGAGCTCCGCCGCGGCGGCGGCGGACGACAGGCCGAGCAGCCCGAGGGTCAGGCCGAGCGGCAGCAGGAAGCGGCGGAAAAAGCGCATGCGGGAGGGGCATTTTCTGGCCAAGTTTCCGACCTATTCAAGTGAATAGGTCGGAAACCGGCCGCTCCCGGATCAGACAATTCTATTGCATGCCCGCGCCCGCCCAGCTTCATCGCCGGAATGCCCGCCCCGGCCAGATCGCTCACGATTGTGCCCAGCATCCGCCTGTATCGCGGGCGGATCTTCGCCTTCGGGCCGGGCAAGGCGGCGCTGCTCGAGCACATCGGCCTCACCGGCTCGATCAGCGAGGCCGCCAAGGCGATGGAGATGTCCTATATGAAGGCGTGGAAGCTCGTGAAGAGCATGGAGCGCGGTTTCGCCGAACCCCTCGTGCGCAAGACCCGCGGCGGTTCGACCCGCGGTGGCGCCACCATCTCCCCCACCGGCCGGAAGGTCCTCACCCTCTACCGGGAAATGGAATCCGCCAGTCAGGCCGTCATCCGCCGTGTCACCCCGCGGCTCAGCCGCCTGCTCAAGTAGCCGCCAGGCCCCCGGCCTAAGCCCGGGGCTTGGCCTGCGGCCGCAGGGACCCGCCGAAATGGCGCCCGCGGATCCGCTGCGGGGCTTCGCCCGCGGCCACATTCACCCGGTCGTCGTGAACGGTAGCCGGCGAATGGTAATGGTGTGACGGATCGCTCATGTTCGCTGCCACCGTCATCCGGATGGTGTGATGGGCGGGTTCCACCACCCGGGCGGCGGCCCGCTGCTGCAAGCGTTCCGCTTCCAGCCAATGCGCCTGGTGTTGTCCGCGGGGACAACCGTGATCGAGCCAGAGAAAGTAGGCCCGGGTGCGGATCTCTTCCGCGGATTCAAACTTGATCGGATGGACGTGACCTTGGTTCATGGTGGGATGGGGTTGAGGCCAAAACGTACTCCCATTGACCGGCCAGCGCTGCGCATCCCTTGGTATTTGCCGGGCCCGTTTTGCCCACCCCACAGGACCCATGGCCGATGTTCCAGCCACCCCAAAGCCCTGGCCGTGTTCTGCGAAATTCCGTCCGGAGCGAAGCAGGGAATGCCCCCGTCCGGAATTGAACCGGAATATGCCGTTTAGGAAACGGCCGCTCTATCCATTTGAGCTACGGGGACGTACCAAGGATGAAGATGGGTCGAAAACCACCGGTTTTGCATCCCAAAAATGCGGGTTGACACCCCTCTTTCGAAATCCACTGTCTCCCCTCCCTTTCCGCCATGAGCACCACCGAAAACACGCAGCAGACTCCCACGCCCGCCGAGCTCCCGTTCACGAACCCCTCAGCGATGAAGCTGTTCGTCACCGACACGGGTAAGATCCTCCCGCGCAAGTACACGCACCTGACGGCCCGCCACCAGCGCGCCATCACCAAGACCATCAAGCACTCGCGCAACATGCTGCTCGCCCAGTAAGCTGGGTTGACCCATTTCAACGGCCGGAGTCTTTGGGCTCCGGCCTTTTTTGTGCCATGACGGCTAAATCCACCGCCCGCCTCCTCCGCGGCACCCCCTCCACCCTCGCCCGGCTCGCCCGCCGGTTGCGCGCCGGTGACCTCGTGGCGGTGCCCACCGAGACGGTCTACGGCCTCGCCGCCAACGCCCTCGATGCCCGCGCCTGCCGCAAGATTTTCACCGCCAAGGGCCGCCCAGCCAACGATCCGCTCATCGTTCACATCCACGCCCTCGCCCAGCTCAGCCAGGTCGCCGAGATCAACGCCGCCGCGCTCAAGCTGGCGAAAAAATTCTGGCCCGGCCCGCTGACCCTCGTCCTGCCGAAAAAACCCATCGTCCCGTCGCTGGTGTCCGCCGGCCTGCCCAGCGTCGCCGTGCGCATGCCCAGCCACCCGCTTTTCCGCCGCCTGCTCAAGCTGACCGGCCTGCCCCTCGCCGCGCCCAGTGCCAACCGTTTCGGCTACGTCAGCCCGACCACCGCCGAGCACGTCCGCGCCGGACTTGGAAATAAGATCAAGTCCATCCTCGACGGCGGCCCCTGCACCATCGGCCTGGAATCCACTATTGTGGACCTCCGCGATCCGCGTCACCCCCGCCTGCTGCGTCCCGGCGTCATCACCCGCGCCCAGCTCGAGCGCACGCTGGGCGTCCGCGTGCTCGCCGCCCCCTCCGCCGCCAAGGCAAAAACCGGCGCCCAGCTCGCCCCCGGCCTGCTCGCCCGCCACTACAGCCCGCGCACGCCGGTCACCTTGCACGCCAAGCTCTCCCGAGCCGCCGCACAGCGCAGCCCGGCCGGCGAGGCGTGGGTTTTTCTCGCCCAGCCGCGGGTCGTCGCCGGCAAGAACATCTTCTGGCTCGATGCCAACGGCGATCTCCCCGGCGTCGCCCGCCGCCTGTTCGCCACGATGCGCCGCGTGGACGCCCTGCGCTTCACCCGCATCCACGTCGAACTCGCGCGCGGCAAGGGCCTAGCCGACGCGATCAACGACCGCCTGCGCCGCGCGAGCGCGGTGTAAGCGGGATGAACGTTAAAAGCGGAGGGTTGAATGCCCGGCAGCCGGATCAAGTCCGTGCCCGGTCTTTCAACTTTCAACTCCTTACTTTTAACTGCGGAGCGACTCAGCCCCGCACCGCATCCAGCTCCGCCAGCAGCCGCTCGTTCTGCGCGCGCGTGCCGACCGTGATGCGCAGCCACTCGGGCATGCCATAGGATTTCATCGGGCGCACAATCACGCCCCGCCGCTGCAGGGCGTCGAAGATCCGTGCACCCGCCACCAGCCCCGAGCTCGTCGAAGGGTCGCCCACCTTCACCAGGATGAAATTCGCCACGCTCGGCACCCATTCGAGCTTCCGGGCCGTGAACCCCTGCTCCAGCTGGACCATGCCCGCCCGGTTTTCGCGCACGCACTTGGCCGTGAACTCCGTGTCGTCCAGCGCCGCCACCGCCGCCGCCTGCGCGATGGCGTTCACGTTGAACGGCTGCCGCATGCGGTTGAGCAGCGCGATGATGTCCGCCGTCGCATAACCGTAGCCCACGCGCAGCGCCGCGAGCCCGTAGATCTTCGAGAACGTCCGCAGGCAGACAACCTTGCGGCCCTCGCGGATCAGCGGACGCAGATCCGGCGCCGAGGCATCGTACTCTGCATAGGCCTCGTCGAACACCCCCACCACGTGGTCCGGCAGCGCGCGGGCAAAGGCCAGCAGGTCCGACTCCGTGTTGGCCGTGCCCGTCGGGTTGTTCGGGCTGCAGACATAGACCAGCTTCGTCCTCGGCGTGATCGCCGCGGCGAGCTGCTTGAGATCGTGCCGGTGGTTGACGAGCGGGATCTCGATCGCGTTCGCGCCGAAAACCAGCGTCACCAGCTTGTAGACCACGAAGGCCGGCGCGGCCATGACGACGTCGTCGCCGGGCCCGAGCAGCGCGTGGCCGAGCAGCTCGATGATTTCGTTGGAGCCGTTGCCGACGATGAACTGGTCCGCGCCGAGCCCGCGCACCGCCGCGAGTTTCTGCCGCAGCGCAAAACAGCCGCCGTCAGGGTAAAGCGCGCCGTGCCGCAGGGCGTGCTGCGCCGCCGCGAGCGCCTTGGGCGACGGGCCAAAGGGGTTTTCGTTCGAGGCCAGCTTGATGATGCCGTCCGGCTGGAGCCCGAGCTCGCGCGCGACCTCCTCGATCGGCTTGCCCGGCTCATAGACGGGCTGCGTCAGCACTGCGGGTTTGACCAGTGACTCGAACTTCATCCGGCCAGCAGAACACAAATTCCCGGTCCCGCGAAACCCTTAAATTTTCCGGCTCACCACGCGGACGACCTGCATCCCCGCCGCCAGCGCGCCCTGGATGCCGGGCTCGGCGTCCTCAAACACGAGGCACTGCCCGGGCGCCACGCCCAACTGCTCCGCGGCGAGCAGGAACATGTCGGGCGACGGCTTGCCGTGCTTCACGTCGTCCGCCGTTACCACGGCGCGAAACATCGGCCGCAATCCCGTGATCTCCAGCGAGCGCTCCACGATCACCCGCGGGCCGCCCGAGGCGATGGCCATCGGGTGCGTGGCGTGCATGCGCCGCGCGTAATCCACCACCGGCTGGATCAGTTTCACGTCCTTCTGCAATTCCGCGAACAGCGTCTCCTTGGCATGGAAGACCAGGTCCGGGTCCAGCTTGAGGCCATAGCGCTCGCCAAACATCTCCGCCACGCGCCGTGTCGGCACGCCTCCCAGCGAATAGAAATAATCCTCGTCCAGGGCATGTGGCAGCCCGGCCGCCTGCATCGCGGCATCCCAGGCGCGGTAGTGCAGCGGCATGGTGTCGATCAGCGTGCCGTCGAGGTCGAAGATGTACCCGGCGAAGTCGCCGGCGGGAATGTCGAGTTGCATGAACCGCCCACGCCACGGCCAAACCTCCGGCACGGCAACGGCAAATTCAACTCCGCCCCGCCACGCTGCTGCGCCGCTCCAGCAGCACGGTGTCGCGCCACTGCCCCGCCAGCGGGCCATGCGCCATCTTGCCAATGCGCTCCCGCCGACCCACCTCGCGGAAACCATTCCGCACATGCAGCGCAATGCTCGACTTGTTCTCCGGGAAAATCCCCGCCTGCAGGGTCCAGACCCCGAGGATTTCCGACCGCGCGATGAGGTCGCGGATCAGCGTGTCGCCCACGCCGCGACCGCGGGCGGACTGCGCCACATACACGCTCACCTCGGCGACGCCGACATAGACGCACCGGTCCGAGACCGGCGACAGGCAGGCCCAGCCGAGCACCAGCCCGGCACTGTCGCGGGCAATCAGGCTGCACCCCACCATCTTGCCGTTGCTCCACTCGGCAAAGGACGCCGGGGGCTCGCTCGCGAACGTCGCATGGCCCGTCGCGATGCCTTCGCGGTAAATCTCCGCCACGACCGGCCAGTCGGCCGCACTCATTGCCGCGATCTGAATCCCGGGTGCGCTCATGCGACCGTCAGCTTGGACGACCCAGCCGCCGTTTCCAAGCCAGCGCTACGCTGACCAGCGCGATGAGTGCGGGCACCTCCACCAGGGGCCCGACCACGGCGGCAAAGGCCGCACCCGACGCGAGTCCGAACACCCCCACCGCCACCGCGATCGCCAGCTCGAAGTTGTTGCCCGACGCAGTGAACGCGAGGGTGGCCGCCCGGGCGTAATCCGTGCCGGCCCGGATGCTCATCCAGAAGGTGGCGAAGAACATGATGGCGAAATAAACCACCAGCGGCAGTGCGATCCGCAGCACGTCGAGCGGGATGCGCAGCACCGTGTCGCCCTTCAGGCTGAACATCACAAAGATCGTGAACAGCAGCGCAGCCAGCGTCAGTGGGCTGATCGCCGGGGCAAACTTCCCGTCATACCACGCCACCCGCGCCCCGCGGCGCAGGGCCAGCCGGGTCAGCCAGCCCGTCAGGAACGGAATCCCGAGGTAAATGAAGACGCTTTTCGCCACGCTCGCGATGGTGATGCTCGTCAGGTCGAGCGCCCCGGTGTGCACGCCGACGAGCGGCGGCAGCACGCGGAGAAACAGCCAGGCCAGCGGCGCGTAGAAAAACACCTGGAACAGCGCATTGAAGGCCACGAGTCCCGCGCAGTACTCGCGGCTGCCGCCCGCGAGGTCGTTCCACACGATCACCATCGCGATGCAACGCGCCAGTCCGATCATCACCAGGCCCGCGAAATATTCCGGCCGGTCGCGGAGGAAAATCACCGCCAAAACAAACATCAGCACCGGGCCCACCAGCCAGTTTTGCACGAGGGACAGCGCCAGGACCTTCTTGTCGCGGAACACGTCGCCCAGTTCCTCGTAACGCACCTTCGCCAGCGGCGGGTACATCATCACGATCAGCCCGATCGCAATCGGGATCGAGGTGGTCCCGACGCTCCAGGCGGTCAGCGCGGCCGGGATCGCCGGCAGCCAGCGTCCGGCCAGCACGCCCGCGAGCATCGCGAGGAATATCCAGACGGTGAGATAACGGTCGAGGAACGACAGGCGGGCGGAGATGGGATTCATGGCGGGTTGAGCGACGGGCTACGGCCTCAGGTGTTCATTGCCGACTCGCCGGGCAGTTTGAATTGCTCGCCCACGCTGCGCACCGCCACTGCGTCGAGCAGCTTGTCGTCGGGAAACGCACAGAACAGGTCCACGCGCCGCGCAATCTGGGACGCCACGTTCACGAAGCAGCGGTATTTCTCGTCCTCGGTGCCCTCCGCCCCGGCCGGGTCGGGCGAACCCCAGTGCGCGATCATCGGCTGACCGGGCCAGACCGGGCAGGCTTCCTTCGCGTTGTCGCAGACGGTGATGACAAAATCGAACTTCACCCCCTTGAACTCGTCCCACGACTTCGAACGCGCGTCGCTGGCGTCCAGGCTGTACTTCTCCCGCAGCGTGCGCACCGCGAGCGGATTCACCCGGCCGGTGGGATGCGAGCCCGCGCTGAACACCTCGAAGCGACCCCGCCCCTTCGCGCGGAGCAGGTATTCGCCGAGGACGGAGCGGGCGGAATTGCCGGTGCAGAGGATCAGGACCTTGTACGGTGCTTTTTGGCTCATGGAAAATCAGCGGGATTTGGCCGGCGCGCAGCAGGCCGGTCCGGTGGCGGAGAGTTTCGGCGCCAGCTGCCTCAGCCGGGCAAGGTCCTGCCGGAAAACGGGGTCCTCCCCCGTGCAGTCCTGCAGGCAGGCGAGATTGGTCCGAAGCTCGCGCGACGGCTTGGCCGGCAGCGCGTAGACCATCCAGTTGCCGTCCCGCTCGCACTGCACCAGCCCGCGCGCCTTCAGGTAGGCGAGATGCTTGGAAATCTTCACCTGCGGCTCCCGCAGGACCGCCTGGAAGTGACAGACGCAGAGCGGGCCCTGCGCCAGCACGTGGAGCAGCCGCAGCCGCGTCGGGTCACAGAGGCACTCGTAGATCGAAATCAGCTTCACCGCCCTTCCATATACCTAGGCAGGAATATAGATCAAGCCGGAAGACCCGGGTGGGCGTCAATGCCGGGTCAACCGCTCAATGCCCCGCGCGCGGGTTCTGTTTCTCGATCCGCTTCATCTCCGCGAGGCTGCGCGTCTTCAGGCGCGCGGCGCCGCGGGTGACCTTCGTCTTGAGGAGCTTGCCCTTCGCCAGGCGCTTCTTGGCGGCGGCGATGGCGCGTTTGTAGCGGGGCAGCCAGGGCGCCTGCGCCACGAGCATCTCGTCCACCATCTGCCAGATTTCGGGCGGGTTGCAGACCGCGCCAGTGAGCGGGTCCATCATGAAGGCCTGGCGCAGGAGGGTGTCGTCGCCGGCCACCGCCGCCTCGACGCCGAGGCGCTGGACCGAGATCGAGGCGTTGCACACTGCGGCACAGCCGAGCGGCAGGTCGCCCACCTGGATCATGCTGATGCCATGGCGGTCCACGAAGCCGGGGGCCTCGATGATCGCGTCCGGCGCGAGATTGGTGATGGTGCCGCCGTTCGGCAGGTTGAAGTGGCCGCGGTAGACGCGGCCCGTCTCCAGCGCCTCGAGGATGCGGCTGCCGTGTTCCTCGCTGCGGTTTTCCTGGGTGTAGCGCAGGGGCTCGTGCTTTTTTTTGCCGCCAAACTCCGCCTCGAACCAGTTCCGGCCCTCGGTGCAGACGCGCAGATAGCCGCCCGTCTCGCCGCCGATCCAGACGTTCAGGTTGCTCCACCGCTTGATCTCGTTGGTGCGCTTGCGGTACCACGGCACGTATTCGCTGAGGTGGCCGTTCGACTCGGTCGAGTAATAGCCAAAGCGCCGCAGCATATCGATGCGCACCTTCTCCTCCTGCGGGTAAACGGGATGCTTCTCAAACGCCGCCAGCAGCTCCGGCGTGCGCTCCTGGCCGTCGGTCTTGACCGAGATGAACCAGGTCTGGTGGTTGATGCCGGCGCAGATGATGTCCACCTCGGACTTCTTCTTGCCCAGCACCTCCGCGATCTGGAAGTGCCCGTGCTGCACGCCGTGGCACAGGCCCACGCAGCGGACGCCGCCGTACTTGTTCACGGCCCACGTCATCATCGCCATCGGGTTGGCGTAGTTCAGGAGCAGGCAGTCCGGCGCGGCGACCTCGCGGATGTCCTTGCAGAAATCCAGCAGCGCCGAGATGCCGCGCTGCGCGTACATGATGCCGCCCGCGCAGAGCGTGTCGCCCACGCACTGGTCCACGCCGTACTTCAGCGGGATGTCCACGTCGGTCGCGAAGGCCTCCAGCCCGCCGATACGCACCACGGTGAAGATGTATTTCGCCCCGCGCAGTGCGTCGCGGCGGTTCGTGGTCGCGGTGATCTTCGTCGTCAGGCCGTTGGCGGCGATGTCCTGCCGGCACAAGTCCGTGACCATTTTCAGGTTGCGGGCGTTGATGTCGGTGAAGGCGAACTCGACGTCCGCGAACTCCGGCACCGCGAGCAGGTCGGCGAGCAGGCGGCGGGTGAAGCCGATCGAGCCGGCGCCAATGAAGGTGATCTTGAAGGGCATGGTGAGGGGTTAAATTCGCGCGCAGGTTGCGAAGGTTCGGACCGGCTGGCGATGTCGAAAATACCGGCGAATGGGTCCGGCCGGTTGCCGGCGCCGTCCGGACACAAAAACGCCCCGGACCGGGATCGGCCGCGGGGCGTGATTCAGGCGAAGGCCGGCTCAGTTCTTGGCCAGGTACTCGGCGACGCCCTTGTTGGTCGCCTTCATGCCGCTCTTACCCGGGGTCCAGTTGGCCGGGCAGACCTCGCCGTGCTTCTCGAAGAACTGCAGGGCGTCCACGATGCGCAGCGTCTCGGCGACGTCGCGGCCGAGCGGCAGGTCGTTCACCAGCGCGTGGCGCACGATGCCCTTGCGGTCGATCAGGAAGAGGCCGCGGTAGGCAATCAGGTCACCCTTCGCGGTGAACGGCGCGTCCGGCGTTGCCCCGGGGACGAGTTCGCCGACGAGCACACCGTAGGCGGACGCGATCGTCTTGTTGGTGTCGGCCACGATGGGATAGGTCACGCCGCCGATGCCGCCCTGGTTCTTCGGCACCTGGAGCCAGCCCCAGTGGGACTGCTCGGTATCGGTGGAGCAGGCCACGACCGCCGTGCCGCGGGACTCGAAGTCCTTCAGTGCGGCCTGGAAGGCGTGCAACTCGCTGGGGCAGACGAACGTGAAATCCTTCGGGTAGAAGAACAGCACGACATGCTGCTTGCCGAGGTAGCGCGTCAGCGAGAAGTCACTCACGACCTCACCATTGACGACGGCGTTGGCGTTGAAGAGCGGGGCGGGTTTTCCGACGAGGGTGGACATAGTGCTTTGAAAATAGAGCAATCACCGCGCCAGACAAGGGCCTAGCGCATTGTTCGCATGAAAAAACAATCCGTGAACAAGCCCCGGGCGCGCCTCAGCGGCGGGCGCCGCGATGGAGCCGGCTGGTGGGCTTGACCGCGGCTGCCACCTCTTCCGCCAGCGCCTTCTCGTCGAAGAGCGCGGAGTAGATGTAAGGGAAACCTTCGATCTTCTTCCGTTCCACGGCCATGCCCATGTACCGCTCGATGCTGCGTGCGTCGCGCACGTCATCCTCGGTCACGAGCGTGAAGGCGTCGCCCGAGGCGTGCGCGCGGCCCGTGCGGCCGATGCGGTGCACGTAATCCTCGGCGTTTTCCGGCACGTCGTAGTTCACCACGTGCGAGACACCCGCGATGTCGAGGCCGCGCGCCGCGATGTCCGTCGCCACGAGCACTTCGAACTTGCCGGTCTTGAAACCGTCGAGCGCCTCGATGCGCTCGCGCTGACTGCGGTCGGAGTGCATCACGCCCACGGTGTGACCCTTGGCCTGCAGGCGGTGGGCGATGCGGTCCGCGCCCATGCGGGTGCGGGAGAAGATGATCACGCTCTTGAAGTCGGTCTGCTCCAGCAGCAGCTGCAACAGGTCGAACTTCTGCGACGCCACCACGGGGTAGAACGCGTGCGAGACCGTCTCCGCCGGCGAACGCTGGCGGCCGATCTCGACCTTCACGGGGTTCCTCAGCGCCCAGGCCGCGAGGGACGCGATCTCGGGCGGCAGTGTGGCGGTGAAAAACAGCGTCTGGCGCGTGGCGGGCGTCTTTTGGACGATGCGCTTCACGTCGGGCAGGAAGCCCATGTCGAGCATCCGGTCGACCTCGTCGAGCACCAGGATGTCGACGTCCTTCAGGGAGACATTGCCCTGCTCCATGTGGTCGAGCAGCCGGCCCGGCGTCGCCGCCAGGATGTCCATGCCGCGTTTCAGATCCTCAAGCTGCTTCCCATAACCCACGCCGCCGTAGACGATGGTGACGTTGAGGTCGGTGAACTTGGCAAATTTCTGGAACGCCTCCTCAACCTGCAGCGCGAGTTCGCGCGTGGGCTCGAGGATGAGGACGCGCAGTTTGCCGTGCGACCCCAGGCGCTGGATGATCGGCAGCGCAAACGCCGCGGTCTTGCCCGTGCCGGTCTGGGCCGAGCCGATGACGTCGCCGCCCTGCAGCACGACCGGGATGGCCTGCGCCTGGATCGGCGTCGGGGTCACGTAGCCCATCTCTTGCACGGCAAAGGCGAGCGCATCGCACAGGCCGAGCTTGGTAAATTCCGTGTCCATCTTCGGCACATCCACCTTGATCGCCGGTTTCACCGGGGCGGAGCGCGGATGATCAAAGGTCTTGTCGATCATCGGCCGTTCGCGCTCACCGCGCGGACCACCCGGGCCACCACCGGAGCGGGAATGCAGGCCCCGGCCGCCGCCTTGCGCGGAGCCACCATGGGAAGAGCTGCCGTGGGAACCAGCAGCACCGCCGCGGCTGCCACGTCCGTCCGACTCCTGGCGCGGACCGCGATCATCGCGGCGCGGGCGCGATTCATGCGAACCGTGCGAACCGTGCGCGCCGGGCTGCTGCGGCTGGCCATGGTGCGGGCCGGAACCGCGCTCAGGGCGCGGCGTGGAATGGGACCTGGCCGGGGCGGCGGGCGCGGGCGAGGAGGAACGGGAAGGCGCGATCGATTGGCGCAGCTTCGACAGAAATTTCTTCAGCATTGGCGGGAGTTAAAGGGTCACCGTCAGCGAAAGGGCCCCGTTTGGCAACCCCGGAAACCGGCTGCCCGCCTCCCCTCCCCGGCACCAATCAGAGGTTCGACTTAATCTTGTCCAGAATCGCCAACGACAGCGACTGGTCGCCGAACGTGTCGACCCGGATGGTCACCTTCGTCAGGTTATCGCCCGTGCGCTCCAACGTGATCTTGATCTTCTTATTGACGGCGTTGTTCACCTTGATGACGGCGATCAGTGCATCCTTGGACTCGCTGACCTTGGTGAATTCCAGCTGCTGCACCGCCCGCTCGGTCGCCCGAACGCTCCGGTCGAAGCTGGCATCGAGATTGGCAGTAAGGTCCCCCGTCACATAGGCCACGCCCGCGGCGCCGGCACCCGCCGCCGCCGCAATGCAACCGGAGAACAGGGTGAGGGCGGACAAGCCGAGAACAAGGGAGGACAAAATGGCGGCCCGGGAGAGGATGGAGTGCTTCATATGGGAGGATTTATGACCCATGGACCCCGGCCGCGTAAAGTGGTTTCCCACCTTCGCGCTTGGCTTGTCCGCCGGTCGTTGCCTGACTTGCCCCATCCCCCTCACTTCTCCCGCATGACCAACGACGTACTCTGGCTTGTCCGCCTTGGCCTCGACCAGGGCCTTTTCAGCCGCGAACACGCCACCGCCGTCCGGTCCGCGGTCGGGAATGACGCGGATATCGGCACTTTTGCGCAACGCCTCGTCGACGAGGGGTATGTCGAGGACGTCGACACCCTCGAGAAGGTCGCGAGCCTGGCCATGAACAAGGGCCCGAAGGGCCCGCCGTTCGGCGACCCGTTCGCTGGCAGCGGCACCGAGCCGCCCTTCGCGGAAGCCCCCGCCGCCGCGAAGGTTGAAGTGGAAACGAAAAAGAGCGGCGCCGGGCCGGCGCCCAAGTTCCCCTTCGACACCATCGGCATCCTGGACGATGCGGGACTTGCCTCGGCGTTCCGCGGCCTCCTCCGCCAGACCTCGGACTTCGGCGCCAGCGACCTCCATCTTTCCACCGGCTCACGGCCCTTCATCCGCAAGAGCCGGGCGCTCATGTTCCTGTCGGACTATGTCCTCACCGCCGACGATGCCCTCCGGCTGAACACCGCGCTCCTGTCCGACGGGCAGAAAAAAACCTTCCTCGACTGCAAGGACTACGACTACGCCCTCGCCCTCAGCGGCACCGACCGGTACCGCGTGAACCTGATGTTCCACAAGCGCGGCGTGGCGGGCTCCTATCGCATGGTGCCGGACAAGTTGCCCTCGCTTGGCAACCTCGGTTTCTCGGCCCACCTGGAGACAATCAAGAAGCTCCTTTCCTACCACAACGGCCTGATCCTCATCACCGGCCCCGTCGGCTCCGGCAAGACCACCACGCTCGCCGCGATGGTTGACTACCTCAACTCGACCCGCACCGACCACATCATCACGGTGGAGGATCCCATCGAGGTCGTGCAGCCGGCCAAGGGCTGCAATGTCACCCAGCGCGAGATCGGCCAGCACACCAAGACGTTCGCCAGTGCGCTCAAGGGCGCCCTCCGCGAGGACCCTGACGTCATCATCATCGGCGAACTCCGCGACTTGGAGACCATCGAGATGGCCATCACCGCATCCGAGACCGGCCATCTGGTGATCGGCACCATGCACACGAGCGATGCCGCCACCACGCTCAACCGCGTGCTCGATGTCTTCCCTCCCGGCCAACTGCCGCAGATCCGCGCCAGCGTTGCC
Source organism: uncultured Opitutia bacterium (assembly GCA_903839035.1). Classification (GTDB taxonomy): domain Bacteria; phylum Verrucomicrobiota; class Verrucomicrobiia; order Opitutales; family Opitutaceae; genus Opi-474. Next base: position 37,110 of record CAIMAQ010000079.1, read on the forward strand.
GAGAGTCTCCGCGGCGTGGTCTGCCAGCGCCTCCTCCCCGACGTCAAGGGCGGGCTCACGCTCGCCTGCGAGATCCTCATCAACAACGTCGCCATCCAGAATCTCATCCGCGAGGGCAAGTCCCAAGGCCTGCGCAACACCATGGAAACCGGCGTCCGCGAGGGCATGTGCCTGATGGACAATGTGGTCTTCGGCCTCTGGCAGGACCGGTCGATCACCGCCGAAACCGCCCTCGCCAACATCACCAACCGCGTCCTGCGGGCAAAGATCTCCTGACCATGGCCCTCGTCGACCAACTGCTCCGTACCATGCTCGACCAGAGCGGGTCCGACCTGCACCTCACCGTCGGTCTGCCCCCGAAGGCCCGCATCTCCGGCGCCCTCAAAGCCATCGGCCCCGATCCGCTCGACGCGGCCACCATGGAGAAAATGCTCAAGGAGCTCGTCAGCGAGACGCGTTGGAAGGACTACCTCGAGCGCAAGGACCTCGACCTCGCCCACGAGATCCCGGGCATCGCGCGCTTCCGCGCGAATTTCCTCTATAACCACACCGGCCAGGGGGCCGTCCTGCGCCAGATCCCCGTCAAGATCCGCTCATTCGACGAACTGAGGCTCCCCGAGGCGCTGAAGAAACTCTGCCACCTTAACGAGGGCCTCGTGGTCGTCACGGGCCCCACCGGCTCCGGCAAGTCGACCACGCTCGCGGCGATGATCGACTACATCAACACGCACCTCGCCAAGCACATCATCACGATCGAGGACCCGATCGAGTTCGTGCACCAGGCGAAGAAATCCACCATCGTCCACCGCGAGGTCGGCGAGCACACGGAGTCGTTTGCCGCCGCCCTCAAGGGCGCGATGCGCCACGACCCCGACGTCGTCCTCATCGGCGAAATGCGCGAGATGGAGACCATCAAGCTCGCGCTGGGCTGCGCCTCCATGGGCATGCTCGTCTTCGGCACGCTGCACACCAACAACGCCCCAAAGACCGTCGACCGCATCATTAACACCTTTCCCGCCGACGAGCAGAACCAGGTGCGCGTCATGCTCTCGAGCTGCCTCGCCGGCGTCGTCTCCCAGCTCCTCTGCAAGGCCGTGTCCAAGGGCCGCTGCGCCGTGCACGAGATCCTGCTCACCCACGAGGCGCTGCCCAACACCATCCGCAGCGGGCAGATCGCCAACATCCGCGCCATCATCGAGAGCGGCGGCAACGACGGCATGATCACGATGGACCAGAGCCTCATGGCCCGGGTGAAAGACAACACCATCGAGGCCAAGGAGGCCTACATGAAGGCCGCCAACAAGGGCCTCTTCCAGCCGCTGCTCAAGCCCGGCGACCTCGACAGCGCGCACTGAGGCAAAGCCGCAACGGTCGGAGTAAGGAGAGTGTAGAAACGCCGGGGCCGGCTTGCGGGTTTGGAAACTCCGGGACTTCTTGTTTCTAGTTTTTCATCCTCACCCGTTCCTCCTTTGCCCTCCCCCACCTTCGCCCTCCGCCACGTCACGCTGGTCACCCGCGACGTCGGCCGGATCCTGCCGTTTTACCGGGACGCCCTTGGGCTCATTGCCCGCCAGCCCGACGCGCGCACGGTCACGCTGCATTTCTCGGCCGACGAACCCGCCATCATCACCTTTACCGCGGACCCGGCCGCGGTTGAGCCCACCGAACGCGTCGCGGGGCTGTTTCACCTCGCCCTCCTCGTGCCCGACCGCTCCACCCTCGCCGCCGTCCTGGCCCGCCTGATCGAGCACCGGCAGCAGATTGAGGGCCTCTCCGACCATGGCGTGAGCGAGGCCATCTATCTCGCCGACCCCGACGGCAACGGCATCGAGATCTACCGCGACCGGCCGCGCTCCGAGTGGCCCGTGGCGGGCGGCAAGGTGGCCATGTTCACCCGCGCGCTCGACCCCCGCGGCCTGCTCCGGGAGTTGCCCTCGCCGCCGCCAGCCGCACCACTCGCCCACGCCACCTTCGGCCATCTCCATCTCTCGGTTAGCGCCCTCGAACCGGCCAAAAAATTCTATACCAGTGAACTGGGTCTCGCCATCCGGCAGGACACCTACCCGGAGGCGCTCTTCCTCGCCGCCGACGACTACCACCATCATATCGCCGTCAACACCTGGGGCCATCCGGCCCCGCGGGGCCCCGCCCGGCTCACGGGTCTCGCCGGTTTTTCCGCCGCGTCCAACCGGACCGCCGCGCCGCGCACGCTCACGGATCCCGACGGCACCCGCGTGACGCTGGAGCCGTTGAGTAGTCCATAGTCCCGGCGTCCGGGTTGAACCAGCGGTTGACTTCGCCCTCCGGCTTGGCGAACTCCCCGGCACCGTTCGCATGAAGAAAATCCCCCTGGCCCTGCAACTCTACTCCGTGCGCGGCGACACCGGCACTGACTTCGCGGGCACCGTCGCCGCCGTCGCCAAGATGGGCTACACCGGCGTGGAGCTGGCCGGCTACGGCAATCTCGACGCCAAGGGCGCCAAGGCGGCCCTCGATGCGGCCGGGCTCAAGGTCTCCGGCACGCACGCCGGCATCAACGCGCTTCGCAATGACTTTGATACGGTCGTGAACGATGCCCTGCTTTTCGGCACCCGCCACGTCATCTGCCCGTGGTGGCACCCGGGGCAGTATCTCTCCGCCGCCGCCTGCTCGCGCATTGGCGAGGAACTGGGTGGCATCGGCGCCGCCCTGCGCGCATTCGGCCTGCAGCTGAGCTTTCACAACCACGCCAGCGAGCTGAAGGTGATCGAGGGCCGCACCGCGTTTGACTGGATGTTGTCGGCCGCCGCGCCCCGCGACCTCGCCGCCGAGCTGGATGTCTACTGGTCCCATGTCGGCGGCGTGCCGCCGGAAAAATTCCTGGCCGACCACGGCGCCCGCGTGCGCCTGCTGCACCTGAAGGATGAAAAGGAAATCGGCCTCGGGCCGGTCGACTTCACCAAGGTTTTCGCCGCCGCCGAGGCGATCGGTGCGGTCGAGTGGTACGTCGTCGAGCAGGAGTGGTACAACCACGCGCCGATGGAGAGCGTCCGCCGCTGCTTCGATCAGCTTAAGGCCTGGGGCAAGGCCTGACGCGCCGTCACTTCTCGGCCAGCGCCGCCTGCAGGACCTCGGATTCAAAGTCCGTCACGTGGTCCCGCGGCGCCTCGAGAAGGGCAAAAAATCCTGGCGCCGCGTTGGCGACACCTAACACGCCGCCAGCCGTCCCGGGGAGGGGGATCGTCATCAGTTCCTCCGCGCTCGAGTAACCCATGATCCGCGCCATCGCGGGGTTCGCCAGGCGGAATCCACCCGCGGAGGTGTTCTCATAAATGCCCTCCACCGCGTCCTCAAACAGCCGGCGGAACTGGGCCTCCGAGGCGTGCAGCTCGCTCGTCCGGCGATGCAGCAAGCTGCGCAGATATAGGATCAACGCCGCCACCGCCACGAGATCCACCCCGATCTCCAATCCGATCGACGACCACTCCCAGGCGCCGGACGCCTCCACGGCCGCGGACAGGACCGCCCAGAAATGGGTGGATGGGGTCATCAGGTGCTGTAGGCCGGCGCGAAAATGCCGGCGCCAGCCTAGCGGGACATGGAAATTTTTGCCGAGGGACAATCCCTCGCGCCGCTTGACTTTCCGCCGTCAAACGCCGCCCTGAGACGCATCATGCCGCCCCGTATCCGACCCGCCACCCCCGCGGATCTGCCGCTCATCCTCCGCTTCATCCGCGCGCTCGCCACCTATGAAAAACTCCTCCCCGAGGTCGAGGCCACCGAGGAAAAACTCGGCGCCACACTCTTCGGACCGCGGCCGGCCGCGGAGTGCGTGCTGGCCTTCGCCGACGGGGACACGCCGGCGGGCTTTGCCATATTTTTCCCCAATTACTCCACCTTCCTCGCCCGGCCCGGCCTGTACCTGGAGGATCTGTTCGTCAGTCCGGAGTTCCGCGGCCATGGCATCGGCAAGGCCCTGCTGCTGCACCTCGCGGGCCTCGCCCACCAGCGCGGCTGCGGCCGGATGGAGTGGAGCGTGCTCGACTGGAATCAACCCGCGATCGATTTTTACGAATCCCTCGGGGCCGAGCGCAAGACCGAGTGGACCATCTGCCGCCTGAGCGGCCCCGCCCTCGCGCAGTACGCCCCACCCGCCAACCTTGGGTGAATTCGGCACCGCATACCCTGGAACTGCGCGAAATGTGCATCCAAGGCCCGCGCTCCAGCCGTAATGACTTAATGCCACTCTTTTTCCCATGATACCCCGCCTATTCGCCTGCGCGTTTCCGTTCCGCCGATCCCTGACCGTTCTTCTGACCCTGCTCACCGCCGCGTCGGTGCTGCGCGCCCAGCCCGCGAGCGCCACCTTCCGCCCCTCACTGATCAATTCGTACTCGGGCGGATTCACCGCCTCCGGGAAAGGCCAGCTCACCCGCGGTGCAACCAGCGTGGGCGAGGCCTCGCTCACCCGCTTCGATTTCAGCGTCTCCGGGCGAGTGCCGGTTTCGGAGCATATCCTCTTCCTCCCCGGCTTCGCCTACGAGCACACCACGTTCGACGCGTCCAGCGGCACCCCGCTGCCCGGTTCGGTCCAGGAAATCTCGGCCTCCCTCGGTTTCCGGGGCGTGCTCACCCCCACGTGGGCCTGGGGTGCGTTTCTCCGGCCCGGTTTCTACGGCGACTTCAAGCGACTCGGGAGCGACAGCTTCAACGCCCCGCTCTTGCTCACCACCTTCTACACTCCGCACGACGGTCTGGTCTGGATCTTCGGGGTGAGCGTCAATGGCTTCAGCAACCAGCCCGTTCTGCCCGCCCTCGGGGTGCGGTGGAAGTTTGATCCCGCGTGGGAGCTTGAGGTCGGCTTCCCGCGCACCGGGTTGACCTATCACGCCTCTCCCCGGCTTGCCTGGCGGGCTGGCCTGACCATGGCGGGCGGAAACTACCGCATCACGGACAACCTCGGCGTCCCCGCCCCCGGGATCAGCCGGCTGGCCAACACCTATCTCGCCGTGACCGAAGTGCGGGTCGGCGCCGGCGCTACCTACACCTTCGGCAACGGACTCGACCTCGACCTTGGGGCCGGCTTCACCACCCTCCGCCGTTTCGATTACCCCGACCGCAACTACCGGCTTAACGGCGCGGATGTCGGCTGGTTCAGCCTCGCCCTCAACCAGCGCCGGTAAATCTCCGGTCACCTCTGACCACCCGGCCCCGTCCGCCGCGGACTGAGCAAATTCTGCCTACCGCTTTGCCGGTAGGGAGAGGGATTGCAGTAAGCCCCGTTCCCCGTTTAGCCTATCCAACCATGCCCCACGTGCCGCCGCCCAACAGCGCCATTGCTGAGCTGGTCTCCGCCCTCGGCGAGGAGTCGGCCCGCGAACTGGCGGAGATGTTCCTGACCAGTTTCGAGGCGGTGTTCCGCGACCTGCACTCCCGTGATCACAGCGAGCGCAAGCGGGCGGCCCACAGCCTGAAAAGCAGTGCGCGCATCGTCGGCGCCAGCGACCTGTCCGGCCGGATGGCCGAGCTCGAGGCCCGGCTGACCAACACCACGGGCGATGTCACGCCGGAGGACATTGCCGCGACGCGCGCGGACTTCGAGCAGATCGCCGTCCCGCTGCGGGCCTATGCCCGCCAGGCCGGCTAGTTTTTCACCAGGCCGGCCTGCACGCACCAGCGCACCAGGCTCGCCACCTCGCGCACGCCGATCTTTTCCATGATGTTCGCGCGGTGCTTTTCCACCGTACGCACGCTCAGGCTGAGACGAGACGCGATTTCCTTGGACGAAAAACCCTCCGCCACCAGCTGCACCACCTCGATCTCGCGGCCGGAGAGCATCTGCACTGCCTCCAGCGACGGGGCGGGCGGGCCCGGTTTCACGGACGGCGGCGTCGGCGGCAGCGAAGCCGCGGCGGCCGCGGCGTCCCCGCCGACTTTCGGCGGCACGTTCGTCGCAAAAAACATCCCGCCGCCCATCACCACCTCGATGGCCTGCAGCACGTAGCTCAGCGGTTCGGCCTTGTCCACGAAGCCATGCACGCCCTGCGCAATCAGTCGCGCGGGCAGGTCGCCGTCCGGATGACCGGTGAGCACCAGGATGCGCGTCGCAGGTGACTTGGCCCGCATCTCACGCACCACGTCGAGGCCGTGCATGCCGGGGAGAAAAAGATCCAGCACGAGGAGCGCGGGGTTTTCCTTCAGACAAAATTCCAGACCGATCCGGCCGTCGCCAAATTCTCCGGCAACCGTGAGGCCGCGGACCCGGCTCAAAGCCATGCTGAGCATGTGCCGAAAAACCGACTCGTCCTCGATGATGACAGCGCGAATGGCCACGGGTTGATGACTCAAAGCCTGAGCGCGTTGGTTACAAGAACTATATCCCACAATAGGATAGGGTACAAACCCTGTCTACGATTCCTCTATTTATACCGCAAAACCCCCGACGTAACCTCGCAGCGGGCTAGCCCTTTTCGACGGATTTCCGCCGGAATCAGATCGGATTTGCGCCACATCCCCGACCCCGCATTCTGCGCCCGCTGTGACCTCCACCCCTGCCACTTCCCGCACCGCGGTGCTGCTATCATTCGCCGCCATCTACCTCATCTGGGGCAGCACCTACCTCGCCATCCGCGTGGCGGTGGAGACCTTGCCGCCGTTCCTTCTGGCCGCAGCCCGGTTTCTCTTGGCCGGGGGATTGCTTTACGCGTGGCTCGCCTACAAAGGCCGGGCGCAGGCCACGCCGAGGCAATGGCGCGACAACCTCATCATCGGCGCCCTGCTCCTCGTCGGGGGCAACGGCATGGTGGTATGGGCCGAGCAAAAGATTCCCTCGGGCATCACCACACTGCTGCTTTCGGTCAGCCCCCTGATCATTGTGCTGCTCGACTGGATGCTGCCCAAGGGCATGCGTCCGACATGGATCACGTTCCTTGGCCTGGCCCTCGGCATTGGCGGGCTCATGTTGCTCGTCGGGAGCAATCTGCCGGGGGGACCGGCGCTCGACCCTTGGCGGTGCGCCGGCCTGCTGTTCTCCTGCTTCACTTGGAGCGGCGGCTCGCTCTACTCGCGATACCTGCGGTATCCCGCCGAACCCATGATCGCGGCGACCATTCAAATGCTGCTGGGCGGCGCGCTACTGCTCATCGTGGCACTTGTCCGTGGCGAGGGGACGGATTTGCACGCAGCGGATCTGACCGGCCGCTCCCTCGCCGCATGGGGTTACCTCGTGGTGGCAGGATCGCTGATCGCCTATCCTTGCTACGCCTACCTGATCAAACACACCACCCCCGCCCGCGTCTCCACCTACGCCTACGTCAACCCCGTGGTCGCCGTCTTTCTGGGCTGGCTCATCCTCGGCGAGCCCGTGACCGGACGCACCCTCGTCGCCTCGGTGATCATCATCACCGCCGTCGCCATCATCACCACGCAGCGGACCAAGGCCGCCGTGAAAAAAGCCTGACATGACACCCGCGATTGCCCTTATCGGCGATTTTTTCCCGGACGTGACCGCGCATCGCGCGATCCCGCGCGCACTCGAACTCGCCGCCGAGTTGCCGGAAAGCATTCATCCCATTCCCCTCGGCCCACTGTTCCAACCCGAGCGCGCCGCCCTGCGCGGCGAAACCCTGCCCCGGGCCCGCACGCTCGTGCGCGCCGCCGCCCAATTTTCCCCATGAACTCCATCCACATCGCCCCCGCCGAGTCCGACGCCGACATCCTGCGTTGCTTCCCCGTCATGGCCCAGTTGCGGCCGCATCTCGTGGAGACGGAATTTGTCGCCCGCGTGCGCCGCATGCAGGGCGAAGGGTTCCGCCTGGCCCGCCTCGAGGAGGATGGCACCGTGCGCGCCGTCGCCGGGTACCGGTTCCATGAAAAACTCTTCTCGGGCCGCAACCTCTACGTGGACGACCTCGTGAGCGACACCACGCGCCGCTCCCAGGGGCACGGGGCGCGGCTGCTTGCGTGGCTGGCGGAACAGGCCCGGGCGCGCGATTGCGATTTGCTCGAGCTCGACTCCGGGGTGCAGCGCTTCGACGCCCACCGCTTCTATTTCCGCGAGCGGATGCGGATCGCCTCGTACCACTTCTCCCGCGCCCTCAAGGGTTGAGCCAGCTTTTCAGCGTCGCGGCGTCGCGCAGGAAATTCGCCGGCGCATCACCCTCGACAAACTCGAGCATCGCATACCGGTCGCCCGGCGCCGTCACGGCCAGATCGAGGAAACTCCGCCACCGCGCGGCCCCGTCCGCCAGCGGCAGCCGGTCCGTCGTGCCCGTCCGCCAATGGAAGACATGCACATGCGTCAGCCGCGGCAGCAGGCTCCGGAGATCACGCAGGCCCGCGGCCGGGTCCTGCTCCAGCGTCGGCTGCCAGTAGGTCGAAAGGTTGGGATGATCCACCTCGGCCAGCAGTTGGACGGTCGAGGGGGCCGTGTCCGTCAGCGTGCCGTTGTGAAACTCCAGTGACACCCCGACGCGCGCCGCGGCCGCCAGCGCCGCGATCCGGCGCAAATCCGCCACCACCTGCGCCCGCAGCCCGGGGCTGGCGGAGGCCGAGCCGGCCGGGCCGGCCCAGACGCGAATGAGGGGCGTGCCGAGTTCGACCGCCGAGTCGAGGACGCTCGCAAACGACAGGCCCGCGGCCTCACTCGCCCCGGCTCGGTAGTAACTGCCATAGGCTGCGACCGCGAGGCCCGCCTCCTGGGTCAGCCCCCGCACCTCGCGCGCGCAGGCCACGTTGCCATGCGGCACATGGACGTCGCCGCCCCACTCGATGCCGCGCAGCCCGGCCTGCCTCACCAGCGCGACGATTTTCGCCGGCGGGAGTTGGCGAAAGGTAATGGAAACCAACCCGGTCGAAATCATCCGGGGAGCTTGGGCCGCGGGAGGGGCCGCGCCAAGCCCGCAACCGGCCCGTTTCTCACCGTTAGGTTTTGCGCCCGGCGGAGGGGCCCGGCAGACTGGACGCATGCAAACTACCCCATCGTCTGCGCCCGCGGCGAAGCAGCTTTCGCCCCGCCGCAAAACCACCCAGGCCCGCTCCCTCCGCGGACTTGCCGAGGAACAGCTCGCCCATTTTCACATCGACCCCGCCTCGCCCGCCGGCGCCCCGCTCCTGCGCCTCGCCGAGAAGCTCTACGGCGCCCACGGCGACCTGACCGAGCTTTGGGACGCCACAACCCGCGAACTGCCGCGTCTCCCGCGCACCGACCGGGTCGCGCTGTTCAACGCCAAGAAGTTCCTCGCCTTCCAGCTGGCGAAGCTGCTCGACACGCTCCAAAATCCAACGCGCGCCGTGCACCAGGGCCTCGGTCATTCCATGGCGACGTCCCTCGCGAAGGGCCCGTATCCGACGTTCGACAACGTCGCCGCGATTTTCTCCGCCAACCCCGTCATTACCCGCACCGCGACGTACATCTTCGCGTGCACCGAGTGGATTGATGACGCATTCCAGGGCCGGGAGTTCCTCCACGAGATCTACTCGCGCCTGCTCAACCCCACCTCGATCTCCCTCGCCAACCACATCGTGGACATCGAGGCCGGCGCCATGTCCGGCGAGTACATGGCGTGGAATTTCAACAGCGGCATGGCGGCGATCGACGGCATCCTCTCCCACCTCGTCGGCTACGAGGACGTCGTGCTGGCCTCGCGCAATGTCTACGGCGGCACTTACCAGCTCCTGCACGACTGGTTTGCCAAGAAATCCAACCTGAACGTCGGCGTGGAGTTCTTCGACGGCGCCACCGTGGCCGACTTCAACCGCGCCCTCGTCACCACCCGGGAAAAATATGCCGGCCGCCTCGCCGCCGGCCGGGAGATCTACGTTTTCCTGGAAAGCCCCTGCAATCCGCACGGGATCTTCCTCGACGTGCCGGCCATGTGCCGCTCCGCGCATGCCGCCGGGCTGACCGTGATGCTCGACGCCACCGTCGGCACGCCGTTCCTCATCCGCCCGCTCCAGCAGCCCGACCCGCTCGCGCGGCCGGATTACGTGATCCACAGCTACACCAAGGACCTCACCGGCAACGGCAACACCACCGCCGGCGTCGTCATCGGCCGCAACGCCGAGATGTTCATGCCCAAGGGCGAGCCGGGCTGGGACCATACGCTGTTCTGGAACGTGTACTACGTGAAGGGCGCGTTCCTCGACTCCGACAAGGCCTACGAGGTGCTCTCCGGCATGAAGACGCTCGAAATGCGCGTGCTGAAAAAGTGCATCAACACCCTCATCCTCGCCCGCTGGCTCGCCGCCCATCCGCTCATCCATGTCAGCGGGCCCGTCAGCCCGTCCGATCCCAACCGCGAGATCTGCGACCGCCTCTCCTACCTCGGCCTGCCCGCCCCACTGTTCACCATTCACTTCGAATCGGCCGGCCTCGACCGCCTGACCTTCGAGCGGTTTTTTGACAGCCTCTCCCCGATGTTCGGCCACATGGTGTCACTCGGCCAGAGCAACACCGTGATCCTTTGTCCCGCGCTCACGTCCCACAGCGAACTGGACGCCGAAGCCCTCCACGCCGCCGGCATTTCGCCCACCACCATCCGGATTTCCATCGGCGACGAAGAACCGCGCGAGCTCATCGCGGGCTTCCTGGCAACCGCGCGACTCGCCCTCGACCCGATCAAGCCCGGCTTCAGTGCGCAATTTCCCCAGGGTGAGGCCGTGGACCGGCTCTGTGACGAGGTCTACCTCGACGTGCACAGCCGCCATGCCGCCGCCCGGCCACGGTTCGCGGCGTGCAGCGGCTGATCGACACGGCGAGGGCGCCGCATCCCCATCGCCAGGCTGGAGCCGTGGCGCCTTCGCCGCGGTCCGGGAAACTTACCCCCCGATTGCCAGCACGGCCTTGAAGAAGAGCAGGATCACACCGACGAACGCACAGCAGCCGAAAAAGCCCAGCGCGTCCGTGCGGTCCCACTTGGTAAACTCCCAGTTGGATTGCGGGAAAAGCTTGGTGTGGTCGAGCCGCGTGGGCTCGGCATAGCCGGCTTCGACGGCGACGGCGTCCTCCTCTAGGGTGGGCGCCACCGGGGTTTTCAAGCGCACGTAAAACCGGGCCACGCGCTTGGGATCCGTCGGTGACGTCAGCAGGCTGACCACAACTAGGATCACGACCGGGAACAGGGCATCCACGACATAGCGCGTGGTCAGCAGACCCGCGGGCGCGAAGTTCGCCACCTCCACGCCGAACCGCGACAGGAGGTAAACCTCGACGCGGAAAAGGCCGCGGCCCGTCTTGGGCGAGCTGAGGTCCTTCGGGTTCACATGGACCACTCCCTCCTCGAAATATAGCGAAACGGGCTCGATCCGCTGCGTCTTGGTGATGAGCACGCCCTCCGTTGCCGCGCGGCCCTGGGCCACATCCGCGGCGCTGGCCTTGGTCTCGAAGCTGATCACGCGCTCCCGCGTCATGGCGGTCAGCCCGGCCGAGCGCGCCAGCGCCGGGATCGCCGGGACACCCCACGGGATGACCGCGACAAAGATCAGCGTGGCGATCACCTGGATGCGGACGGCCGTTTCCGTCAGCCGGCGCCAGAGGAACATCAGCGTGATCGGCACGCCCCAGATCACCAGCAGCACGATCGCGAATTTCAGCAGTGCGATCACGCTGTGCAGGTAGAGCGCGACGCCGATGCCCAGTACGAGGATCAGCGGCACGGTCAGCCGGGCGACGAACATGTAGTGTTTCTCGGACTTTCCCGGGAACAACGGCTCGTAGAGATTCTTCACGACCAGGCCGGACAGCACGACCGAGCCCGCACCCAGCAGGGCGAGTTTGCCACCGAGGATGCCGACGATCATCACGCCGATGAGGCCCACCGGGAGCAGGGCCTGCGTGAGCAGGCCCCAGGTTTGGTCGGGGTCGGATAGATTCGGACCGAAGAGCGCGATGGCGATGAGTCCGCAGAAGCACCATGCGATCGTGACAAAGCGCTTGCTGAAGCCGCCCGTCACCGCGCCGATGCGCGCCGCGTATTCATTCTTGGCGGAACCCGCGATGGTCATGCTCGCCTGTGAGCCCACGATGCCGACGAACTGGACCAGCAGCAGTGCGCCAATGGAATACCAGGTGTACTCGCTGGCGTGGTCGCCGCCGAAGACGTTGAACGCCGCCGCGGGCAGCTTCGCGTGCAGCCCCGCCACCCCGCCAATCTTGGCGAGGCCGAACGGGATCAGGATCAGCGAAATGGTAATCACGAGCACGACCTGCAAGGCGTCCACCACGGCCGAGGCCTTCAACCCGCCGAGCACGACGAAGACCGCCACCAGCAGTGATGACACGATGTAGAACGTGACGGGCTGGAGATAGGAAACGTACGGCTGGAGTTCGCCGCGGTCATAATAACCCTTGAGCTGTTCGTAGCGGGGCGAGCTCGGCGCCAGCGGCGACGCGAGGTGGTCCTTCCGCAGCTCGGAAAACTCGCGGTAATCCGTCACCATCTGCTGTTCCGTCACCGTGTAGGCCGAGGCCGGCTTCGTCATGAGCGGCTGCAGGGTTTTCAGTGCAACGACGTTGCCGCCGGCGATGCCCACGATGGCCATGAGGATGGTCGTGATCGCGTAGAGCGTGGCGAGGAAGCGCCGGCCAAACCGGTCCTCGAACAGGTCCGCCATCGTCGTCAGCCGCACGCGCCGGAACCAGACGTTCGTGAACCAAAAATACGGCGTCAGGAACAGCGTGATGAGCGCGAGCCACGCGCCGCCGGCGCCCTGCCGGTACACCGAGCTCGCCGTGGTGGTGGCCTGACCCGGGTCGGTCATGTTGCCGAAGCTCAGGAAGAACTGGAACCACTTGCCCAGCGAGCGTCCGCCCAGGAAGAAGTCACTTTCGCCCTGCACCCCGCCGGAGTGCGCCTTGCCGATGAACAAAATCGCGATGACGTAGGCGATGAGGATGAGTGAATCGATCCAGTGCAGGCCGAACAGGGTCATGGGGTAAAAGGGGCGAAAACGTGGGATAATTCCCGGGAAAGGGGCATTACGCCGGGTGACTTTGCCGCAAGCAAGCCCGGCTTGGGGAAAACTAGTCGTTAAGACTTTTACCCTTCGTCTCCGGCACCCACACCAAGCTCACCAGTACCGACATCGCTGCGATGCCGATGGGATACCAGAGGCCGGCGTAGATGTTGCCGGTGTAAACCACGATGCTGGCTGCGATTAGCGGCAGGAAGCCGCCGAACCAGCCGTTGCCGATGTGATACGGCAGCGACATCGAGGTGTAGCGGATGTTTGTCGGAAACAGCTCGACGAGGAACGCCGCGATCGGTCCGTAAACCATGGCCACGTAGCTCATGAGCACGAACAGCAGGCCGATCACCTTCAGCCGGTCGACGCGCGCCGGGTCGGCCGCCTTCGGATAACCCGCCGGGGCCAGCGCGGCTTCGTAGGCCTTGGCCTGAAATCCCTCCACGCTGCTTCCGCCCACCGTCAGGGTCAGCGGCGCGCCGGACGTCGCCGGCACCAGCTCAAACGGGATGCCGTGGTTGTTCAGGAAATTCCGGGCCAGGTCCGTCTCCGAGTGCACGTGCTTCATGCCGATAATCTTGCGGGCGGCGTCCGACGCGGCATCCACCGTCACATCAATCGTACCCTGGAATTCGCCCGTGTGCAGCTGGACCGGCGTCCGCGCCATCGCCTCGGCCAGCGCCGGGTTGGCGGCCAGGGTGAGCCCGTGAAAGATCGGCTGGTAGGTCAGCACCGCCAGCAGGCAGCCGGTGAGCATGATGAATTTGCGGCCGATGTGGTCGGACAGCCAGCCGAAGAAAATGAGCAGCGGCGCCCCGAGCAGCAGCGCCGCGCCGATCAACAGGTAGGTGTTCTCATAGTCGAGCCTCAGCGTCGTTGTGAGAAAATAGAGGGCGTAAAACTGGCCGGTGTACCACACAACGCCCTGCCCCGCCGTCGCGCCGAACAGCGCCATCAGCACCAGCTTCGCATTGCCCCAGCGCGCGAAACTTTCGGTCAGCGGCGCCTTCGAGGTCTTGCCCTGGGCCTTCATCTCGGCGAACACCGGCGATTCCTCGAGCTTGAGCCGGATGTAGATCGAGATCGCCAGCAGCAGCACCGACACGAGGAACGGCACCCGCCAGCCCCAGGCGCCAAAACTTTCCGCCGTCATCGCATGCCGCGTCAGGTAGATCACCGCGAGCGAGAGGAAGAAACCCAGCGTGGCCGTGAGCTGGATCCAGCTCGTGAACAGCCCGCGTTTACCCTCCGGGGCGTGCTCCGCCACGTACGTGGCCGCGCCGCCATATTCCCCGCCGAGCGCCAGGCCCTGTGCGAGCCGCAGCACAACGAGAATCACCGGCGCCCAGAAACCGATGGCCGCATACGTGGGCAACACGCCCACGAGCGCCGTCGCGAGGCCCATCACCACGATGGTGACCAGGAAGGTGTACTTCCGTCCGATCAGGTCGCCGATGCGGCCGAAGACCAGGGCGCCAAACGGCCGGACGGAAAAGCCCACGCCGAAGAGCGCGAGGCTGGAGAGGAACCCGGCAGTCTCATTGCCCGGCGGGAAAAACAGCTTTCCGAAAAAAGGCGGCGAGCGTGCCGTAGATGTAGAAATCGTACCACTCGAAGACCGTGCCCAGCGAAGAGGCGAAGACGACAAGCTTGTGTTTCCGATCGAGCGCAGCAGCAGAGAGGGAACTCATAGATGCGGGACACTCAACGGTTTCGGCCGCGAAGGGCAAGCGTGGCGCTCAGCCGCTTTTGCGGGTCGGGGTTTATCCCCGACCTGGGCGGCAGGATATCGGGCGTAATGCCCGACCCACCTCAACACCCTACTCCCGCTTCAGCCCGCGGGTCATCAGCGCCTTGATCGCGCTCGCCGGGACTTTCCCCTCGTACAGGATGGCGTACATCTCGCGCAGGATCGGGGCGTCAATCTTCCGCTCCACGCAGAGGCCGTGAAATGACTCCGTGGTCTTGTAGCCCTCGACGACCGTCTTGCGGTGGGCCATCAGCTCCGCGACGGTGCGGCCCTCGCCAATGGCAAAGCCGAACTGCCGGTTGCGGCTCCACGCGCCATGGCAGGTCGCGATCAGGTCGCCAAAGCCGCTCAGGCCGTAAAACGTCTCCGGCCGGGCGCCGAGCGCGACGCCGACGCGGACCATCTCGGCCAGCGCCCGTGTGAGCAGCGCGGCGCGGGAATTGTCGCCGAGCTTCAGCCCGTCGCAGCAGCCCGCGGCGATCGCGTAGATGTTTTTCAAGCAGCCGCCGAATTCCACGCCGGGCAGGTCATCACTGGTGTAAACCCGCAGCGTGGCCCCGCTGAGCGCCGCCTGCACGTCCGCCACGGCCGTCGCCACGGCCGTCGCCGTGGCCGGCGCGGCCAGCACCATCGCCGCGGGCAGGCCGCGGGCGACCTCGGCGGCGTTGGTCGGGCCGGTGAGCGAGGCGACAGAAATCCCCGGCAGCACCTCGGCGATGACCTGCGACGGCCGCAAATGCGTGCCCAGTTCCAAGCCCTTGGCGAGGCTGACCACGAGTTGGGGGTTTGTCGTCCCCAGCGCGGTGCGGACGCGCGCCCCGGTTTCGCGCAAGGCCTGCGAAGGACACGCCAGCAGCACGACCTCCGCCCCGGCGAGCGCGGCCTCCAAACTGGCGTCAACGTACAGCTCGAGCGGCAGCGCCACCCCCGGCAGATAGTCGGTGTTTTCCCGCGAGGCCGTGAGGCTGAGCGCCTGCTCGGCCCGGCGTGGCACCAGCGTGACAGCCTGCCCGGCCCGCGCCAGGTG
Organism: uncultured Opitutia bacterium; assembly: GCA_903839035.1. Lineage (GTDB taxonomy): Bacteria > Verrucomicrobiota > Verrucomicrobiia > Opitutales > Opitutaceae > Opi-474. The sequence goes on from CAIMAQ010000079.1 coordinate 52,829, forward strand.
CAGCGCAAAGGCCGTGCCCCAGGCGCCGGCTCCAACAACCACAAATTTCATGGGGACGGTTTAACCACGGATTGCGGGATTCGGCACGGCAATTTTTGTGCGAAGGCCGGATTACGAATGCTTGTCATTCTGAGCGCAGCGAAGAATGACAAGGTCGGCGGGCACGTCCCGGTGCCCGCATTCGCGAAGCAAGTCCGCCAGAATGACACGCAGGCTCTGATCGGGCGTGGCAAACGCGGACACCGGGACGTGCCCGCCCACCTCAAGATCACGGCCTTACTTCAAAAACGCCGGGATCTTCTCGCCCGCGGTCATGGACTCGAAGGTTTCGCGGACGTTCACGAGCTCGAAGGCGCTGCCGTTTACCATCACTTCGGCGGGCATGCCGCGGGTGTTGTAGCGGCTGGCCATGACGTAGCCGTAGGCCCCCGCGCTCATGAGCGCGACGAGCTCGCCCTCGCCCACCTCCTGGATGGACCGGTCTTTGGCGAAGCAGTCGCCGCTCTCGCAGATCGGGCCGACGATGTCCGCCACCAGCGCGCGCCGCGAACTGTCGCGGTGCACCGGGACGATTTCGTGGAAGGACTCGTACATCGCGGGCCGCACGAGGTCGTTCATCGCCGCATCGACGATGAGGAAGTTCTTGCCCGCGCCACGCTTGAGGTGCTCGACCCGCGCAAGGAGGACGCCGGCGTTGCCGACCATGAAGCGGCCGTGCTCGAGAAGGATCTTCAGCCCGAGCGGGACCAGCAGCGGCGTGAGGGTCGCGCCGTAAAGTTCGGGCGTGAGCGGGCGCTTGTCGGCCGGCTGCGCGTCCCACCAGGACTGCGGGCCGCTCGCGAGGGCGTCGCGGTAGACGATGCCCATGCCACCGCCGATGGAGAAATACTCGATGCCATACGCGGCCTTCAGTTCGGCGACAAAGCCGGCGACCTTCTTCACCGCCTCGACAAACGGCCCGACCTCGGTGAGCTGCGAGCCGATGTGCATCTGCACCCCGCGGATGCGGAGGTTCTTCAGCTTGGCCGCGGCCTCGTAGGCGGCGGCGGCGTGCTTCAGGGGGATGCCAAACTTGTTGTCACTCTTGCCCGTGGTGATCTTGGCGTGCGTGTGCGCATCCACGTCCGGGTTGATGCGGATGGCGATGGGCGCCTTGACGCCCAGCTGGCCGGCCACGTGGTTGATGCGGGCGAGTTCGGGCTCGCTCTCCACGTGGAAGGCGTAAATGCCGTTTTCCAGGGCCAGCTTGATCTCGCCCTCGGTCTTGCCGACGCCGGCGAAGACACTGGTGTTCACCTTCGCGCCCGCCGCGAGGACCCGGCGCAGCTCGCCGCCGGAAACGAGGTCAAAGCCCGCCCCGAGGTTAGCGAAGTGCCGGATCACGGCCAGGTTGGAGTTGGCCTTCATCGCGTAGCAGATCTGCAGGTCGAGGCCACTCAGGTTGCGCTGCAGGCGGTGGTAATTGTCCGCCATGGTGGCCGCGCTGTAGACGTAAGTCGGCGTCCCGTAGAGCTTGGCGATGGCCGCGAGGTCGGCCGATTCACAGTGCAGATCCTGTCCGGAGTAGTGGAAGTGGTGCATGGGAGCGTGGAAAAAATTCGTGAAAGACCGACCTTAGCGGGTTTCCCCTTGAAAAAACCACCCCTAATTTCGGTGATGACATCCCCATCATGTTGCGCGCCGTCCAGCATCTTTTCCACCGTCCCGCCATCCGGCTGGGCGTCATGGACGGGCCGCGGGGTCTCTGCCGCAACCAGCGGTTCGCGAGCTTCCTGGTCGAGTGCAACCGGAAGCCGCTCGACACCCATTTTCACGACACCGTGCAGCGCGGGCGCAAGCTGCTGCGGCAGGCCCTCATGGTCGGGCTGGTCGGGAGCGGGGTCTGGATCGCGTTCGAGAGCGCCCGGGCCTTGTCGGTGTTCTGAGCGCCGGCCGGGTCAATCTCGGCGGTCTTGCACTTTCGGGACCGGCTGCCATCCGTTGGCGCATCCCATGAAAACGGCCTCCCTCCTCCTTGGTTTCCTGCTCGTCGCGTGCGTTCTGCTGGCCGGTTGCGCCACCCCGCCCAAGGCCACCGGCGTCGCCGTCACCGTGACCGGCTTCCGCGACGCCGAGGGCTCCCCGCAGAACCGCGCGATCATGACCCTGCATTTTACGAGCGAGAATGTGACCGCGGTCGGATTCACCCGCACCGTCCACGAGCTTTACCTCAACGACCGCTTTGTCGGCAAGGTGGAGAACCTGACGCCGGTGGGCGTGCCGCCGATGGGCAGCGTCAACCTGGATGTGCCCATCACCCTCGAAAATCCGGGCGTGGTGCGGCAGATCCTGTCCTTCTTGGACAAGTCCCCCTACCGCCTGGTGACCGTGCTGCATTACACCGACGGCGACGACAAGGTGCAGATCAAGGTCACCGCCGAGGGCAAGGTCGAGCTGCTCGGGCTCGAGCAAGCGGCCCGCTGAAAACGAAAAGACGGCCCACGCCAGAGGCGGGGACCGTCTTCCAATGCGAGCCGGCGGTGATCAGGCCGCCAGTTCGAAAACCGTCGCCCGGCGGGCGGGCCGGGGAAACTGCGTCACCATCGCGCGGGCTTCCAGCGGCTTGATCGTGCGGGTGCAATCCGCGAGGAAGATGCTGAGGAGGCAGGCGCCGAAAACCAGCGAGCCGGCGAGGGCAAGTGATTGGAAGAAAAGAACAAACGCGACGAGCGCGGCGAGGGCGAGGAGAGCGGTAAGGGTTTTCATGGTGTTCAAATTGTTGATGCCCTGAAAACACGGAGGTCTCCGGAAAGTTACAAAAAAACACCGCCCCAGGATAGGGCGGCGGGATAAAATCGCCTAACTATCTCCAATGTTTTGACTTAGCCGGACCCGCCGGCGGCCGAGGAGACGGGCTTGAAAGCGGAGCGGACACTGGCCTTCAGGTAGTCCCGGTTCAGGCGCGCGATAAAATCGTGGCTGATGGTCTTTGGGCAGGCGGCGCTGCACTCGTACTGGTTGGTGCAGCTGCCGAAGCCAAGGGCGTCCATCGTGTTCACCATGGCCAGCACACGCGAATCGCGTTCCGGCTGGCCCTGCGGGAGCAGGCCGAGTTGCGAGACCTTGGCGGCAACAAAGAGCATCGCGGAGGCGTTCTTGCACGCGGCGACACAGGCGCCGCAGCCGATGCAGGCCGCCGCGTCCATCGCGAGGTCGGCGTCGGTCTTCGGCACGGGAATGGAATTGGCATCGGGCGCGGCACCCGTGCGCACGCTGATGAACCCGCCGGCCTGGATGATCCGGTCGAAGGCCGACCGGTCCACCACGAGGTCCTTGACCAGCGGAAACGCCTTCGCGCGGAACGGCTCGACCACAATCACTTCGCCGTCACGGAAGGCGCGCATGTAGATCTGGCAGGTGGCGACCCCATGGCCGGGCCCGTGGGCCTTGCCGTTGATCGTGCACGAGCAGGTGCCGCAGATGCCCTCGCGGCAGTCGTGGGCGAACGCGATGGGTTCCTCGCCCTTCAGCGTCAGCCCGTCGTTCACCACGTCGAGCATCTCGAGGAACGACATGTGCGTGCTCAGGTTGGCCGCGGGATAGTCGACAAATTTTCCGGGCGCATCCGGCCCCGCCTGCCGCCAGACGCGGAGGGTGATGCTAATCGTGTTGCTGTTGGTTTCGGCGACCATCGGGGTGGAAGTTACTTGTAGTTGCGGACGCTCATCTTCGTGAACTCGTAATTGAGCGGTTCGATGTTGCGGAGCGGCGGCTTGCCCGCCCCCTGGAATTCCCACGCGGCGACGTGCGCGAACTTCTCGTCATCCCGTTTGCACTCGCCGTCGGGATACTGGTATTCCTCGCGGAAATGGCCGCCACAGCTCTCCTCGCGCGTAAGCGCGTCGAGGCAGAGCAGTTCGCCCAGCTCGAAAAAGTCCGCCACGCGGCCCGCCTGCTCCAGCGACTGGTTGAGCGTGGCCGCGGAACCCGGCACGGTGACGTTCGCCCAGAACTCGTCGCGCAGCGCCGGGATCAGCTTCAGCGCCTGCTCGAGGCTGGCGCGCGTGCGCGCCATGCCGCAGTGCTCCCACAGGATCTTGCCGAGCCGCTTGTGGTAATGACTGACGGTCTCCTTGCCCTTGATCTGCAGGAAGCGTTCCGTCATCGCGCGGATGTTTTCCGCCGCGGCCTTGAACTCCGGGGCGTCAACCGACGGGCGCGCGCCGGGCTTCTGGCCGGCGAGATAGTCGCCGATCGTGTAGGGAATGACAAAATAGCCGTCGGCGAGGCCCTGCATCAGCGCGGAGGCGCCGAGCCGGTTCGCGCCGTGGTCGGAGAAGTTCGCCTCGCCGAGCACGAAGAGCCCGGGGACGTTCGACATCAGGTTATAATCCACCCACAGGCCGCCCATGGTGTAGTGCACCGCCGGGAAGATGCGCATCGGCTGCTGGTAGGCGCTCTCCGCGGTGATCTCGTGGTAGATGTCGAAGAGGTTGCCGTAGCGCTCGCGGACGACGGGTTCGCCGAGCCGGTTGATCGCGTCGGCAAAATCGAGGTAAACCCCCAGGCCGGTCTCCCCGACGCCGCGACCCTCGTCGCACACGCGCTTGGCGGCGCGCGAGGCGATGTCCCGCGGCGCGAGGTTGCCGAAGCTCGGATACATCCGCTCGAGATAATAGTCGCGATCCGCCTCGGGGATGCTCGCCGGCGGCTTGAGGCGGTCAGCCTTGTTCTTCGGCGCCCAGATGCGGCCGTCGTTGCGCAGCGACTCCGACATGAGCGTGAGCTTCGACTGGTAGTCGCCGGTGACCGGGATGCACGTCGGGTGGATCTGCGTGTAGCACGGGTTCGCGAAGCACGCGCCGCGCTTGTAGGCGCGCCAGCTGGCGGTGACGTTGGAGCCGCGCGCGTAGGTGGAAAGGTTGAAGACGTTGCCGTAGCCGCCGGTCGCGAGGATGACCGCGTCGGCGGCGTAGCGCTCGATCTCGCCGGTGATGAGGTTGCGAACGATGATGCCCTTCGCGTGGCCGTCCACGACGACGAGGTCGAGCATCTCGCTGTTCGTGTGCTGCTCCACCCCGCCCGCCGCAATCATGCGCGAAAGGGCGGAATAGGCGCCCAGCAGCAGTTGCTGGCCAGTCTGGCCGCGGGCGTAAAACGTACGGCTCACCTGCGCGCCACCGAACGAGCGGTTGGCGAGCAGGCCGCCGTATTCGCGCGCGAACGGCACGCCCTGCGCGACGCACTGGTCGATGATGTTGACCGAGACCTCGGCGAGGCGGTGGACATTCGCCTCGCGGGAGCGGTAGTCACCGCCCTTGAGGGTGTCGTAGAACAGCCGGTGCACCGAGTCGCCGTCGTTCTGGTAATTCTTCGCCGCGTTGATCCCGCCCTGCGCGGCGATGGAGTGGGCCCGGCGCGGGCTGTCGTGGAAGACGAAATTCTTCACCTTGTAGCCGAGCTCCGCGAGCGTGGCCGAGGCCGAGGCGCCCGCGAGACCGGCGCCGACGACGATGATCTCGTATTTCCGCTTGTTGGCCGGGTTGACGAGCTTGATCTCCGTCTTGTGGCGGCGCCACTTGTCGGCGAGCGGACCGGCGGGAATCTTGGAATCAAGTTTGGCCATGGCGGGAATTAGGGGCGGGCGGCGGCGCGGGCGGGCTCAGCCACCGGGATTTTGCCGAGCAGCACCGCGCCCGGGATGGCGAGGTTGCCGAGGAAGTAGATGGCGCAGAAAACGATGACGAGCTTGCGCAGCGCCCCCGCCCATTTCTGCGAGCGCCAACCGAAGGTCTGGAACAGGCTGTCGGCGCCGTGCAGCAGGTGGAAGCTGAGCAGCCCCACCGCCACGATGTAGAACAGGGCAACCACGGGTTGCTGAAAGCCGAGGATGACCATGCTGCGCACGTCGAGCACCTGGGTGCCGCTCTTGACGGCGAGGAAGCCCGCGACGCGATAGTCGCCGACCATGGTGTAGAGCGGGAGGTTTTCCTTGTACGTCGCGACCGAGGTGAACCCGAGGGTGAAATGCGCCAGATGGTAAAGCAGGAAGGCCAGGACCACCACGCCGGTCCAGCGCATCATCCGCGACGCCAGCGTCGCCTGGATGGTGTGCTTCACGCCATACTTGATCTGCCGGGCCGCATGGTTTTCCAGCGTCAGCACCGTGGCCGCCCAGATGTGGAGGATGACGCTCCCGAGCAGCACGATCCGCGCGACCCAGAGCAACGGCCCAAGCTGGTGGAGAAACGCTCCGTAGCCGTTGAGGCGGTCGGCCTCCTCGAAGATCTGCAGGTTGCCCACGAGGTGGCCGATGACGAATCCGATCAGGATCACGCCCGTGGCCGCGATGATGATTTTCCGGCCGATGGTGGAACCGAAGATGCTGCCGGCAAGATTCATGACAAGGACGTGGTGAAGAAGGGGTTCAGGCGCCCAGACGCTCGGCTACCCTCCCCGGGAAGTAAAGTTTATCGGTGGCGGCCGCGAACTTCGTTTGGGCTTATAAGCGAGCCTAACCTTTTTAAGAAGCCGTGGGCGCCGCGTCTGATTGACGTGGGTTGCGAGCTTGTCGCGCAACGTTGGGTGCCAGCACGCAACCCACAGGGCGGGTCAGAGACCCGCCCTACCTCCCCTACCGCACCAGCGGCTTGAGGAGGGCGAACTTGCCGCTCGCGGCGGGCGCAAGCACGCGGCGCCGGAACGCATTCACGCGCACGCCCGCACCCAACACGGCTGCGATCGCCGATTCCACCTCGCGATGGTCCGCGTTTTCTTCGGCGACATAGTGAAAATCCCAGCGGTCGGCCGCCGTCTGCACGAGCGAGTAGTGCCAGCAGGCGAAATTCGCCGGCAGGGCCGCGTCAATGTCCGTGGTCGACACCAGCGAGCCGTCGGGCCGGAAATACAGGTTGCCCTCGCGGCCCAGCAGGCGGAAGCCCGCCGGGAATTGCTGCACGATGTCGCCGGTGTGGTAGCGCAGCAGCGGCATCGCCACCCGGTCGCGCGTCGTCACGTGGATCTGGAACACGCCCGGTAATTCCGCGCGCCACGGCACAAGCTCGATGAAGGCGTTGGCGCCGATCGCCTGGGAATTGTCCTTGAACGCCTCGCCGACGAAAATGTACCCCGCCTCGGTTGAGCCGTAGAGGTCCACCTGCGGCGCGGGAAAGACCTCCGCGATGCGCCGGCCATGCTGGGTGCTCGCCTTGCCGTAGGTCAGGATCACGGCCTTGATGCTCGGCACCTTGACGCCGCGCTTTTGTACCGCGCGCGCCAGGAGCGAGAGATAAACCGGCTCGCCCTCGATCACCTCGGGCTTCGTTGCCTGCAGCTCGAGCACGATGCGATCCCACTCCGCCTCGGGGAACGCGAACGGGTCGCTGGAGAGGTTCAGGTAGACCGTGCCGTTGAAATAGCGGTGAGGAAACGGGTGGTCCTCGTACGGACAAAGGTTGCTGGAGCAGCCCACCGGCGCGAGGACGCACTTGCGGTAGGGCCGGCCCACGAACTGGCGCAGGATCGGCGAGGCGCGGTAGGCGTTCTCGGTCTGGCGGTCCCACCAGCCCTCTTCCATGATCACGGTCATCGGCGACTGGGTCGTCCCACCCGTGCTCTCGTACTCAAAGCGTTTCGTCAGCAGGCCGCGGTCCACGTCCGCGTAGTCGGCGAAGAACGCCTGATGCCCCTGGTCGATGATCTCCTTTTTCGACAGCGCCGGGATCTCGCTGTAGCAGGACCATTTCAACGGGTCCGGGTGCAGCGGGAAGCGCCGGCCGTACAATGGGCTCCGTTCGTAAATCTTGCGGATCTCCCTCTCCAGCAAGGCCGGCACCTGGCCACCCGGGGTGGCGGGTCCGAGGGTCTCGGGCAGGTTGGCAAATTGGGGGGCGGACATGGTGGCGGGGCGAGCGTCAGGTAAGCGGGGGGCGGGGTTTAGTCAAATGCCGGAGGGAAAGAGGATTATCGTCACCTTTCCGTCTCAGGGTTTCATCTTCTGCCAGAGCGGCTCGAAATAAAACAGCGCATCCAGTACCAGCCCGTGGGTAATCTTGCCCGCCCGCGCGAGCGCGAGCACCTCGTCCACCGGCTGCGTCGTAACCGCGATTTCCTCGTCCGTGTCCCACTCCTGTGCCGCCGAGGCGACGGCGTTCTCCACCAGCACAAAATGGCAGCGGTTACTTTGGATCGCGGGATTGGGGTGCACGCTGCCGAGCAGCCGCGCGGACGTCCCGACAAACCCCGTCTCCTCGCGCAGCTCGCGCAGTCCCGTGGCCACCGGTTCCTCGCCCGGCTCCATCATGCCGCCCGGAATCTCGAGCGAGAAGCTGTCGATGCCAAAACGAAACTGTTTCACCAGCACGAGCTGGTGGTCGGGCGTGAGGGCGAGGACGTTCACCCAGTCCGGCGGGCGGATGACCACGAAGTCGCGCTCCCCCGCGCGCCCCGGATGTCGGAAGCGCGTGCTCTGCAGGTCGAACACCCGCGTCGTGGCGAGCGTCGTGCTGGTGAGTTTTTCCCAGCGCGCGAGCCCGGGGTGGGACGGATTCATGAGGGCGAAAAAAATGCCTCCTGACCACAAGGGCGAGGAGGCACAAATTTTAAGCGAAGCCGCGGATCACTTCTTCTGCGGCAGCTTGATCTTCTGGCCGACCTTCAGCTTGCTCGGGTTCACATCGGGGTTGACCGAGGCGACTTCCGCGCCGGAGAAACCACCGTTGGCCTTGCCAATCTTGCTGAACGTGTCGCCCGCCTTGATCACGTATTCACCGGGACCGGCGACGACGGGACCGTGGGCACCCTTGCCGGCGGCGGCGGGCTTCTTCGCGGCTTCCTCGAGCTTGGTGAGGGAGGCGTGGATGTTGCCGAGATCCGCGGCGACCGTGTTGAAGGCCTCCTGCGTGGTGCGGGAAAGGGAACCGATGTCCTTCGCGGATTTGTCGGCGGTGGCGGACACGGAGCCGAGTTGGGACTCGAGACCGTCAATCTTGGCGACCTTTTCCTCCTGCGCGTCGACTTTCTTTTGAAGGCTCGAGGCCTTGATGGCGCCGTAGCCACCGATGGCCAGAGCGATCACGCCGACGATGACTCCACCGATCGGCAGCATGCTGTTATTTTCGCGGGAAATGGTATCCATAGATAAGAGGTTAGGTGCCGACAAGTAGCGGAATCAGGGGGTGTGGCAAGCAGAGATTATTAACAATCGGAAGGGCCATTTCAGGGCTAACCCCCCTACCGCACGCTGAGTTGTGTGACACCAGCCCCCTTCGGGCTGATTCGCGAATGTGACTTTAACCGTCACAAACTCGTCACCGGCCACTGGTCCCCCGCCACTTCGGGAGATAGCATTGACACTCTGGGGTGTCAGGCGTCCCCTGTCGCCCTTCTTGCGTACGGGGTGTAGCTTAGCCTGGTAGAGCGCCTGGTTTGGGACCAGGAGGTCGCAGGTTCGAATCCTGTCGCCCCGACCAATTTGCCGGATGCGGCCGCGGGTGCGTCGCCCATCCAACGGCAACGAACGCAGGTTTTATTTCCCCGGGGCGGGGAACTTCACCGCCGGCGTGGCGCTGACCGGAGCCGCGGCGAGCGGCTGGCTCGCGCGGAGCAGCAGCGTGCGCTGCAGCCAGGGGCTCGTGGGGTCGATCGCCATCACCTGGTCGGAATATTTCTTCACGTCGTCGGACCGGCCGGCGACACTGGCGAGGCTCGCCAGCTGGTAGTTGGCTTCGACGCGGACGCCCTTCGTCTCGGTGGCATCGGACGCGAGCTGTTTCAGCGCCGCCTCCCCTTCCGCCGTCTTGCCGCCCTGAAGCTTGGCCATCGCGAGGCCGAGCCGGGCCCGGCTGGCCAGCGGACCCGTCTGCAGGGCGGGAATGGCATCCTCGTAACCGTAAATGGCCTCGGTGGACTTGCCCGCCGCATAGTCTTCATCGGCGAGCCGGAGCCGCGCGATGCCGGCGAGCACATGGCCGGGATGCGCCGCGGCGAAGGTCTTGAGCTGCGCGGGCGTGGTGGCCGCGGCGTAATCCTGCTGCAGTTCCACTTCCTTCTGCGCCGCGCGATAGTCCCACGCGCCCTTGGCCACGATGGCGAGCAGCACGAGCACCACGAGGGCGAGCACGGACTTGCCGTTCTTCTTCCAGAAAATCCGCAGCCGGTCCTCGAAGGTCAGGGCGACGTAGTTTTCGTCCACGGCGACCAGGTTGCGGTCGTCACCGGCGGATTTCGGAGCGGAAGGAGCGGTCGGCTTGGTCATGGGCACAGGGGTGGCGGGAATGGAACATGTACGAGAGCAAAACCCGCTCCGCGTGTAAAGGCCGCGTTAGGCCGCGTTGCGGCCGGAGCAGGGGGCAGGGAGCAGGAAGGTCGGATCCAAGCATATGCTCATGCCTGGTTGAATCCCGCATAGGCCGACTTGAAATAATCCTGCCCCTTGCTCCCTGCTCCCGCCGAGCTCCGCTCGGCCTAGTCGAACACGACGGTCTTGTGCCCGTAAACCAGCACGCGGCCGCCGAGGTGCCAGCGGACGGCTTGGGCGAGCACGGTCTTCTCGAGGTCGCGACCCTTGCGAATGAGGTCGTCGACGCCGTGGCGGTGCGTCACGCGGGCGACGTCCTGGTGGATGATCGGGCCTTCGTCCAGGTCGCGCGTCGCGTAATGCGCCGTGGCGCCGATGAGTTTCACGCCGCGGGCGTGGGCCTGGTGGTAAGGCTTGCCGCCGGCGAACGCGGGCAGGAAGGAGTGATGGATGTTGATCACGGGCCGGCCGATTTTTTCCAGGAAATCCGCGGACAGCACCTGCATGTAGCGCGCGAGCACCACGAGTTCGGCGCCGAGTTCGTGCAGCAGCGCCAGCTGCTTCGCCTCGGCGGCGGCCTTGGTTTCCGCGGTGACGGGAATGTGATGGAACGGCAGTCCGTAGGTCTTCGCCACCTCCGCGAGGTCGGCGTGGTTGCCGATGACCGCGACCAGCTCGCCGGCAAATTCACCCTCCCGCCAGCGCAGCGCGAGGTCGTGGAAGCAGTGTTCCGCCTTCGACACAAACATGACCACCTTCGGCCGGCTGGCCGACGACGTGACCTGCACCGCCATGCCCAGCCCGGCGGCAAAAATGCGGAACGCCGCGGCGTCCGCCACCTCGGTCCCGGCCTTGGGTTCCCACTCGATGCGCTGAAAGAAGATGCCCGCCTCCCGGTCGTGATGCTGGTCAGCGTGCATGATGTTGCCGCCGTGCTCGAAGATCCAACCGGACACCTTGGCGACGAGACCGGGCCGGTCGGGGCCATGCAGCAAGGCGATGAGCGTGACGGGGGAGGACATGGGAAAACGTGTTAAGTGTTAGGTTTTAAGTGTTAGGTGACGAACGCCAATCGACAAGCCGGACCGACGACTAGTCCTGACATAAATCTTCACACCTAAAACGTAACCCGCTGCCGGGGTCACACCGGCAGCAGCAGGACTTTCCCCGTCGTCCCGCGACCTTCCAGCGCGCGGTGCGCGTCCGCGGCCGCAGTGAGCGGGAACGTCGCACCGATGCGCACCTGGAGCGAACCGGCGGCGATCCACTTGAACAGGTCTCCGCTGCGCGCCCGCAGCTCGGCGGGCGTCGCGATGTAATGCGGGAGCGAGGGACGGGTGAAAAACAGCGAGCCTTTCTGCGAAAGCAGCAGCGGGGCGAACAGCGGCACCGGACCGCTGGCATTGCCAAATGACACCATCAGGCCGCGCGGCCGCAGGCTGGCGAGCGAGCCTTCAAAGGTGTCCTTGCCCACACTGTCGTAGACCACGTCCACCCCGCGCCCGCCAGTGAACGCGCGGGCCGCCTCCGTGAAATTCTCCTTCGAGTAGACGCAGACCGCATCCGCCCCCGCCCCGCGGGCCAAAGCCACCTTGGCCTCGCTGCCCACGGTCGCCAACACGCGCGCCCCGCGCGCCTTGGCGATCTGCACGAGCAACAGCCCGACCCCACCCGCCGCGGCGTGCACCAGTGCGGTGTCACCCGGCTTGAGCGGGCACGTGTCGCAGGCGAGGAAATGCGCCGTCATGCCCTGCAGCAGCACAGCCGCGGCGAGCTGAGAACTGACGCCGTCCGGCACCCGCACCGTTGACGCCGCGGGCGCGAGCGCCTCGGCCGCGTAGGCGCCGAGCACCGCCGAGCTGGCGACATGGTCGCCGACCTTGAAATCCGTCACCCCCGCGCCCACCGCCGTCACGATTCCGGCCGCCTCGCCCCCGAGCGTGTGGGGCAGCGGAACGGCGTAGAGTCCGCTGCGCTTGTAAATATCGATGAAGTTCAGCCCCGCGGCCTCTACCCGCAGCCGCAGTTCACCCGCGCCAGGCGCCGGGACGGGCACGTCGTCAAGCCGGAGTTTTTCCGGGCCGCCGGTTTCATGGATGCGGACTGCGAGCATGGAAGGATAGCGTGTTAGGTTTTAGGTCTTACGGGTTAGGCCCAGAAAGAAGATCCGGTTGGGCAATTCAGCAACCTAACACCTAAAACGTAACACCTAACACAGCCACGGTGGTGGCTCACACCACCGTGACGTTGCCCTTGTAATGCTGGATGGGCTTCACGCCGATGTGCTTGTGCTTGAGGGCATCGATGCCATTCAGGGCCGCCTCGGCACCCGTGATGGTGGTCATCAGGAAGACATTGTGGGCGTAGGTGGCGGCCCGGATGGCGTTCTCGTCGCGGCGCGGGATCATGCCGCTCGGGGTGTTGATCACCATCTGGATCTGGCCGTTCTTGATCATGTCGATGGCGTTCGGGCGACCCTCGCTGAGCTTGGCGAGGCGCTTCACCGCCACGCCGGCGTCAATCAGGGTCTTCGCCGTGCCGCTGGTGGAATAAATCGTGAAGCCGAGCGTCTCGATCCGCTTCGCCAGCGCCACGGCGCTGACCTTGTCGGAATCCTTCACCGAGAGGAAGACGTTGCCCTTGACCGGCAGGCCCGGCTTGGCAGCGGCCTGGGCCTTCGCGAAGGCCATGCCCAGATCCGCGTCGAGGCCCATGACCTCGCCGGTCGAGCGCATCTCGGGCCCGAGGGTGATCATCGCGCCGGGGAAGCGCACAAAGGGAAACACCGCCTCCTTCACGCACCAGTGCTTCGGGGTCTGTTCGCGGGTGAAGCCGAGGTCCTTGAGCTTCAGGCCGGTCATGACCTTCGCGGCGAGTTTCGCGAGCGGCACGCCGATGGCCTTGGCGACAAACGGGACGGTGCGGGACGCGCGCGGGTTGACCTCGAGCACGTAGAGCTCGCCGCCCTTGATCGCGAACTGGATGTTCATCAGGCCGATGACCTTGAGCTCGCGGGCGAGCGCGTAAGTGGCTTTTCGCACCGTCGCCAGCATCTCGGCGCTCAGGGTGTGCGGCGGCATCACCATCGCGGCGTCGCCGGAGTGCACGCCGGCAAACTCGATGTGCTCGAGCATGCCGCCGATGACGGAGGTCTCGCCGTCGCTGATGCAGTCCACGTCGAGCTCGATCGCTTCCTCGAGGAACTTGTCGATGAGCACCGGCTTGCCGGGCATGACCTCGAACGCCTGGCGGATGACCGCCTGGAACTCGTCCTCGCTGTACACGATGAACATGCCGCGGCCGCCGAGCACAAACGACGGGCGCAACAGCACGGGGAAGCCGACCTGGTGGGCAAACGTCAGCGCCTCGGTCTCGTTGAGCGCGGTGCGGTTGGCGGGCTGCCGGAGGCCGATCTTATGCAAGACGGCCGAAAACTGCTTCCGGTCCTCCGCCAGCTCGATGCTCTCCGGCGAGGTGCCGATGATATTGGCGCCATTGGCCTTCAGCGCCGTGGCGAGGTTGAGCGGCGTCTGGCCGCCGAACTGCACGATCACGCCGTCACATTTCTCCTGCTGGTAGACCTCCAGCACGTCCTCGAGCGTCAGCGGCTCGAAATACAGCCGGTCACTCGTGTCGTAGTCGGTCGAGACCGTCTCGGGGTTGGAGTTGACCATCACCGTCTCGAAGCCCGCCTCGCGCAGCGCGAAGCTTGCGTGCACGCAGCAGTAGTCGAACTCGATGCCCTGGCCGATGCGGTTGGGACCGCCGCCGAGGATCATGATCTTTTTCTTCGTGGACGGGATGATTTCGTTCTCATCGCCGTAGCTCGAATAATAGTAGGGTGTGAACGCCTCGAACTCCGCCGCGCAGGTGTCCACCAGGCGGTAGGTCGTGTTGATGGCGCGTTTCTTCCGGTCCGCCCGCACGGTGGCGAGGTCGCTCTTCAGGATGTGCGCGAGCTGGGCGTCGGAGAAGCCGAACTGCTTCGCCCGGCGGAACGCACCCGTGTCCAGTGAGGCCAGCGTGTGCTTCGCCAGCGCCAGCTCCATCTCGTGGATCTCGCGGAGCTGGTGCAGGAACCACGGGTCGATCTTGGTGAGGTCGAAGATGCGCTCGACGGTGAAGCCGGCGCGGAAGGCGTGGCGGATGTAATAGACGCGCTCGGCGTTGGGCGTGCCCAGCTTGGCGTTGATCGTCTTCTCGTCCACCGGTTCGTCGCCGCCGTGCTTGCCGCCACCGCCAAAGCCCCGGGCGCCGGTCTCGAGGGAGCGCAGGCACTTCTGCATGGACTCCTTGAACGTGCGGCCGATCGCCATCGCCTCGCCGACGGACTTCATCGCGGAGGTCAGGGTCGGGTCGGCGTCGGGGAATTTCTCAAAGGTAAAGCGCGGGATTTTCGTGACGACGTAGTCAATCGTCGGCTCGAAACTCGCGGGCGTGAGGCGCGTGATGTCGTTGCGCAGCTCGTCGAGGGTGTAGCCGACGGCCAGCTTGGCCGCGATCTTGGCGATGGGGAAGCCGGTGGCTTTTGACGCCAACGCGGAGGAGCGGGACACGCGCGGGTTCATCTCGATGACGACCATGCGGCCGGTCGCGGGATCGACGGAAAACTGGATGTTGGAGCCGCCGGTCTCGACGCCGATCTCGCGGATGACGGCGAACGACGCGTCGCGCATGACCTGGTATTCCTTGTCGCTCAGCGTCATCGCCGGCGCGACCGTGATGGAATCGCCGGTGTGCACGCCCATCGGGTCGAAGTTCTCGATCGAGCAGATGACCACGCACTGGTCCTTGTGGTCGCGCATGACCTCCATCTCGTATTCCTTCCAGCCGAGCAGGCACTCCTCGACGAGCACCTCGTGGACGGGCGAGAGATCGAGGCCGTTGGTGACGATGGCCTCAAACTCGTCCTTGTTGTAGGCGATGCCACCGCCGGAGCCGCCGAGCGTGAAGGACGGGCGGATGATGAGCGGGTACATCGCGAGGTGCTCCGCGGCGGCGCGCGCCTCTTCCATGGATTTCACCGTGCGGGAGCGCGCGACATCGAGGCCGATCTTGATCATGGCCTGCTTGAAGAGCTCGCGGTCTTCGCCCTTGTTGATCGCCTCGCTCTTCGCGCCAATCATCTCGACGCCGTACTTGTCGAGGATGCCCGCCTTGAACAGCTCCATCGAGAGATTGAGGGCCGTCTGGCCGCCCAGGGTGGGCAGCAGGGCCGACGGACGCTCCGCGGCGATGATGCGCTCCAGAAAATCAACCGTAAGTGGTTCGATGTAAGTGACATCAGCGAACTCCGGGTCCGTCATGATGGTGGCCGGATTGGAGTTAACGAGGATGACGCGATAGCCCTCCTCCTTCAGCGCCTTGCAGGCTTGGGTGCCGGAATAGTCAAACTCACAGGCCTGGCCGATGACGATGGGGCCGGCGCCGATGATGAGGATGGACTTCAGGTCGGTGCGTTTGGGCATGCGCGTAGATTTCGGTGACAGTTGAGAGCGCCGAAACGCGCGGCAAGCGGGAAAGCACGTCCCGGGTCAAATGCCCGCGCTACCCGAGCCGGGTCTCGTCGACGTCCAGCACCTTGGCCGCGGCCGCCTTGTCGTCCCGGGTGGTGTGCAGGACGTGGTCAATGTACTGCTTTTCCTGGCCGGCCAGGTATTCAGCGAGCGTCGGCCAGTGCTTCAGCTCGCGCAGCCGCAGCGGCAGCTGCTCCGAGGTGACGACGCGCGTCTCGGTCGTAGTGACGACCTTGGAAATCACCTGGAAAAGCTCGGTTAGGTTGCCCGGCCAGTGGTAGGCCATGATCATCGCCATGGCGTCGTCCGTGAACTCGACCGTGTTGGCCTCGAAATGCGGGTTCGCCGCCCGGCCGGCGTATTTTTTCACGATCAGGGGGATGTCCTCGGGCCGTTCGCGTAGCGCGGGCATCCGCACCGGCAGGGAAGCGACCCGGTAGAACAGCTCGTCATGGAACTTGCCCTCGTCGGTCAGCTTTTCGAGATCCTCGGTGGTGGAGCAGATCAGGCGGAAGCCCTGCGCAGTGTTGCGCAGCACGCCGACGAGCTCCTTCTGCACGGGCAGGGACAGGCATTGCAGGTGCTGGAGGAAAAGCGTGCCGGTCTTGGCCTGATGCACCCAGGTGCCGCCCACGCCATTCGCCCCCAACAGCCCCTCGCGGAAACTCGCCTCCGAGCTGAGCGAACAGTCCACGCGCACGAGCTGGGAATCCGGCGCGCCGCTCACGGCATGGAGCAGTTCCGCCACAGCGGCCTTCCCGGTGCCGTTTTCGCCCTGCAGGAGGACGGGGGACCTCACCGCGGAAAGCTTCTTCACCTGCTGGATGAGCTTCTTGACCACCGGGCTCGTGCCGGTCAGCCGGCCCTCGATGTCCTCGGCCTTCGCCGTCGGGGCGAGGCCCGTGTGGGCGCGCTCGCTCTGGAACTGCTTGAACTCGATGCCGCGCCGCAGCGTGGCGATCAGCTCGTCCACGCGGAACGGCTTCTGGAGGTAGTCAAACGCGCCAAACTTCAGCGCCTGCACCGCACTCTCGGTGGAGGCGTAGGCCGTCATGATGATGACGATGGAGGTCGGGTCCCACAGCTTGAGCTGCTTGAGCAGGGTGATGCCGTCCATCGGCTTCATGTCGATGTCCGCGAGCACCAGGTCGAACTTCTCCTTCTTGTAGCGCACGAGCGCCTTTTCCCCGTCGGTGGCGAACGACGTGACAAAGCCCGTGGGCTGGATGACCGCCTCGAGCATCTCGTGGATCGAGAGGAGGTCGTCGACGATAAGGACGGAAGGCATGGAAGGCGAAGCGACCGCCCGGGAGCGGGACGAAGAGAATCGGCGCCGGAGCGGTTATTGCAGGCCGCCCGCGACCGCGCCGAGTTGGAAGATCGGAAGGAACATCGCCATGACGATGCCGCCCACCACCACGCCGAGGAAGACGATGAGGATTGGCTCGATCAGCGACGTGAGCGCGCTGACGGTGGCCTCGCACTCGACGTCATAAAAGTCGGCGATCTTGCTCATCATGCCGTCCACGTTGCCGGTGGCCTCACCCGCCTTGACCATGTGCTTCATCATGGGCGGAAAAAAGGTATTGGCGGCGAGCACCTCGGAAACTTGGCCGCCCTGGCTGACGTGCTTGGCAATTTCCGTGCAGGCGTCCTCGATTTGCACCTTGTTGCTGGCGTTCGACACGATCTCGAGCGTGCGCAGGATGGGCACGCCGGAACGGATGAGCGTCGCATAGGTGCGGCAAAAGCGGGAGAGGGCGATCTTGTGCACCAGGTTGCCGAAAATGGGCGCCCGGACGAGGAACTTGTCCTTCTGGCGGCGGCCGTTGGGCGTCTTGATGAACTTGCCGCCGAAATAATAGACCGCCCACGCGCCGAGGGCGAGGGTCCAGCCGCCGATCTTGGGCGGCATGTTCTTCATGAAATTGGACAAATCGATGAGGAACTGCGTGGGCGCGGGCAGCTTCGCGCCGAAGTCCGCGAACATCGCCGCGAACACGGGGATCACGAAGATCAGGAGGACGTTGACCAGCGCGATCGCCAGGCCGATGACCGCGATCGGGTAGGTCATGGCGGACTTCACCTTCTTGGTCAGCTTGACCGTGGCCTCGAAATAGCCGGCCACCTTCATCAGGATTTCCGCCAGGCCGCCGCTCGCCTCGCCCGCCTCGACCATGGACACGAAAAGGGTGTTGAAGGAGTTCGGGAATTTCCGGACGGCGGAGGAAAAGGAATTGCCGGACGAGATGTCCGTGCGGACGTCGCGGATGACGATGCGGAAACACTGGTCTTCCGTCTGGTCCTGCAGGGCCTCGAGGCATTGCACGAGGGGGAGGCCGGCGGTGAGCAGCGACGCCAGCTGCTGGGTGAAAATGGCCAGCTCGCCCATGGGGAGCTTGTAACTCTTCGATTTCTTTTCGAGCGACTTCAGCTTCGCCAAAGTCTGCGCCGTCTTCAGGTTGGAACGGCTCTTCGGCGAGCCGTCGAGCAGCCCGCCCGTGGATTGACCTGATGCGGATGTAATTAGGGCCATGACTGGGTTCAGCCAAACTCCCCGGGACCCTCCCCGCAACCTCATTTCCAGCCGTTTGCGGTAAAAAACTTGCGAGGGATCGGCGTTTTGCATGCTCCAACACAGGCTTGACCCCCTCTCCGCCTGCCCCCGAAGCTGCGGGCCCTGCACCGCGGGTGTAGTTTAGTGGTAAAACTCCTCTCTTCCAAAGAGGTATCGTCGGTTCGATTCCGTCCACCCGCTCCAGTTGCAGCGGCCCGGCTGGGCGGGCTCAGGCCCCACGAAAGGCTGGATCCAGCTCCAGGCCGAAATAGGCCCGGGCGTTGGCGAAGCAGATGTTCTTCACCATACCGCCGACCAGGGCGCGGTCCGGAGGCAGTTCACCGCGCTCCAGCTCCGCGCCGAGCAGGTTGCACAGCGTGCGACGGAAATACTCGTGGCGGGTGTAGGAGAGGAAGCTGCGCGAATCGGTGAGCATGCCGACAAAGCGGCTGAGCAGGCCAAGGTTGGACAGGGCGTTGAGCTGCCACTCCATCGCCTCCTTCTGGTCGAGGAACCACCAGCCGGAACCAAACTGGATTTTGCCGGGCACGGAGCCGTCCTGGAAATTGCCGATCATCGTCGCGAACGCGTAGTTGTCGGCCGGGTTGAGATTGTAGAGCACGGTGCGCGGCAGCTCGTTGGTCGAGTCGAGGGTGTCGAGGTAGTGCGCCAGCGCCCGCGTCTGCGGGAAATCCCCGACCGAGTCGAAGCCGGTGTCGGGCCCGAGCTTTTGCAGCAGCCGGGTGTTGTTGCTGCGCTGGGCGCCGAGGTGCAGCTGCTTGGTCCAGCCGGCCTTCGCATCCCACCGGCCAAACTCCAGCATCATGAAGGAGCAAAATTTGGCCGGGTCACCGGCCGTAGCCGCGCGGCCGGCCCGGGCGGCATCGTAAATGGCCTTCGCCTCGCCCGCCGTGCAGGCCTCGGCGCAACAGGTCTCCATGCCGTGGTCGGACAGCCGCCCTCCGACCGCGTGGAAGGCCGCGTGGCGCTGCTGCAGGGCGGACAGATAGTCGTCGAAGGACTTCACCACCCGACCGGCCGAACCGCCGAGTTTCTCCAGCCAGGCGTTGAATGCCGCCGGCGCGTTCACGGTCAGCGCCTTGTCGGGCCGGAAAGTGGGATAGACGCGGGTCTTGAGGCCCGACCGGTTGATTTTGGCGTGGATCTCGAGCGAGTCGGCCGGGTCGTCGGTGGTGCAGACGACCGCCACCTTATTGGCGTTGAGGATGTCGTGCACGCGCATGCCGGCCAGCTTCGCGTTGGCCTCGCGCCAGATCCGGTCGGCCGACGCCGGGTTGATGATGTCAGTGATCCCGAAATAGCGGGCCAGCTCCAGGTGCGACCAGTGGTAAAGCGGGTTGCGCAGCGTAAACGGCACCGTGGCGCACCAGGCGTCGAATTTCTCGCGCGGCGTGGCGTCACCGGTGCAGAACCGCTCGTCGACCCCGTTCGAGCGCATGGCCCGCCACTTGTAATGGTCGCCGCCCAGCCAGATCTCGGCGAGGTCGGTAAACGCGTGATTCTCCAGGATCAGCTGTGGCGGCAGGTGACAGTGGTAGTCGTAGATCGGCTGGCCCTCCGCGAAGTGGTGGTAGAGGTCGCGGGCGGCATCGGTGTGCAGTAGGAAATCGTCGTGGATGAAGGGCTGGGGCATTTTCGAATTTGGACTTTCGATTTTCGATTGGGCGGTCAGCGGCTGATGTCGTTCAGCATGGCATCGAGCGTGGGGTAGCCGGCGAGGAGCTTGCTCGTGGCCGCGCAGCGCTCCTTCGAGGCCAGGCCGGTGTTCTCCGCGAGGAAGATCAGGTAGGCGGCGATGCGCTTGGAGAAGAGCAGCCGGGCCTCGGGACTGACGGCGTAGAAACGGGCGCGCTGGGCGTAGCCGGCCGGCGTGTGGTCGCCGAGCGCGGATTTCTCGGGTTGGCCGGCGGCGGCGAGCACATAGAGGAAATTGTATTCGAAGAAGATCATGTGCTCGGCGGACGGCGGCAGCGCCGCGAGCGCCGCCCGGCAGGTGGCGGGCGAGGCGAAGACCTCAACCGGTTTCCCCGTGGCGGCGAGCGACGTGGTGACGAACTCGCGCGCCATTTTCCGCTCGGTGGCATCGGCGCTGAACGCCCCGGTCACGGCCATATCCAGGGTGAATTGATACCAGTCGCGCCACAGGGCGGCATCGGCCGGGTGCTTCGACTGCGAGAGGGCCACCCCCATCTCGTAGGTGTAGCGACCGCTGGTCTTGATCTCGAGGCGGCTGCCGGTCACCTCCCCCATCACCCGGTAGTTCTCGGCGGATTTGCCCGAGCCGGAGTGGAAGCCGATGCTCACGCCAAACTTTCCACACACGTCCCACTGTTTCTGGATCAGGGCGCGCAGCGCGGTGTTGTCGGGATACGGGGTGTTTTTTTGGAAGCCGAAGGCGGGGGCCACGAAATTGACCGGCATGCCCAGCACCTCGCAGAGCGAGAGCATGATTCCGGTGGTCTCCGGCGTGGTGCGGCCGGGGAGCTCGTCGATGGAGAGCTCGCGCAGATAGCTCCGACCCGCCGGCGTCGTGAACGCCGCGGCCCGGGCGGCGGCGTATTTCTCGTCGCGGCGCTTCATCTTGAGCATCGGCGTCCAGACGGTCGCGAGCAGTTGGTTGAAGGCCGCATCGTCGAGCTTGAGCCCGGCGGCGGCGACCCGGGCGCGGGTCTTGGCCACCACGGCGGACGGGATGTCGGAGACTTTCGCCGAAGAGTTGAGTGCGAGTTCAGGCGAGAGGTCGAAGGTGATGTAGCTGGCGAGCAGGCAGCCGCGGACCAGGGCATCCTCGCGCGAGTCAAACTTGCCGCCGATCGGCTGGTGGTCGGCGTTGAACGACCACGCAATTTTGCGGTGGTGGAAACCGGTCTTCAGCTTGGAGAGCACGCAACCGTGGCTCATGCCCTCGACGCTCTGCCCCTGGTGGCCCTCCGGGACGTTCGTGCCGATGAAAGGGAACGGCACGGTGTCGAGCCGGCCGCCCAGCATGGCGTCCACGTCATAAACGAGCTCGCGCGGGATGGAATTCTGGTTGGCCGTGAGGCCGAGCTCGAGCGCGCTCATCGCCCACTCGACCGCCGGCCAGTGCAGCGTGGTGAAACGCGCGCCCACGCCGAGCGTGCTGCGGCCGAGTTGCGCGCCGGCCGTCGGGAAAATCGTGGAGGCCGGGTCGTGCTCTTGGATGAGGTTCTTCAGCGTGAGCAGGTTGGCCCAGGTGGCGGGGAAAGCCGTCGTCGCAGCATCGAGCGGGATACCCTGGTCCAGCGGCAACGCCGACGCGTGCAGTTTCCACGCGCAATCGCCCGCGGCGTTCACCAGCAGCGTCCACTCGCCCGCGGCGGTGCGGAAGCGGCTCTTCTCATACTGGCACGCGCGGCCCGCCCGGAGATCGTCCGACAGCGCCGGCCAGTCGAGGCAGAAGTCCGGCGAGATGCACGGGTTCTGCACAATGCGCAGGTTGTTTTTGAGCAGGAACTGGTTGATGGCGGACATGGGAGAGAAAGGAGTTCGCCCGCGAATCACGCGAAATGGCGCGAATAGTTCAGGAGGATTTTTATTCGCATGGATTCGCGGGATTCGCGGGCCATCTGGGGTTTAAATCGACATCGTCTGGAAGCCGCCGTCCACGATGAGTTCCTCGCCGGTGATGAACGAGCCGGCGGCATCGCTCGCGAGCAGCAGGGTCGCCCCGATGAGCTCCCCCGCCCCGCCGAAGCGTTTCATCGGGGTGTGGCCCATGATGCTAGCCACGCGGTCGGGCGTGAGGATCTTCCGGTTCTGCTCGGCGGGGAAAAAGCCGGGGACGAGCACGTTGACGCGCACCTTGTGCGGCCCCCATTCCCGGGCGAGGTTGAGCGAGAGATTATGCAGGGCCCCCTTGGCCGCGGAATAGGTGAACACGCGGGAGATCGGGGCAAGGCCGGCCATCGAGCCAAGGTTGATGATCGAGCCACCCGTGCCGCGGTCGACGAGGTATTTCCCAAAGACCTGGCAGCCGAGAAACACCGACTTGAAATCCACGCGCATGATCCGGTCGAATTCCTCCTCGGTGACGTCAAAAAACGGCGTCGCGGAGTTGATGCCCGCGCCGTTGATGACGATGTCAATGCGGCCGGACTTTTTCAGGACCGCGTCGCGCAACCCCTCGAGCTCGGCCTTGCTCGTGGCCTCAGCGGCATGGAACCAGCCGGTGCCGCCGGCCGCGGCGATCTTCGCGAGCCGGGCCGCGGCTTTCTCGGCGCTGCGGCCGACGAGGATGACCTCGGCGCCCGCGCCGGCAAGACCCTCAGCCATGGCGCCGCAAAGTTCGCCGGTGCCGCCGATGACGACGGCGACCTTGCCGGTGAGATTGAACAGGGAGTGGAGATAATCAGCTGGGTTCATGGTTCAACGCTGGGCGCTACCCAGCCTGACAGCGACAAAATGTTGAACGTGCATCACTGAATCTCGCCGGATCCGAGGCCAGGAAAACTCTGCGGCGCAATGTTTGGTCGCGCAGCCGGACATGTTCTGTTCGGCTTACTTGCCGTTCACCCTGCCTCTCGTGCTGCACCAGGAAATCGCTCAACCGGGTTCTACCCTTTCCACCGACCAGGCCGCCGCGCTGATCGCCCGCGCCGCGCCGGCCGCCGAGTTTCGCGGCCAGCGCGTCATCCTGATCATCCCCGACGGCACCCGCACCGCGCCGATCGGCCTGATGTTCAAGGCGCTCCACGCGCACCTCGCCCCCGTCGTCAAAAAAATCGACGTGATGCTCGCGCTCGGCACCCATCCCGCGATGTCCGACGAGGCCATCAACACCCGCGTTGAGCTCACCGCCGCCGAGCGGAGTGGCGCGTACCGCCACGTCGAGTTCATCAACCACGAGTGGGACAACCCCGCCGCGCTGCGCGACCTCGGCGTCATCCCCGCCGACGAGATCCGCACGCTCTCCGCCGGGCTCTTCGCGATCGACGTGCCCGTGCACATCAACCGCCGGCTTTATGACTACGACCGCATCATCATCTGCGGCCCGGTCTTCCCACATGAGGTCGTCGGTTTTTCCGGCGGCAACAAGTACCTGTTTCCCGGCGTCGCGGGCCCGGGCATCCTGAATTTCTTCCACTGGCTGGGCGCGGTCGTCACCAACCCGATGATCATCGGCAACAAGTGGACGCCCGTCCGCAAGGTCGTGGACCGCGCCGGCGCCATGGTGACGCTGCCGAAGCTCTGCTTCTGCCTCGTGGTTGGCGACAGCGCTAAATTCTCCGGTCTCTTCGCCGGCACACCCGAGCAGGCGTGGGACGCCGCCAGCGCGCTCTCCCAGGAACTGCACATCACGTACAAGGATCACCCCTTC
Organism: uncultured Opitutia bacterium; assembly: GCA_903839035.1. Classification (GTDB taxonomy): domain Bacteria; phylum Verrucomicrobiota; class Verrucomicrobiia; order Opitutales; family Opitutaceae; genus Opi-474. Next base: position 76,537 of record CAIMAQ010000079.1, read on the forward strand.
AAGACGGTGCTGTCCTGTGCGCCGCCGATGTACGACGAGCTCTGGGTCGCCGGCAAATGCATGTACAAGCTCGAACCCGTCGTCGCCGACGGCGGCGAGCTTATCATCTACGCGCCGCACCTGCACGAGGTCTCCGTCACCCACGGCGCGCACATCCGCCGCATCGGCTACCACTGCGTGGATTACTTCCTGAAGCGGTGGGACAAGTTCAAGCACGAGCCCTGGGGCACCCTCGCCCACTCCACCCACGTCCACGGCATCGGCACCTACGACGCGGCCACCGGCATCGAGACCCCGCGTGTCCGCGTGACCCTCGCCACCGGTCTGACCGAGGCGCAGTGCCGCGAAATCAATTTAGGCTACCGCGACTGGCGCACGATCAACCCGGCGGACTACGCCAACCGCGAGGACGAGGGCATTCTCCTCGTGCCGAAGGCCGGCGAGCGCCTCTACCATCTGCGGTCAAAACCGCGCTGGGCCGGTGGCGTCTAGACCTTAGTCCGAACGGTGGGCTTGGGATAAAACTTCACCAACAGGCCGTGGATCAGTGCCAGGACCACGAGGCCCGCCGCGCCACCGCTCAACATGTGGGCGAAAAAATACCCTGCCGCATCGGGGCGCCCCACCACCGTCGCCGCCGAAAGCAGCAGCGCCGAGACGGTCTTCGCCACGAGATAACCCAGCGGCGCAAACAGCCAGAACCGCGGCGCCTGGCGAATGGCCCAGGCGGTGAAGAGGACGAACACCACCAGTTCCAGCCCCATCACGCCGAAAAACTTCCAGGCCGGCAGGCCGGTGACGAGCAGGTTGACCGCCGGTGAAAAGAGGCCGGTCAGCAGGCCAGCGCCCACGCCGTAAAAATACACCGCGAGGAACGTCGTCCAGAAGACCGGCAGCAGGTACGCGCCCAGCGGACGCGCCCCGCCCCACGGCAGGAGATGCACCGCGAACGGGACCAGCCAGGCCAGGGCAACCAGCACCGTGGCGTCACGCAGCGTGAGTTTTTTGAAGACCCCATCCGGGGCAGTCGTCGCAAAGGGGCTCATGCCGGTGAACTTAGGGCGCGACTCCCCCGGCGCAACCCGCAATCGTTCCAGCGCGTGAACCTCATCCTCTTTGAACCCGCCGAGCTCGTCGCGCCGTTGCCGCGGAGCGACCCGCGGGCGGCCCATCTGCTCGGCGTCCTGCGCCGGTCGGCCGGCGACACGTTCGATGCCGGGCTCATCAACGGTCCGCGCGGCAAGGGCACCCTCGTGGCCATCGGGGACCAGGCGCTGACCCTCAGCTTCGCCTGGGGCGCGGCCCCGCCGCCGCCGGAGCCCATCGCCCTGCTGATCGGTTTACCGCGTCCGCAGACCGCCCGCGACATTCTCCGCGAAGTCACCGCCCTCGGCGCGGGGGCGCTGCATTTCTTCCGCGCAGAAAAAAGCGAGGCCAGTTACGCCCAGAGCTCACTCTGGTCATCCGGTGAATGGCGCCGCCACCTCATCACCGGCGCGGAACAGGCCTTTGACACCCGGGTACCCGCCGTCACGCACGGGCAGAGCCTCGCCACGGTGATCGCCGCCCTGCCCCCGGGCGTGGCCCGGCTCGCCCTCGACAATTACGAATCCCCGCAGGCGCTCTCGGCCGTGACCCTCGCATCACCAGTGGTGCTCGCGTTCGGCCCTGAGCGCGGCTGGTCCGCCGCCGAGCGCGACCTGCTCCGCGCGAACGGCTTTGCCTTCGCCCATCTCGGGCCGCGCGTGCTGCGCTCCGAGACCGCCGTGATCGCCGCCCTTGCTGTCGTCAGAGCGAAGCTCGGTTTGCTCTGAAAAACGCCACGGTCGGCTGGCGGATGCCCTTGCCGAGCCGTTTCACCAGCGTCCAACCCGGCGGGGTGAGTTCGATTTCACCCGGCATCTCGAACACCACCAGCGCATCGGGCTTCGGGGCGAGCAGTTCACCCAATCGCGCGAACAGCGCCGGGGCCACCTCGAGGATGATTTCGTAGGGCGGATCGATGAACACGACATCCGGCACGCCGTCCCCCAGCGGCCCGGTGAGCGCATCCGCCTGATACACCTCCACGCCGGCTTCGTCGCGTCCGAGGCTCTTGCACACCGCCGCGAGATTCTGCCGGACGCAGGCCGCGGCCTTCGCGTTTTTCTCCACGAATACCCCACCGGCCGCCCCGCGGCTGAGCGCCTCGAGCCCGTAGGCTCCGCTGCCGGCAAACAGGTCGAGGAACCGCGCCCCGACGACGTAGCCGCCGAGGCTGGAAAACGCCGCCTGCCGCATCCCGTCCGTTGCCGGCCGGACGGCATCACCCTTGGGGACGACGAGAGGAATGCCGCGGGCCTGGCCACCGCTTATGCGCATAGCTCTCCTCTGAATTGGTTAAGGAGGTAGGCCCACGGAATACACGGAAGTCGGACTCCAAGCGTCCCTCTGGTTTTTCCGTGTATTCCGTGTGTTCCGTGGGCCATAACGACCAGCCATGACACCGCCGGGCTCCGACCACTTCAACGGGAAAACCTTTTTCAATCCCGGCGGGCCGGCGGAGCGCGGCATGCTCGACGTGCTGCGCTGGCAGTTTTCCAGCCGGCCCGCGCGCTGGCCGCAATGGGTGGAGATTGCCCCGTCGCTCCCGCCCCCGGCACCGGCCGGCGACAGCGTCACCGCCACCTGGGTCAACCACTCGACCTTCCTGCTGCAAACCGCCGGACACACCCTGCTGACCGACCCGGTTTTCTCCGCGCGCGTCAGCCCCGTGGCCTGGGCCGGGCCGCGCCGGGTACACGCCCCGGGGGTAGCCTTCGACTCGCTGCCAAAAATCGACACGGTGCTGCTGAGCCACGATCACTACGACCACTGCGACCTGCCGTCGTTGCGCCGGCTCGCGCGCGAACACCAGCCGGTGTTTGTTGCGCCGCTCGGGCATCACGCGCTGCTGACCGGCGCCGGGGCGAAGCGGATCGTCGAACTCGATTGGTGGCAGACACACGCGCTGGCGCCGAACCTCACGGTGACGCTCACTCCGGCGCGCCACTGGTGCCGTCGCACCCCCGGCAATACCAACCGGCGGCTGTGGGGCGGATTTTATCTGCAGACGGCGACACGGCGGGTGTGGTTTTTGGGCGACTCGGGTTATGATGAAACGCTTTTCCGCGAGATCGGCCGCCGCTGTGGCGCGCCTGACCTCGCGCTCATCCCGATCGGCGCCTACGAGCCCCGGTGGTTCATGTCGGCCGCGCACATGAATCCCGCGGAGGCCGTACAGACCCACCGCGACTGCGGCGCGCGCCAGAGCGTGGCCATGCACTGGGGCACGTTTCAACTGACGGACGAGGGTCGTGAGCATCCGATCCAGGCCTTGGAACTGGCGCGGGCCGACGCCGGGCTGAGGGCGGAAGAATTCCACGTTCTGGCCCCGGGCCGGAATCTCACCGTCTAGTCACCCGCGGTTCGCCTGCGGCCTCTTTCCGGCCGGGCCACCAATGTAACCGTCTACGGAGGCAACTTACAATTTGCGCCAGAACCGGAAACATATAAGCGTAGATCGTTAAATATCATCGCGTTCGGCGGAACTGTCTTCGGCCGGACCGCACTAACGCTGACTGTCCATTTTCCGACCTGCTCCCATGCCCATTGCCCGTCTGATTGCTGTTTTCTGCTGCCTGGCCGCGCTCTGCGCGCGTGCCGGGGCGGAGGAGCGCAATCTCTGGCCGGCTCACGTCGCCCAAGTGGACGTCGCGGGCCATGTCACCTCGTCGGAAAGCGTCGGGCCGCTGGTCTTCCATAAGCCCGGCCCTGACGGTGGGACGGTATCCGGGGTGCGACCTTTTTTTGTCCAAACCAAGGATGCGGCCGGGCGGACCACGGTGGCGTCGGTGATTTACCCGGTCTACATCTACCGGGCGGACTCCGACACGTACAAATGGAGCGTACTCAACCTCATCACCGGAGCGGGTCCCCAGCAGGCGACCGCCACGTCCTCCACGGACCAGACCAAGGCCTTTGACCTGTGGATCTTTTGGTTTTCCCGGCAGACCGGTTCGCCGGATACCTCCTACCGCGCCCTGTTTCCCATCGCAGGCAACATCAAGCACCGCTTCGGCAAGGAGGAGCTCTCCTGGGTGATCTGGCCGCTGTATTTCCGGTCGGAAAAAAACGGCTCGGTCACAACCTCCACGCCCTGGCCGTTCATCCAGTCCACCCGGGGCACGGAAACCGGCTTCGCGCTCTGGCCACTATTCGGCTGGCGCGACCGGCCCGAGCGATTCCACAAATCCTATTATCTCTGGCCGCTGGCCTGGAACAACACGATCCAGCCCGCGGAGGACGCCCCCGCCGGCACGCCGCCCACCCGGCAGCATGGCTTCATCCCTTTCTACACCCACGAACGGCGCGACGGATTCATTGACGAAAATTATGTCTGGCCGTTTTTCGGCTACACCGACCGCACGCGGCCCTATCGCTATCACGAGCAGCGCTACCTGTGGCCGTTTTTCGTGCAGGGCGAGGGCGATAGCCGCCTGGTCAACCGCTGGGGCCCATTCTACACGCACTCGGTGATCAAGGGCATGGACAAGACCTGGTTCCTGTGGCCCCTGGTGCACCGGGCGAAGTGGGATGATTCCGGCGTGGCGCAGACCCGGACCCAGTTCCTCTACCTGCTCTACTGGTCTCTCGAGCAGCGGAGCCTGACCAATCCCTCGGCGGCACCCGCCGACCGCACCCATGTCTGGCCGTTCTTCAGCAAGTGGGACAATGGCGCGGGCCGCCGGCAGTTCCAGCTGTTCAGCCCCCTAGACGTGTTTTTCCCCGACAATGACAACGTCCGCGAGACGTGGACCCCCTTGTTTGCGCTCTACCGCTCCGACCAGCGCGCGCCCGATGACCGGCGCTGGTCGCTCCTCTGGCGGGCTGTGACCTGGCGCCAGGAGTACGGCGAAAAGGAGTTTCACCTCGGCCCGCTGTTCAGCACGTCATCGCGCGCCGCGTCGAAGCGCGTCGCGTTCGGCAACGGCCTCTTTGGCTGGAAACGCGACCCCGGCGAGGAGCGCGCCCACTGGTTCTGGTTCGATTTCCCGCCCAAAGTGAACAAGCTTCCCCCGCCCTCCCTCTGACATGAAACAAATCACCGCCATCCTCGAGGGTTTTGGCAGCACCTTGCAGCTCCTGATCCGCTCCATCGGCTATGCGGGCACGCTGCCGCGCCAATGGGGGCGCTTTATCGAGCAGTGCTACATGATCGGCTACACCACGCTGCCGATCGTCGCCATCCTGAGCTTCTTTATCGGCAGCGTACTGGCGCTGCAGGCGGGCTATTCGATGCAGAATTTCGGCACCCAGCAGTTCATCGGATCCCTCGTCGGCCTCTCGATGGCCCGCGAGCTCGGCCCGGTGATGGTGGCCATCCTCGTCGCCGGCCGCGTCGGCTCCGCCATCGCCGCCGAGCTGGCCTCGATGAAGGTCTACCAAGAGGTGGACGCCCTCGTGACAATGAACATCCCGCCCGCCCGGATGCTCGTGATGCCCCGCCTCGCCGCCTCGCTGGTGATGGTGCCGGTCCTCGCGCTCATCGGCGACCTCGTCGGCTGGTTCGGCGGTGCGATCGTCTCGAAATACACCGCGATCATCAGCATCGAACCGGAGGCCTACTTTGCCGTGCTGCGGCACTACACGCACTTTGACGACGTGATGAACGGCCTCGTTAAGGCGGAGATCTTCGGCTTCGTGGTCGTGCTGGTGTGCTGCAACATCGGCCTCAACACCCGCGGCGGCCCGCGCGAGATCGGTGCCTCCGTCACCCGCGCCGTCGTCGTCTCCCTGATCCTCATCCTCGTGCTCGATTACTTCGTCACGCAAATCCTCACGTAACATGCCCGGCACCTCCCACACCCGCAATCCGTTCACGCAGGTTGAGACCCCGGCGGTCGGCGTCTCCGTCGAGCACCTGACCAAGGATTTTGGCCGCCTCAAGGTGCTGAAGGACGTTTCCTTCGCCGTGCAGCCCGGCGAGATTTTAGTGCTGATGGGCCCCAGCGGCTCGGGCAAGAGCGTCCTGCTCAAGCATATCGTCGGCCTCGAGCTGCCGACCGCGGGCCGCGTGACCGTGGACGGTCATGACGCCGCCTCGGAGGTCACGCGCGAACGCGTGCGCATGGCGCTGGTCTTCCAGTCGGGCGCGCTGTTCAACTCGCTCAGCGTCTACGACAACCTCGCGCTCTACCTGCGCGAGCACCGCCTCGCCGACGAGGCCGGCATCCGCCAGAAGGTCATGCACGCGCTGAAAATCCTCTCGCTCGAGGGCACCGCGAAGAAACTCCCCGCCGACCTGTCCGGCGGCATGAAAAAGCGTGTCGCCATCGCCCGCGCCCTCGTGATGGAGCCCCAGCTCATGCTGTACGACGAGCCCACCAGCGAGCTCGACCCGGTGATGTCGGCCACCATCAGCGAGATCATCGCCTCCCTGCGCGAGGAGTACCACGTCACCACCATCGTCGTGTCCCACGACCGCGATCTCGCCCTCAACATCGCGGACCGCGTCGGCATCCTGATGGACGGCAAGCTCATCTTCCTCGGCCCGCCCTCGGAGCTGAAACAGCCCAAGGACCCCATCGTGGCCGACTTCCTCACGCCCAAGATCGACCTGCAGCATCCCCGTTTTAAGCAATTGGAGACCTGATACCATGAACAACTCGCAACAGACCGCCCGCGTCGGGCTATTCTTCGTCCTCGGGCTCGCCCTGACCTGGGTGACGTTTGCCACCCTCAGTGGCGGGAGCATTTTCAAGAATCAAGGCTACAAGCTCATCGCCGGCTTCGAGAGCCTCAAGGAGCTCAAGAAGGGCGACGAGGTCCGCATGGCCGGCGTCACGATCGGCTCCGTCTTGGAAACCCACCTCGACCTCACCCACCGCCGCGGCGTGGCGACCCTGCAGATCGAGCCCAACATCCAGATCCCCGGGGACTCCACCGCCAGTATCGTCATGGCCGGCCTCATCGGCACGAATTACATTGGCGTCGAGCTCGGCACCGCGGGGGCCGCGCCGCTCGCCCCCGGTTCCGAGATCCACACCAAGGTCACGCCTGACATCAACACCATCATGATCGAGATCGGCAACCTCGGCCAGAAGCTCGAGGGCGCCTTCAGCTCGTTCAGCACCGCGATCAGCGGCGACGGCAAGTCGCCGGGCCTGTTTCAGAAGTTCGACAAGGTCATCACGGATAACAGTGAGAAGATCACCGCCACCATGACGAACCTGCAGGAGATCACCACCAAGCTGAACAGCGGCGAGGGCACGCTCGGCAAACTCATCAATGACCCCGCCCTGCACGACGAACTCGTCGCCGCGGTGAGCGAGATCAAGTCCACCGCCGCCGAAGCCAAGACCTTCGTCACCGACGCACAGGCCATCATGGCCCAGATAAAGTCCGGCAAGGGCACCCTCGGGGCGCTGGTCTACGACGAGACCTCCGCCAACAACCTGAAGGCCTCCGTCGCGAACATCCGCGCCGTCTCTGACAAGCTCGCCAAGGGCGAGGGCACGCTCGGCAAGCTCATTAACGACGACACGCTCTACAACACCGCGCAGAGTACGCTCAAGAAGGCCGACCGCGCCATCGATGGCCTCGGCGACTCCGGCCCGATCACCGCGGTCGGCATCGTCGCGAACTCGCTGTTCTGAACTGAGCGGGTTTCGTAGGGGCGCAGTCTGGCTGCCCCCCTTGCTCCGATGCATCCGAGCGGGATCGCGGAGGGGCGAAAGAACGGAAGCGCGGAACGGGATTCTGCTTCCCGGTATTTCCGCTCTTCCGTGTTTTCGCGATCAGACCTTCGGCCCGCCCTGCGCGAGGCTCCGCGCGCGGAGGCGCAGGCCGTTCAGCCGGATGAAGCCGGTCGCGTCCGTCTGGTTGTACCAACTCTTCACGCCTTCCATCGACGCGATGTTCATGTCGTAGAGCGAGTACTTCGACTTGCGGCCGCAGGTGATGATGTTGCCCTTGTAGAGCTTCAGGCGGACGGTGCCGGTGACGTACTTCTGACTCTCGTCCACCAGCGCCTGCAGCGCCTCCCGCTCGGGGGCAAACCAGAACCCGTAGTAAACGAGCTCGGCGTACTTCGGGATCAGTGAGTCGCGCAGGTGCATGACCTCGCGGTCCATCGTGAGCGACTCCACCTGGCGGTGGGCCTGCATCAGAATCGTGCCGCCCGGGGTCTCGTACACGCCCCGGCTCTTCATGCCGACAAAGCGGTTCTCCACGAGATCCACACGGCCAATGCCGTGCTTGCCGCCGAGCTTGTTGAGGGCCTTGAGCACGCCTGCGGGGGTGAGCTTCTGGCCGTTCACGCTGACGCAATTGCCCTTCACGAAATCGAGCTCGACGTATTCCGGCTTGTTCGGCGCGTCCTCCGGCGAGACCGAGAGCTTGAACATGCCCTTGTTCGCCTTGGTCGTCGGGTCGAACCACGGGTCCTCGAGGATACCCGCCTCATAGGAAATATGGAGGAGATTGCGGTCCATCGAGTACGGCTTCTTCAGCGAGGCCTCGACGGGGATCTTGTGCTCGGCGCAGTAGGCGATCATCTCGGCGCGGCCGGGAAACTCGTTGCGGAAATTCTCGAGCTTCCAGGGGGCAAGGATCTGCAGGCGCGGGTTCAGCGCCATATAGGTGAGTTCGAAGCGGCACTGGTCGTTGCCCTTGCCGGTGGCGCCGTGCGCGACCGTGTCGGCTTTTTCCCGCCGGGCGATCTCGACCTGCGCCTTCGCGATCAGCGGGCGCGCGATCGAGGTGCCGAGGTAGTACTGGCCCTCGTAAATCGCGTTGGCGCGGATCATCGGGTAGATGAAGTCGCGCGCGAATTCCTCGACGAGATCGAGCGTGTAGTGCTTCGACGCCCCGGTCTTGCGCGCCTTCTGCGGCAGGCCCTTGAGCTCCTCCTCCTGGCCGATGTCGGCGGCGAAGGTGACGATTTCGGCGTCGTAGGTTTCGCGCAGCCACTTGACGATGACCGACGTGTCGAGGCCGCCGGAGTATGCGAGGACGATTTTCATGAGGAATAGCAGGGTGGACCGCACGAGGCGTCGGGCGCAAATCCAAACCGGATGCCAACCGCGAATGGACGCGAATTAACGCGAATGGTCGGAGATAACTAGGCGCTCCCACTCAAGTTTCGCACGCTTGAAGTTGAGGATCAGGCCGACTTGGCAACCGGTGATACGGAGATAGTTAAGCATCTGGCCACGCTCATGATCGGTGATGCGGTCGATGATCTTGGCTTCGACGATGACGGAGCCAAAGGCGATCAGGTCGGGCACATACTCCGAGACTGGCACAGATTTATACACGACCGGAAACCGCTTCTGCTGTTCGCAAGGTATTTTGGCCGCCAAAAGCTCCACCACGAGAGCGTTTTCATAGGGTTTATCATGGAATCCATGCCCTATGCCGTTCAACACCTCCAGTGACGCGCCGACCAAACGATAGACTTCCCGCCTCAATAACACGTCATCCGGTTCCATAACCGATTCGCGTTAATCCGCGTTCATTCGCGGTTACAAAATCATGTCCGGGTTTTTACTGTTAGCGCCGCCAGGATGGCCTTCTGCATGTGCAGGCGGTTCTCGGCCTGGTCGAAGATGATCGAGCGCGGGTTGTCGAGCACGGCCTGTTCGACCTCCTCGCCGGCGTGCGCCGGGAGGCAGTGCATGAACAGGGCGTCGCGCTTCGCCGCGGCAAACAGCTTCGCCGTCACCGCGTAGGGCTTCATGTCCGCGACCCGCTGCGCTTCCTCTTCTTCCTGACCCATACTCGTCCACACGTCGGTGTAGATGATATCGGCGTCTTTCACCGCCTCGTAGGGATCGTTGGTGAAATGATAATCGAGCGCGCGGCCCTCCGCCTTGAGCTGGGCCTGGATTTCCTTGCTCGGCGCATAACCGGCCGGGCCGGCGAGCGAGAGCTTCATCCCAAACAGGCTTGCGCCGAGGATCCACGAGTTGGCCATGTTGAAGGCCGTGTCGCCGAGATAGGCGATCTTGCGGCCCTTCAGCGCCGCCACGAGATCGCCGCCCGGGGCGGCCCAGCGCTCGGCCGCGGTGAAGGCGTCGGTGTAGATCTGGCAGGGGTGCAGGAAGTCGGTCAGCGCGTTGATCACCGGCACGGTGGCGTGCTTGGTCAGCTCCACCACGTCCTCGTGGTCGTACGTCCGCACGATCAGGCCATGCACAAAGCGCGAGAGCACCTTGGCAGTGTCCTGAATGGTCTCGCCCCGCCCGAACTGGATATCGTTCTTGTTCAGGAACAAGGGATTGCCGCCCAGCTCATGAATGCCGACCTCGAAGGAGACCCGGGTGCGCGTGCTCGACTTGGCGAAAATCATCGCCCACGTCTGCCCGCCCAGCACCGGCGCCGCCGGCTGGCCACGGCTCTGCTTCAAACGACGCGCCGTGGCAAAGAGCCCCGGCAGTTCGTTGGCCGCAAAGTCCGTTTCCTTGATGAAATGCTTCATGAAAGCCGGAAGGTATAGACCCTCCGCCGGCCTTTCCACGAGTGAAAAGTGCGTCCTGCGGTCAGGCCTTGGCCGTCAGGACCGCGCGGAAGATTTCGACCGAACGGGCCAGTTCCTCGGCCGTCGCAATGAGCGGCGGCAGCGCGCGGATGGCGTTGCCGCCCGCGCCGACGACCAGCAGGCCGCGCTCGCGCAGGGCCGTCAGGTAGGGCGCCGTGTCGGACGCAAATTGCAGGCCGACCAGGAAGCCCCGGCCCCGGACGCCGGTGAGCTGTTTCGGGAACTCGGCCGCGAGTTTCTTAAAGTCCTCGATCCAGGGGCCGCTCAGCGCGGTGACTTTTTCGAGGAGCTTGTCGCGCGCGAGCACGTCCAGCACCGCCAGCCCGGCCGCACACGCGAGCGGCGTGCCGCCAAAGGTGGTGCCGTGTGAGCCTGGTGTGAACAGGTTGGCAAAACGGTCGCTGATCCAGACCGCCCCGATGGGAAACCCGCCGCCGAGCCCCTTGGCCATGGCGATGGCGTCCGGCCGCACGCCGGCATGCTCGAACGCGTAGAATTTGCCCGTCCGCCCCACCCCGCACTGCACTTCGTCGAGCAGCAGGAGCAGATTATGTTTATCACAGAGCTGGCGCAGCCCGCGCAGGAATTCCGGCGTGCAGGGATGGATGCCCGACTCGCCCTGGATGGACTCGACCATGATCGCGGAGGTCTGGTCATCAATCAGGTCGGCAAAGCTCTGCAGGTTGTTCAGCTCGCCAAAGACAAAGCCCGGCACGAGCGGCTTGAAGCCCTGCTGGATCTTTTCCTGCGGCGTCGCGCTCATGCCGCCGAACATGCGGCCGTGAAACGCGTTCTGGGCGCAAATGACCTTGTAGCATTTTCCCTCCTCGCCGCTCTTGGCGACGCCGTGCAGCCGGGAGAGCTTGATCATCGCCTCGTCGGCCTCGCCGCCGCTGTTGCAGAAAAACACCCGGCCCGGGCCCGCGTAGCCCACGATGCGCTTCGCGAGTTCGCCCTGGTTGGGATGGCGGAAGAGATTGCTGACGTGGATGAGCTCGCCGGCCTGGCGCGTGATCGCGGCCACCCAGTCCGGATGGCAGTGCCCCAGCGCGCTGACGGCGACGCCGGAGGTGAAGTCGAGGTAGCTGTTCCCCGCATCATCCCAGACCTGCGTGCCGCGACCGCGCACGAGCGTGAGGGGCGCGCGGGCATAGTTTTTCAGCACGTTCGCGTCGTAGAGCTCGGCGGTATTGGTCCGGACGATGGAGGCGGGGTTCATAAATTTTCGATTTTGGATTTTCGAATTTCGATTTCAGATCAGACGAATCGAAACTCGAAAATCGAAAATCGAAATTGGCATCAGCCCTGGACGATCTCGGTGCCGATACCGTTGGTGGTGAAGATCTCCAGCAGGAGGCTGTGCGGCAGGCGGCCGTCGATGAAGTGCACCCGCTGCACGCCTTCCTCGAGCGCGCGGATGGCGCTCTGGACCTTCGGGCGCATGCCCTTGTCGATGACGCCCTTCTTCTTCAGGTCATCGACCTGGCTGATCTTGAGCGTGGGAATCAGCGACTCCGGGTCCGCCGGGTTGGCGAGCAGCCCGGGCACATCACTCATGTAAACCAGCCGGCGGGCGCGCAGGGCGCTCGCGACGCGGCCCGCCACAAGGTCGGCGTTCACATTGTAAGGTTTGCCGTCGAGGCCCTCGGCCACGGGCGAGATGACGGGGATGAAGCCGTCCGCCATCTCCTTTTTGATAAGTTTCACCTTCACCTCGGTCACATCGCCGACGTAGCCGAGGTCCACGGCGTTGCCGTTGTCATCCTTGGTCATCTTCTCGCAGACCAGCACGGTGTCGCCCGGGAGGCCCTTCGGCCGGCCCTTGGCCGAGCTGATGGCGTCACACACGTCCTTGTTGACGATCTCATCGAGCGTCTTCTTCACGACGGCGATCGTGGCCTCGTCGGTCACGCGCTGGCCATTGATGAAATTGGCCTTCAGGCCGGAGGACTCCATCGCGCGGGTGATGGCCTTGCCGCCGCCGTGCACGACGACGACGCTGATGCCCGCCGCCGCGAGGAACGCGATGTCGTAGGCCACGCGCGTGCGGGCGACCGGGTCAGGATCGTCCATGAAGCTCCCGCCGTACTTGACCACGAAGATCGAGCCCCGGAAGTCCTGGATGTAGGGCAGCGCCTCGATCAGCACCTTGGCCTTCGCCGTGATTTCAGCGACATTCATCGCGGTTAAAGCGGGCGGCCCGGGGCCGCGGAAAGGTCGGAGGAGAGAGGATCGGTGCTCACGGGAATTATTTGGGCGAAGTCAGGAAAAGAAATAAGGCACAGCCGCCGCGCATTTCCACAAAAATTTTCATGCGTTACATCTGGGTGTCATTGCGAGGAACCCCGCATCAGCGGGATGACGAAGCAATCCATCCGGATTTCCGGTGGATTGCCGCGCGCGGCGGCCCGGGCTCGCAATGACAAAATAAATTTCTGCTTCACTCCGGGGCCCCACCCGCGCACTTCTTTTCCGTGCCCAGCACAAATCTCACGTTCGCTTCCCGCGCCGCCCACCGCGCCTGGCTCGCCGCCGAGGGGGCCCTGCCCGCGGGCTTCCGCGTCGGCACGGTGCGCTTTGACTTCATCCCGCGCGAGGCGCCCAAGCCCGCGAAGATGACGCTCACGCTCATCGCGCTCGACCGGCCCACGCCGGATTTCGCCGCGGTCTTCACGCGCAACGCCTTTCCCGGCGCCCCGGTCATTGTCGGCCGCCAGCGGCTCGGCGCCGCCTCCCTCGGCGCAATCATCGTGAACAACAAGATCTCGAACGTCTGCGCCCCCGGCGGCGTGGAGGCGTCCGAGCGCGTGTGCGCGGAAACCGCCCGGCTGCTGCAGCTCGGCGCCAGCCAGATCCTGCCCAGCTCCACCGGCGTCATCGGCTGGGGCCTGCCGGTGGAGGCGATGATCACCGCCCTGCCCTCGGTCACCGCGGCCCTCGCGCCCGGCTCCATCCTGCCCGCCGCCGAGGGGATCGTGACGACCGATCTTTACCCGAAGATCCGCCGCGCCACCGTCGGTGGCGGCTCCATCGTCGGCATCGCCAAGGGCGCGGGCATGATTGAGCCCAACATGGCCACGATGCTCGTCTACGTGCTGACCGACATCGCCATCCCGCGCGCCACCCTGCGCGCGATGCTCACCCGGGTCGTCAACACCAGCTTCAACACCATCAGCGTGGACAGCGACACCAGCACCTCGGACACCGTCGCGCTGCTGTCCTCCGGCCAAGTCTCCGGCGTGGACCAGGCCGCCTTCGAGCAGGCGCTCACCACCGTCTGCCGCGATCTCGCGGAGGACGTCGTGCGTAACGGCGAGGGCGTCCGCCATGTGATCCGGGTGTCCGTCCAGCGCGCCGCCACCGCGGAACTCGCCCGGGATCTCGGCAAGGCGATCGTCAACGCCCCGCTTTTCAAGTGCGCCGTCGCCGGCAATGATCCCAATGTCGGTCGGCTCGTCCAGGCCATCGGCAAGCACGTCGGCGCGCACGCCCCCGGTACCGACCTGTCGAAGCTCAAGCTCACGCTCGGCGGCATCGAAATTTTCTCCGGCGGCGTGTTCCAGCTGAACCCCGACAAGGAAAAGGCGCTCGTCGCCCACCTGAAGGGCGCCGAGCTCTACGCGAGCGCCACGCCCAAGGACGGCGTGTTCACCGCTCCCATCGACTACCCGCCGCACGAACGCTGCGTGGAGATCAACGTGGACCTCGGCAGCGGTCCGGCCGCCGCGATCGTCCTCGGCGGCGACCTCACACACGAATACGTCAGCGAAAACGCGGACTACCGCAGCTGAGGGTGATTTTGTAGGGCGGGGTCACTGACCTCGGCTGTGGGTTGCGCACTCGCGCGCAACGTTGCCCGCGAGCGTGCAGCCCACATCTGAGAGGCGGGGCTATCCCCGATATGCCGTCTAAATATCGGGCGTAAAGCCCGGCCCACGACGAGCCGAGACGACTTACTGGTGCACATGCGCGACGGTCGCCGGCGGGAAGCCGTTGAAATACGTCGCCGAGGCATGGCTGTACGCGCCGATGTTCACGCTGTACACGAAGTCGTCGCGCTCGAGGTCGGGGAGGTTCTCCGCCATCGAGACCACGTCGAGTGCGTCACAGGTCGGGCCGAAGACCGAGCACATCTGCGTCGCGCCGCCCTTGAACGCCTTGATCGGGTATTTGCAGTGGTCGAAAATCACGCCGGAGTACGTGTGGTACACGCCGTCGTTGATGTAGTAGCACATCTTGCCGCCGCGGACGGCCTTGCCGATGACCTTCGAGACCGCGTAGCCCGCCGACGCCACCATGTAGCGGCCCGGCTCGGCCAAAATCTGGATGTCCTTCGGAAAGAGCCGGTCGATCTCCGTATTGATGACCTTCGCGAGCTCCTTGAACGGCTTTACGCTGGCGTCATACGGCGCCGGAAAACCGCCGCCGATGTCGATCAGGTTCATCTTCGTGTAGCCGCGGTCTTTTGCTTCCTGGAACACGCCGGCCGTCAGGTTCAGCGCCTGGACGTAGTTGTCGAAATTCGTCGTCTGGCTGCCGACGTGGAAACTGATGCCCTCGACCGTCAAGCCGGCCTTGTCCGCCGCGAGGATCATGTCCACCGCCTCGCCCGGAGCCGCGCCGAACTTGGACGACAGCTCGACCATCGCGCCGGTGTTCGGCACCTGCAGGCGCAGGGCGAGACCGGCGTTCGGGGCGTACTTCTTGATCTTCTTGATCTCCTCGAAGCTGTCGAAGGTGACGAGCGGCTTGTACTTGTTCAGCTTCTCGAGCGTGTCCGCCGGTTTCGTGGGGTTGGCGTAGATGATCTTGTCCCAGATCCACTCCTGCCGCTTCTTCGCGGACAGGTGCTTGATGTTTTCGTGGACGATCTTGAACTCCGGCATCGACGCGACGTCGAAGCTCGAGCCCTCCTTGAACAGCGTGCGGACGATCGCCGGGTCGGAGTTCGCCTTCACCGCGAAGTAGACCTGCACGCGGGGCAGGTACTTGCGGAACTGGCGGTAGTTCTTCCGCAGCTCGTCGTGATCGATCACGAAGAGCGGCGTGCCGTGTTTCCGCGCGAGTTTCTGCAGGAGGGATTTGGAGAGCATTTAGATCAGGAGAATGGGCCCACGGAACACACGGAATACACGGAAAACTGAGTCCGGAAAGATCGTTTCCGTGTTTTCCGTGGGCAACCCCTCATCAACCGGCGTCGGAGATGAGGAAGTTCTTGAACTGCCACGGATCCTTCGGGTCGAGGTCGGGCTTGGCGAACTTGTCGAAGGTCGTGTCGCGGTTCTTCAGCGGCGTCCAGTCGTACGGCTTCGAGATCCACTTGCCGAGGTATGGCTTGGAGACCTTGAGGATGAAGTCGTGCGGGAGGTCGTCGGCGACGCGGACGCTTTCCATCGGGTTCTTGATCATCCACATCAGCGCGGCGGTGACGGAGATCGCCACCTGCATCGTCGTCGCGTTCTGGTGCGGGACGAGGCGGCGCGACTCCTCGATGCTGAGGTCGCTGCCGACCCACCACGACTTGTAGGGGTGGCCCATGATCAGCGCACCGAGGACGTCGGCGCCGCTGGTGATCTCGTCATTCATGATGCGCTGGTTGACGTTCAGCTTGTAATTGTAGCCGCGCATTTCGTGCAGCGAGGAGATGGCCTCGTCGCAGGGGCAGTAAGCGTAGTGCATCGTCGGGCGGTAGACAGCCTTGCCGTTCTTCCAGACCGTGAGCTTGTCGGAGATGGTGAACGCCTCGCCGTGGCGGACGACCATGCCCTGGATGTCCCAGCCCGGGACGTACGAGCGCACCCAGGTGTTGATGCCCATGCGCGCGATGCAGATCTGGTTCTTCGGGCCTTCCTTGTGGGTGTAGGCGTACTGCGGGAGCGTCTTCTCGTGCGTGCCCCAGCCGAGCTCGGAGGTCGTGGTGCCTTCCTCGCGGAAGCCCTCGATGGACCAGGTGTTCACAAACTCGTCCACCTGCTTGGGCTGGTCGGTGATCTGCGTGTCACGCTCGGAGCAGTGAATGACCTTCACGCCGAGGGCCTGGGCGAGCTCGTTGAACGAGCCGGCTTCGCTGAGCTTCGCGATCTTCTTGGCGGCGGCGCCCTTCACCTTCTTGTCGGCGATCAGCTTCTTGCCGATGTCGAGGAGACCCTGCTTCACAAAATGCGAGATGAGGCCGGGGTTGGCGCCGTGCTCGATGACGGCCGTCGCGCCCTTGGTCTTCCACGTCTTCAGCATGCGCCGCAGGTTCATGTGGCGGTGGTAGAGGGTCTTTTCCGTCGGGTGGGAGCCGGTCTTGTAGGGATCCCAGAGCTCGGTGGACGTGTTGATGTACATCACGCCGTTGTCCCGGCACCACTGCAGGATCTCGAGGGCGTCGATGTTCCAGGCGAGGTCGATGAGGATGTCACCCTGGCCGACGTACTTTTTGAGCAACTTGCCCATGTTCTCCTCGGTCACGCGGTCGCGCACGAAGCGGACGCCCTTCTTGGTCCACGGCTTCAGCTTCTCCGTGCGGTTCTCGAAATCCATGATCGTGACGTTCTTCGCCGGCACCTTGATGTGGCGGAAAAGAATGGGCAGGGTGCACTCGGCAACCGCGCCGTAACCGACGAAGAGGACTTTGTTTTTGAATTCGATCATGATGCGCAGGCGTTGACGGGAAGAAGGGCGGAGCGGGACGATGTATCCCGCGTTAATTTTCCGCGCCGTTCACAGTTTTGAAGGATGAGAAGTGCGGGATTCACCCGCAGCTGACAAGCAGGTTTTCAGAACGAAAGGGTGCACCGGTAGCGTCACCGGATTGTCACTCATCCCCTTCCGCAAGCAGTCGCTCCGCCCTGCCACCGCGAACCAACCGCGCGAAGGCCTCGACGGGCCTTCGGCTATTCAGCTTTCAAGCCCGCGCCTTCATCCAGGCCGAGGTGGAGATTCATGCACTGGATAGCGGCACCGGAAGCACCTTTGCCAAGATTGTCCAGGCGCACCATCAGGGCTGTACGTTCCCCATCCGCAAACAAGGCGATGTCGCAGCGGTTGGTGCCGTTGCACGCCTGAAGATCGAAGGATTCACCATCCAGGATCGATTCGTCGGCGAACGGGAGCACGCGGACAAATTTCTCGCTGGCGTACGTTTCAGCGAGGATTCGATGCAGCTCCGCCGGCTGCGGCCGGGAGGGGAACTGGCCGAGCGCGAGGGGGAACGTGAGGAGTAGCCCCCGGTAAAAATTAGCGACGACCGGCACAAAAACGGGCGCCGAAGTCAGGCCGGTATGCGCCGTCATCTCGGGCAGATGCTTGTGACGCAGTCCGAGCGCATAGGGACGCGGGCTCTGCAAGGACGCCGGAAGCGGCGATTGGTTGTAAGACGCAATGAGTTTCTTACCTCCGCCGCTGTAACCGGTGAGCGAAAGGCACGGGAGCACGAAGTCGGCCGGGATGATTCCGCGTTGGACCAGCGGCCGGATCGCGAGGACGAAACCGGTGGCATGGCAGCCAGGGTTGGCGATGCGCTTGCCGGTGCGCAGCGCGGCCCGATAACTCGGCGACAACTCGGGCACGCCGTAGGCCCAGTTGGGATCAGACCGATGTGCGGTGGACGCATCAATGACGCAGGTCCGGGGATTCTGGACCAATCCGGCCGATTCGCGCGCGGCATCGTCGGGCAGGCAGAGAAAAGCGATGTCGGCCGCATTCAAGCATTCGGCCCGCGCTGAGGCGTCCTTGCGGCGAGCCGGGTCGATTTGGATGACCTCAATATCCGAACGCAGCGCGAGGCGCTCCCGGATTTCTAGTCCAGTGGTGCCTGCCTCGCCATCGACGAAGACCTTGGTTTTCACTGAGTTTTTATGCTGCGGAGGAAAGTTGGCGCGGATCGAAGTTCAACTGCGGGCCCGGAGGACAACGCTTCATGACCGGACACAGTCGCGCAGGACGTGCGGGGAATCCAGCAGGATTTTTAGACCGTTGATCGACGTAGGTCGGGCTTTACGCCCGACATTCAGGCGCCGGATTTCGGCTCCCGGATGTCGGGCGTAAAGCCCGACCTACAAAGGCCCCACCTCCCCGCCCCAAAAACAAAACCGCCCGCACCAGAACGGTGCGGGCGGTTCATATCACGAGGCTGAAGCCTAAATCAGAAAGTGTAGGCGTAGCTGACGGTGACCACACCACGGCCGACGGCCGCGGTGTTTTCCACCTTCGGCGAACCGGACTGCTTGAAGTAGTTGTCGCTGCCCTTGGTGTAGGCGACACCCACGACGATCTTGGAGGCGGAGGTGAGGGCGAACGGCGCGGACACGCCGACGAGGAAGTAATTCCCGTAGTTCTTCAGGTCCGGGAAGGTGTTATCCGCAGCGGTCTTCCACTTGAAGGTGCCGACCGTGCCGATGAAATCCAACTCGGTGCCAAGATCCTTCAGCGGCAGCGCCAAGCTGGCGGACAGCTCCAGCGTCGGCCCGTTAAGCACGACATCATAGTAGAACTTCGGCGTGAGCTTGATGCCCGCGACGGTGTAGTTGAAGGCCAAGCTCGGCTCAAACGTCGCCTTGAAGAAACCGTTGGCGCTGGGGGCGCGCGGGTAGTTGTACCACGTGAAGCCGGGGACGACGCTGATGCTGTCGTTCACCGCGATGGTGTACGAACCATAGACATCGTACTCCGGATCCGACTGGCCGACGACCTTGTCGGCGATCGGGAAGTTGGCCCAGACACCCACAGCGAAGGTGTCGTAGTCGAATTCAACGGTGGGCTCGAACGAGGGTCCACCCAAGCGAACGCCGCGGAACATATACTGCGAGGCAAAGGCCGGCGTAACCGTCCAGGATGCGGTGGGCGCGGCCGGAGCGGCGGGAGCCGGGGCGGTGGCGGTCTGACCGCTGGCGGACAACGCTCCCAAAAGGAGAGCGGCACAAGTCATGACTACGTTGGTTTTCTGGGACATGGTGTGGTTTGGTTTAGGAGCAAAGACCCCCAAGTGGGTGAGTCTCCCTTCCGCATAGCAGACAATAGGCCAACCGGGATTTATGACAAAATGAAGCGGTTTGTCCTAGGATCAAGCGGCCCGGATCAGACCCGACCCCGCCGCGAAAACCAACCCTGCGCTGGCTGGTTAGATCAGAGCTTTGACCGGGTTAGCCCGGCAGACTACGGGGCAAACCCAGTCCCCTGATACGCAATTTGAACAGGAGGAAACCGAGGGATTGGAGCCCCCATTATCCTCCTCCGTTCCCTCGGTTACCTCCTATCAAACAGCTGGCGGATTGAAGTTCGTAAATCCGGAGCCAGAAATCGTGGCACAAAAAAACCGCCGACGTACGGGACGTCGGCGGTGGGGGAAAAGGACTCGGGCGGATTAACGCTTCGAGAACTGGAAGCGCTTGCGGGCGCCGGGCTGGCCGGGCTTTTTGCGCTCTTTTTCGCGGGGATCGCGGGTGATGTGGCCGGCCTTCTTGAGGGCGGCGCGCAGCTCCGGATTCAGCTTCTGCAGGGCGCGGGCAATGCCGTGGGCGACCGCCCCGGCCTGGCCGGCGACGCCGCCGCCGGCGACATTGACGGTCACGTCAATCTTCTCGCGGAGGTCGACGGTGTTCAGCGGGGCGTAGGCCTGCTTGGCGAAATTCTCGTGGGAGAAGTAGCTCTCAAAGCTCCGGCCGTTGGCCGTGAGCTTGCCGGTGCCTTCGGACAGGCGGACGCGGGCGGTGGAGGTTTTGCGACGGCCGGTGCCGAGGAAAATGTTGGTGGCGGTGGTCATGTTCAGACGGTGGTCTTGACGGGGTTCTGGGCCTCGTGCGTGTGCTTCGGGCCGGCGAACACGTGAAGCTTGGTCAGCATCTTGGCGGCAATGCGGTTCTTCGGGAGCATGCCCTTGACGGCGTGCTCGAGGATGAACTCGGGATGGCGCTGGCGCTGCAGGGAGAGCTTGCGGTAGCTCTCGCCGCCGACGAAGCCGGAGAAGAACATGTACTCGTTCTGCTGCTCCTTCTTGCCGGTCACGGCGACCTTCTCGGCATTGATGATGACGACATGGTCGCCGGTATCAACGGTCGGGGTGTAGGACGCCTTGTGACGGCCACGGATAAGGTTGGCGGCTTTGACCGCGAGACGGCCGAGGACGACGCCTTCGGCATCAATAAGATGCCATTTGGACTGGATCGTCTCCTTGCTGGCGAGGAAGGTTTTCATGGGAAAAGAGGCCAAGAACAAAAGTTTCGCCGAGGTGTGTCAACCTTCGTTTTCGGAGGCAAATAACAACCCGCCAAAGCCGGTTTACCCGGCAAGAGCAGCCTTGTTTTGACCTCCGGATGTGCGAGCGTTGCAGCCACTTGCCATGAACCACCGCACCACCCTCCTGGCCGCCGGACTCTTGGGCCTCACTGGCGTCGCCCTGGGAGCCTTTGGCGCCCATGCCCTCCGTGAAACGCTGCTGGAGCGGGGCATGACCACCGCGTGGGAGACCGCCGCCCGCTACCAACTGGTCCACGCCGTTGCCCTTTTCGCCGCCGCAGCCTGGCAAAATACATCCCAAGGCACTGTCCAAAAGCGACTTAGTATTGCTTCTATCTCCTGGACCGCCGGCACGGTGCTGTTTTCCGGCTCCCTGTATCTCCTGGCCTTGGGCGGTCCTCGCTGGCTGGGACCCATCACCCCGTTCGGCGGACTCGCCCTGCTGGCCGGTTGGCTGGGCGTCGTGGCCGCCGCGCTGGCCAAGGACAAGTAAAACGCCATGCACCTGCCTCCTGATCTGCGCACCTTGCTGGACGCCGTACGGCGGGTTGGCCGGCCACGCCTGGTGGGTGGCGGGGTGCGCGACTGGCTGCTGGGACTCGAGCCGAAAGACTTCGATATCGAGGTGGCGGGGGTGGATTTTGACACGTTGCACCGGGCGCTCGCGCCGTTTGGCGCGACAAATGTGATCGGCCGCAGCTTCGGGGTCATCAAGGTCCGCGGCCCCGGCGGCGCGGAATACGACTTCAGCCTCCCCCGCCGCGAATCCAAGACCGGCGCCGGTCACCGCGGTTTTGCGGTGGCGCCCGATCCGGGCCTGAGCGACGCCGAGGCGGCGGCGCGGCGGGATTTCACGATCAATGCGATTGCCTACGATCCGTTCACCGGTGCGCTTATTGATCCGCATGGCGGCCAGGCGGACCTGAAAGCCCGCGTGCTGCGGCATACCAGCGCGGCCTTTGGGGAGGATCCGCTGCGCGTGCTGCGGGCGGTTCAGCTTGCGGCGCGTTTTGACCTCACACTCGCGCCCGAGACGGCCGCGCTGTGCCGGAGCATCGCGGACAGCTTTGCCGAGCTGCCCGTCGAGCGCGTCTGGGCCGAATGGGAAAAATGGGCGGTCAAGTCCGCCAAGCCCTCGCGCGGACTCACCGTGTTGGAGGAAACCGGCTGGCTGCGTCATTTCCCCGAGATTGCTGCGCTCCGAGGCACGCCGCAGGAGCCGGAGTGGCATCCCGAGGGGGATGTCTTCACGCACACACAGCTCTGCCTCGATGCGCTGGCCGGACTCGATGAATGGCAGGCTGGCGCTGCGGCGCGCCGGCGGATGCTGATGTTCGCGGTACTCGCCCATGATTTTGGCAAGCCGTCCACGACCGAGCATGCCGAGCGGCGCGGCCAGTTGCGCTGGATCAGTCCGGGGCACGAGGCGGCCGGCGGGCCGATCACGGAAATCTTTCTTCGCCGCCTCGGCGCCCCGCTGGAACTCACCCCGCCGGTGTGTGCGCTGGTCGTCTCCCACCTTGCGCATCATTCCGGGCAGACGGAATTTTCGGATACCAGCGTCCGCCGGCTCGCGCGCAAACTCGCCCCCGCGACCATCGACGAACTCGTGCTGGTCATGCGCGCCGACCACGAGGGCCGCCCACCCTTGCGCCCGCCCGATTCGCTCGCGCGCATTAACCAGCTGCAGGCGAAGGCCCGGGCGCTGGCCGTGGAAAACTCCGCCCCCCGCCCGCTGGTCCTGGGCCGTCATCTCGTGGCGCTCGGCCACAAGCCGGGTCCGGATTTCAAGCCCATCCTCGACGACGCCTTTGAGGCACAGCTGGACGGCGCCTTCGCCGACGAAACCGGGGGCGTGGCCTGGCTAAAGCAGCGCCTGGGACCCTAATCCGCAGGAGCGCAGGCTTGCTGCGCCCTCGGCGGATTGATGTAGATCGGGGTTTATCCCCGATAGGATTTCCAAGATGTCGGGCGTAAGGCCCGACCTACGACTGACAGGGTGCAGCGAGACTGCACCCCTACGCCACCGGCTGGACCAGAACTAGGCCGGCCGGGCCAACCGCGAGCGGGCCGTCGCTCAGGATGCGGGCGCGCAGGCCACCGTTGCCGCGCAGCCATTCCTCGGCGCCCGGGCCCACGGCCTGGTTCATCCAATAGCAGGGCTTGGACTCCACCGTGCCCTCGAACTCCACCCCGCCGAGCGTGAAGCACTGGCCGATGAGCGTGGTGATATCATAGCCCTCGAGCACCACGTTGCGGCGGAACGCGCCAGCCGACAGCGCCGGGGCCGCGAACTTCACCTTCGCCGCCTGATAGATGTCCCACGAAAAAAACGTGATCTGCCCCGGGTAGTTATCCTTGTAGTCAAAAAACCGGTCGCCCTCCACGCCGTGGCCGGCCCGGCACATGATTGCCTGCACCTCCTGCGTCGGATTCTCCGCCGCCGTCTGGCCGTGGCGGCCGAAGAAATTATGGCTGGGCGAAATGAAAAGATGACGGAGGCGAACGTCCACGGGGCCGACTGTAGGTCGGGCTTTACCTTCAACTCAAGACCCGGCTAAACCTCGGACATGCCCGCCACCTTTTCCCCGACCCGCTCCTTCCAATGGGACCTCGCCCGCCAGGTGGAGCGGCTCGACTGGCTGCTCGCACAGCTGCCCCGCTACGCCGACTGGGGTTACCAGGAGCTGCACATTCACCTCGAGGACGCCGTCGAGTTTCCCAGCCTGCCCGGCGTGGCCCGGCGCGATGCCTATTCCTACCAGCAGTTTACGCGGCTCGTGGACACCGCCACGCGCGTCGGCATCAAGGTCGTGCCCATCGTCAACCTGCTCGGCCACACCCAGTACCTGATCAAGGTGCCGGAGCTGCGCGAACTCAACGAGCTGCGCTCGGCGGACGGCACGCCGTTCACCAGCGGCCAGGTCTGCCCGTTGCACCCCCGCCTGCTGGGGGTTGCGGAAAAACTGCTGCGCGACATGGCGCCGTTTTGCACCGCGGGCAAAGTCCACGTCGGGCTCGACGAGTCCTTCGATCTCGGCAAGCACCCCCTGAGCCGGAAGGAAATCGACCGCATCGGCCTGGCGGCGCATTTTTCCGGCCATGTAAACCGGCTGCATGCGCTGACACACAAACTCGGGCTGCGCATGGGCATGTGGGCCGACATGCTCTACTATATTCCCGAGGCGATCAAACAACTGCCCAAGGACGTGATCGCCTACGAGTGGTACTACTACGGCTTCCCGCGCCGGCCGCGCGTGGAGTTGTTCAACTTTGCCGAGAGCGATGTCGGGAGCCGCCTGCGCGCGCACGGCCTGACCGTGTGGGGCTGCCCGATGAACGGCTCGGCGCGCTACGAGCCGATGCCGCATTTCACCGACCGGATGGAGAACATCCTGTCCTGGTGGCGCCACGGCGCCGAGCTCGGGATCGAGGGCATGCTGGTGAGCTCATGGGAGCCGTTCCGGCTGGCGATGGAGATGACCACGGTGGTGGACGCTGCCGCCGCCACCCTGTGGCTCAATCCCGGCGTGACGGATCCGCAGGAGATGCTGACCCGGGGATTTGCCCGGGTCTTTGGCCGCAGTACCGCCAAGGCGGCGGCGCGGGTGGCGCTCGCGAGCGATCGCTATCCCTTCGGCGGGTATCCGCGGTGGGAAATTAACGACAGCTGGAAGACGGTGTCGCGCCGCGAACCGCTGGCGCCGTTTGTCGCGGAGGAAAAAGCCTGCCGCCGGGCGGCGGCGGTCCGACCGTTGCCGGCACCGTTGCGCGTGAGCTTGGAGATACGGCACTACCTCGCCCAGCGCGATGTCTTCGTCCGCCGCGCGGCCCAGGGCGTCGCGACGGCCGCCGAGGGTAAAAAATTCGCCGCCGCACTCGCCGCGGGCCGCCGCGCGGCGCGGACGATGTGGCGCTACACCCGCGACCGCCGCAAGCAGGGCGCGAACGGGCTCATCCTGGCTGGCGATGCCGCGCGGTTGCGCGCGTGGCAGCAGGGCAAGCCGGTCCTGGGCGGACCCTGGCAGCTCTGTTACAAGGTGCACGACTTCGCTCCCGCCCTGCACCTGGTGGCGGTGGAGCAGCAGCAGCCGGACGGCAGCTGGAAGATCATCCAGACCTGCTACACCATCGAGTTTCAGACCCGCGCCGCCCAACCCCGGGGCCCGATGGTGCGGGAGCACGCGGCGCCGGTAGACTGGTCGGGCGACCGCGCCGCGCCGCCGCAGTTACGGATTGTGGTCCGCGGGATCGGGCAGGTTAAAATCGGTGACGTGGCGCTGACCAACGGAAAAGTTTCCCTCGCGGCCCGCACGCTGGGCCCGCGGCACTGGCGGCGCTTGGGCCGGCCCGCGCCGCGGGCCGGGCTGCCGCCGCTGGTCTGGGGCGTGAACCAGGACGCGGTCGGGCTGAAGTTCTAGGCGGGGCCCGGTCCAAACGGGCAAAAAAGAAGGCGGCCCGGAAACCGGGCCGCCTCAATTTGAAACGCGGAGTTAACCGCGGGAATTAGAACTTGATCTTCGCGTCGACGTAGAAGAACCGGCCGATGGCGCCGAAGGTTCCGGTGTCGACGTTCGAATCGGTGAACGTGTTCGGGTCCAGATTGCCGAACCGGTTGAACAGGTTGTTCACGCCGACGGTGATCTTCGCGCCCGCGAGGTACGGAATTTCCGTCCCGAAGGTCTTGGCGAACAGCAGGTCAACCGTGTTGAACGAGTTGGCCGACAGACCCGTGGCGTAGACCGTGTACTTCGGGAGGTAGCGGAAGCCCAGGAAGGCCTGGTAGTTGCCGCGGGTGAAGTCCACCGAGGTGTAGGTCTGCCACTTCGGAATCGTGCCGTTCGTGCGGGTGGAATAACCCACCGTCTCAAACGGAGCGGTGCCGGGGAGCGAGGTCACCGTGTAGCTGTGGTAGATGCCGACGTTCGACGCGAAGTCGAAGCGACCGACGCTGTCCACATTCAGGGTGTACTTGGCCGCGACATCGAAGCCGTCGAGGTCAACCGCGGCGATGTTCACCGACGAGTCGGAGACGTAGATGTTGTCCGGCACGCCGGAGCTGATCGCGCCGGGACCGCCGACGGGGGTGCCGGTGAAGCTGCCAAGCTTGACCTTGCTGTAGTACTGCGAGGCCGCACCGAGCAGTTCGACGTCCTGCAGGATCGTGGTCGAGCCGATGCTGGAGACGAGGTCCCGCTGCTTGATGTTCCAGTAGTCCACCGAGACCGAGAGACCCTTGACGGCCTTCGGGGAGTACACGAAACCAACCGTGTAGTTCTTCGAGGTCGAGGGGGTCAGGTTCGGGTTCGCGCCGGACTGCGAGTTCGTCTGCAGGTTGGCCAGCGTGCCGCCACCGAACTTGGTGAGGGTGAACGGGCTGGTGAAGCCGATGCTGACCGGGCCATAGAGGCTGTACAGCTGGGGAGCCGAGAACGACTTCGAGTACGTCGCCCGGAGCGCGAACTGGTCGTCGATGGGCAGGTAGCGCAGCGTAACCTTCGGCACGGTCGGATCGGTCGTGTCGCTGTATTGCTCGTGGCGGACCGCACCGGAAACTTCGAGCAGGTGGGCGCCGGCGACGTCCTTGAAGATCGGCACCCGGATTTCCGTGAAGACCGAGGCGACGGTGCGACCCGCGGTGAAGGGATACAGCGTGGTGGCACCGTTCCAGCCGAGCGCGCCCGTGATCGGGTCGATCTGGCTGAGCGGATCCGCAATCGCGCTGAGCGACTCCTGGCGGACTTCGCCACCGATGGCGATATCGAGCGCACCGGCGGGCAGGTCGAACAGCTTGCCGTTAACCCGGAAGTCATAGTTGGTCAGCTTGCTGGTGAAACCACCGAAAGCCGTGCCGACGATGGCGTCAGCGACGAGCTCGGCGGCATCATGCGTGCGGGAGAACATGTTGAAGCGGTCGCCGTTGATGGCCGCCGTCAGGTGCGCCTGATTGATGACGCCCGGGTTGGTGTAGTTCTGCTGGATGCGGTTGTAGTCCGCCGCCGACTCCCAGGACCATTCCTCGGTGATCTTGCCCTTGAGGCCGATGACCGCGCGGATGCCGTTCGTGTCCGCCAAGTACTGGCGGGGGTTGGTGACGATACGGTTACGGGCCGTGACCGTGGAGTTGAACGGATTGCCGTGCAAACCCGCACCAATGGAAGCCGTGATCGGCTGGCCGTTGATCTGCGAGAAGGTGTTCGTGTGCGTGAACATGAAGTCGCCGAACGCCTTGAGGCTGTCGGAGATCTTGTGGTCGAACGCGAACGAGACCGCCTCACGCTGGTTGCCCGTCAGCTGCGTGACGTACTTCGCGAGGTTGAAGAACTGGAACTGGTCGCCCGCGAGGCGGGGGCCGGAGTAGGTGCCCGCCGCGATGAGCGAAGCGGGATCGAGGCCACCGGGGGTGACCGTCGGGGCCGCCTGGCTCGGGTTGAGCAGGTAGTAGCTGGAACCGATGTTGACCGAACCGGCGAAGGTCGGGGTGCCATAGGTCGGGTCGGAGTACTGGCGCTCGAAGTTCCAGAGCGGATCCTGTTTCACCCACTCGGCCGAGACCGTCATGCTGGTCTTGCCGTTGCTAGCGCCGCCCACGATGTAGGCGCTGCGCTCGGAGGTGTTGCCCTTGTTCGTGGACCAGCCGTAGCGGGCCCCCGCTTCAAAGCCTTCGTAATCCGTCTTGAGGATGATGTTGACCACGCCGGCGACGGCGTCCGTGCCGTAGATGGCCGAGGCACCGTCCGCGAGGACTTCGATGCGCTCGATCGCGGCGACCGGGATCAGGTTGACGTCAACGAACTGGTAACCACCACGGGCGTCGATCGGGGCGTAAGCCGCGCGACGACCATTGATGAGGACGAGGGTCGCCGTGTTGCGCAGCGCCAGCTGGGAACCACCGTTGGTGGAACCGCTGCCGACGTTGGCATTGGCCGAGCCGATGTTGGTGTTGCCGTTGAACTGCGGCACCGTCTTGCGGAGGATTTCCAGCACGCTCGTGCTGTTGCCGGAGTTGGCGATCGCCTTCGCATCAACCGTGATCACCGGAATGGCCACGGAATTGGCCGCCGGCGTCAGGTAGGAACCCGTGACTTGGAACTTCTCCATCTCCACGGCTTTTTCCGTGGTGGTGGGGGTCGTCGTCGTGGTGGTAGCAGCCGGAGCCTGGGCGTAAGCGCCAGGAACCGCGAATAGGCCCGCCGTCGCCAGGAGCGACAGCGCAGCCATGAACTTCCGCAAGCGGAGGTTGTTCATAGTCATTGTGTTATCAGTTTGTGTTGTGTGTTGTGCAAGTTAACCGGCTTGGGACCATGTTGAACTTGAGGAGGACGCTGGGTGGAAATAACCCGAAATGCAATAATTTCGTTAAGATGCGTTTTTCATACGCCATAAGGCGCATAATCAGCGTTGAGTGGCACTTCGGACACGATTGGGAGGCCCGGCTATAGCAGCTTTGAGACCAAATCGCCAAAAGCTGCGCTTGCCCCCCCGGCACATAACCGCCTGATAGGGGTCATCCCACCATGCGTTTCGTCCCCGCCTTGCTGACCTGCCTGTCTTTTCTGGCCTGCGCCGCCTTGGCGGCAGCGAATCCCGCCCACGCCTCCCTCATTAAGACCCTCACCCCGGAAGAGTTTGCCAAGGCCGGCCTGAGCAAGCTTACCCCGGATGAGTTGGCGTTCCTGGAAGAGGCCCTGACCCGGCATCAAGAGGGCACGGCCCAAGCCGCCCCGGTCGCTCCCACCGAGACGGTGATCAAATCCACCGACCGGGCCGCCAACTCCTTTGGCGCCGAGCAGGTCGCACCCGTTCAGAAGGTGGTCACCGACCAGGAACTGCATGCCCATATTGAAGGGACCATCGAAAGCTTCTCCGGCCGCGCCGTCTTCGTGCTGGATAACGGCCAGATCTGGCAGCAGCGCAACCCGGAGACGGTCTACTTCACTCCCAAGCTCGAAAATCCCGAGGTCGTCATCACCCGCGGCCTTGTCGGTTACAAGATGCTCATCGTGGAGGCCAACCGGGTCGTTTTCGTCAAACGCATCCAGTAATCCCCCCGGCGGGAGCGCCCGGCCATGATGTCGACGCTGAACTTCACCCATGACGCCACCCGGCGGAGCTGGGTGGAGACGGCCAACGACCCGACGGGTGATTTTCCGCTGCAAAATCTGCCCACGGGCATCTTTCGCACCGCCGCCCATCCCCTGCCCCGCCCCGGAGTCGCCATCGGCGACCAGGTGCTGGACCTGGCGGAGGTCGGATCGGCCGGGATGCTGCCCACCGAGGTCATCGAGGCCTGCCGCCAACCCACCCTCAACGCGCTGATGGCGCTCGGCCCGGCCGCCTGGTCTGCCCTGCGCGGGCGCCTGAGTGAACTGCTCGGGGCCGACACCTGCCCCGATGGTCCGCTGCGGGCGATGATCGCGGACTGCCTGGTGCCGCTGCGCGAAGCCACCCTGCTGCTCCCCGCCCGGGTGGGTGATTACACCGATTTCTACGCGTCGATCCACCACGCGACCAACGTCGGTGCGATGTTCCGGCCCGACAGCCCCCTCCTGCCCAACTACAAATGGGTACCTGTCGGCTACCACGGCCGGGCTTCCTCCCTCATCGTCAGTGGCACTCCTGTCCGCCGGCCCCAGGGCCAAAGCAACCCCGCCGGTTCGCCCGCGCCCGTTTTCGGCCCCAGCCAACAGCTCGACTACGAACTCGAGCTCGCCGCCTTCGTCGGTCCCGGCAATCCCCTCGGCACCCCGATCCCACTCGCCCGCGCCGAGGAGAGCATCTTTGGCGTCAGCCTGCTCAACGACTGGTCCGCCCGTGACCTCCAGTCATGGGAGTACCAGCCGCTCGGCCCGTTTCTCGCCAAAAACTTCGCCACCACGGTCTCACCGTGGGTCGTTTCGCTCGAGGCGCTGGCGCCTTTCCGCTCCGCCGCCTTCGCCCGGCCCGCCGGCGACCCCGCGCCTCTGCCCTATCTGGCCGACGCCACCAACACAGCGCAGGGCGGACTCGACCTGACCCTGGAGGTCCTCCTCCTCACGCCGCAAATGCGGGCACGGGACGTGCCCGCCCACCTCGTGTCCCGCGGAAATTTCTCCTCGATGTACTGGACGCTCGCCCAGTTGCTCACCCATCACGCCAGCAACGGCTGCAATCTCCTCCCCGGCGACCTGCTGGGCAGCGGCACCGTGTCCAGCCCGGAAAAGGAGGCCCGGGGCTGCCTGCTTGAGCTCACCACCCGCGGACGCGAACCGCTCACCCTGCCGGGAGGCGAGTCGCGAGCCTTCCTGCAGGATGGCGACGAGGTGATTTTCCGCGGTTACACCGCGCGCCCCGGCTTTGCCCGGATTGGGCTAGGTGAATGCCGCGGGACCATCCTGCCCGCCAGTACCTGAGCCCCGGCCGGCTCACGGCGTCCACCATTCGTCGCGGATTCCTCGCCCCGCCCCCATCCACCAGAGTCGCCCCTCCATGAAATTATCCTCCCTGCTGCTCGCCGCCGCCTTTTTTTCCGCCTCCTTGACCACCGCAGGCTTGGCCAACACCCAGCCCGACAAGGCCAAACTCAAGGCCGAGGTCGCCGCGATGGAGGATGCCTTTTGCGCCATGGCAAAGACCCAGGGCATCCTCGCCGCCTTCCAGCACTTTGCTGCGCCCGATGTCGCGTTCATTGACACCGACCCGCGCAAATGGCGCGGCTCTGCCGCCGTGCTCGAGCGGATCGGCCCCGACCAGCCGGGCCTGAGCCTGACCTGGTCCGCCACCTTCACCGATGTCTCCGATGACGGCACCCTGGGCTACAACTACGGCCGCTACGAATCGAAGCTCACCAAGCCCGACGG
Organism: uncultured Opitutia bacterium; assembly: GCA_903839035.1. Classification (GTDB taxonomy): domain Bacteria; phylum Verrucomicrobiota; class Verrucomicrobiia; order Opitutales; family Opitutaceae; genus Opi-474. The sequence goes on from CAIMAQ010000079.1 coordinate 107,158, forward strand.
CACCGTGAGCGTCCACACCGGCTGGTTCCTCACCATTTGGAAGCGCCAGCCCGATGGCTCGTGGCGCTACGTCATGGACAACGGCGCCGCCGACCGGCCCGCGCCGAAGCCCGCCGCCGTGGCGAAGCCCTGACGCATCAGCCGCCTACAGCTTCGCCTTCAATTCGCGCGCTTTCGCGAGCGCCGTCTCGGCATCCGCCGCCTGGACAGTAAAGTGCCCCATCTTCCGGCCGGGCCGGGCCTCGCTTTTCCCGTAGAGGTGCAGGTGCACGGTCGGATCGGACCGCAGCACCTCCCACTTGGGTTCGCCCTTCGCCCACGCGTCGCCGAGGATATTCACCATCACCACGGGCGAGAGCAGCGCCGTCTCGCCCAGCGGCAGTCCGCAGATCGCACGCACCTGCTGCTCGAACTGCGAGGTCGCGCAGGCGTCCAGGGTGTAGTGCCCGCTGTTGTGCGTGCGCGGCGCGAGTTCGTTGACCAGCACCCCGCCGGATTTCGTGACAAAAAACTCCACGCCCATCACGCCGACGAGGCCGATCTCCGCCGCGATCCGCCGCGCGAGGTCCGCCACCTGCGTCGTCACCGCCGGCGCCACGCGGGCCGGCACGATGGAGAAATCGAGGATGTGGTTCGTGTGGATGTTTTCCGCCACCGGAAACACCCGCACCTCGCCGCCGGCCGAGCGCGCCACGACCGCCGACACTTCGCAGGCAAAGGGAATGAACTGTTCAACCACCACCGGCTGGCCGCGAAATTTCGCGAGCGCCGCGGCCACCTCCGTCTCCGCCATGACCTTAAGCTGGCCTTTGCCGTCGTAACCGAAGTCCGCGGTTTTCACGACGCACGGCAGGCCCACCCCGCGGATCGCCGCCGCCAGGTCGCCCCCCGCCGCCACCTCGGCAAAGTGCGCGTGCGGGATCCCGTGCTCGCGCAGCCAGCATTTCTCCCGCGAGCGGTTTTGCGCCGTCTCCAGCACGCGCCAGTGCGGCAGGAGCTGCGTCACCTTTTCGATCACCTGGAGCGGGGCCGCCGGGACGTTTTCAAATTCGTAGGTGACGACCGCACATTCCTTCGCGAAGGCCGTCAGCGCCGCAAGGTCCTCGTACGGCGCGTTCACTTCCTTATCCGCCACGGCGCCGGCCGGGCACTTGGCCGCCGGTTCATAGACGTGCATCCGGTAACCCAGCCGATTCGCCGCCTGCGCGAGCATGCGTCCAAGCTGGCCGCCGCCCAGAACACCGATCGTTTTGCCCGGCAAAATCATTGGATTAACCACGAAGGGCACGAAGCACACGAAGCTCAAACCGGAAAATCACCCTTCGTGATCTTCGTGATTCAATTCAGGGCAGTTTCGCTTTCAACACCTTCGCCGTCTGCGTGGCGCGGAATTTCTTCCACGCCCGCTTGGTCGCCGGGTCGCTCTGCGCGAGCAGCGACGCGGCAAACAGCGCCGCATTGATCGCCCCGGCCTTGCCGATGGCAAACGTCGCCACCGGCACGCCGCCGGGCATCTGCGCAATGGAGAGGAGCGAGTCGAGGCCCTGGAGGGTCTTCGATTCCACCGGCACCCCGAGCACGGGCAGCGTGGTGAACGACGCCGTCATCCCCGGCAGGTGCGCGGCCCCGCCGGCGCCCGCGATGATGACCTTCAGGCCGCGCCGCTCGGCGGCCTCGGCATAGGCCAGCATGAGCTTCGGCGTGCGGTGCGCGGACACGACCCGCTTTTCAAACGGCACGCCCAGGGCGGTCAGCTGCGTGGCCGCGTGCTGCATCGTCTCCCAGTCGGACGTGCTGCCCATGATGATTCCGACGAGAGGTGAGGCCATAACGGGGTCATAGGTGATGGGCGATGGGCGATGGGGCAAGCCGGACATTTCGCCCCACCGCACCTATCGTCCATCACCCATGGCCCGCTCGTTTGAGCCGGCACGCCCGGCTCAGACGAGCGACACGCCCCGCGGCGCGCGCACGACGACCGTGCCGGCGATCTTGTCGTGCCAGGACTGGCGCTGGTCATCGAACACGATCCAGATGAACCCGAAGCCCATCACGAACAGGGAGAGGAAGCAGCTGAGCGCGCGGACGATGGCCGTGCCCCAGTCGATTGGGCGGTCGTCGAGTCGGACGACTTTCAGGCCGCAGACGATGCCGCCCACGGTCGAGCCCTTGAGTTTCCACATCAGGGCGCCGTACAGCGCCAGCGACGGCAGCAGGTCAGCCCTGATGCGGATGTGCGAGCCGGACGAGAACATCCCGGAGAGCAGGCTGCAGATCAGCGCGACAATGATCACGTCAAGCAGCAGCGCCGCCATGCGGATCCAGAAACCGGCGCGCGGGAGGGACATGGCCGGGAGGACCGGCGGCGTGAGCGATGCCACGGCGCCCGCACCCACCAGCGGCGAGACGGCACCTGTCACCGGGTCAATCACCGGCGCCGCGCCGGGCGCCGGGGGCACCAAGGGGGGTGCGGGCGGGACGGCGGGCTTCTCCCGCTTCATGTTCCCGAGGAGGGTGTACACCACTACGCCGACGCCGATCCAGCCAAGGAGCTTGTAGGTGATGAAGCCGACCACCGGGATCGTGTAGAGGAGCAGCACGATCACACCGCCGATGAGCACCGCCAGCGCGGCATTGTCCGTCCCGAGGAATTTGGTGAGACGCCGACCGATCCAGGCCAGCATGACGGCCTTGCCGAAGAGCGAGGCAAAGAAGAGGCCCGCCGCCAGGAAGGGGATCACCGCGATGCCGATGCCGGTGATCGCGAGCAGGATGATCGCAATCGGGGCCACGAGCACCGTCAGCAGCGCCGTCAGGATGGAATAGCCGGGACGCTGTGCAAAGTTGTCGACACACCGGTTGACGCCCTTGCCGAAGAGCAGCGCGAGCACCACGTAGAACGCCAGGCAGGCCAGCGCGATCCACCACGCCCACATCAGGTTCGGGCCAAACGCGAGCGGCCGGCCATAGAGGAAACATTCGCGGATCCAGGCCTTGATGCCCACCAAGCCATGCATGGAGTGACCCAGGCCGACATTCTGGACGCTGTGCTTCAAAACCGCCGCCGGGTCCCTGGTCACGACGCCACCCACGCAGACCACCTGGCCGTCAACCACGGCGGCCGGCCCGAACTTGATGTCGCCCAGCACGGTCACGACATCGCCGCGCACATGGCCGTTGACCGTGGTGTTACCCAACACCGTCACGACCGCGTCGCCGACCGTGCCGTTCGCCTCGTTGTCCCCGAGGACCGCGACGACCGCGTCGCTGACCGCACCCTCGGCGCGGGTGTTACCGAAGACCGACACGACCGCGTCGGTGACCTCGCCCTCGGCCGAGGCCGAGCCGAAGATCGCGACGACACTGTCGGCCTTCTCGCCCTTGGGCAGAATGGAATCGCTGAAAACGTTGACGACGTCGCGCCCGACGGAATTGGCGCGGCGCGCCGCGGTGCGCTGGTGGGCACGCTCGATGCGCTCACGGATGATTTCCTTGCGCGTCTTGGGCGCCTCGGTGTTTTCGTCCGTATCCAGCCGGCGCAGCTTCGGCGTTTCCGGAGCTTCGTCCTCCGACTTGACCTCGGGCTCCGCCTCGGGCGTGGTCGCCGCGGGCGTGACGGCAGCCGGGGTCGCCGGCTCCGGCGTGGCAACCGGCGCGGCAGCAGGAGCAGCAGCAGGAGCGGCGGCGGGAGCCACAGCCGGCGTCGCGGGCGTGACCGCCGTCTTCTCCGACACCGACTTGGCGTCAGCGGCCGGCACCGCGGTGGCGGGGGCCGGTGGCGGAGCGGCATCAGGCTGTTTGTTATCCTGAGCGAAGACCGTCGGGGTCAGCGCGGCGCTGGCCGCGATGGCGGCAGCGAGAAAAAGAGGGCGGAGGGAGGTATTCATGGGAGTAACGGGAAAGAGTTAGCGGTTGGCGTAGAGCAGGCGGTAGGCGGTGGCGCCGAGGCCGAAGAGCGCGGCGTAGAGGGCGGCGACGGCCGCCAGGCCGCCGTAGAGCCAGAGCGGCGGGATGGCGCGGTAGACGGTGCCGAAGAAGTTGCCGATGACCGTGAAGACCCCGGACACGGTCTGGACCCACGCAAACTGGGTGGAGAACGCGTTCGCGAGCTGCGCGCCGTCAAAGCCGGCCATCGCCCAGACGACCGCCATGATCGCGAGTTTCGCGATGCCGGCGGAGCTGATGAGAAAGGCCACGCGGGCGGCGACGGGCCACGCGGTGAAGGACTGCTTCCACCACGGCAGCGCGGCGCGGGCCTCGATCGCGGCGCGGACGCGCGACTCGAGCGAGAGCGGCGCGCGGCGGGCCGGCAGGCTGCGCAGGGTCTGGTGGATGAGCTTCTCGAGCTCTTCGGGAGAGGGTTTCATGGCGGGTTAGGCGGAAAAGTTTTCGTGGGGGGCGCCGCTGCGAGCGATGATCGCGGCGAGGGCGGTGCGGGCGCGGAGGATGTCGGTCTTCACCTTGGCGAGGGACACGCCGAGCTTCCGGGCGATGTCCTCGTAGGGCATGTCTTCAAAGTGATAGAGCACGAGCGGCACGCGCTGGTGCTCGGGCAGCTTCTCGAGGGCGGCCTCGACCCAGGCGCGGCGCTCGTCGGCGTCCACGCCGGAGAAAAACGTGTCCGGCGCGGCGAAATCCACGTCGGGGGGCTCGGACTCGCCTGCGCTGTCGTCGCGGCGGTACTCCGAGAAGAACTTCCAGCGGTTGCGGTACCGCGAGAGGTGGTTGAGCGAAAGGTTGGTCGCGACAGTCTTCAGCCAGCCGCCGGCGGTCGGGCTGGTCTGCAGCATGTCAAAGTGCTCATACGCCTTGAGGAAAACTTCCTGGGAAATGTCCTCCGCCTGCGCGTCGTTGCCGGTGAGGCGCGCCGCGGTGGAGAAGACCATGTCTTGGTAGTTGCGCATGAACGTGGTGAAGTCGACCGGGGTGATCAGGCCCGTGGGTGGTGTTTGCACTGGAGTGTCATCGTTCATGCCCAGAACACGGCCCGCGCCGGAAAGTCGCAGGAATGTTACTGGTGATCCAGCCCGTTGGGGGCGAGCGCATAAGAAATGAGGCAAATAGCGCTAACGCCGCTAATTAGCGCGTATTCAACCCGTGGGACCGGCCGCGTCCTCCTTGCCAATCCGCCGGCTTTGGCGGAGCTTCCGGCACAAATAACCCTCCCCAACCTGCCCATCCCGTCATGAGTTCTCCTGCTTTTCCCGCCCCTTCCCCCACCCTCGAGGCCGCCATCCGCGCCAAGGGCGAAAAATTGTTCGCCCTGATGAGCGAGCACCCGGGCCCCGCGCTATTCTCCAAGAAGGGCGCCTATGCCCGCCTGATGGACTGGTCGATGAAGGACCCGGCTTTCAAGACCCAGCTCTTCCGCTTCGTCGACGTCCTGCCCTCCCTCAACAGTTCCGCCGAAATCGTCCGCCATCTTCAGGAATACCTCGGGGACAAGGCCGTCGCCCTCAATCCCGCCCTCAAGGCCGGCCTCGCCGCGTCGTCCTTCGCCCCCGCCCTCGTCGCCACGCCCGTCAAGGCCCAGATCGTGGACATGGCCGGCCAGTTCGTCGCCGGCCAGACCGGCGAGGACCTGCTCAAGCAGATCAAGAAGAACGCCAAGCTCGGCCTCGCCACGACCATCGACCTGCTCGGAGAAACCGTCGTCAACGACGCCGAGGCCGACGTCTTCCTCCAGCGCAACCTCGAGATCCTCGACTCGGTCTCGAAGTTCTTCGCCGCGGACGGCAACCCCTGCTTCAGCGACATCGGCCCCGCCGGCCCGCTCCCGCGCCTCAACCTTTCCGTCAAGATCTCCGCCCTCACGCCGGACGTGCATCCCGCGGACCCGGAGAACTCCATCGCCGCCCTGAAGCAGCGCCTCCGTCCCATCCTCCGCCGCGCGGCCGAGGTGGGCGCGCTGATCAACTTCGACATGGAGAGCTACAAGCTGAAGGACCTCACCCTCGCGCTCTTCAAGTCCATCTTCGAGGAACCCGAGTTTGCCCAGAAACCCGCCATCGGCATCGCCGTGCAGGCCTATCTGCGCGACTGCGAGGCCGACCTGCGCGACCTCGTCACCTGGGCCCGCCAGCGCCAGCGCCCGCTCAGCATCCGCCTCGTGAAAGGCGCATATTGGGATTACGAGACCATCATCGCCCAGCAGCGCGACTGGCCCATCCCGGTCTGGCAGAAAAAGCCCGAGTCCGACGCCAACTACGAAAAGCTCACGCTGTTCCTCCTCGAGAACATCGACGTCGTCACCCCCAACTTCGCCTCGCACAACGTCCGCTCGGTCGCCCACGCCATCGCCCAGGCCGAGCGCCTCGGCATCGCGCCCAAGGCCTACGAGTTCCAGGCGCTGTTCGGCATGGCCGACGAACTGAAGGCCGCCCTCCTGCAGATGGGCCACCGCGTCCGCGAATACTGCGCCATCGGCGAGCTGCTCCCCGGCATGGCCTACCTCGTCCGCCGGCTGCTCGAGAACACCTCCAACGAGGGTTTCCTCCGCATCAAGAACATGGGCGAGGCCACGCAGGCCCAGCTCCTCGGCAACCCCGTCGACGCCATCGCCGCCGCCCCCGAGCCCCTCGCCCGCAAGCCCCGCGCGGCCGGCGCGTTCATCAACGCCGCCAACACCGACTTCACCCTCGCCGCGAACCGCGAGAAGCAGCGCGCCGCGCTCAAAGCCTACGAGGCCAATTCGATTGGTCGGAAATGGCCGGTCATCATCAACGGCAAGAAGATCTCCGACCGTCCGTTCCTCCCGTCCGTCAATCCCGCGCGTCCCGCGCAGATCGTCGGCTACTGGGCCAAGGGCACCGTCGCCGACGCCGAGGCCGCCGTGGCCGCGTCCGTCGCGTATTTCCCGAAATGGCGCGCCACACCCGTTGAGGAGCGGGCCGCCATCCTGATGCGCGCCGCCGACCTCATGGAATCGCGCCGGATGGAGATCAACTCGCTGCTCATCCTCGAGGCCGGCAAGCCGTGGGTTGAAGCTGACGGCGACCTGTCCGAGGCCATCGACTTCCTGCGGTTCTACGCGATCGAGATGGTGAAGCTCGCCAAGCCTGTCGTCACGCAGGCCGTCCCCGGCGAGGCGTGCACCCAGGTGTGGACGCCCCGCGGCGTCGGCGTGTCCGTCGCGCCGTGGAATTTCCCCCTCGCGATCCTGACCGGCCTGACCGTCGCCCCGCTCGTCGCCGGCAATTGCATGATCATCAAGCCCGCGCGCCAGACCTCGATCATCGGCGCCCTGCTGATGGAGGTCATGATGGAGGCCGGCACGCCCCCGGGCGCCCTGCACTTCCTGCCGTGCTCCGGCGCGGATGCCGGCGCGCACCTCGTGGCGCACCCGCAGATCGACTTCATCGCGTTCACCGGCTCGCGCTCGGTGGGCTGCGACATCTACGCGACCGCCGGCAAGACCCTGCCCGGCCAGCTCAACCTCAAGAAGGTCGTGTGCGAGATGGGCGGCAAGAACGCCCTGATCATCGACAACGACGCCGACCTCGACGAGGCGATCCCCGCCGCCCTTTACAGCGCGTTCGGTTACGCCGGCCAGAAGTGCTCGGCGCTCTCGCGGCTCATTGTCCTCGAGGGCGTGTACGACCGCTTCGTCGACCGCTTCCTCGCCGCCTGCCCGAGCTTTTCCGTCGGCGATCCCGCGCTGCCTGGCACGATGGTCAATCCGGTCATCGATGACGCCGCGCAGAAATCCATCCTCGGCTACATCGAGGCCGGCAAGAAGGAGAGCAAACTCGCGTGGCAGGCCAAGCTCGCCCCCGAGCTCGTCGCCAGCGGCGGCTACTACGTCCCGCCGACTGTGTTCACCGGCTGCAAGGTGGAGCACACCATCGTGCGCGAGGAAATCTTCGGCCCGGTGCTCGCCATCCTGAAGGCGAAGGACCTCGACGAGGCGTTCGCGATGGTGAACGCGTCCGACTACGCGCTGACCGCCGGCCTGTTCTCCCGCAGCCCGAAATCCCTCGAGCGCGCCCGGCAGGAAATGCTGGTGGGCAACCTCTATCTCAACCGCGGCTGCACCGGCGCGATCGTCGAGCGGCACCCGTTCGGCGGCTTCAAGATGTCCGGCGGCGGCACCAAGGCCGGCGGCAAGGAATACCTCGAGAACTTCCTGTTCCCGCGCCTCATAGCCGAAAACGTCATCCGCCGCGGCTTCACTCCGCCGGAGGAGTAAGGCCCAGGGCCCGCCCCTCAGAAATCCAGCGCCTTCATCGGCCCGATCTTCACCCCAAAGCGCTCGCCGTAGGGTTTCACCCGCACGAACTCCGTGCGCTTCATCTCAAAGCCCCCGCCGAATTTCAAGAACAGGACCGTCGCCGTCGCATCACCGCTCATCGTGACCGGCGCCGGGTCGTACTCCGGCGCCACCGGGGCAAAATCGATGCTCGCCTCGCCCGACTTCACCTTGACGACGAGCTTCACCCGGAACGCGCTCCGCACCCGCAGCGCCACGTTCTCGAACGCATGCGTCGTGCGGTTCACCCGCGCAAAGAGCTGGAATTTCTCCACCGGCAGCGTGCCGTGCCCGTCGTTGCGCAACGGCACCTCGAACGTGACGCTGTCCGCGTTTTCACTGGCGAGGGTGGCGTGGGTCAGGTCGATGGACGCCGTCCCGCCATTGAAGCCAAAGCGCGGCAGCTCGCTGCCCGGCACCTTGCCCTCCGCCTCCTGCTTTGCGAATTTTTCGCCGCGCTTCTCCCCGCGCTGGCGGAACTCCTTGAGCTGTTTCCCCGTCGGCGGCTTGCCGTTGACCTTCAGCGGCAGGTACTGCTCGGCGTAGGGCTTCGACGGGTCGAAGCGCACCACGGTCTCGGGCTGCGGCACGCCGTGCTCGTCCGTCATCATCCGCGTCTCCGTGAACGCCCAGCGGTCGAAGTTGGCCGCGACCTTGTCCAGCGCGTCCAGCAGCAGCGGCGGCACTTCCGGCGCGGCGGTCAGCGCCGGCGGTCCCGCGACGGCGGTCAGGCCGGCGAGGGCAATAAAGAGGGGGGCTAGGCGCAGGATCCAGCGGAGCATCGCGCTATGAACCGCACGCCGCCCGTTCGTTCCAGCCGAAATTGTGACATCACATCCGGCAGATCAGCAGCTCGCGCTCGAAAATCAGCTCCTTCGGCAGCCGGTCGTGCAGGTCGAGGAACAGCTCCTCGTGCCCCATCACTTCCTGCCGCCAGGCCGCGCGGTCGAAGGCCATGATCTGGTCCCACTTCGCCGGCGGGAAATCCAGCCCGGTCCAGTCGATGTCCTCGTAACGCGGCATCCAGCCGATCGGCGTCTCCTTCGCGACCGTGCGGCCGCGGGCGCGGTCCACGATCCACTTGAGGATGCGCATGTTCTCGCTGAAGCCGGCCCAGACAAACTTGCCGGCCGCGTCCTTGCGGAACCAGTTCACGTGGAAGATGCGGGGCGTGGCGCTGAGCTGCTTCTGCATCATGATCCAGTGGTGGAAGTAGTCGCCCATGTGGTAGCCGCAGAACGGCAGCATCGCGAACGGGTCGCGGCGGACCTTGCCGAGCGTGCCGGCCGCGGCCGCGGTCATCTCCGACCCCATCGTCGCACCCATGTACACGCCGGAACTCCAGTTGAAGGCCTGGTAGATCAGCGGGATCGTCGCCGCGCGGCGGCCGCCGAAGATGATCGCGCTGAGCGGCACGCCCTCGGGTTTCTCCCAGTCGGGATCGATGGACGGACACTGCGAGGCCGGCGCGGTGAAGCGCGAGTTTGGGTGCGCGGCCTTCGCGCCGGTGACGCGGCCGATGGCGGGCGTCCACTTCTTGCCCTGCCAGTCCAGGCACTCGGCCGGCGGCTCGTCGGTCATGCCTTCCCACCACACGCCGCCGTCCGGCGTGAGCGCGGTGTTGGTGAAGATCGTGTTCTTGGCCAGCGTGGCCATGGCGTTCGGGTTCGTCTTCGCCGAGGTGCCCGGCGCGACGCCGAAGAAGCCCGCTTCGGGGTTGATCGCGTGCAGCCTGCCCTCCGCGTTGGGTTTGATCCACGCGATGTCGTCGCCGACGGTCCACACCTTCCAGCCCTTCTTCTTGAAAGCGGCGGGCGGGATCAGCATCGCGAAATTCGTCTTGCCGCAGGCGCTCGGGAACGCCGCCGCCACGTAGGTCTTCTCGCCCTTCGGGTCCTCGACGCCGAGGATGAGCATGTGCTCGGCCATCCAGCCCTCGTCGCGGGCGAGGTTGGACGCGATGCGGAGCGCGAAGCACTTCTTGCCGAGCAGCGCATTGCCGCCGTAACCCGAGCCGTAGCTCCAGATCTCGCGCGTCTCGGGAAAGTGGACGATGTACTTGTCCGCATTGCACGGCCACGGCACGTCCTTGGCGCCCGGCTTCAGGGGTGCGCCGACGGAATGCATGCAGGGCACGACGCGTTTCTCGCCCTTGTCGATCTCGGCAAACACCGGCAGGCCGATCCGGGCCATGATGCGCATGTTGACAACGACGTACGGCGAGTCCGTCAGCTGCACGCCGATCTGCGACATCGGCCCGCCGACCGGCCCCATGCTGTAGGGCAGCACGTACATCGTGCGGCCGGCCATGCAGCCGGCGAACAGGTTGCGCAGCTTCTTGCGCATCTCGTAGGGGTTGACCCAGTTGTTCGTCGGACCGGCGGCCTCCTTCGAGAGCGAGCAGATATAGGTGCGGTCCTCGACGCGGGCAACATCGCCCGGGTCGGAGCGCGCGTGATAGCAGTTGGGCCAGAGCTTGGAATTCAGCTTGGTGAAGGTCCCGCCCGCCACCATCTGCGCACACAGCGCATCATACTCCGCCTTCGAACCATCCACCCAGTGGAGGTTGGCGGGTTTGCATAGTGCGACCATCTTTTCCACCCAGCGCAGCAGGTGGGTGTTTTCGCTCAGGGGTTTGGCGAAGTTGCGTTTCTTCATGGGCCAAACCTACGCCGGGCCCTCCCCTGAGTAAACGGGAAAGCCCGCCCGCCACCGACCAATGAAGTCCCGCTTCCGCCCGCATAAGTTGCGACTCGCTTGCCCAAAACATCCCGCCTAAACAGCGCGCATGCCCCACCGCCTCGTCCCGGTTCTGCTCGCCCTCTGCCTCGCGCTGGCGCCGTTGCGGGCCGCCGAGAAAAAGGCCCCGCCCGCGCCGGCCCCGGATCCCGATGTCACCACCTACTACGTCTGCGTGCTGTCCAAGGGCCTGTACGCCGGCGTCGGGCTGAAGGAGGAGCGGATCAAGACGCAGGCCGCGCAGCACGCCTACATCGACCGCCTCGCGCGCGAGGGAAAACTCCTCGTGGCCGGGCCGTTCACCGACGCGAGTGACTGGCGGGGCCTGTATATTTTCAAGTGCGCCTCGCTCTCCGAGGCCCGCACCCTCGTTAACGCCGACCCGGAGGTCCTGGCCGGCCGGCTCAAGTTCGAGATTCACGCCTGGCTGACCGCCAAGGGCTCCATCCGCGACCCGGCGTTTCCCGCCGCGAAATAATCCTCCCGTGCGCAAGCTCAGCATCTTTGTCGGCACCACGATCGGCGGCTATGTCGGTTGGGCCCTCCCGGATTATTTCGGCTGGGGCTTCGGCTGGTGCTTCGTGATCAGCGGCGTCGGCAGCATCGTCGGCGTCTGGGCCGGCTGGAAGTTCGCGCTGAAGCTGGAGGAGTGACTCCCGATAGGGCGGGGTCTTCGACCCGCCCTTTCTGGCGGAATCGTTGCTCGCGGCGCCGCGGAGTTTTCTCGGCAAGGGCGGGTCAAAGACCCCGCCCTACTCCGCCCGCCTATTTCATCGGCTCGATGTGCACCGTCACGTCGCTGATCTTGAGGGACGCCGACGCCAGCAGCGCATCCGTCACCGCATGCGCAATGGCGTGGCCCGCCCGCACCGACAGGTCGCCGTCCACCCGCACCTGGATGTCCACCAGGTAACTCAGCCCGCTCTTCCGCACGCGCAGCTTGTCGAGGGCGCTCACGCCCGGCACGGCCAGCGCGAGGGCGCGCACCTCATTCTCAAATGTCTTCGGCGCCGCCATGTCCATCACGTCACCCAGCGCCTTCATGAACATCCCGAAGCCGTTGAAGGCGATGATCGCGGACGCAAATAACGCCGCCCAATCATCCGCCGTCTCCCAGCCGGGACCGGCCCAGAGCGCGATGCTGATGCCGACAAACGCCGCCGCCGAGGTCATCGCGTCCGACCAGTGATGCAGCGCCTCGATGCTCAGCGCCGTGCTGCCGACGTCCTCGCCGGCAATGCCCATCCGCCGTGAAAACCACGTCTTCACCACAATCACCCCGGCCAGCACCAGCAAGGTCCACCACGCGGGTCCCTGGTGCGGCGTGGCGATCTCGTGCAAGGCCTGCTTGGCCAGCCAGGCGGCCATCGCAAAAATGATCACCGCCACGGCCATCCCCGCCAGGGGTTCGGCTTTGCCATGGCCGTACGGATGGTTGGCGTCCGGCGGGCGCGCCGCCACGCGGAAACCCGCCCACACCAGCAGTGAAGACAGGATGTCGAGCATCGACTCTGCTGCGTCCGCAATCAGCGCATAGGTGTGGCCGAAGATGCCGCCGGCCAGTTTGACCACGGCCAGCAGGGCGTTCAGCGCGATGCCACGCAGGACCAGCCGCGCGCTGTCGTTGGCGCGTTGCTGCGTCGCAACATGATGACGGGCAAGCTCAGTGGGCATGGCGGCCGATGGTGGACGCCGCCCTCCGGTCCGGCCAGCCTACAATTGACCGCGTCAGCCGCGTCGCCACACTCCCGTTTACCCCCATGGCCGAGAACACCATCACCGCCGCCACCGATCCGGTCCGGCAATTCTCCGTCTTCGCCGAAAACCGCGTCGGCCGCCTCCACGAGCTGACGGCCCTGTTCAAGCAGAACCACGTCCACATCATGGCCATCACCGTGCTCGACACGACCGACAGCGCCATCATGCGGCTCATCGTCGACGACTGCGAGAAGGCCCGGGATCTCATGGTAAGTAATGCCTTTCCCTATACCGAGTGCGACGTGCTCGCCGTGGAGATCTCCGACGAGACCGACCTGCAGACGGTGCTGGCTGCCCTGCTCGAGGCCGAGATCAACGTTCACTACGTCTACAGCTTCATCAAGCGGCCCGAGGGCCGCGCCGCCCTTGCGATCAACGTCGAGGACGCCGATGTCGCCGCTCAGGCGCTGAACCAGCGCGGCTTCAAGGTGCTGACGCAGCGCGACATCGCGCGCTGAGCGGCTATTGGCCAAAGGCGATGGGCATAGGTGGCGGCACCTCGCGTCAAGGCTTTCTCCTCGCCCTTCGCCTATCGCCTCGAGCCCCGTTTACTTCACTTCCGCCATCTTCTCGCCCGCGAGGAGATAGACGCCGGTCATGTAGCCGTTCTCGTACATCGCGCCGACCTTCAGCTCGCCGTAGAATGAGATCGGCACGTCCATCGTCGGCTTCACGCCGCCGTTGAGCATCTTCACGACGACCCACTCGTTCATGTTCGGCATCACGCCGTAGCAGCACAGCATCGGGTCCTTCACGAGGAGCAGTTCCGTCACGAGTCCGCCGTTCATCTTCACCGGGAGCATGAAGCCCGTCACGATCGCCTTCTTCCCGCTCCAGCTTTTCACCGTGGCGGGGATCTGCTCGTTGCCGGTGGGCGGCACGGCCTTCGGGTCGGCCGCGGGATCGTACGCCGGCGGGATGAATTTGTAGGCAGCCAGCTTGTCGAACCCGAGCTTCAGGTAGCCGTTGTCATGCTCCGGCGCCAGCAGGCCAAGGTCGTCCGCCGCGTGCAGCGTCACCGCCAGCAGACCCAGCAAAAGGGCCGGCCGGAGGAGGCGGGAAATGGAAAGGACGGAGCTCATGGACGAAGCCGGAATTTTGCACAACTCCCGCGCCGCGTCAAAAGCTTTGCCGCTGTCCCCGGTGGCGCTTCACTCACCGGCGATGCGCTCCGCCTTCCTCCGCCTGCTGTCCGCCGCTTGGCTTGGTCTCGCCGCGCTCACCGTCTTTGCCCGCGACCCGTGGTTTCCCGACGGCCCGGTGCAGCCGCAGCTCCAGCACGGCGTGATGCTGCCGCCGAAGGTCCGCACACCGCAGTTTCCCCTCAAGACCGCCCGCACCCTCGTCTCCGACGCCGAGATCGCCCAGGCCCGGGCCAACTACGCCCAATACCCCGCCGCCAAGGCCGTCGCCGAGCCCTCCATGGTCGAGGCCCGCTACTGGGCGGAATGGACCGACGAGGCCCTGCGCAACGCGGTGACCACCGCCGAGGTGCCGCGCGCCGTCGAGCTGTGCAATGCCGGCTGCCCCATCCACGGCCGCAAAATCTACGAGGGCATCAACGGCTCCTCCCTGCCGTGGATCGTCGACCCCAAGCACCCGTTCCAGGTCAAATGCCCCATCGGGGGCGAGACCTACCCGAGCAACGACTACGCCGCGTATTACCACAGCGGGTTCAAGGACAAGAGCAGCCTCACGGGCCCCTACGTGGACGACGGCTGGGGCTGGACCGCGCCCGACGGCAACAAGTACTGGTTCGTCGCGCACGCCAACCACCTGGTCTGGCAGACCGGCGGCCTCGACGGCCGCTGCATCATCAACGGCATCCGCTCCCTCAGCCGCGCTTATCTCCTCACCGGTGACCGGCTCTTCGCCCACAAGGCCGCGGTGCTGTTCCGCCGCGTCGCCGAGGTCTACCCCAACATGAACCACGAGCAGCAGTCGCGCTTCGGCGAGCTCATGGGCTCCCAGGGCACACGCTACACCGGCAAGATCGTGAACCTCATCTGGGAATCCTACCAGGTCGGCCCGTCGCTCGCGGAAGCGTACGACAACATCTGGGACTCCATCGACGGCGACACCGCGCTGCAGAAGTTCTACGGGCAGACCGGCGAGCAGATCCGCGCGTGCATCGAGGCCAATTTCTTCGAGGAGGCGATTGACGGCTATTTTCATGACATGATGCGCGGCAACTACGGCACGCACCAGCGCGCCCTGCTCATGCTCGCCGTCGTCCGCCAGCACGGGGACAACCCGCGCTACGTGGACGAGGTGCTGCACCGCTCCACCGGCCACCTGCTGCGCATCGGCTTTGATTACGCGCTCTACGATTCCGTGTACCGCGACGGCGCGCCCCACGAGTCGCCGGACTACAATTTCGTCTGGATCCGGACCATCGCCGCCACGGGGGAGCTGCTGAAGAAACTCGGCTACGACATCGCCACGATCCCGCGGTTGAAGCGGATGTTCGACCAGCCGCTCGACTCCATCACCGTCGGCCAGCTCTCCGACCCGCTCGGCGACAGCAGCAACCGTTACGCACCGTTGATCGGCAAGGACTCGCTGACCTACCAGCGCGGCCTCCAGCTCTACCACGACCCCCGCTACGCCGCGTATCTCGCCGGCATCGGCGCCACCGGCGACCAGAGCTTTGGCAGTTTCGAGGCGCTTTTCTCCCCCGCCCTGCCCGATTCGCCGCTCACGGCGAATCGCCCTGAGCCTGCCCACCCTGAGCCTGTCGAACGGGTCGAAGGGCATGCCAAACGCATCGTCCCGCCCCAGCCCTCCCGCATCTTCAGCGGCTACGGCAGCGCCATCCTCAACAACCCCGCCGACACCCGCTCGGTGGACCTTTTCTACGGCCTGCACGTCGCGCACTACCACCACGACCGGCTGCACTTCGACCTGTTCGCGAACGGCCAAGACATGATGCCTGACCTCGGCTACCCCGACGGCGCCAACGAATTCAACTCGAGCATCTTCACGTGGAGCAAAACCTCGATCTCGCACAACACCGTCACCGTCGACGCCCACCGCCAGCCCGCCAACCCCGCCGGCCACCTCCAGTTCTTCGCTGATGGTCCCTTCGCCCGCGCCCTGATCGCCGACGCCAGCGACACCTATCCGCAGACCTCGGTTTACCGCCGCACGCTCGTGATGGTGGACGTGCCCGACACCGCGACGGCCAAAGACCGCGGCTACGTCGTGGATTTCTTCGACGTGACCGGCGGCCACCAGCACGACTACAGCCTGCACGGCCCGACCGGGAAATTCACCGCGCTCGGCGGCACCTGGTCCGCCCCCGAGCCCGGCACGCTCGCCGGTCCCAACGTGAAGGTCGGCGAACTCTACGACGACCCCGTCCGCGGCGCGAAGGATTTCAAGGGCAGCTACCTCAACTACGAAGGCTCCGGCTTCCAGCACCTCGTCAACGTCCAGCGGCTTCAGTCCGGCGCCGGCGACTTCATCGCCGAGTACGTCCACGACAAGGACCCCAACGCCCGCCTCCGCATCCGCGTGCTCCCCCAGCCCGGCCAGGAGCTGATCCGCGCCGAAGCGCGCGTCTCGCCGATCAAGTATCCCGAGATCGTGACCTATCTCATCGCCCGTCACGTGAATGGCCCTGGTGAACCGCCGCTCAAGAGCACGTTCGTCGCAGCACTGGAGCCGTTCTCCACCGAGCACTTTATCACCGGTGTTACGCGCGAAGAGTTTGATGGGAACACCATCGTAACCGTAAGCCGCACCGATGGTGAAACAGACTACATTATCCATGGTACTGGGCGCCGGGCCCTAACCCGCGGCTCCGTGAATCTCGGCGATGGCGCCGAAGTTGTTGTCGTTACTTTCAATGCCATAGATGAACCGATACGCGCTTTCCTGTCCGACGGTGAATTCCCCGTTTCCCTTCAGGTCGGCGACCGCAAGTTCACCGCTACCGGACTGCAGGGCAAAATCACTGCCCTTGACGCCACCACCGGCAAACTTCACGTCCGCCTCGCCGCCGGTTCACCCACGCCCGACCTGACCACCCTCCCCGGCCGCGTCCTCCACCTCTCAAACCCCCTCCGCTCGACCGTCCACACCATCACCGCCGCCACCCGCGACGGCGACGACCTCGTGCTCACGGTGAAGGACGACCTCCGCGTCGGGCTCGTGCATGTGGATTCCGTCGAGGGCAACCTGATCCACAGCAAGACCGCCCTGCGGCTCTTCGCGATTTACCGCGGCACCACGCTCTGCAACCGCGCTGACCAGCCGCTCGCCACCGTGCAGGAGGCGAAGGACACCGGCGAACTCACCCTCACCGCCCCGCCGACCGGGAAAATCTCCCCCGGCGAGGACCTCTGGATGATCGACGCCACCGTCGGTGAAACCGTCCGCCTGCCAGCGATCCTCAGCTGGTCGCGGTAAGCCGACTTCACTTCCGACCATGGCCAAAAACCCGCAGATCGTCCGCAACTACTTCATCCTGCCGTGCTGCCTGCTGCTGCTGAACCTGGTGAACTCCATCCTCTCGTACAAAGCGGCGATGATCTACGACCACGTCATCCGCGTCGCCGTCATCATGGCCATGATCCTCGGCGGCAGCTCCATCGTCGCGTTCCTCGTCGCCCCCGCGATCCAGGCCGTGGTGAACCGGGGCCATCGCACCAGCCGGCAAAGCGCCGGCGTCTTTGGTGAGGTCGTCTTCATGTGCGTCCTCGGCCTCGTCATCTTCTGGCTCTACTATCAGGTCTACATCCACGGCCCCGCCTCGATCCTCCCCGCCGAATGGGCGAATCCGAAGTCGTGATCAGACAACCAAGCCTTGGAATACAGAGATCACGGAGGCGGCCCGGAGCGCACCGAGCGAGCCTCGGTGTCCACCACCTCATCTGTGGTTCGGATTCGCGGTTAACGATCCCTCAGACCCGGTAAAACGCCTCGGCGTTGCGGACGTAGAGCTTGTGCTGCTCGTCGGGCGACGCGCCCTTGATGGCGGCGTCGAGCGTGTTCACCCAGCGCGGGTAATCCGTCGCCTGCGTGCTCACCGGCCAGTCGCCGCCGAAAATCACGCGCTCGAAGCCGAAGCAGTCGATCACGTCGTCAATGTACGGCTGCAGGTCGGCGGGCGTCCACTTCTGGAAATCCGCCTCCGTCACGAGCCCCGACAGCTTGCACCAGACGTTCGGGAACTTCGCCAGTTCCCGCAGCTCCGCGCGCCACGGGTCGAGCAGCCCGGCCTTGATGTCGGGCTTCGCGATGTGGTCCATGATGAACTTCACGTTCGGGCACTGCCGCACGAGCTTCAGCGTGTTCGCCAGCTGCTTGTGGTTCACGCAGAGGTCAAAGCTCAGCCCGTGACGCGGCAGCAACTGCACGCCGCGCACAAAACCCGGCTGCAGGCAGAACTCCGGGTCCGCCTCAAACTGGATGATCCGGCGGATGCCCTTGATCAGCGGGTTCGACGCGAGTTTGGCGAGCGCCTCCTCCGCGCCGTCACCTTTCTCCAGCGGCGCCCATGGCACGATGCCGCGGAGGCGCGGATCCACCTTCGCCACTTCCGTCACCCAGTCCGCCTCCTCCTGGAACAGCGCAAAGTCCGCCTCGCACTGCAGGAACACCATCTTCGCGACCGCCACCGGGCCGCACGCCTTGCGGTAATCCTCGATCAGGTGGTCCTTGTTGAGCATCGGCACGCTCGCCAGCCACGGATAGCGCAGGCGCTTGAGGTCCCAGATGTGCAGGTGGGTATCAACGACGGGGAAGGAAGGCATGGGGATGGGATTTTCGATTTTGGATTTCTACAGGCGGATTGCCCGCGAATTACGCGAATCGACGCGAATGTTTCGAGCCGACAATCGGGGTTAAATCCGGGTCCGGCATTCGCGCAGTTTCGCGTAATTCGCGGGCAAGATCTGTTACTTGTTAACTTGGTTTTTGAACGGCTCGCCACGGAGGCCGCGGACGACTTCCTCGCCGGCGAGCTGCTGCAGGCGCGGGATGCTGCTCTCGCTGTACCAGGCGACGTGCGAGGTGAGCAGCGCGTTCGGGGCGGCGAA
>CAIMAQ010000080.1 GCA_903839035.1 uncultured Opitutia bacterium
AACAAGACCTTCGGCCTCATCTTCACCTGGCTCCTCGGCCAGCCCGTGAAGGACACGCTCTGCGGCACCAAGGTCCTGTCCCGCGCACACTACGAGCGCATCGCCGCGAACCGCGCGTACTTCGGCGACTTCGACCCGTTCGGCGACTTCGACCTGCTCTTCGGCGCCGCGAAGCTGAACCTCAAGATCGCCGACGTGCCGATCCGCTACCGCGAGCGCACCTACGGCACCACCAACATCCAGCGCTGGAGCCACGGCTGGCTGCTTCTGCGCATGGTGCTGTTCGCCGCCCGCAAGTTGAAGTTTGTGTGAACGTGGGCTTCAGTTCCCTGCCTTGAGTTCACCCGCCCCCCACTCTTCCGCGCAACGTCCCGCGGTGTTCATGGACCGCGACGGCACGCTCAACGTGCAGGTCATCCGCGAGGGCCTCGCCTACGCGCCCCAGTCGGTCGCCGAATTCCGGCTGTTCCCCGGCGTGGTGGAAGCCTGCCGTGCCCTGCACGCCGCCGGCTACGTCCTGATCGTCGCCACGAACCAGCCCGACGTGGGCCGCGGCACGCAGTCGCAAGCTGTGATTGAAGCGATGCACGCCGAGCTGCGACGCCTGATTCCCGAGCTGGCCAAGGTGGACGTCTGCTACTCGCCCGGTCTCCCCGGCAGTCCGCCGGACCCGCGCCGCAAACCCGAACCCGGCATGCTGCTCGAAGCCGCCGCGGAGTTTAACCTCGATCTCACCCGCTCGTGGATGATCGGCGACCGCTGGCGGGACATTGACTGCGGGCACAACGCCGGCGTGCAAACGGTGTTCATTGATTTCCATTATGCCGAGTCCCTCCGCGCCGTCCCGGACTTCACGGTGGCCAGCTTCGCCGAGGCCGCCCGCATTGTTCTTGCCCACCCGGAAGGCCGGAAGCTCAATTCCTCCCACTGATTCCGCCATGAAATCCCTCACCGACCTCAAGATCCAGATTTTCGCCGATGGCGCCGACAAGGCCGGCATTCTCGACCTCTACGCCAAGCCCTACATCAAGGGGCTTACGACCAACCCGAGCCTCATGAAGAAGGCCGGCATCAAGGACTACGAGGCGTTCGCCAAGGACATTCTCCAGACCGTCACCGCCAAGCCGATCTCGCTCGAGGTGTTCTCCGACGAATTTTCCGAGATGCGCCGCCAGGCCGCGAAGATCAAGTCGTGGGGCGCCAACGTCTACGTGAAGATCCCGATCACGAACTCCCGCGGCGAGTCCTCGCTCCCGTTGATCAAGGACCTCGGCCAGGAAGGCGTGATGCTCAACGTCACCGCCCTCTTCTCCCTCAAACAGGTCGCCGGCGTCGCCGCCGCGCTCAATCCCGCCGTGCCCTCCGTGGTTTCGGTGTTCGCCGGCCGCATCGCCGACTCCGGCGTGGACCCGATGCCGCTCATCCGCGCCTGCGCCCCGCTGCTCGAGGAGCAGCCCAAGGCCGAGCTGCTCTGGGCCAGCACGCGCGAGGTGCTCAATATTTTCCAGGCCGAGGAGGCCGGCTGCAAAATCATCACGGTCCCCCACGACATCATCGCCAAGGCCGTCAAGATGCTCGGCATGAGCCTCGACGCCCTGTCCCTCGACACGGTGAAGACCTTCGTCAAGGACTCGGCCGACGCCGGCTACAAGCTCTGACGCCCGGCCGGGGTTATAGCCTTTCCATCGGGGAAGCGCGGCGTTTGGCTGATGGGTAACGCGCCGCCTGTGGATCAACCCGTTCCGCTTCTCAAATCCTACCTCGACCAGCCCGCTGATTGGAAACGGTTGCCGCGCTGCGTGATCATCCGCGGCTGGTGTTATGCCTCGGACGGCCAGCCCCTCGCCGGCATCCGGCTGCGCGCCAAAAACGTCACCCTCGCCGCCGTCATCGGGCTGCCCCGGCCCGACGTCAAAGCCGCGCTGCCCGACGCGCCCGACGATCTCACCGGCTTCGAAATCCGCGGCACCCTTCCCTCCGGCCGCGTTACCGTCACGCTGGAAGCCGCGCTCGCCAACGGCACCTGGCAGCCATTCTTCTCCGGCCCGGTCGAGATCGAGCGCCAGCTCATCCCGCTCTGGCTGGGCGGGGGCGCGTGGACCGAGCTGATGTTTTTCCAGATGCCGGCACACATGGCCTATCCGCCGCGTCCGGTGCGCCCGGAGAAATTTCCCGCCTCCGCTCCGGCGCCAAACCGGCCCAAGCTCACCATCGTCACGCCTTCGTACCAGCACGCGCGCTTCCTGGCCGAAACCATGTCCAGCGTGCTGGAGCAGCCGGGAGTTGATTGCCAGTACGTCGTCCAGGATGGCGGATCGACCGACGGCAGCGCCCGTCTTATCGCGCAGCACGCCGACCGCCTGCATGCCTGGGAAAGCGCCCGCGACGGCGGGCAGGCCGACGCCATCGCCCGCGGTTTGGCCAAGACCTCCGGCGGGCCGGACGACGTCATGGCTTGGATCAATTCCGACGACTATTACCAGCCGGGTGCCCTCGCCTTCGTGGCGGACTATTTTGCGCGCCACCCGGAGGTGGACGTGCTCTACGGCCACCGCATCGTCGTGGATGAAGCTTCGCGGGAGATCGCCCGCTGGTTCCTGCCCCCCCACGATGCCGAGGTGCTCCGGTTGAATGATTTCATCCCGCAGGAAACCCTGTTCTGGCGCCGGCGGGTGTGGGCCAAGGTGGGCGGCCTGGACACCTCCTTCAAATTTGCGATGGATTGGGACTTGCTCCTGCGCTTCACGGCCGCCGGGGCGCGCATCGTCCGGGTGCCCTACTTTCTCGCCTGCTTCCGGGTGCATCCCGCGCAAAAGACCAGCGCCGCCATGCACAACACCGGCCAGCAGGAAATCACCCTGCTGCGCGAGCGCACCCAGGGGCGGACTTTCCCTATCCAGGAATTGGAAACCAGCGCCGTCCTGCTCCGCTACCTGCGGCGCAGCGCCCGGATTGAATTCCTCTGGAAACTCGGCCGGCGCGCGCCGTAAGCGCCTCCGGGCGGGCGACAATAGACTTCACATCCCGCGCCACCGCCATGATGTTGCGCAAGTCATGAAGCCCGACCAGCCGGATCCGGCCGAGATTCCCCAGCGTGTCCGCCAGCAGCTGATCCTCGCGCAGGTGCGCATCATGGAATTGGAGGACGCGCGCGACGCCGCCGCGGGCCGGCTCGCTGAAATCGAACGGCTCCTCCGCACCGCCCAAGCTCTCGCCGACCAGAAGTTGGACGAGGCCGCCCAGACCGAAAAAGTCCGCGCCGATCTCCAGGTTCAATTCGACCACCTTCACCAGGTCCAGACGGCCACGACCGCGGCCCTCGAGGCTGCCCGGTCCCAACTGGAGGAAACCACCGCCCGTGCGGCCGCCCAACAATTCCGCGTCGCGGAGCTCGAGACCGAGCTGCGCAAGTTAAAGGCGTCCCGCAGCTGGCGTTGGACCGCCTGGCTGCGCGCCCTCGGTGGCAACCCGCCATGAGCCCGGCCGCTGCGCTCGTCCTGCATTTGGAGATCGAGACGCCTCGGCCGCTGCGCCAGGCCGCACGCCAAGTGTTGATCAAGGGCTGGTGTCTGGCCGATGACCTGCCTGCACCGCCTCCCGTCCGGATGGTCACCCCGGCGGGAATCCTCCCGCTCACTGGCCGCCTGCCCCGCGAGGATGTGCCGAAGCTTTTCCCACGACATTCCGCCGCGGCCCATTGCGGCTTCACCCTCGGGGGCCACCTGCCCCCCGGGGTTCATCTCGCCTCCTTCGAGGCCCAACGCCCCGACGGCACCTGGCAACTGTTCAAGCAACTCACCCTTGCCATCGAACGCGCGCCCTTTGTGGCGGTGCTGGATGAACCGGTTTCCCAGGGCACCCTGCGCGATCGCGTGAAGGTCGGCGGCTGGGCGCTCGACGTGGACGAGCCCGTCGCGGAGCTCACCCTGCACTACGGTCACCGTGAGCTGGCCTGCGACCCGGGGCTGTTGCGCAACGACGTCCCGGGACAGTTTCCCGACGTCCCGCATGCCGGTCGTGCGGGGTTTCGCAGCCAGGATTTTCTCGTGGCCGGCCACGGCCCCGTGCGTGTCCGGGCGCGCTTGACCAGCGGCCGCGTCGCGATCGCCGCCACCAACGTCGTGTTCAGCGTGGCGACCGATGAAAATCACGCGGCCGACCTGGATCTCACGGTCCCACGCATCGGTTTGGACGAAGCAAGTGCCGCGCGCCCGCCCATCCCGGCGGCTCCCACCCGCGCCGCCCGCCCGCAGAACGTGCGGTTCATCCACCACGGCAGCTTCGCCGCCAACACCGCGCTGCATGTCGCCGCCCTGGCCAACGAGCTCTCGGCCGCCGGCCATACCTGTGCGGTCGCCGTGCCGCATGATCCCGCCACCCTGGCCCAGCACGACCGTCCGGCTTTCCGCGGCCTGACCTTTGCGGAAGCGGAGCGCGACGAGGGATTCGCCGATGGCCGCGGACCCGATGTCATCCATGCGTGGACCACGCGCGAAAATGTGCGCGTCCTCACCGAAAAACTGCGCCTGCGCCATCGCGCCCGGGTGCTGGTCCACCTCGAGGACAACGAGCGGCAGCTCCTGGCCCTGACGCTGGCGCGCGATCCCGCCGAGCTCGAGCGGTTGGGCGACGCCGAACTTGACCGGCTGGTGCCACCCGACCTCTCCCACCCCCACCGCAGCCGGGCCTTCCTCGCCGCCGCGGACGGCGTGACGGTCATCACCGAGCGCCTGCGCGAGTTCGTGCCCGCCGGAAAACCCGTGCTCACGCTCTGGCCCGCCGCCGATGCCCGGCATTTTTATCCGCGGCCGCTCCCGGAAATATTCCGCCGCGTGCTCGAGCGCACGCCGGGTGAGACCGTGCTCTTCTATCATGGCAACGTCCATGCCGCCAACGCCGCCGAGGTGCGTGAACTCTACACCGCCGTCGTCGAACTCAACCGCACCGGCCAGCCCGTGACGCTCATCCGCACCGGGCTGGATCGCGGGGAGTTTCCCGCCGGCCTCGCCGCCGCGGCCGCGCCGCATGTGCTGAACCTCGGCCAGATCCCGCACCACCGCCACCTGCCCGCATTGATGGCGCTGGCGGACATCTTTGTGCAGCCGGGCGCACCGGATGCGTTCAACGATTATCGCTTCCCCTCGAAGCTGCCGGAATTTTTCGCCCTCGGCCGGCCGGTCGTGCTGCCGCGGACGAATCTCGGCACTGTCGTCCGCCACGGCACCGACGCCTATGTGCTCGACCGGGCCGACGCCGCCGGCATCGCCACGGCGGTGCGGGAACTGCGCGCCGACCCGGCCCTCGCCGCGAGGCTGGCCGCCGGCGCCCTCGCCTTTGCGGAGAAAAACTTCTGCTGGCGGCGCAGTGCGGAGGCGCTTGCCAGCTTCTATCTCGCGGTGACACCGTCGTGATTCATGCCTGAACCGACCCCCTCTCGACTAATCGTCACCGGTGGACGGGGCCGTCTGGCCTCGCTCATCGCCGAGCATTTCCGCGCGCCGGCGAACCAGGTAACCCTGTACTCCCGCGAAGGTGGAGCAGGGTTTCTCCCCCTGGCCGGGCTGACCGCACCGGGCGCGCTGGATGAGGCTGCCGCCCTGCTCCATCTGGCCTGGAGCACCCTGCCCGCGACTTCCCAGCAGCAACCCGGCACCGAGGAGCAGAATGACCTGCCTTTGCTGAAGCTACTGCTCGAGGCCATCGCCTCGTCCCCGAAGTCCAAGCGCCTCCACCTGGTCTTCTTTTCCTCGGGCGGGGCCGTTTATGGCAACGCGCCCGGCCGGGCCAACCTCGAGGCCGACCCCTGCCTGCCCATCGGCAGCTACGGCCGTGCCAAGCGCATGGCGGAGGAACTCATCACCACCTACGCCGGCTATCACGGCCTGGCCTGCACCATCCTCCGCATCTCGAATCCCTACGGCTATCCCGTGCCGAAAAACCGCGCACAGGGCCTCATCCCCCATGCCCTCCGCTGCGCCGTCGAGAACCAGCCGCTCACGCTCTGGGGCGACGGCAGTGCCCGGAAGGATTTCCTGCACTACACCGACTTCTTGGCGGCGCTGGAACTCGTCGTCGCCCGGCGGCTGACGGGGACGTACAATCTCAGCGCCGGCGAGTCCCACTCGGTCCGCGAGGTGATCAGCCTCGTCGAAAAACACACCGGCCGGCGCGTCCCGCTCAACCCCCAACCCGGGCTCGACTGGGATGTGCAGGACAGCCGGCTCGACAATGCCCGCCTGATCGCCGCGACGGGCTGGAGGCCGCTCATCAGTCTCGACGAGGGCATCCGTCGCGCCGCCGCCGGTTACGCCGTCCACGGATGAATCCGGCCTTGTTCCACTTACCCACCTCCGGCCGCCACGCTGCATAGATTGAACCTGATGTCCGATTCATCCGCCAAGCCCGTTTCACTCCGCGCACCCTCGTCCGGGTGGCTCATTGCGATTTTCGCGGGCATGTTGGTGACCGCCCTGTGGCTGCTCACCCGGGCTTGGCATGCTTCAATCCTCGACCGCTACGAGTTCCGCCAGCTGCAAACCGCCGTTTCCGCCTACTGGATGAAAGTGGACGGCTATCGGCTGGATTATGAATTTCCCATCTTTGGGCCGCCCTGGTCGGCGCCGCTGGAGTTTCCCATTTATCAATGGGTCGTCGCCACGGTGAGCCGTATCCTCGGCACCGGACTCGAGCCCACAGCGCGCGGGGTCAGCGTGGCTTTTTTCCTAGCGACCCTGCCCGCCGTCTACGGTCTCGCCGGGCTGCTCGGCCTGGCGCCATCGCGCCGTCTGCTCGTGGTCAGCGCGGTGCTCGCCTCCCCCACTTATCTTTTCTACGGGCGCACTTTCATGATCGAGACCACGGCGCTCTGCTTTTCCACGTGGTTTCTCTACACGACGGTCCGGGCGGTTCGCGATGACCGCTGGCTGCTCGCGGGACTGGCGGTCGGCTTTGCCCTCCTCGCCGGTCTGACCAAGATCACCACCTTCGCCGTTTTCCTGTCTCCGGCCGCGCTGCTGATCTGGCCCCATTGGCGGTCCGGCTGGATCACCCGCGCCCGGAGTCCGGCGGCCTTCCGCCGCGCCACGCTCTTCGCCGTCGTGCCCGTGCTGTTGGGCATCGCCACGGCCCTTTGGTGGGTGCGGCACGGGAATGGTGTCAAGGCGACGAACCCTTTTTCCGGCTTTCTGACGTCGCAGGCGATGGCCCAAAATAACGTGGGCACATGGTCGCAGCGCTTCTCCGTGGAATACTGGCGTCAGCACTGGGGCAACATCTCCCAAATGGTGCTCGGTGAGGCGCCCATTGCCTTGCTCTTGTTTTGCGCGGCCCTCGTCCCGTCATCTTTCCGCCGCGTCGCGGCCGGCAGCGCGATATTTTTTCTCAGCGGCCCACTCCTGTTTCCATCCCTGTATTTCACGCATGACTATTACTACTGCGCGAATGCCGTTTTCGTCCTGGCAGGAGCGGGATTTTTGCTGGCCGGGATCTGGGATGCCCCGTACCTGCCCCGGATCGCGCGCCTGCTGGCCGTGGTGGTGTTCCTGGGCGGCCAGCTCCTGCTGTTTAACCGGAGCTATGCGGGTTATGCCCAGCGGGTTTTGCCCGCGCCTCCGGGCATCGCGGCGGTCATTAGGGAGACGGTCCCTGCGGACGGCGTGGTGCTGGTCTACGGCTGGGACTGGAACACACTCGTGCCGTATTATGCCCAACGCCGCGTGGTGATGGTGCCGCTGGGGCGCGCGCCGGAAACCAAGGTGCTCGACGAGGTTCTCGCCCGCCTGCCGCCGGGCAGTATCAAAGCCATGCTGATCCGCAATGACGAGAACCTGCGGGCCACGCCGGATTTCATTCGCGAGCGCACCAACCGGTTTAACCTCGTATCCGTGCCGGTCGCCACCAGCGCCGACGGCGATCTCTACCTGGCCGAAGACCGGATTCCGGACGTCCTCGCCCGCGTGCGCGGCCGGACGTTTGCCGGGGTCATTTTCAACGCGCCACCTTCCACTGCGGACCCGGATGAGATCCTGATGCGGGAAGTCGATGCCGCTGCGCTCGCCCTGCCGCTGTTGAGCCCGCATCCCGTGCGCGTTCGCGGCCGTTACGGAGTCAGTGCGGGCCTGTCCGACGGCCGCCCGACCGTGATGGCAAACGCCACTTCCGAGCTGGAGTTCATCCCGCCGGCCGGGGCCACGCAAATCGAAGCTGAGATGGGGTTGGTTGACGCGTCGTATGCCAAAGGCGGGGCCGACGGCACCGATGGGATTAGCGTCGAGATTTATGAACTACGGCCGAACGGCCTGCGGCATATGCTTTATCACCGCGACCTCGATCCCGCGCACAATCCCGCCGACCGCGGCCCGCAGGCCATCTCGCTCCGGCAGGAGGGGCCGTACACCAGCCGGTTGATTTTTCGCATCACTCCTGGCCTGCACGGCAACTACACCAATGATTGGGCGTACTGGTCACGCATCACGATTCACTGAACCGGATCAGTCGATCACGAGGCGCCCCAGCATGACCCAGTCGCGGGTGCTGCGCCCGGCCGGCCCGGGCCCGACAAACAACTCCACCTCGCCTGCCTGCGGCAGCGTGAATCCGATCCGCAGCGGCTGACGGCCGCGGTCGGCCGCGCGATGACGCGGATCCACGATCCGCGAATCGAGCACCCGTCGTCCTCCGTCCGACGACAGTGCCGCCAGGGTGATTTCCACCCCGTCGGTCGCATCGGTTTCCGGCAGGTCGGCCCGGTAGGCGTCCGGGGAAAATTGCACTGTCGTGCGCAGCACATGCCGCCCGGCCGGCAGGGCGAACACCAGCCGGGTCACGGGATGCGCGCCAAAATCCGCGCGCCCGCCCGCCCGCTCCAGGGTGAGCCCAAAGGTACTGAAATAACGCACCGGCACGGGCGTCATCCCGTCGAAATTGCCCCGCTGGCTGCGCCACAGTTTCGCCACTTCCCACCAGGTGTTCAGCGGTTGGCCATGGGGCAGTTCAACCCCGGGGGCGGGATGGACCTCCGAAAAAATCTGCTGCTCGAGCCTTTGCAGGCTCAACGTCCGCCGGGCCGCGGGGAGATAGACCGATACGTCTCGCCAGACATAAAGCGGCGAAGACCCGAGGCCCCGCGCGACCATCCGCTGGATGAACCATTCCTTCCCGGCCAGCGGGCCCGTCACGGCGAGGGCGCCAATTTTCTCCCCGTCCAGCGCCGCCAGCGCGGCATCCACCTGCGCCGGGTCGGCCTCGGCATCGCCGCGCAGCATCAGCGCCCGGCGCTGGGCATAATAGGGGGTCATGGAATTCCAGTCCTGCCCGGTGACCACGATCACGTCGTCCGGCCCGGTAAGCGCGCGCAATGATTGTGTGAGACCGTCCCCGCCCGGACTGAGACCGCTTTGCACCGCGTAGTATCGGTCAAAATACGCGTAAACCTGCGCTCCGGCCACCAGCACCACGGCCAGCGCAACCACCCACCTCGGCTGCGCCGATTCCGCCAGCGCCACGAGCACGAGGCCGAGCGCAATCATCAGCAGCACGGTGTTCGCGAGGTAATAATACTCGTGGTAGGCGTACAGAATGGGAAAGGCCACCAGCGCCGCGGTGAAGACCGCCAGGCAGAGCAGGATTTCCCGCCCGCGGGACCGCGCTCCCAGCACCGCAAGCGCGGCGCCTCCCACCAGCAGGGGCAGCCAGGTCAGCTGTTCCGCAATGATGCGTCCCTTCATCGCCCACAACTCGGCGGAGAAACGCGTGGCCGGCGCGCCTATCGTGAAGCCCATCATGGCCTCCGACCGCAGGAACCGCGCGGCGGGATTGAGCGCCTTCACTCCATCGGAATAATGCAGCCACCCCAGCGTCGCCGCGAAGGGCACCGCCACGGCCGCCGCCATCCAGACCAGTTCACCGCGCCAGCGCCCGTCCGCCCGGTGGCGCCACAGCCGGAGCAGCGACCACCCGGCCACGGGCAGCAGGTAGATCAAAAACGTCGTCACCTTGACCAGCCCGGCTGCGCTGCCCGCCACGATCGCCACCGCCAGCCACCCTCCGTGGCGCCCGGCCACCGCCCGCTCATACGCCACCCAGAACCACACGCTGAACATCAGCGCCATGGTCTCCATCAGGAAGGCGCGCGAATAAAACACGTAGAGCGGGCACGTCACCACCACCGCCAGCACGAGCCAGCGGTGCCCGGGCGCGACCCGCCAGCGCGCCAGCAGCAGGTAAATCGCCGGCAACATCAGGTAAAAGCACGCCAGGCTCACCACTCGCCCCGCCTTGGTCAGGCTCAATCCGGTCACCCGGCTCACCTCCACCACGGTCCACTGGTACAGGGGAAACTCCAGCGGAATGGACCACGGCTTGCCCAACACCGGGGTGGGATACGCGAGGGAGAAGTTGTCCTCCTGGTTGATAAAATAGGCCGAGATCGCCGTCTGCGCCTGCCGGTATTCCACCCCCGGCAGGTTCCGACTCTGCCAACCGACCAGGGCTCCGGCACAGTGAAACGCCAGGCACCCGACAAACACCACCAAGGCCAGCCAGGATTCCAGTCGGGGAGGCGGGCGCTGGGTGGAGGAATTTCCCATGTGGCAAGGCAAAGCAAACCCCGCGGCTTGCCAACCCGTTTAATCCATCGCCCCGCGGGCCGGAAGAGGCTTTACTCCCCGTGCGCTGCTCCCGCTTAATTTCCCGCTGTTTTCATGACCGCCCCCGTCGCGCCGCTTTTCCACATCGACAGTCCCGCCACCTGGCGGCCGGAGGTGGCTGGGATCGAGGTGACGGGCTGGCTTTATCCGGGCGAAAATGTCGTCTGCGTGGACCTGCGGGCACGCGTGGACCGGCGGGTCTTTCTCGGCATCTACGGCCTGGACCGGCCCGACACCCAGGCGACGTTCGGCGGCGGCATCCCGGCCCTCCGCGCGGGGTTTGCCCAGCGCGTGCAGGTCTGGCGGGGCGCCCAGGAACTGGCCCTCGACTACCATGACGGCCGCGAGTGGCGGGAATTCTTCCGCACCTCGCTCGACACCTCCGCCCTGCCCAAGTCGGCCCGGAAGCCCCCTCGCCTCCTCCGCGCCGCGCTCGTTTTCCAGACGCTCGCCCACCTCTACCGCCATTTCCACCGCGCCCCGTGGCGGGTGCTCTGCCGTGAAACGGACGCGACGCTCAACGAGGTGCTCATGCCGACCAGCGATGTCATCATCGGCGAGCAGTTCCTCGGCTTCATCGAGAACCCCGGCTTCTGGATCAACTCCGGTTACGGCAAGTTTCGCCTCACCGGCTGGATTTTCGGCGTCAATCGCGAGCTCCGTCAGCTCAGCGCCACCACCGGCGTGCTCACGGAGAACCGCCTGGTGTATCCGAAGGAGCGGCCCGACGTCGCGGCCCATCTCACCGGCCACACCCATGCCCTCAAGTCCGGATACTACGGTTTGGTGGACATCCGCCCCGACACGCCCAGCCCGGCCAACCTGAAAATCTTCGCCGAAACGGGCGACGGCACCCGGCCCCTCGCCTTCGCCCGCCGCATGTACCTGGACCGGCGCGACGAACATTCCGGTCC
>CAIMAQ010000081.1 GCA_903839035.1 uncultured Opitutia bacterium
GGCACTCACGCTGGCCTTCGACCCTTGGCGCTGGCCGCTCCTGGGCCTGCTCGCGGTCACGGCCGGCGGGCTCGTTTTCCTCTGGCCCAAGCCGCTGGAATTCAGCGCGGAAAAGCGCTGGCTGGCCCTGCTGGCTCCGCCGGGCACGGTCGCGGAGCTGACGTTTCACATCACCACCAAAACCACTTTTCCCCCGGACAACCTCACCGGCGGCGCGAACCTTGTCCCGGGGGATTTCCGCAACCTGTTTTACGGGACGCATATTGACGGGCCGGGTTTCTTCGGCGAAGCGCAGAGCTCCGCGTTCCCGATCACTTCGCCCTGGCTCATAATTCCGTTCGCCGGCTTTCCCGCCAGCGAAGGCAACGGGCTCCACCTGCGCATCGAGGATGCGTCCGGTGCGACCCTCACCGAGCTCGCCTGTCCCGGACCCAATCCCCACTTCAACGAAATCGATTTCTGGGCCGCCGATGTGCGCCACTATGCCGGCCGCTCGGCGCGCCTGGTGTTTTACGACGGGCGCAACGACGCGGAGGGCTGGGTCGCCGCCGCGCTTCCGCAGGCCGCCCAGGGCCCGGAACGCGCCGCGACGTTCCGCCATGACCGGTCGTCCGAACCCACACGCTTCGGCCAGGCTTCACTCGGCGTGATCGCGCTTGTCACCCTGCTCCTCTGCGTCGGGACCGCCCTCACGTCCCGCCCGCGGCGGGTCTGAGCCGTTTTGCTGGTTGCCGCGCTGCCAGCCCCGGTTTGAGCTTTGACCCAATGCCCGACGCCCCCACCACCCCGGAGCTCACGCTGGTGATGCCCTGCCTGAATGAGGCCCGCTCGCTCCCCAGCTGTATTCGCGAGGCGACGGCGGCGATGGCGGCGGCCGGGATCGCGGGCGAAATTGTGATCGCCGACAATGGCAGCACCGACGGCTCGCAGGCCCTCGCCACCTCGCTGGGCGCCCGCGTCGTGCCCGTCACCGCAAAAGGCTACGGCAACGCCCTGCGCGGCGGCATCGCCGCGGCCCGCGGACGCTACATCGTGATGGGCGACGCCGACGGCAGCTACGATTTCTCCCACCTGCCCCGCTTCCTCGAAAAACTCCGCGCCGGCTACGATCTCGTCATGGGCAACCGCTTCCTCGGCGGCATCCAGCCCGGCGCGATGCCCTGGAAGAACCGGCATATCGGCAACCCGGTACTGTCCTTCATCGGCCGCCTTTTTTTCTCGACCGAACTCCGTGATTTCCACTGCGGGCTGCGCGGCTTTTCCGCCGACGCGTACCGCCGGATGAACCTGCGCACCACGGGCATGGAGTTCGCCTCCGAGATGGTCATCAAGTCCGTCGTGCTCAGCCTGAAGGTCACCGAGGTGCCCACCACCCTGCGCCCCGACACGCGTGACCGCGCCCCGCACCTGCGTCCCTGGCGCGACGGCTGGCGCCACCTGCGCTTCATGCTGCTCTTCAGCCCGCGCTGGCTGTTTTTCTATCCCGGCCTGTTGCTGATGGTCGGCGGTGCCGTGCTCGGCGCGGCCCTTCTGCCCGGACCGCTGCGGCTCGGGAATGTCTACCTTGATGTGCACACGCTGCTGTTTGCCGCGGGCAGCATCCTGATCGGGTTTCAGGCCGTGTCCTTCGCCGCCCTCAGCAAATATTTCACCATCCGCGCAGGCCTCCGGCCGCCGGAGGCGCAGTTCTGGCTCGGCAAGGTCAGCCTGGAAGGCGGCGTCATCGTCGGCGGCGCGCTGCTGCTCGCGGGTGTCCTGCTCTGGGCCAGCGCCCTCTGGTTCTGGCGCGGCCACGGCTTCGGCACGTTGCAGCCGGCGCAAACCCTGCGCTGGGTGATCCCGGGCACGCTCTGTCTCGCCCTCGGCTGCCAGATGATTCTGACCAGCTTTTTCCTCGGCGTGCTGCGACTCGACACGCGCGGTGACTCATGAATTCCGCCGCCCCCAAGGTTGTCCGCGTCTGGTTCTGGGCCGGCCTCGTGCTCACGGCATTCAAACTCTGGCTGACCCGCGGCCAGGCCGTCTACGCGATCGGCCATGCGGCGCTGGATGACCGGCTGTTTCTGCAGCTGGCCGAATCCATTGTCCGCGGCGACTGGCTCGGTGCCTACAACCAGGCCACGCTCGCGAAGGGTCCGTTTTACTCGCTCTGGATCGCCCTGCTCTACTGGGTCGGCATCCCGCTGGGCCTCGGCGTGCAGCTGGCCTACGCCGGCGCCTGCGCCGCGTTCACCCGTGCCTGTCGGCCGGCCCTCCGCTCCGGCGTGGCGCTGCTGGCGATCTACGCCCTGTTGCTCTGGAACCCGATGTCGTTCGAGGCACCCACCATGGGCCGCATCATCCGGCAGCAGATTTACACGCCGCTATCCATTGCGGTCCTCGCGGGTTTGGTCGGGCTTTATTGCCGGCGAACCGAATCCATGCGCCGGCAGTTGCCATGGGCCATCCTGCTCGGCCTGTCGTTCGCATGCTTCTGGCTCACGCGCGAAGAAGGCGTATGGCTGGTGCCGAGCGTGGTGTTGCTCGCCAGCGCGGCGGCCGTCTGGGCGTTTCGTGGGTCGCGCGACCAGGGCCGCGAGATGCTGCGATCGCTGGGACTGGCCGCGGCATTTGCGGCACTGCCACTCGTACTGGTCTCGTGGCAGAACTACCGCCACTACGGCTGGTTTGGCACCGTCGAGTTCCAATCCACGGAATTTCAGGACGCCTACGGCGCGCTGATGCGCGTGAAAATAGGCCCGGAGATCCCGTACGTGCCCGTCACGCGGCAGGCCCGCGAGGCGATGTACGCGATCAGCCCGGCCTTCGCCAAATTGCAGCCTTACCTCGAGGGCGAGTACGGCCTCGGCTGGGCGGGTGCGTCCACCTACGTCACCAAGATCCCTGCCGAGGAGAAGCAGATCGGAGGGGGCTGGCTGATCTGGGCGTTGCGCGACAGCGTGGCCGCGGCGGGATATTGTCACAGCGCCCGGGAAGCGCTCGATTTTTACGGGCGCATGGCCGGTGAAATCAACGCGGCCTGCGATGCGGGCCGGCTGCCGGCATATGCCAGGCGCAGCGGCCTGATGCCCCGCTTGCAGGCAGGCCAGGCCGCCGCGGTCGGCCGCACGGTGTTCCAGTTTGCCGATTTTGTCGTCTCCTTCCGTTCGTTCAGCGTGTACCCGCCGCTGAGCATCGGTGACCGCGATCAGCTGCTGCTTTTCCATGACCTGACGCGCGACAACCTCGCCTCCTCGGTGCAATCCCCCGCGATGCCGCTGCGCAACCAGGAGGAACTCAACCGGCGGAAATGCGCGCGGCTCCAGTCCATCGGCCAATTCATGCGCCCCGTCATCCTGGTGCTGTTTATCACCGCCCAGCTGATCGCGCTCGTGCGTCTCGTGCAGTCGATCCGTAGCCGGCAGCTGACCTATCCGTATGTCCTGGCCGCTGCCGCCTGGGGTGGCGGCTTCGCCTACCTGCTGCTCAACGCCGTCGTGCAGGTGACCTCATTCCCGGTGACCGCAGTCTCCACCTTCTCGCCGATCTACCCACTGGTGCTGATCTTCATCATCGCCGCGTTCGGGGATGCGGCCGTGACATGGCGGCGGAAACCGACCCCAACGCCAAGCCCCAAACCCTGAGCCCTTTGTGGCTTCTTATAAGCTGGTATCATGCAATTGAGGGCAAAAAGATTATCAGGATCAGCTCTCCCGAAGAGGGCGGCAACTGCATGAAACCGGCTGAGTCCTTCACTTCACGCTAACCGAATAGACTGCGAATGTGAGCGCGCGCGCGTCCGGGCTCGCCGATTCCAACACGCCCGGAGAGTCCGTCGAGAAGACGACCGCAGTCAGCCCGGGCGGCAATTCGAGTCGCGTGGTTTCGACCGGCATGAGTTGCTCACCGACCTCACCGCGCCATACAATCCGATCTCCGATCGTAACAGTGACGATCCGCGGACCAAGGCTGCGCATCGCAAACGTCAACGTGCGCGCGATGGGCGGCCGATCGCCGCTAATTCGCAGCCACAGCGTTGATTTTCCCTTGCTCCAAATCCACGTCGTCCGGCCGTAGGTCTCGCGGGCAGACCAGCCGTCGCCCACGATCGCGCTAACCTCGGTCCCGTCGATTCGGGTGCGGCTGAGTTCGTTGGGTGCAAGCTGACGCCCGAGCAACGTCAACCCGACGCCCGCTAGGCCCGCGTTGACGAACAGCAATCCTGCAAACACCACCGCTCGCCGACTTCCACGGTCATCGACCGGCGAGGCAGCCGCCGCGGGCGATACCGGCAACGTCACGGCAAGACACCAGAAAAATATTACTGCCGGCCAGAGTTGGAGCAGCAACCTCACGAGGGAAAAACTCAAGTGCCAGCCAAGGTCCCAAGGTGTGAGCAGATAAATCCCGTAGTAACCAGCGAGCATGAGGCCGATCACCACGGCCACGAGCCATTCACGCCTGCTCAGTCGCTGCCAACCCGGACCGATGAGTGGCAGTAGCATCGCGAGAAACGGCGCTACCCGCCACTCACCGAACCGCGTCAAATCGCGCCCCAACGCGTCGAGGATCAACAAGTGTCGCGATCCATCGAACAGGCCGCCCAGGCGTTCGACGAGTTGACCGGACACGACATCGTTTGGCGGCGCAAGTGAGATCTTGAAATAGATTACCGGCAGGAGCGCGGCCACGAGACCAGAGAGAAAGGCACCTATCGTCCATCTCGAACCGCGAGACCACTCATAACCCACCCACGTGAACCCGACGACCACCGCGAACAATAACCCCTCGTTTTTCGTCCATGCCGCCATGCCGGCAGCAAGTCCCGCCAGCGCCGATAAGCCCCGCGCGGGCGGCTCCCGGTCGCTCAACGCCAGCAGCGCCACCGTCGCGAGCATGAAGAAACCCAGCGGAATATCGGCATGTTCGTTCGACGAAAACGTCACGAAGAACGGTGTGCCCAGCAGCAAGAGCCCGCCGATCAATGCGATGAGCCGCGAGCGTAGTCGCGCAGTTGCGGCGATCAACAGGCCAACGGTCGCTACCCCGAACATCGCCGACACCAAACCTGACGCCGACGGCGCGTCGCGCCCGACCCAAGCCCAGACCCGTGCGACACTCGCCGGCACCAACAAGGGATAATCCGCATGCGTCCAGGCGATCGCCGGTTGCCGTAGCAGTTCGGGCCAGTTCGCACTGCCACGAAACATGAACCGTGCGTGCATATTCCAAATAGCCCAACCGTCCCAACTCCCCAGGGGCTCAGCCTTGTAAGCTCGGGCCGTCGCGACGGCAGCCAAAATCGCCACCTGCCCAAATATTGTCACGATCAGGAGTCCGAACCACGTACGCGGCAACCAAGCGGTCGCGGGTCTTGCGTCGATCGCGCTCGAGGGCGGCCGCCGCCACAAACACCAAGCCAACACCGCCGAAACCAACACCTCGGTCACCGTCGAGATTCGCGCGGGATTCTCGAATACGAGCGAGGCCGCGAAATACAACGCCGATGTCAACCCCAGGCCCAGGCCAATCCCGAGCGGCAGGATCAGTGAAAGATCCATCCGGACAGAGCGTATTCTCGGCCAGAGCAGGCTCACGGTCAGCGTCCCGAGAAGCCACGCGAGACCGACGGCGACCACGGCGGAAAAAATCATGGCGTCTTCTTTCGCAGCAACAATACCCCGTTGCCAAAATCTTCCTCGATCTTCCAGCCGCCGGGCACGCGAGCGGAAGCCGCCGCGATACGCAGATTCGCCACCGCCCACCCGTGCGAGGAGGGATTGAGGTCGAGTACGAGCGGGACGAGGACAAATTGCGTCAGATAATAGTCCTCCACGGCCTGGTGATCATCGTTGAGACGGTCGCCGGGCAAATCGCCCAGATAACCGATCGTTCCCGTCAGACCGCGCTCCTGCACCTTCGCACGCAACGTCGCGAGCCGCAGTTCGGCGCGCGTAGCTGGATCAACGACGGCCCAAGGTGATTCAGCAGGCGGCGGTGGAACCGCCTGCACCAGATTGAACACGTTGATCACCACCACCACGACGACGATCAGCAATGCACCCGTGCGCCATGTGTTCAGCAAAAAAAATCGCATCCGCGACGGAAAGCGTGCCCGAAACGAGCTCGAAGTGCCACGCAAAAAACCGTGCTTCACCCCACTCAATCGATCCGCAGATGGCGCAGCCCAGCGGCCGGAGGTTCATACCTCAGACGAGGTCATGGGACACGCCTTGACTCTCGACCCACGCGGGAACC
This sequence comes from uncultured Opitutia bacterium, assembly GCA_903839035.1. GTDB lineage: Bacteria > Verrucomicrobiota > Verrucomicrobiia > Opitutales > Opitutaceae > Opi-474. Next base: position 6,238 of record CAIMAQ010000081.1, read on the forward strand.
CGCAGACCAATTATTTAAACTCCGGCAGGCCCCAGCAGCTCCAGTCCATCGCGTCAGCCTGACTGGGGAGCGTGAGCAGGATGATGCCCGCCTTGTCGCCGTGCGGGGGGAGCTCGGTTTCGAATTCCTGCGCGCCGCGGTCGTCGGGGGCGTCGTGCGGCTCGAGTGTGCGGACCAGCAGGCGCTGGGTCTTGAGCCCGTTCGTCCAGAGGATGACAAACTTCACCCCGTCGGTCGCCGGGTCGCCGGTGTAGGTGGACTCCGGCATGCCGTAGGTGACGCGAAAGTGCGTCGCGTTCGCCGGCACCTTGAAACTCACGATGCCCGTGGCGTGCACCTGGTGCATGGCCTGACCGCCGATGTTGAAAACGGCCAGTCCAAGTCCTGCGTACGGATCCTTCACCGTGGCATCCAGCAGGTAGCGCTTCGGCACCTGCCGCTTGAACACCAGCAGGTGCGAATCGAACTCGATGTACTTGCGGCCATAGACCTCAAGCTGCTCGACCTCCGGCATGCGGTTGAACTCCTTCACCAGCTGGTACTCGAAGCCGTCGCCAAACATGCGGTAGACATCCTTGTGCATGTCCGCGTATTCCCACGGACGCAGCACCATCCAGTCGGGGCACAGGAATTCCGCCAGGTTGCCGCCGTGCGCGCCCAGGGCGCGGACCGCGCTCACCATCTCCATCGAGGAGAGCCCGGGATAATCGTAGGTCTTGAGTCCGGAAAAATAGCCGATGTGCCCGAGCGGCTCCATGAACACCGTGTCTCCCGGCCGGGCGTTCTCCTTCAGCCACTCGCCCACCCTCCGCCGGTTGCCGGTGGCGCTGTAAATCTGCTCGAAGGCCATCTCCCGCCGCATCTGCCAAGTCAGCCAGGATTCGCCGCCCAAGACGGCGAGGACGACAAGGACCACGGACAACTGGACGACCCGGGGCCAGGCCGGCGCGCCGGCGGCCCGGCCTCGTTCCGCCCACGACCCGAGCTGGGCCAGCATGCCGCCGAGTGTCACCGCCGCGAGCAGCGTCGTGCCGGGCATGTACCAGGGGAACGGGAAATAAGGGAAATAGGACAGATAGACGTGCATCCCGCAGAACGTGAAGGACGCCACCCGCACCTCGGTCCGCCACCACGGCAGCACCCACTGGAAAGCCAGGAACACCGCCACCGCCCGCGCCGCGGTCACGGCCGCGGCCGGCCAGCCACCGATCTGGAAATACGACGGCAGGAACGCGCCTTCGAGTGACGTCCGGCCATTCCACACGTTGATCGGCAGGTCGATCAGGGTCTTGAACACCCCCGCCGCGTTCTTGGCGGCCATGTAATCCCCGCCCTTGGCCGTGATCGTGTGCGGGACCGGCGTGCCGTAGTACGACCATGACCAGAGAAACCACGGCAAATAAATGGCCGTACAGACCAACCCGGCCAGCACGAAAACCTTCAGCCATTGCCACCGGGTCAGGCCGGTGCGCGCCGGATCGTTGAAAAAGAAAACCCCCGCGGACAGCAGGCCAATGTACAGAAAACTATCCGGCCGCGTCCACATCAGCGCGCCCCACGCCAGGCCCAGCTGGAGCCAGCGCCGGCCCGCACCCACGAACATCGCCCACAGCGAGTAAGCGATGAACAGCAGCAGGAATCCCGTCTCCATGCCGTTCGTCGTAAAATCGATGCTCTTGGCGTCGAGCACCATGAAGGCCACGAGTGCCATCGCCGCCCAGGCGCCATACTGGAATCGCCGGGCCAGCGTCCAGAGCAGCACCGCCGCCCAGGCAAACGCCGCCCCGCCCCACACCCGGAAAACCCAGATCGCCGCCGGATCCGAGTGCGTTCCCGTCAGCGCGCTCGCCGCCGCCGGCAGGAGCACCCCCAGCGGGGACGTAAAGGTGTGCAGCCGTTCCCCGGGAATGAACACAAGCCCGTGGCCCGTCACGAGATTCTTGCTCGAGCGGAACGTGATATAGAAATCCTCCCAGACATGGTCGGTCGCCAGCGCCCAGCCCAACGTCACCAGCAGCGCCACGGCGAAGACCACCAGTCCGGTTCGGCGGTTTGATTGGTCAGTCGTGCGCATGGGGGTCGGAATGCATGACAAGGCAGGGGTGAAATACCGCCAACACGCCAGCCTCAAGGTCAAAAATCGCGCCGCCTTTGCCCCGGCCCCCGGCCAGAATCAGCTGGAAGTGATCCGTCCCGCCTGTATGAGTGCGCCTCACTTTTCCCATGGCCAAGCTCATCCTTGTCACCGGTTCGTCGGGCCTCATCGGCTCGGAAGTCTGCGTTTATTTCGCCGCGCAAGGCTACACCGTCCATGGCGTCGATAACAACCAGCGCGCCGTCTTTTTCGGCCCGCAGGGGGACACCCGCTGGAACCAGAACCGTCTGGCGAAGGAGCTGAAGGGCTTTGTCCACCACGAGCTCGATATCCGCGACCGCGCCGGCGTCCTCGCCCTGGTGAAGCAGATCAAGCCGTCCGTCATCGTCCACACCGCCGCGCAGCCAAGCCACGACCGCGCTGCCGCGATCCCGTTCGATGACTTCGACACCAACGCCGTCGGGACGCTGAATCTGCTCGAGGCCGCGCGCCAGGCCGCGCCCGAGTCGCCGTTCGTGCACATGAGCACCAACAAGGTTTACGGCGATGCCCCGAACCGCATCGCGCTGAAGGAGCTCGCCACGCGCTGGGACTACGCCGATCCCGCCTACGAGCACGGCATCGCCGAGACCTTCACGATCGACCAGTCGAAGCATTCCCTCTTCGGCGCATCCAAGGTCGCCGCCGACGTGATGGTGCAGGAATACGGCCGCTACTTCAACCTGCCCACCTGCGCGCTGCGCGGCGGCTGCCTCACCGGCCCGAACCACAGCGGCGTCGAGCTCCATGGATTCCTGAGCTACCTCGTGCGCTGCAACCTCGAGGGCCGCGAATACAAGGTTTTCGGCTACAAGGGCAAACAGGTGCGCGACAACATCCACTCGCTCGACGTGGCGCGCTTCATGGCGGCGTTTGTCGCGACCCCGCGCGCGGGCGAGGTGTACAACCTCGGCGGCGGCAAGGCCAACAGCACCTCCATTCTCGAGGCGTTCAAGATCACCGAGAAGTTCACCGGCAAGGCGCAGGTTTACACCTACCTCGACCAGAACCGCGCCGGCGACCACATCTGCTACTACTCCGACCTCCGGAAAATGCGCGCGCACTATCCGTCGTGGGACATCACCCAGTCCCTCGAGGAAACCATCCGCCAGATCGTCGAGGCGTGGCAGAAGCGCACGGCGGGCTGAGCGACTGCGACGGGCGGACCCGTCCCGGGCCCGTATTTCGTGCGCCAGTTGACGTTCGGCCCATGGCGGGCGCAGGGACGTGCGCCCACCCACGGTCTCCCCTCGATTTCCCGCTTCACCTCACGATTCGGGTCTGTTTCCCTCGTGACCCATGCGCATTCTCATCTCCGGCATCTGCGGTTTTGTCGGCAGCACGCTGGCCAAAAGCCTGCTGGCGGCCGGACACCAGGTCACCGGTTTTGACAGCTACATCCGGCCCGGCAGCGAGACCAACCGCGCACCGCTCGAGCGCCTGGGCGCCCGGGTGCTGACCGCCGACCTGCGCGATGCCGCGGCCATGGCAGCCCTGCCGGCCGCCGACTTCGTGATTGATGCCGCGGCCAACGCGAGCGTGCTGGCCGGGGTGGACGGGAAGACCAGTTCCAAGGAGCTCGTGGACCACAACCTCCTCGGCACGGTGCACCTGCTGGAATACTGCAAGGTGCACCAGGCCGGCTTCATCCTGCTCTCGACCACCCGCGTGTATTCCATCGCCCCGCTCGCCGCCCTGCCCGTCTGCGTGAAGGCGGAGGCCTTCGTCCCGGACCCCGCAGCGAAGCTGCCCGCCGGTCTCACCGCCGCCGGGCTCGACGAGACCTTCGCCACGACCGCGCCCATCTCGCTGTACGGCGCCACCAAGCTCACCTCCGAGGCCCTCGCGCTGGAGTATGGCGAAACGTTCGGCTTCCCGGTCTTCATCAACCGCTGCGGCGTGCTCGCCGGCGCCGGCCAGTTCGGCCGCGCGGACCAGGGCATCTTTGCCTACTGGATCAATGCCTGGCTGCGCAAACGCCCGCTGAAATACCTCGGGTTTGGCGGCCACGGCCACCAGGTGCGCGACTGCCTGCATCCGCGCGACCTCATGCCCCTGCTCGAGCAACAATTCGCCGCGCCCAAGCTGGCCCCTGGCGACCGTCTCGTGAA
>CAIMAQ010000082.1 GCA_903839035.1 uncultured Opitutia bacterium
CGCCCGGTGGGATCTTGGCGAAAGGCGTATCGGCCAGGCCGCCATGCGGGCCGATGATGATACCGGTATGATTGAGGGTTTTGTCGGGATAGACCAACTGGGCCCCGACGGCGCCCACGTCAGGTTGCATGAACCATGTGGCCATCTCCTCCAGCCAGCCGCGCTCGAGGGCGTTGACGTCGTTGTTCAGGTGCAGCACGAGCGGGGTGTCGATCCGAGGCAGCGCCAGATTGACGAGGTGGGAATAATTGAAGGGAGCGCTCCGGTCCGCCGGCCGCACCACCTGGCAGCTAAGGTCGGTGCGACGCTGGATCATTTCGAGGTAGCGCACTGCATCCGCATCCCGGGAGTGGTCATCCACGATGACCAGTTTTACGTGGCGCCAGTCCACGGTCTCGTCGAGCAGCTCGATGCATTCCTGCAGCAGGTGGAGCCGGTCGCGGGTAGGGATGACAATCGTGACCGGCAGCTGCGCCAGGATCCCCGGGTCGGCGCGCCACTGGTGAAAGCGCCGGCGGCGGAGATGGGCGGTCTGGGATAGGAAGGGCTCACCGGGCCGGTCCCGGCGCTGCGCGGTCTCCACGAGGGCCTGCCGCGACTCCTCGACCGACGCATGCGACGGGTCGGTCTCGCGCGGCTCGCTGGCCGGGAGATGATGGCCGATGAGGGGAATATGCGCGACCTGCGACGCGGGCAGATGGTCGCCCAAGCGCAGCAGTAAATCGAACCAGACCACGCGGCTGAACCCGGCCCGCAATCCACCTAGGGCGAGGAACCGCTCGCGCCGGACGACACTCAGCTGCCCGGGGAAAAGTCCGGAGTCGGCGAGCGCCGGGCTCCAGTCTGGTTTGTAATTGGGCTCGGTCCGCACCCCGGAGTCGTCCATCCGGTCCTCGTCGGAATAAACCAGTTCCAAAGCCGGATTCGCGGCCACCTGTTCCGCCATTTCCAGCAGGATATCGGGCGAAAGCCGGGAGTGTCCGCGCAGCAGGGCCACGTGCGTGCCCTGGGCTGAATCGACCGCCGCATTGAGCGCGCGGATTACTTCGGGTGCGTCCTTCGCGGCGGTGGACTTCAGGCGCGGATCGCCGCCGGGAGCCGGCACATCACCGACAAACCAGGCCTCCCACTGCGGATAAATCGAGGCGAGCAAGGAGTCGGCGGCGGCTTGCAGCTGGGCGGCGGTGCAACCGCGGGTGTCGAGCAGCAGGACAAACCGCGGGCCGCCGGGGGCCAGGTTTTGGGCCGAGGCCTCGAGAATGGCGCGGAGCTGGGGCGTGATCCGGTTGGCCTGCTGCCAGGCGGCGTAGGGTTCACGCGGGCCGGACGCGAGGTGGGCGAGCGACGCCGGGGCGAAGCGGCGGAAATTTTCGTAGGCCTTGGCGCAGGCCTGCCAGAGCTGGTCAAGCGGGCCGAGGGCGACTTTTTTCGCGCGGCAGCCGGCGAGGAACAGGCCCGCGACCTTGAGGAACTCCCCGCGGCTGAACGCGGGCAGCGGGCGTTCCAGCTGGTTGCAGCCGCGCTGGTAAAACCGGCGGACAAACACGAGGTGCCGCGTGCCATCCTCCAACTCGGCGAAGATCTGGAGATAGGCCGGATCACCGGCGGATTCGTTGATATCCACCATGCCGAAAAACTGCGAGCGGCCGGCGGTGGGATGATTCGGGAACAGCTCGCCGGCTTCCTTCCGGACGCGGTCCCCGTAATCCATTTCATTCTCGGCGAGCGGGTGGGTGGTGCCGATCAGGCGCTTGATCCGCTGTTCCTGGTGGATGATCCAACCCTCGACCTTCAGCTTGCCGAACTGGGATCCGGCGGAAACCAGCGGGTTCTCCAAAGCGCCGAAGAAGGGCGGGTTGGGGAGGGTGTTGAGGATGACAGTCGAAGATTCCACCGCCAGTTGCCGGGCGAGCGGCCGCAGGTCGGCGGTGGGATCGGCGCGCCG
>CAIMAQ010000083.1 GCA_903839035.1 uncultured Opitutia bacterium
AAGAGAGCTTCGAGGTGAATTTGACCTCGTGCTGCCAGAACGCCGCGGGATTCCAGAGCGTGCTGTTGTCCGTTTCCGGGCTGCCCCACGCCGCCGGGACAGACGGCCGGCCCCCGGGCCCGGTGAGGCCGGGATCATACGAGTTCGGGTACTGCTCCGCCTCGTTGAAGACGCGCGTCGGGTCGGTCAGGTCGTAGTTGTAGATGTATTCGTTGAAATAGTTCTCGTAGCTGAGCGTGTGCGCATAGCGGACGGTGAAGCCCGCGACCGCCGTCGACGGCAGCGCAGCCCCGCTCCAGTCGAAGTGCAGCTCCGTGCGATTCTCGAGCGTGTGCTGCGTGACGTACTCCGCGTATTCAAACTGTTGGAAACGGCGGCGGTTCATGTACTCGAACAGCGTGCGGTTCACGAGGGTCAGCGCGGGCGAGAACACGTGCGTGGCGATGAGCTGCGCACGCACGACGTTGGCGTTGGAGAAATCCCCCTTCGAGAACAGCGAGGCCTCCCATGGCAATTTCACCACGCCGGTCGCCGGAATCGGGCCGGGGAAAGGGTAATTGTCGGCGGACGCGCCCGTGTAGTACTGCTCGTGCCAGATGAGGTCCTGGTTGACACGGTTGACGCCCAGCGTCTCCGGCGGGTTCTGCCAGAAATACTGCGCGCTGAAGTCCAGTGTGGTCGCGGCGCCGGGTTTCCATGTGACCGCGGCGAAAACATCCTGCCGGCTGTCCGGGGCGTCGTTCTTGCGGAAAAAGGTGTCGCCGCCCTTCGCCTCGTAACTCACGCGCCACGCAAGCTGGTCGTTGACCGGCGCGGTTGCGTCGATCTGTACCGAGCCGTTGAAAAACGAGACCTGCCCCGGCGCCCACGTGCCAAGCCGCGTCGTCACGGTCGTCTCCGGGCCGGAAAACTTCGGCTGCTTCGTGACATAGTTTACGTAGCCGCCCGTGAAATAGCCCGCCCCAAACACCGCCGAGCCCGGACCGCGGACGAGATCGACGGCCTCGACGCCGTTGAATGACGGGAAATACCCGTAGTAATTGTAGCTGAGCCGCTGGCCGTTGAGGTAGGTTTCCGCGAGGTCGCCCCGCAGGTTCGGCATCGTGATGTTGCCGTACGCCGCGCCGACGTACGCGCTCGGCGAGTAGAGCAGGATTTCCTGCACCCCGTGGATCTGCCGCTCACTGAACAGCGACGTGGTGATCGTGCTCACGCCGCGCGGCGTATCAAGCGGGTCGCGCGCCTCGCCCATCACGGCCGAGGTCTGGCGCGTGAGCGGGTTGACTGACTGCTCGACCGGCACGCCGGTGACGGTAAAGCGGGCCAGGGCGGTGGCGTCCGATGCCGGCTGCGCGGCGGCGTCAGCCAGGAAAATCGCGCTGAGGGCGAGGAGAAGGAGTCGGGCCGGGAGTTTCATGGGAGGTGGTGGGACCTGACCCAAGACGGACTTCCGGCGAAAGCGGCGTTGTCTGCCCCTCGGCGCTGACAGCGCCTGCTGTTTCCTTCGTCGGCATGATCCGTTCAGGTTCGAAGGGTCGAGCGGTCGAGCGCACCGCAATCTCAGCCCTCCGCGGAGGGCACCCCTACAGGCAAGTCCGGAGAAAGCGCGCCGCCTGCAGGCGGCGCAAGCCAATCTTTCCTGGCCTTGGCTGCCGCAGGTGGTCGTCGATATCCACATCGACGATAAGCGCCGGTCGGAGACCGGCACCCACCATAAACACAAGAGCCGCCCCTTGCAGGGGCGGCTCTTTGACCTAACACCAAACAAACCGTAAGAACTACAAACAAGCACCGTCTTACCAGGACGATGTTGACTACACCGGGATAGATGCGCCCGGACGCATAACGTTCAAAAGCCGCCAAAAATCTTTTGCATATTTTCTGCCCGGATCGCCAAACCCGGAAACACAAGAGCCGCCCCCTTGCGGGAGCGGCTCGAGTGACCTAACACCAAGCAAACCGTAAGAACTACAAACAATATCTGACTACACTGGGATAGACGGGCCTCACCGCGAAATGCTCAAAAAAAGTCCGGTTTTTTGTGAATAACTATCATATTACATAACCTGTTGTTTATCAGGTTATACAGGTTTGTGAATGACTTGGATTGGACAATTTTGCGCATCTGGCGGAGGGCTGGATGAGCCCAATTTCCCATGGAAAACCACTCCTCCCGTCCGCACCTGTTCGGCCTCCTCGCAGGCCTGTTTCTCGCCGTCGGCCTCTGTTTCGCCTCCATCGTGTTTACCCGCACCTGGACCCGGCTCCACGAATCTCAGGTCATTGATGTGACCGGTTCCGCACGAAAAAACGTCCAGTCCGATCTCGTCGTCTGGCGCGCCAACTTCGGGGTGGACGACGAGTCGCTCCTGTCGGCGCACGAAAAACTCAAGGCCGCCCTGGTGCAGGTAGACGCCTTCCTGCGTGCGAAGGGCGTGAAGGAATTCATCCTCCTCCCGGTGCAGATTCGCGAGATCACGGCGCGCGCGAAAAGCGACGATGATGAAACCGTGACGAAGCGCATCGGCTACCGGCTCAGCCAGCGGATCGAGATCAAGTCCGCCGACATCGCGACCACCACGCGCCTCGGCACCGAGTCCGCCGTGCTCCTGGAACAGGGCATCGCGCTCGTTTCCGAGGGACTCGAGTTCATCTACACCAAGGCGAGCGAGGCCAAGATCGAGATGATGGCCGAGGCAACGAAGGACGCCCGCGCCCGCGCCGAGCAGATCGCCGGCCAGGGCGGACGGCAAATCAAGGAGCTGCGCACCGCCCGCATGGGCGTCGTGCAGATCAACCCGCTGTACTCGAGCGCGACGAGCTGGGAGGGCAACAACGACAACTCCTCGTTCGAGAAAACGATCACCACCACCGTCAGCGCGACGTTCTCGCTCGAGTGAGCGGCGGGTAAAAAAAACCATCCGGAAGTCATCGCAAAAGCGCGAAGAGGCAAAAACGCGAAATCAGGATTCTGGTTTCCGCGCTTTCGCCCTTCTGCGCCTTAGCGATCGGATCGAATCCGTATCGTCGCGCGGAGCGCGCCGACCACCTTTCCTTACGGCTGGCCGGTGGCCGCGGACCGTTCCGCCTGCACCTTCTCGGTCGCCACCACGACGGCGGGAGTCTGGTCCGGCACCGGCGTGCTCTTGAGCGGGTACCCAAAGCGCTGGCCCTCGTAATTGCGGAACACCACCTCGTCGTCGGTGATGCTTTCAACGTAGTCCGGATTCACCGGCACTTTGCCGCCGCCGCCGGGGGCATCGATGACGTACTGCGGCACCGCATAGCCGGTCGTGTGGCCGCGCAGCGCCCGGATGATCTCGATACCCTTGCGGACATCCACCTTGAAGTGCGCGCCCCCCGTGATGAGGTCCATCTGGTAGAGGTAATACGGCCGCACGCGCATCCGCAGCAGGCGGTGGACGAGGGCCTTCATCACGTCGGCGTCGTCATTCACGCCCTTGAGCAGCACGCTCTGGTTGCCGAGCGGCACGCCGGCGAACGACAGCCGCTCGCACGCGGCCTTCAGCTCCGCGGTGCACTCCTTCGGGTGGTTCACGTGGATGCTCATCCAGACCGGCCCGTACTTTTTGAAAATTTCGCAGAGCTCCGGCGTGATGCGCTGCGGCAGGAACACCGGGATGCGCGAGCCGATACGGATGAACTCCACGTGCTTGATCGCGCGCAGCCGGCTGATGAGGTGCTCCAGCTTCTTGTCCGAGAGCAGCAGCGGGTCCCCGCCCGAGAGCAGCACGTCGCGCACCTCGGGATGGCCCTCGATATAACGGAGCGCCTGCTCGTATTCCGGGTGAAAATTGTAGTCCTGCGCGTTCGAGACGAGGCGGCTCCGCGTGCAGTAGCGGCAATACGCCGCGCACCGGTCCGTCACCAGGAACAGCACGCGGTCCGGATAGCGGTGCACCAGCCCGGGCACCGGCGAATGCTCGTCCTCGCCCAGCGAATCGAGCTGCTCCTCGGCCGCGAGCTGCGTCTCCCCCGACCGCGGGATGACCTGCTTGCGGAGCGGGCAGTCCGGGTCGTTGCGGTCGATCAGGTTGAAAAAATATGGCGTGATCGCCAGCGAGAGCTTCTTGTCGGCGAAGTAGCACCCGGCCTTCTCGTCCGGCGTCAACGTCATGAACTGCTCGAGCTGGGCGACGCTGGTGATCCGGTTCTTCAGCTGCCACGTCCAGTCCTGCCAGTCGCTTTCGGGTACGTGTTGCCAAAGCCCCTGCCCTTCGAACCAGGTGGAGCGGTCTTCAGTGTAGGGCATGGGTGAGGGGACAATTGGTAAGGGGGCTAACCAGTCCTGTCAAATGGCGGGGTAATATTGCCAGAAAAGCCGTGGTTTGCCCTTGGCAGACCCCAGCTGACGCCTTTTCGTCAGGCTTTAATGTCCACGCCGAAGCCCGCAATTCTTGCCCTCGAGGATGGTTCGATTTTCCGGGGCCTCGCCTTTGGCGCCGACGCCACCATCGCCGGCGAATGCGTCTTCAACACGTCGATGACCGGCTACCAGGAGATCCTCACCGACCCCTCCTACTTCGGCCAGATTGTCACGATGACCGCCGTCCAGATCGGCAACTATGGCGTGACCGCCGCCGACACCGAGGCCGCCGCGCCCAAGTGCTCCGGCTTCGTCGTCCGTGAGCTCTCCCCCGTCGTCAGCAACTGGCGCAGCCACGAGTCGCTCGGCGACTACCTCCGCAAATACGGCATCCCCGGCATCAGCGAGATCGACACCCGCGCCCTCACCAAAAAACTCCGCGTCGACGGCGCCATGAAGTGCTGCCTCAGCACCCTGCCGCTCAGTGACGCGGAGGCCGTCTCGCGCGCCCGCGCCTGGCGCGACATGGCCGGCGCCGACTATGTGAAGGACGTCACCTGCAAGGAGCCCTATCTCTGGCGGCTCGAAGACCCCGCGAACTTCAACACGCCCTACCTGCCCGTTGGCACCACGATGAACGCCCCGGGCATCCCGGCGAAAAAGTTCCGCGTGGCCGCCTTCGACTACGGCGCGAAGCACAGCATCTACCGCAAGCTCGTCCACCACGGCTTTGAGGTGCAGGTCTTCCCCGCCACCGCGACGCATGAACAGGTCCGCGAGCACCAGCCCGACGCCGTGTTTCTCTCCAACGGCCCCGGCGATCCCGCCGCGCTGCCCTACATCCACCGGACCGTCACCGGCCTGCTGCCGGATTTCCCGATCTTCGGCATCTGCCTCGGCCACCAGATGATCACGCACGCGCTCGGCGGCACGACCTTCAAGCTCAAGTTCGGCCACCGCGGCGGCAACCAGCCGGTGAAAAATCTCGAGACCGGCAAGGTCTCCATCACCGCGCAGAACCACGGCTTCGCCACCGACCCGAAATCCATCGAGGGCCGCGGCGCCAAGGTCACCGAGATCAACCTCAACGACCAGACCGTCGAGGGCCTGCGCCACACGAAGCTCCCCGTTTTCTGCGTGCAATACCACCCCGAGGCCGCGCCCGGCCCGAACGACGCCGACCCGCTCTTCGTGGATTTCTACAAGATGGTCGAACAGCGCAAGGCCGGGAAGATTTGAGGGCGGGCGCGACCGCTGGTCGCGCGGCTTGTTTAGGTGGCCGCCGATTTCCAGATCGGCGATTGCGTCGGTGGGGACACCGGCGCCCACCCGATCAGCGCGCCGGAATCTCCAACCCTTGCTCCCGCCCGAGGTGCGTGACCCGCACCGTCGCCGGCAGCGCCGACGCCGGCAGCACCGGTTTCGCCGTCACCCCGTCAAACGTCAGCTCGATCCCCAGCAGCCAGCGCGGCAGGGCGCACGCGACCAGTCCCTGGTCGGCCAGAAACGGCTCCGCGGCGATCAAATCATAGGAAAGAAAAGCCTTCGGGATCATCACTTCCTCGACCACGGTCCGGCTCGGTTTGCCCTCGAAGTCCCAGTAGTTGGAACCCTCGACCAGTGACGTCTGGGCAACCCTCGCCATGAATTTCCGCCACGCCGCGATGGCCTCGTCCACGTGGCCCACTTTCACCAGCGCGCCGATCCATTGGTAGTTCCACGACGCCAGGCAGCCGCCGTTCATCGTCTCGCCAAAGCGCGTCACGTCGGCGCTGAACCGGCGCTTCATGAACGAAAATTCCTCGGCGTCGTAGAGATTCGTCTGGATGGACCAGCAATTTTCCCACTCCGGCCCCAGTTTGTGCCGCCGCGCCAGCACCGCATCCACGACGCGCCGCGCCCGTTCCGGCGGCACCATGCCCGCGCAGATCGCCATGAACTGCGGCGGCCCGTACAGGTAAAACCGCGGCACGCCCGCCGTATCGATCCAGTCGGCGTAGAATCCGCGCTCCTCGCTCCAGAAATCGCGGTCGTACTTTGCGCGCACCACGTCGGCCTGCGCCGCGAGGGTGGGAATCTCGGCTGCGTGTCCCAGCCACTGCGCCACCTCCGCCGCCGCGCGCAGCGCCATCCACGCCAGCACGTTCACGTACCCGATGTGGCCGTTGCGCGAAATCCAGTCCCAGTAGTCGTTTCCTTCCTCGTTCGCCGTGTAGATCATCCCGCGGCCTTCCGCGATCTGCCGGTTAAGCTGGACCAGCGCCCGGCGCGCACCCTGCCAGAGTCGTTCACCCATGGCCCGGTCGCCCGTCAGCAGGAGCACGTCGCGCATGCACACGAGGTACGACGTGTACAAATCCAGCGAGGTCGTGCTCTGGTAACCCGGCCCCACGGTGTCGTCCTTCACCAGGTGGTCCGCCATGCGGATGACCTCGTCGATCAACACGCGCTGCAGGTCCGTGCTGTCCGGCCCCAGCGGCCCGCGCGCCACCCCAAACTTCAGCATTTCCGCATGCATGTGCCGGCACAGCAGCGCCACGTAGCCCGACGGCGAGTTGCCGATGCGCCAGTCATGCGTGTCCGCCATCAGCCCGCAGTTGGCATAGTTGTCGAAAAACCGCCGGTTGACCGCCGCCTCGGCTTGCAGCGGCCCGCGCAGATTGACGTCGAGCGCGACGCCCGTCTCCGCCGTCACGAGTTCCAGCGTAAAGGTGGTTTCAGCGACCTCGCCCGCGCGCATCAGGCGCGGCCCCGCCGCATCGCACCACGGGCTCTGCGCCAGCACGGAGGAAAAATTCTGGATCTCGCCCTTCTTGACGTGATGCGAGGTTGTCACCCGCCAATCCCCGTTGGGGCCCGCCCGCGACAGCAGCTTGGCCATGCACCACCCGCCGGCCGCGGTCCGCGTGTGCCGGGTCGTCAGCGTCTGGCACTCGGGTCCCAGGATGCTTCCCGATCCGTAGAACGCGTCCTTCGTCATGCCGCGCTCCCACAGCATGAACACCGTCGGCTCGCCCCACGGGGTCTGCGCCGAGAAAAATAATCCCGGCGAGAAGGCATCCGCGACGTCCGTCTCCTCCCGCCAGGTTTGCCGGATCGTCCAGACCAGCTTCAACCCGTCCAACCGGAGGTGCCACCGTTCCTTCACCGCCCCGTAGTGGATGCCGTCAATTTCGACTTCCGTCCCGCTGATCACCCGCGTCACCGCCGGAACCGAACTGGAGCTCAGCTGCCAGCTGCCCGCCACATCCACATAGCCGCTCTGGCCACCGCAGGGCCCTGTCAGGGGCAGGTGCGAGGCACGGGGCGTGTCGGTCTTCAGCAGATTCGCACTCCAGCGGGAGGCCCCCGTGGCGTCGAAACCCAGTGAAGTCAGCTGGGGCCGGTCGGACTCCAGGCTGATCTGCCAGTAGGGGTTTTGCAGTCGGGTCGGCACGCGGGGTGCGTCAATCGGAGGCCGAATCCCCGCGGGTTCAAGTCCGCATCCAGGCCGGCTTGAAAATTGTCCCGGTGTTCCAGCGTCCCGGCGCTTGCCTCGACCCGGCTTTTCCCCGACACCGTCCCCCGTGAAAAAATTCCTTTTCTTCGCGGTCCTCGCGGTGGCGGGGTGGCTTTATTTTCACGAGCCCGCCGCCGCCTGGCGCGGGATGCCCGCCGCCAGGGATCCCCTCCAGTCCGCCTCGGACCTCCCTCCGCCCTTTCTTCACGCCGGCTACACCCTCACCCCGCTGGCCAGCTATACCGTCACCGCGGTGGTGCTCAGCCGGGAGCGTTACCGCAACGACCATGAGGCCGACCTTTCCCCGGTGGACCTCGCGCTCGGCTGGGGCCCGATGTCGATCGCCGGCGTGATCAACGACCTCAAGATCAGCCAGTCGGGCCGCTGGTACGAGTACAGTTACCCCGGTGAGCCGCCGCTCGAGCCCGGCCAGATCGTAACCCATTCCGCCAACACGCACTGCCTGCCCGCTGACGACGTGCGCAGCGAATTGCTGGCCGTAAAACGCCACGAGCTCGTCACGCTTGAGGGCTACCTCGTCGAGGTCGCCGGCGATGGCGGCTACCACTGGAAATCCTCACTGACCCGCGAGGACACCGGCGCCCACGCCTGCGAGGTGATGTGGGTCACCCGCGTGGAGCACCGGCCGCTGTAACCAGAACCACGCGGCGTCCTCGCCGCGGTTTTTACCCCAGCCACTGCTCGAACTTCACCGCGTCCTCAGGCGTGTCCACACCGATGGTCGGGTCCTCCGTCACGCCGCACGCGATGTCGTAGCCGTTTTCCAGCGCGCGCAGCTGCTCGAGTTTCTCCGCCTGCTCGTAGCGGCCCGGCGGGAGCTGGGTGAATTTTTCCAACAGGTCCGCCTGATACGCATAGAGGCCGAGGTGCTTGAAACACGGGTTCGCCTTCACCCAAGCGTCATCCACCGCGGTGCCCCGCTCGCGCGGGAACGGGATGATGGCCCGGGAAAAATACAGCGCCCGGCCGTCCTGCCGCATCACCACCTTCACCTGGTTCGGGTTGGTAAAATCCACCGCGCGCTGAAACGCCGTCGCCAGGGTCGCCATCGGCGCCCCGCCCTCCAGCAGCCCCGCCAACGCCCGGATCTGCCCGCCTGTGACCAGCGGCTCGTCCGCCTGAACATTGATCACCCGCCGGGCGCGGAGGGTCCGGTTGGCCTCCGCGATGCGATCCGTGCCGCTTTGGTGCGCCGGGTCGGTCATAATCGCCTTAAATCCCTGCCCGGCGACGCAATCGCGCAAAAGCTCATGATCCACCGCGAAATACAGCGGAAACTCGGGCGCCTGCTGCGCAATGCGCTCCGCCACCCACAGCAAGAGCGGCCGGCCCTTGATCTTGTGTAAGAGCTTGCGGGGGAACCGGCTGGATTCCAGCCGGCATGGCACGATGATTGCGGTTGCGGTCATCTTTTGACACGATGCCCACTGGTTTTTAGGTTGCAAGCCGGGGTCTCATCCCGGATTTAGGCCGGCTCTCCCCGCACACTCATGAATAAAAGCGACGCACCTTCTGCCCACCCGCAGCTCACCAAGGAGCTTCTGGTACAGAACAAGATGGGCATTCACGCCCGTCCCGCCGCGATGATCGTGCGCATTACCAACAAGTTCAAAGCCGACGTGTTTGTGGAGAAGGACGAGGAGCAGGTGAACGGCAAGAGCATCATGGGCCTCATGATGCTGGCCGCCGGCAAGGACTCGAAGGTCAAGTTTCTCGCCACCGGCGATGACGCCCCGCAGATGCTCGAGGAACTCGAGCAGCTCTTCGCCCGCAAGTTCGACGAGGCGTAAGGCCACTAGGCCGGCCCACGGAATACACGGATCACACGGAAGGGATCCGGACCGTTTCAGGGATATTTTCCGTGTGATCCGTGTGTTCCGTGGGCATCTCCAGATTCGAGTTTTTCGTGTCTTTCGTGGTTACAATCCGAAGAACTTCCGCGCGTTCGCGGTCGTGACCGCCGCCAGCTCGTCGTAGCTCACACCGAAGACTTCCTCTGCCGCGTATTCCGCCGTGTGCCGCACAAACGCCGGCTCGTTCGGTTTACCGCGGTGCGGCATCGGCGTGAGATACGGCGCATCCGTCTCGACCATCAGCCGGGCCAGCCCCTGCGCCTTCGCCGCGGCGCGGACATTCGGCGCGTTCTTGTAGGTCAGGATGCCGGTGAATGAGGCAAAGCCGCCTCGTTCCCTGAGCACCGCCAGCTCGGTCTCGCCCTCGACGAAGCAGTGAAAAACGATCTTTTTCCAGTCCACGCCGCTCGCGTCGATCATCGCCACGCACTCCGCAAACGCGCCGCGCGAGTGGATCACGACCGGGCCGCCGAGCTGTTTCGCCAGCTTCAGCCCCTCGGCAAACGCCGCGCGCTGCCACCCAAAGATCCTCTCCGCCTCCGCTGGCTCCTTCGGCAGGTGAAACCGGTCGAGCCCGATCTCACCCAGCGCGACCGGAACGGGTCCGGGGGAAAGCGGACCTGAAGGGACCGCCGCTATCGATCCCGTCCCGCCCTCCGTAGCCTTGGCGAAGGAGGGCAATTCCGCCCGACCCCAAAACCCCGCCACCTGCGCCTGCGCACTTCCCCATTCCGCGGTGACCTCGCAGGGATGCAGCCCAACCGTGTAATGCACAAATCCCGGATGCTCCCGGGCATAACCCTGGTTCAGGGTCCAGTCATCGGGCGCCGTGCCGATGGCGATCATCGCCTCGACTCCCGCCGCGCGGGCCCGCATCAGGACCGCGGGCAGCGTGCCGGCGCGGTCAAAACCGTCGAGGTGCGTGTGCGTGTCGATGAGCCCCATGGTTCCGTTCGGTCGTCGGTCGGGTTTTATGCCCGACATTCACCGCAAATAGAGCGCGCCGTAGCGTTCGCGCAAATAGCGCAGGAGGGAGCGCGGCGACAGTTCCTCGCCCGTCACACGCCGGGCCAGCTCGAGCGCGTCGTAGCGCCGGCCCTGGGCGTGGATGTTTTCCCGCAGCCAGCCGAGCAGCCAGGTGAAATCCCCGCGCACAAAGTCCTCCTCCAGCTGGGGCCGCAGCGCGAGCGCCCGGTACCACAGCTGTGCCGCCAGCATGTTGCCGAGGCAGTAGCTCGGAAAATAGCCAAAAGCACCGCCGCTCCAGTGCACGTCCTGCAGCACGCCCTCGCGGTCGTTCGGCGGGGTGAGCCCCAGCAGTTCCGCCGCCGCCGTGCGCCAGGCCCCGGGCAGGTCGGACACGGCGAGTTCGCCGGTGAAGAGTTTTTTCTCGAGCTCGAAGCGCAGGATGATGTGCAGGTTGTAGGTCACCTCGTCGGCATCCACGCGGATCAGCGTCGGCTGCACCGCGTTGATCGCGAGGTACAGTTCCTCGGTCGAAATCCCCGCCGTCTGCGCGGGAAACACCGCCCGCAGGCGCGGTTCGAAGCACCGCCAGAATCCGCGGCTGCGCGCGACCTGGTTTTCCCACAGCCGGCTCTGCGACTCATGCACCGCCATGCCCGCATGGATGCCCAGCGCCGTGCCGAGCTGGTCCGCCGGCAGGCCCTGCTCGTACAGGCCGTGACCCGTCTCGTGGATCGAGCTGAAGAGCGAGTCCAGCGGCTCGTGCTCCTTGAACCGCGTCGTCATCCGTACGTCGGAGCCGGTGCCCGAGCAGAAGGGATGCAGCGACACGTCAATCCGGCCACGGTTGTAGTCGAAACCCAGCCGTTCCGTCACCTCGCGCAAAAACACCTGCTGGCCCTCGGTGGAAAAGCCCCGCAGCGCATCCGCCCGCGGCTTCACCTTCGACGCGGCGATTTCCCGCACCAGGGGAACAAGCTCGCGCTTGAGTTCGTCAAAGAGCCGCCCGATGACCTCCGCCGTCATGCCGGGGTCGTGCTTGTCGACCATGTAGTCGTACTCGCGCCCGGCCCAGCCGAGGTAGCCGGCCTCGCGCTTCACCAGCTCCAGGTTTTTCGCCAGCACCGGCGCATAGCCGGCAAAATCATCCGCCGCCCGCGCCTTCGCCCAGGCATGGTAGCCCCGGCTGTCCTGCGTCGCCTTCTCGCGGACAAACTCCGCCGGCAGCTTCGTCGCGCGGTCGAAGTCCTTGCGCGCATTCTTCACCACCGCGCGCTGGTCCGCGGTCAATCCGGCCGACCCCGCCTCCAGCTGCGCCAGCCAGCCGCCCAGCCGCGGATCGCTCGTCGCCCCATGCGCCGCCTCGGCCAGCGCCGCCTGCTGGCCGGCGCGCTGCTCGGCCGCACCCGGCGGCAGGTTCACCTGCTCGTCCCAGCCGAGCAATTCGCCCACCGTGCCGAGGGCATGCACGCGTTGGATCCAGCGGGTGAGTTCTGCATAGGTGGTTTCGGTGGACATGGCGTCATTCCAAACCCCGCCGCCCCGCGATGGCCAGTGCGATGTGGCCGGGGCAATATCGCTTGCGACCTTTCCGCGGTGACTGGAGCCTGACCCCGTGGCCCTTTCTCCTTCCTCCCCTGCCGCACCTCCCCCGCGGCTCTGGTCGCTCGATGTGCTGCGCGGCGGTTGTGCGATGGCGGTCTTTCTCTGCCACTGGCACCTCTGGTCGGATTTTACGCCGCAGGCCGGATTCGAGCACGGGGTGCGGATGGTCGGAGAAAAGGCCTATGATCTTTTCACGACGCTCATCTGGCCCACCGGTGGCCATCATCCTGCGGTGATCGGGTTTTTTGTGCTGAGCGGGTTTTGCATCCACTACCCCTTCGCCCAGCGGGCCCGCGCCGGCCTGCCGCTGCCTGGCTGGCGGGAATATTTCTCCCGCCGGTTCCGGCGCATCATGCCCATGTTTTGGACCGCCTGTGTGTTCGGTCTGATTTTCGTCCTCGCCGAATCCAACCGCCCCAGCGGCGACCTGCTGCTGTCCACCCATGCCGCGGGCTCGCCGGGCGAGATCGCCGTGCGGTTCGCCGCGCTGGCGGGACTCTACCCGCATGAAATTTTCGCGGGAAACTACCCGCTGATCACCGTCGCCGTGGAGCTCCTGATGTATGCCCTCTACCCCTTGGTCCACGCCCAGGCGGCCCGCGGGCGCTGGCTTGGACTCGGACTCGGTTTTGTCTTCCTCCAGCTGGTCGCGGTCTGGCTGCTGCAGTACGTCACGCCCTACTGGGTGTTCAACAGCGTCCTGATGTTCGGCTTGTTCTGGTATGCCGGCGCCCTGGCCGCCCACCTCTATGTCAACCGGGGCACGGTCGTCCGCGGCAGTTGGTTGCTGGCCGTGTGGCTGGCGTATCTCGCCCTGAAGGCCGCGCCGCACTTTTACGGCATCACCCTGTTTAAGCAGGCCGCGTGGGCGCTCGTCTGCACCTTCGGCCTCCTCTGGGCCCTGCGCCGCGAGGCCCTGCATCCGGCCGCCAAGTCCCGTCCCGTCGTGGTGGCGCTGCGCTACTCGGGCCGGATCAGTTACAGCCTCTATGCCATGCACACACCGGCCATCATGTTGGCCACGTGGGGGCTGCTGAGTTTCACCGGCAACCGGGACTACCTGGTGCAGCTGGCCGCCACGTTCACCGCCACCGCGGCCCTCACGCTGCTGACCTACTACGGCGTCGAGCGGGTGTTTTACCGGCCGCGCGTCTGAGGTTCAGCGCGGCCGGATAGGGACGTTTCAGCGGGTCTGGACGATGATGTCGCCGCCGCTGGAGCGGAGCTTCAACAGGGAACCGCCACCATTGACCTTGCCCGCCAGTCGGCTCCGGCCGGAGCCGCCGCGTTCAATCGTGATCGTGAGCCCGGTGGCATCCACGTCGCCGCCGCTGGTGGAGGCGTCGAGATCGAAGGCCGCGCTCCGGTCCACGGCCACACGGACGCGACCGCCGGAGGTCGAAAGCTTGCAGTCTCCCTTGAACGGCCCGGCGATGCCGGCGCTCACGTCGCCGCCGCTCGTCGCGGCGTGCAGCGTGTTTTCCACCGACTTGATGTCGATGTTGCCGCCCGAGGTGCCGAGATCCGTCGGGCCGAGCGCCCGGCCCACGCGGATGTCGCCGCCGGACGTGCCGAGCTTCACCTCGGCCGAGCCTTCCTCCAGGCGGACGTTGCCGCCGGACGTGCCGCCGTCGATGTCGCCCGTGATCTTCCCGAGCGTGATATCACCCCCGGAGGTCCGCGCGTAAACTTTCCCGTTGAGGTTGCCCACGGTGATGTCCCCGCCGGAGGTCTTGAGCTCGACATTGTAGTTCACCGGCACCGTCACGGTAAAATCCACCTGCACCGGCGGCCAGGAGCCCCAGTGGAACCCCCCCATTTTCTTTTCGTACTTCGCGGACGCGGACACCCCTTCGGCCGACTGGGCGATGTCCAGCGTGAGCTTCTTGAGGATTTCGTCCGCCTCGGCGTCGGTGCGGGCGCGGATGCGCTCGCGGGCCGTGACCTTGACGGTGGCGTCGGCCGAGGTTGAAACGCGGACATCGCCGCCTTGGGTTTCAATCTTGAGGACGCCGCCCGGTTGGGCGGCAAAGGTCTTTTCAACGATGCGCTCGATCTTGGCGTGCGCGGCAAACGGGGTCATGGCCAGCAAGCCGGCCGTCACAAGCAAGGAGGGAAATTTCATGGGAAGGTATCCTCGAAAACCCGGCCACGCCGAAAAAGTTACAAAAATCCGCCGGCGGGCTCAGACCTTGGCGCTGTTGTCGCAGACGTAATGCACCTTGCTGCGGCGATATGCATAATCCCGCGCCGCTGCGTCCTTCGCTCCATCCCGCGACTTGATCAAATGCCGTGCACCCGCCAGGGCGGCGGCTTCCTCTGCCGCAGCCAGGGCCGCCACGCAGAGCAGCGTTTCCGCCTTGGTCTCCAGCCGGCTCGCCGGGAAGCGGGCATGCGCACTGAGCCAGCGCACGGTGTCGCGAAGCGGGTCGGATAGGTTCATCGCTCCGACAATGCCCTACTCCAGTCCGTTTCGTCAAAGCCGATCAGCAATTCCTTTCCGCGCGGCCCAACGTCCCTTTCAAGCGGTGGCCGGGGCCGGCGGCACCAGGCGCACGCTCATTCGCGCCAGTCGCAGAAACATCGTCTGCTCCTCGCGCACCGGCCACCAGTCGTAGAGGAAAATCTGGAGTGGCCGCCACATCGCGACCCAACCCACGATCGCCAGCCCCTCCTTTGCCACGATCGCGAGATGCCCAGCGCTGAGGTAGCTGATCAACAGCCCCAACAAGTAGCACCCGCTGAGAAACAGGACTCCCACCAACAGACTGAGCCGGCCGCGGCGCAGCAACTCCCGCAGTTCGCGCCGCTTCACCTCCGCCCGGCTCCCGAAATAGCGTTGGACGGCATTCTCGGCCCCCGCAGCCCGGTCGGGGGGCGGAATAATCTCCAGGTGCACGACCAACTCGAACTCGCGGTCGGCGGGGTGCTCGCGCGCCCAGCCGTTGATGAACTCCTCAGCGTCCTGGTCGAGGTCGCGGTCCACGAAGGGCGAAGGATCCATCGAGTTGAACAGCTGCGCCAGTTCGCGCAGACGCAGCTCGATGCGGGCGGGTTCGGCTTGCGGGCTCATTTCCTCAGGAGCGCCGCCGCCCAGGTTGCCTCGTCAAAGCCGGTCAGCGCCACCTTCCCGCCCAGCAGGAACGGCCGTTTGACCAGGTTGCCGTTGCCGGCGAGCAGTGCCAGCGCCGCGGCCGGGGACAGCGTCGGCAGCTTCTCGCCGAGCTTCTGTTCGCGGTAATCGCCACCGGAGGTGTTGAAGAGCCGGCGCAACTCGCCGTCGTACGCGGCCAGCATCGTGCGCAACTCCGCCGGCGTCGGCGGCGTCTCGCGGATCGGGTGCTCGTCAAACCCGAGGTCGTGCGCCCGCAGCCATTTCACCGCCCGGCGGCAGGTGTCGCAGTTCTTGTAGGTGTAGACCTTCAGGGCGCTCATGGCTCCCTTGTCATTGCGCCGCCGGCGCCGGCTAGGCAATCCCTCTTGCGCCAAGGCTCCGAACCCCCCGAAATTCACGGACGCCATGCAACCCATCCTCGACGTCACCGGCCTGCGCGTGGTCCGCGGGCGGACCACGATTTTGTCGGACGTCGCCTGGACGGTCCGCCCCGGCGAGCACTGGGTCATCCTCGGTGCCAATGGCTCGGGCAAAACCTCCCTGCTCAAGACGCTGACCGGCTTCCTCACCCCCACCGCCGGCGAGATCACCGTGCTCGGCCAGCAGTATGGCGACAGCGACTGGCGCGCCCTGCAGCTGCACATCGGCCTAGTCACCAGCGCGTTTGCCGCCGCCATCCCGCTCGCTGAGACCGCCCTCGACACCGTCATGAGCGGCAAATTCGCCCAGCTCGACCTCTGGAAAAAAACCAGCCGCGCCGACCGCGCTGCGGCCGCGCGCCTGTTGCGGCTCGTGGGCGCGAGCAGCCTGGCCCGGCGCGAATGGGTGCACTTCTCACAGGGCGAGCGCCAGCGCGTGATCATCGCCCGGGCCCTCATGGCCCGGCCCCGCCTGCTCATCCTCGACGAACCCTGCGCCGGTCTTGATCCCGTCGCGCGCGAGCATTTCCTGAATTTCGTGGACCGGCTCGCCCGGCGGCGCGGCGCACCCGCACTCGTCCTGGTCACGCACCACGTCGAGGAAATCACCCCGGCGTTCACCCACGCCCTGCTGTTGCGCCGGGGCCGCGTCGTGGCGGCCGGCCCGCGCGCCGCGTTGCTCACCTCGGCCCGGCTCTCCGCCGCCCTGGGCGCGCCACTCAAGCTCATCCGAGCCGGCCGCCGCTACCGGCTCGGCTTCGCCCGCCCGTGAATCCCCTCGCCGAGTCCATTGACGGCCTGGGGCTCACCAGCGTGTGGACCTACCTCGGGCTGTTCCTCACCGCCTCCCTGCTGATGATCTGGCGGCTCGAGGCCCTCCTCGACCACGGCCTCGAGGGCACCGCGCTCGGCACGCTCGTGATGCCTTACTGTTCCGGTTTGGGCAACCTGGTCTTCGTCGCCATCGTCGTCAGCCGCCACGGCCCGGTGCAGGAGGTCCTGACCAACTGCCTCGTCAACAATGTCACCAACCTCACCCTCATCCTCGGTCTGCCCGCGCTGTTCTGGGGGCTGAGCCTGCGGTCCGAGTCGAAGCTCAAAAAGAAACGGGGCGCCCGGGCCGCCAAGGGCACGGCCTCCGCCGAGACCGAGCAGAAAATCAACCGCCTCTCGCTGCTGCTCACCCTCGCCGCCGTGGTCTTTTTCAGCGGTGTCACCTGGGCGCTCGGCGCCGACGGCCGGCTCGACGCCACCGACGGGCTCGTCCTCATCGCCCTGTTCCTTTTCTGGCAGTGCTTCCAGGTGTTCGATGTCCTCAAGCACAACGTCCGCCAGCGGAAATCCTTCGGCCCGCTCTTCTACCTCGACCTGTTCATCGTCCTGGTCGCGGCCTACGGGATCTACGCCAGCACCGACTGGCTCGTGGACTGGATCTCGGCGCAAAAGGGCGGCTTCATCAGCGCCGCCCACCTCGGCTGGCTGAGCGGCTGGCTCATGGTCGTGCCCAACGCCCTGCTCGCGTTCTACTACGCCGCCAAGCGCCGCGCCGACATCGCCTACGCCTCGCAGGTCGGCGACGGCCATATCTGCATCCCGCTCTGCATCGGGCTCTGCGCGCTGGTCCAGCCGCTGCCCGTGCCGAATTTCTTCGAAACCGGCCTCGCCATCCTGATCGGCGCCGCCGTGCTGCACGCGGGCTGCGTGCTGTTTGCCGGCGGCCTGCCGCGCTGGATGGGATGGCCGCTCCTCACCGCCTACGGGTGGTTCGTGGCCACGGGGCTGATGGGCTGAGCGGGCCCACACCCGCGCCGGGGGACATCAGCGTGGGTTATCCGCCTCAGCGGCCCGGCTCAATACGTGCCGCGGCGGCCATTTCCTGCGGGCCTTCCACTCGGGAAGCAGGTTGGCTGCGAACGTCAGTCTGCGCCCAGCCGGTCTGCCTTTCTCCCCCTGTTGTCCGAACCCTCCCCGATGAACTCCAAAGAACGCGTTCTCACGGCCCTGGCCTGCCAACAGCCGGACCGCGTGCCCATCGACTACTTTGCCAACGAGGACATCGACCGCCGGTTGAAAGGGCACTTCGGCCTGAAGCCCACGGATGACGAGGGGCTCCGGCAGGCCCTGCATGTCGACTTCCGCGGCCTCTGGGCCCCGTACACCGGACCCAAGCTCCACGCGGACATTCCCGAGCGCGGGGTGAAGGTGGACGACTGGGGCATCCACCGGATGTGGGTGGAACACGCCTCGGGCGGTTACTGGGATTTCTGCGACTTTCCGCTGCAGGAGGCGACCGAGGAGCAGGTCGCAGCCTGGCCCATGCCCTCACCCGACGATTTCGACTACTCCGCGATTTACGACCAGTGCCGGCAATACGCCCAGTTTGGCGTCTTCGCAGGCAACGCGGGTCTGCCCGATGTCATCAACGGCAACGGCATGCTTCGCTCCATGGAGCAGACGCTCGTGGACCTGATCACCGACGATCCGGCCGGGCTGCTGCTGACGCGACGCCGGTTCGAAATCCAATTCGAGATTTTGCGCCGGACACTCGAGGCCGCGAAGGGCGGCATCGACTTCGTCTGGCTGGGCGAGGATCTCGGCACGCAGATCGGGCCCACGATCAGCCCCGAGCTGTACCGCCGGCATATCCGGCCATTGCACCAGCAGTTCACCGATCTGGCCAAGTCGTACGGCCTGCCCGCCATGATCCACTGCTGCGGCTCGAGCAGCTGGGCGTTCGAGGACTTCATCGCGGTCGGCATCAAGGCCGTCGACACCCTGCAGCCCGAGGCGAAAAACATGGATCCCGCCTACCTCAAGGCGCACTTCGGCGGCCGGCTGGCGTTCCACGGCTGCATCAGCACGGCCGGCCCGGTGGCGGCGGGCACGGCGGAAGAAACCGCGGCGTATTGCCGGCGGACACTCGAGATCATGATGCCGGGCGGCGGCTACTGTTTCTCCCCGACGCACCAGCTGCAGGACAACTCGCCGACCGAGAACGTCGTGGCGATGTATGCCACGGCCCAAGAGTGCGGCGGGTACGGTCCCGCGGCGCGCTAGGCCGGCACTGCGTTCTCCTCGTAGGTGCAGTGGCGCGCCTCGTCCGCGAAGGCCTCGAGCAGGCGGGTGTCCGCCGCGAAGAACTGGTCCGAGGGACACAGGATGTAACCGCCGTCACGACCGGCTTCGTCAAAACACCGCCGCACTTCCCGCCGGGTCTCCTCCGGGCTGCAACCCACGAAATGGTGGTACTGGTCAAAGCCGCCGATCATGCAGATGTCGCGCGGTATCCGCCGGCGCGCCTCAGCCAGATCGGTGTCACCGCCCATGGCAGGCGGCGTGAACGTCTCCATGGCGTCGGGTTTCATGGCGGCAATGCGCTCGAGCAGCGGCATCATCCCGCCGCAGGTGTGGTAGGCGATGCGCTGGCCGCGCCGGTGGGCGATGCGGATCAGCTCCGCGTCATACGGGGCCACGAACTCATCGAAGATTTTCGGGGAGATAACCGATGACGACGCGCTGCCGCCGCCCAGTTCGAGCAGGTCGAAGCGCGCCCCCGCCATGGAATCGAGGTAGGTTTTCTTCCGCCGCTGCAGGATGCCCAGGAATTCGTGCACCCAGGCCGGATCGTCGAACGTCGCCATGATCATCTCCTCGGTGCCCGCGAGGCACGTGGCGTCCTGCCATGTGCCCGGCTGGCCGAAGATGTCGAAACAGCAGACGTACGACCGCACCAGGCCGCGCTCGCCGAACTGCTCGGCGGCCCGGTTGACGGTCGCGACGTCGCACAGCGGGGCGGTGCAGAATTCGCCGATGAGATCAATGTCGCGCCGTTCCTTCACCAGCGGCTCAACCACCCACGCGCTATAGCGGTCAGACTCCAGCACCATGCTCAGCGTGCCCTTGGGGGTGACAAAGCTCCAGCGGGTGGCTGGGTACTGGCGGCCGGAGATTTTCTCGCTGCGCACCCGCCACTGGTCACTGGCCACGCGGCGGCTCTCCAGAAAGCCAATCGGCCCCTGGTCCGGATCATGGTACTGGCCGAGGGCGGGGTCGGGCAGGTGCGGCGCCAGGTAGAGAATCGGGTCCAACCCGAAGCGGTCATAAAAATCCTGCTCCGCCAGCTGCACGACGTTTTGCAGGAAATAACCCGGAACCCAGTGAGTGGTGACGGGCAGCCGGTCCGGCCGACCGCCGGCCAGGGTCGTGAGAAACCGTTGCTTGGAGGTCATCATGGGGCGGGGTGCCTTTCTGGCCGCCCCTCATTCAGTCCGGGCGGTTGACCCAGACTGGCTGTTGGGACGGCATTTGTCCATCCCCGGCCCGCCCCTGACGGAGCGGGCGACCCTAGACCACCAGCGGGTCGACGCGGAATTTCTCGCTCAGGTCCACAAACGCCGCCTGCGCCTTCAGCCACCGCGCATCGGCGCGGATCTCCGCCATGGATTTGGCGGTGTTGTTGCCGACCAAGTAGCTGTTGACGCCGAGCTTGAGCAGGACGTCGTGCCGCGTGCCGTCGCCCGAGTGGGTGAACTCGAAGTCGCCCGTCTCCAGCTTCAGCCCGCTCACCTGCGCGAGCAGGGGTTTGACGTCATCCGGCAGGCTCTTGCGGAACTCCTCCACCCGCGGCCCGATGTAGGCCAGGATGCCGCTTTGTTGCGACCCCGGAGCGAGGATGACCCACTCATCGAACACCGGCGTGAAATAAAGCGCACGCATGCGTTCAAAGCTGGCGGTGATCTGTTGGCGGGCGGTCGCGAGGTCCATGACTGGTGAAGAAGGCAAAACTTCCGCCCGTGGCAAGCCGCCGGACGGTCCGGCCCGCAGGTTTTTTCATTTTTCGCGAAGATCGCGGCGAAGAAATCCTGCATATGCTGCCAGGAGCAGCGGGCGGTCGCGGCGTTGTGGCCGTTCTTGCCCTGCATCCCGGGCGCCGCCGCCAGCCGGTCGGCCGACGGGCTCGTGAAGGCGTGGATCGCATCCGTGGAGCTGATAAACTGGTAGTCGAACTTCCCGGCATTCATCGCGGCGGTGAAGGCGTTGATGTCCTTCACCGGGACAAACCCGTCGGCGCCGCCGTTGCAGATCAGGATCTTCGCCTTGGTCTTTGCCGCGGCATCCGCCGGCACTGGGATCAGCCCGCCGTGAAAGTTCACGATGCCCGCCAACGGAGCGCCGGAATAGGCCAGCGCCGGCACCGTCGAGCCGCCAAACAATAGCCAATGGCTGCGACCCGCGCCGGATCCACCAGCCCCGTCGCCAGCAGTTGGTCGAGCCCCGCCGGCGCCCACTGCGCCATCAGGGGCGAACCGTAAAATTGCCCGGACCAGACCCCGGCCTGCTACGCCTCGGTCGTGCTCTGCCCGGCGCCATACATGTCGAGCGCGAACGCCACGTAGCCCAGCTTCGCCAGCTGCCGGCCGAACCGTTCCCGCAGGGCGCCGACGACCAGGACGAACTGTCCAACAGCGTCGAGGAAATCGACTGAAGCTCGCCCACGCCGCCCGTGAGCGGCGATTCGTCGCATCCCCGCTCCGATCCAGTGTAACCCAATAGGTTACACTGGAGGGCAGGCCTGGGTACAAAAAGAGGCGGGCACACCGCGGCGGGATTACCGGGGAAACAGTTTGTCGAGTGCCCCGAGATTCTTGAGCGGCGCGGATTTTTTCTCCCGCACCGGCGCCACGACGATCGGCTTCGCGGCGACCGCCGGTTCCTCCCGGCGCACCACCACGCCGGATTGCACCGCGGCCAGTAGCCGGTCGAGTTTCACCGCCGACACCGGTTCCGCCGTGCCGAGTTCCTGCGCAAACAGGCTCACCCGGAATTCCTCGACCAGCCAGCGCAGCGCGTCCCCACCCTCGCGGTCGCGCAGCTTGGCCGCCGCCGCCAGATACGGCGCCAACTGCGCCGTGCGCTCACCGTCCTTCGCCGAATTCTTCCGCCACCGGTCCGCGCGCAGTTTCATCGCCTTGAGGTAGCGCGGCAGTTGCGCGAGCTGCGCATAGGGAGTGGTTCGCAGGAAGTCCGTACCCAGCAGGGACCCCATGTCGCGTTCCAGCCCCGGGGGCGGCGTGGCGTGCACCAGCAACGCCTGGCGCAGCGTCAAAATTTCGCGCAAAAGGTCCGTCAACCGCGGCACCAGACCGCGCAGGTCGGCCTTCGCTCGTTCCAGCACCGTCGTGAACGCCGCCGTCGTCAGTGGCAGCACGGGGCGTTCGCAGACCCAGCGCCGGATCGACTCCAACGCCTGTGCCTGCAGCTCCTCCAACGGCAGCAGCGTTGCAGTCAGCGTGCCGAGTTCCCGCAGCGCCCGCAGGTCGCGCTCCAGCCAGCCGAGGTCGTGGCCGAGCTGACGCCCCAGCAGCGCCGCGAGCCCGTGGCGGGTCGCCGCCTGGGCTTCCTCGGGGGTTTTGAACAGACGCAGTTCAATTCCTCCGTCCGCCGGCCGGAGTCCGGGAAACGCGACGACCGGCACTCCCGCCGCGTCCGCGACCGGCACGCGTTCCGGGATATCCCCGAACGTCCAGGTGGTCTGCGCGGACATTTCCCATTTCGCCCGCGCGGTGCGCCACGCCACCGGATCCTCCCGCGCCACGCTTGCGCTGGCGGCGCGCGACTGCAGGTGCAGCGCGGCATGAATCTCCGCCAGTTCCCGGCTGGCGCACAACTCGCGCCCGTCGGCATCGAGCACCCGGATGCGCACGCGCAGGTGGTCGGACAGCGGCTTGTCGGCCCACTGCGCCGGATCCACCGTCACGCGAAACCGCTCCGCAATCTGCGCGGCCAGCGCCATGGTCAATGACTCCCGCCGGGCGGTGAGCCGGTCGCGCGCCGCCACCTGCGTGACCAGGCTCTTCGCCGTGTCCGCCAGCGGGACAAACGCCCGCCGCAACTCCTTCGGCAGCGCCCGCAGGTAATGCTCCACCTTCGCCTCCAGGTGGCCCGGCACTGCCCAGTCAAGCGCCGCAGGGGTGAGCAATTCCGCCTCGCGCACGCTCACATCGAGGGTCACGCCGTCGTCGGCCTGGCCGGGCTTGTAGGCATAATTGAGGGGCAGCGCGGAGTTTTCCAGCGGCAGCTCCGCCGGGAACGCCGCCACGTCATGCGCCAGTGCCTCGGGGTCGCGCAGGTCATCCGGCTCCATCATCAGGAACTTCGGCTCCTTGCCGCGCCGTTCGCGCACGAGGTCCACCAGTTCGCCGACGGAGGAGATTCCGAGGGATAATGCCGGTGAACGGTCATGGGTCATGGGTGATAGGTTGGACTTCAGCGGCTGCCTCCCCTCCCCCATCACCAATGACCCATGACCCGGCGCGCTCCGCGCGTCCGGCATCAGCTGGGCCGCATAAAACCGGTACGCGGCCTCGTCGAGGTTGAGATAACCGCTGTCCCGCGTCCGTGTGAGAATGACCTCGATCTGTTCGCGCACCCGGCGGTTGTGCGCGATGAAATCCAGCGGGAACACGATGGTGTCGTTCACGAGCCCTTCGCGGATGAAAATCTCCGTCGCCTGCACCGGGTTGACCTTGCCGTAACTCACCGCCTTGGTCTCCAGCTCGAGCCCGTACAGCCGGGTCCGTTGCTTCACCAGCACCCGCCCGCCCTCCTCGTTCCAGAACGGCTCGCTGTGGGCCACGCGCACGAGATGCGCCCCGAGGTCCAGCGCCCACGCCGGGTCCAGCCGCGCGCAGGTCCGGGCATACAGCCGCGTCGTCTCCATGATCTCGGCAGCCATCAGCCACGCCGGGGCCTTGCTGGGACGCGGCTTCTCCTTCGGTCCCTTGGCCATGGTGGATTTCTTCTTCGGGTCCTCCCGCACGAACAGCACCGAGCCGGGAAACAGCGTCACGCGGCGGTCATGCGTGGCTTTGTAGCCACCGTTCTCCTCGTCGCGGTGCGCGATGTTGCCCAGCAGGCCGGCGAGAATGCTGCGGTGGATCGCGCGGAACGGCGGCGTGCCATAGGCGGTCGCCGCCGCCTCGTCGGTCTTCAGCCCGGTGAACGCCGACGTGAGCTTGAATCCCTCCCGCTCCTTCAGCACGTCGAGCAGCTGCGTGTAGATGTCGCGCCACTCGCGCATCCGGGTGTAGCTCAGGAAGTGATCGCGGCAGAAGCGGCGCAGCTTCGACTGCGCCAGCGTCTCAAACTGGTCGTGATAGGTTTCCCAGATGTTGAGCAGCGTGAGAAAATCCGAGTCCGGGTGCGCAAACCGCCGGTGCGCCGCATCCGCCTGCGTCTGCTTGTCCATCGGCCGCTCGCGCGGGTCCTGGATCGACAGGCCCGCCGCAATCACGAGCACTTCGCGCACCGCCTTTTCCGTCCGCGCCTGCAGGATCATCCGGCCCACCGTCGGATCCACCGGCAGCCGCGCCAGCTCGCGGCCGACGGGAGTTAACTCCCGGGTGAAGGGTAATGGGTGCTGGGTGCTGGGTTCGGATTTCTCCGGCCCATGACCCATGACCTCTGACCCATGACCATTAGCCTCTTCGATCGCCCCCAGCTCCTCCAGCAGCGCATAACCCGCGCGGATGGATTTTACCGCGGGCATGTTGATGAACGGAAACCGCTCGATGTCGCCCAGCCCGAAGGCCTTCATCCGCAAAATGACATCCGCCAGGTTGGCGCGCTGGATCTCCGGCTGTGTAAAGCGCGGCCGCTCCAGGTAATCCGCCTCCGCGTAAAGCCGGATGCACACGCCATCGGCGACGCGCCCGCAGCGGCCCTTGCGCTGGTCGGCGCTCGATTGCGCAATCGGCTCGATCGGCAGCCGTCGCGTGCGCGCCTGCGGGGCGTAGCGGCTGAGCCGCGCCAGGCCGGTGTCCACGACAAAGCGGATGCCCGGGATCGTCAGCGAGGTCTCGGCGATGTTCGTCGCGATGACGATCTTCCGTCGCTGGCTCGGCGCAAACACGCGGGCCTGCTCCGCGTTGGAAAGCCGGCCAAAGAGCGGGACGAGCTCGGGCTGCTGCCCAAATGAGCGCAGCCGGCCCTCGAGCAGGTCGCTGGCCTCGCGGATGTCGCGCTCGCTCGGCATGAACACGAGGATGTCGCCCGACTGGCTGTCGCGCACGATGCGCTCCACCGCCTCCACCGCGCCGTCGATGTAGTGTAACGCTTCAGACTTCGCGGTCTGTTCGTCACCCTCGGCGGCGTCGCTGCCGAGGGAATCGAGCGGCGCGTAGATCACCTCGACGGGAAACGTGCGGCCCTCGACCTTGAGCACGGGGGCACCGTCGAAGGCCGCACTGAACATCTCGGTGTCGATGGTCGCCGACGTGATGATGATCTTCAGCTCGGGCCGCTTGTACCGCAGCGTGCGCAAGTGGCCGAGCAGGAAGTCGATGTTCAGCGAGCGCTCGTGCGCCTCGTCGATGATCAGCGTGTCGTACTCGCGCAGCAGCGGATCGCCCTGCACCTCGGCCAGCAGCATGCCGTCGGTGAGGAACTTGATCACGGTCGCCGGCGTGGTCTGGTCGTTGAAGCGGATCTTGCAACCCACCTCGCGGCCCCAGGTCACACCGAGCTCCTCCGCCACGCGGCGCGAGATGGACAGCGCCGCCACGCGCCGCGGCTGGGTGCAGGCGATGCGGCCGGTCATGCCGCGGCCGGCGGCGAGGCACATCTTCGGGATCTGCGTGGTTTTGCCGGAACCCGTCTCACCGGCCAGGATCACCACCGGGTGCGCCTGGATGGCCGCAACGATTTCCTCCGCCCGGCTGCTGATGGGCAGCTCGGGCGGAAACTCGAGGCGGAAGCGGAAGGGTTGGTTGGGCGGCACGGAAAGGGATTGTCATCGCGAGCCCAGCGCAGGCGGGCGTGGCGATCCATCTGATTCCCGATGGATTGCTTCGTCGCTGCGCTCCTCGCAATGACAACCATCCAACAGGAAAGAGGCTTGAGATTCCGCGTCCCAGCGGGAATGACAAACCTTCCATGCAGCCTCCCCTCCTTCCCGAAGCCGCCCTGCACCGCGTGCTCCGCCTCGCGCGGATGGACGGTTTGGGCGTGCTGTGGCTGGCCACGTTCTTCGCCCTGACCGCGGCGGCCATGGGCGATCTCCCGGGAGCGGTCGCCTGGCTCCTCGTCGCCGGCGCCGGCGCGATCGAGTTGCATGGCGCCGTTCTGCTGCGGGGGGCGGAAAAACGCGGGCTGGGCTGGCTCATCGCCAGCCAGCTCCTGTTCATGGGCGCCGTGTTCGCCTATTGCGCGTTCCGGCTGACGCACTACGACCCGACCGCGCTCCGCGAGGCGCTCACCCAGGAGATGAAGGCCACACTCACCCAGGCCAACTATGACCAGGAGGACTTTCTGCTCACCGTCTATCGCACCACCTACGGCCTGATGGCGGGAGTGGCCCTGATCTACAAGGGCGGCCTGACCGTTTACTTTCTCCGGCGCCAGACGGCCGTCGCCGCGGCGGTGGAAATGGCCGAGTGAGTGGTCAGGGGGAGGGCGGGTCTCTGACCCGCCTTGGCTCGACGGCCGGGATTTACCGAAGCCCTCAGGGCAGTTCAAAGACCTGCCCTACTTCGCCGCCGGTTCGTTCCAATTGGTGAACAGCGGCACCTCCACTACGGTAATCTCCCGCACCTGGAGCAAACCCTGCGCTTCCGCCGCCGTGAGCAGCTTTTGCAGCGACAGCTCGCGCCGCGCCAGCGCCGCCCGCGCCAGCGCCAGCAGCTCGCGCGGATAAACCGCCGCCAGCGGTTCAAACCACTTTCCGTTCCGGCCCACCGCCCCGCGCCCCGGCGCGCAATCAGCCAGCAGCGTCGCAAACCACGCCGGCGTCATCTGCGGCAAATCCACGGCCAGGACCGCGAGCAGACCCGACCCGCACTGTTCCAGCCCGGCCACGATCCCGCCGAGCGGCCCGCTGTCCGGGCTGGCGTCGCGCACCACGCTGACAAACCCCGGCGCCTCCCCGGCCCACGTCTGGTCCTCCCGGGCCGAGAGAAAAACCTGCTTCGCGCCCGCGCGATCCAGCACGTCGAGCTGACGCTCCCAGAGCAGCCCGCCTTCATGCGGGAGCAGCGCCTTGTCCCGCCGCATGCGGATCGAGTGGCCCGCGGCGAGGAGGACGGCGTCAAAGCTGGCGGCGGACGCGGCCACGCTAGGTTTTGAAGGCGGCATCGCCGAAGTTCGCCTCGGCTTTCTTATCGTCGAACTCCCCTTCCCACCGCGCGACCACCACGCTGGCGAGGCAGTTGCCGACGACGTTCACCGACGTGCGCGCCATGTCGAGCAACGCGTCCACGCCGAGGATCATCGCCGCGCCTTCCAACGGCAGATTGAACGACTGCAGCGCCGCGATGAGCACGACGAGCGACGCGCGGGGCACTGCGGCCACGCCCTTCGACGTGAGCATGAGCGTGATCATCATCGTGATCTGCTGGCCGAGACCAAAGTGGATGCCCGTCGTCGCCTCCGCCGCCTGCGCGACAAACACCGAGGCGACCGCGAGGTGCAACGTCGAGCCATCGAGGTTGAACGTGTAGCCCGCCGGCAGCACAAAGCCCACGATGCCGCGCGGCACGCCGAGCTTTTCCATGTTGGCAAACGCGTCCGGCAGCGCCGCCTCGCTGTTCGCCGTGGCAAACGCCAGGGCAAACGGCTCGCGCACCGCGCGCACGAAGGCCTTGAGCGGCACCTTTGCGAACCAGATCACGGCGCCAAACACGACCACCACGAAGATCACCAGCGCGAGGTACAGCGTGAGCACGAGCTTGCCGAGGTTGAGCAGCACGCCGAGTCCCTGGTGCCCGACCGTCACCGCGATGGCCGCGCCCACGCCAAGCGGCGCGAACTTCATGATGAGCCCGGCGAACTTGAACATCACCTGCGTGAGGCTGGCGCAGAACGTCAGCACCGGCTTGCCCGCCTCGCCCGCGGCGATGACCGCCGTCGCGAAGATCACGGAGAACGCCACGATCTGCAGCACGTCGTTGCGCGCGAGCGCGTCGAGAAAGCTCGTCGGAAAGATGTGGAGCAGCGTCTCCACCAGCGTCAGCGGCTTGTTCTGCGCCGCGGCGCCGAGGGCGGCCGCGCTGGCCGGGAGTTTCACCCCGACGCCCGGCCCGATGAAGTTGACCACCGTCAGGCCGACCACGAGCGCGGCCGTGGTGACGATTTCAAAATAGAGCAGCGCCTTCGCGCCAATGCGGCCCACCTTCCGGATATCCCCCGTGCCTGCGATGCCCTGCACGATGCTGGCAAAGACCAGCGGCGCGATCATCGCCTTGATCAGGTGCAGGAAGATGTCGCGCACCAGCGTCATCCCCTCGTCCCAGCCCGCCTTCGTCGCCGGGGCCAGGCGGCTCATCCACCAGCCCACCAGGCAGCCCACGACCAACCCCAGGAGAATCTGCTTCGTGAGGCTGGGGCGATACCAGGGTCCGCGGGTCGGGCCGGCGGCAGAGGGTGAACTGGCCATGGGTCTTTGTTTCAGCGGGTCCCGCCGACGCCAAGCCTGAAGGCGCTGGCGGAGGCGATGGGGCCCGTTTACCCGCGCGCCGGCTCGGTCATCCGGGCCTTCGCCTGGCGGGACAACTCCGCGATGTGCCCGTCGTTCGCCATCACCTGCTCGAGGTGCCGCCGGCGCTGCGGGCCCGCGGTGTTCATCATGACGTCGCCGTACGCGCGCTCGACCCAGAAGCGGGAGACGCCGTTCAGGTACTCGCGCAGCTCATGGAGGCGCGCCTCGGGATAACGCTGGCAGAGGTTCATCGTGAACATCCGCCGCCACCCGCTGCCACCGAACGCCGCGTGCTTGGTGTTGTGGTTGAACACGAGGATGTCGCCCGGCTTGGTCTCCAGTGCGATCGCGGGCACGTCCCGGCCATGCAGGCCCCATTTTTCCTGGCAGCTGTAAATCTCGTCGTTCAGCGCGTTCGCAAACGCGTCGCCAATCTTGTGGCTGCCGGGAATCACCCGCAGACAGCCGGTGTCGCGCGTCAGGGGGTCGAGGTAGAACGCGATCTTGATGTGCAGCGTTTCCGGGTGCCAGCCGTCCGAGTGCCAGCCGGTGTCGCCGGCATAGTAGTTCCCGTCGCTCGGCATGAAGTTGAAGTCGTCGCCGAGCAGCCCGCTCGCGATCCCATGGATGCGCGGGTCGTCCAGTAGGCTGGAAAGCACCGCGTTCTGGTCAATAAAGGGCACGATGCAGGAGCGCTGCTTGCCCTCGTGCGGCTTGCCCGCATGGCCGCCGCCGCGCGTGGCGAAAATGGCCTCAAACTCGCGGATGATCTCGTCAATGCGGTCCTGGAGGAGACCGGGAAATGCGAGAAAGCCGAAAGTCTTGAACTGGATCAGCTGCTGTTCGGTGAGCTTGAGGTCGGGCATGGGGTCAGGGGGTGGACAATGCGCTGCGATGGAAGAAGGTTCGGCCGCGGGGTTACAATCCAAATTCCCGCCCCCCGCCGGTGCGGGGCCCGTCCGGAGCTGTATCGGGTTGAACCGGACGCCCCGTCTGGCACCCTGCGATTCAGCCGCGCCTGCGGCCGGCTGATTCCGCACCACCCCTCCCCATGAAACTCCTCTTCGCCCTGCTTTGTCTTTCCGCCGGCGCCGCCCTGGCGGAGGACGCCACGCTCGTCGCCAACACCGTCCTGCGGACCGCGCACAGCCTCGTGATCCTCAAGGCCGGCACCACCGTGCAGGTCCTCGCGCGCAATGATAAGACCGTCACGATCAAGTCCGGGGACAAGACCGGCCAGATACCCGTGAGCGCCCTGGAGGCGTATTCGGACGCCGATATGATGTCCGCCCCGCGTACCGCACCCGTGACTCCCCCGCCCGCCCCTGCTCCCGTCGCCGCCACCTTGCCGGCACCCGCCGCCGCCCCGGTCGAGCCCCGCAAGGCCCAGACGATGTACGGCAAGGCCGTGGAAAAAGCCCGGGACAACGCCGCCAGCCACGAGAAAACCCTCGTGCAGCCGACGGACGAAATCCTCGGCGGAAAATAATCCCCGGCCCTCGTGGAATCCCGTCCCCTCCCCTGGCGGCAGCGCCAGCCCAAGCTGTTTTACACCGCCATCGGGGTGGGCTCCGCGCTGGTCCTGGCCGGCGTCATCGCGCTGGTGTTCACGGTCATCGTCGGGTTCATCAAATCCTCCGACGCCTACGTGGGCGCCCTCGCGCGCGCGAAAGCCGCCCCGGCCGTCGTCGCGGCCTTGGGTTCCCCACTCGCGGAAGGCTGGCTCGTCACGGGCAACATCCACGTCAGCGGCCCCACCGGCCTGGCCGAACTCGCGATTCCGGTTTCCGGACCCAAGGGCAAGGCCACGATCTACGTCGAAGCGACGAAACACCTTGGCGAATGGCAATTCGACCATCTCGTCCTCCAGCTTGAGCCCACCCACGAGCGGATCGACCTCGCGCCGCCCAAGCCGCTCCCCGCGCCCCCCACGCGCTGACCGCCCGGCACGCCCCCCCTCTCTTTCCACAGATTCCGATTGGAGGCAGGGTGAACCCTCCGGAGGAGCCGTTCGCTCCGCGGCACCAATACTTTGAGCTCACGATGAATCGGCTCATCCGGAGGATTCGCCCCACCCACCGGATATCCAAACGCCCAACCTGGATCAGGAGCCCAACGTCAGGCCGACCACGGGCCCGTCGATTTCACTTAATAAGTGAAATCGCCCGGGCGTCCCGCCCACCCGAAAAGCACCATCCCCTCTCGATCCAATGTCACCTATTACGTGACCTTGATCCTCCGCCCCGCGGTGGGTGCGGCCGGTGCGCAATCACTTCGGGTTCTTACGGGCCTCGATGGCGGCCCAAATCGCCGCACTGCGCAAGCGCGCGGCTTGGACGCCGGCCGGGCCCACTCGGCTTTCGGCGAACCGGCGGTTGCGTTCGGCGTCGGGATCGCCCGCCCGTGCGGCGAGGGTAAACCACACCAGCGCCTCCACTTCATCGCGCGGCACGCTCTCGCCCTGGGCGTACATCATCCCGAGACCGGACTGCGCCGCGACATTGCCCTGCTCTCCCATCAGGCGCACCTCGTCGAGCGGCGAAGTCACCGCCTCGCCCTGGCCCTGCGCGTTGAGGTGCATCATCGGCAGGTACTCGCCCTCCAGCACCTTGTGCCAGAAGGCGCCCGTCGCCCGGTGCGTGGCGGCGTCGGTAAAGGTGAGCCGGTACGCGGGCATCCGGATGATCGCCGGCGGCCGGCCGGAAAAGGGATTGTGGGCAAACAGTCCCGTCACGGCGGGATCGCCCTGGAGCAGGTGGGTGGCGACCAGGCCGTAAAGCGGCGACGCCGTGCTGCGCGTGGCCTCGATCTGCAGCGTCGCCTCGAACCGCGGATACCACGGCGCAATGTACGGGCAGATGCGGTCCACCCGCTGCGGCTGAAAGTGGTACTCGTAGGGTCGCCAGGTCACGCCGCCGTCGTTCGAACCCTCGAACTCGATGCCAAACCGCGCCGGCAACAGTCCGCCGAAGAGCGTGAAGGAATTCGCACTGTGCAATCCCCCGAAGAG
Organism: uncultured Opitutia bacterium; assembly: GCA_903839035.1. Lineage (GTDB taxonomy): Bacteria > Verrucomicrobiota > Verrucomicrobiia > Opitutales > Opitutaceae > Opi-474. The sequence continues at coordinate 31,288 of CAIMAQ010000083.1, forward strand.
AAACTTCACCGGCCGGCCCAGCTCCGTCGGAAATCCCGCCACCGCCCCGCCGCAGAACAGCACGAAGACGATCACCGTCAGCGCAAAGTGCGTCCACAGCCCGGTGCGCAGCGCGTAAAGTTTCCACGGGGCGAGCCCCGGCGCCGCCAGCTTCACCGCGCGGGCGGTGAGAACCCCCCCCAGCCGATGCAGCCGGAGTGTGGCCGCCGCCGCCGCGAGCATTTGGTCGTCGAGCAGCAACAGGCCCAGCGCGATCGAGGCCGTGTTCAGCCAGCCAAAATTATTCGTGAGCTGGATGCCCGCCTGGAACATCACCCAGATCGCCAGCGCCACCCAGCGGCCCCGCCGCCCGCCAAACACGATCAGCGCCGGCGCCAGAAACTCCGCGGCATAGGTCAGCACCGCCTCAAACACATGGTGGGCATGCGGCAGCTGGTGGTCGAGATAGCCGAGGATCGTCGGGAACGGGCTCGTCTCGTACAGGACGTCCATCGCCGTCAGGTCGCGCCAGCGGGGATCCCCGGAGATCACCTTCACCACGCCGTTCTCAAACATCACGCGGAAGAGCAGCCAGCGCATCATGAACAACGCGACCGGCCGCGGCGGCGACGCCGCGCCCAGGCCCGGCCGATAGCCCGCCGGTGCAAAGGGGATGCACAGCAGCGCCACCTCGAGCATCAACTGGTCCACCTGGCTCCCCGACCAGATGCTCCACGCCGTCACGAACGACAGGTGGATCACCCAGCAGGCGGCCAGTGCCATCCGCGGCCACAGGTTCAACACCAGCGCCACGGCCACGAGCAGCCCGAGCCACGACAGCAGCGAAATCATCCCCGCCCCCGTGCCCAGCCAGAACAGGCTCGGTGCCTGGATGAACGCCGCGAGCGTGGAGGGAAACCGCACGTGCAGGTCCGTGAAAAAATTCGCGAGCGGGATCAGCCCGTGCGGTCCGACCAGCGCCTGGCCTTCCTGCAGGATGCCCGCAAAAACCAGCACGTAGACCAGCCCGACCGCCCGCAGGACCAGCCACCGCGGCCACAGGTAGGTCGCGTCACCGCCCGCCCCGGCAAAATCCTGCACTAGCCGCCACGTTTTCCGGAGCAGGCCCGGCGGCGAATTTTCGCCGCCGGCCTCCGGGGGACTCGGGGGCGCAGCCGGCTGCAGCTTGGATTGGGGCGGGGTAATGCCCCGACGCTCGCGAAACTTACCCGCGAGTCAGGCCAAAAATGGGCGAGGGCCGCGGCGGCGCGCCGTGCCGCGTTACGCGTTCAGCCCGGCCGTGACCGCGTACAGCGCGGACGTGGCGGCATGTTTCGCCTCAAGCTGGCTGGGTTCGTGGCCGTCCTGCAGGACCCGGCCGCGGGCGCTGACGATGGCCCACCGCCAGGTGCCGGGCTCTTGCTGTTCGATCAGCGCAAAACTTTTCGTCGCGGGATCACAGTCCACCTCCAGGGTCGCCAGCGAGTAGCGGCAGCATTCCGCGAAGGACGACGCCTCCGCCCCCGAGGAGACCGTTTCGAAACAACGCCAGTGGGGAATGAGCAGGGACATGGTCGCGGAAGTGAACCGCGGCTGAAGATAGCCCCGCGGCGCATCCGGAGCTATGGGGTCTTGCCCGCGTCCCGCCGCGGGCGGGACTCACCCCCACCGTTGCTCGGGCGGATCGAAGACGAAGCCGTGGAAGAGCTTGCGCTGCGCCTTCGACAGCGAGCGGTTGTAGAAGTCCTTGCTGTAGTTCCAGTGCCCCTGGGCGCCAACCATCCACGGATGCTCGTAAGCGTAGTACAGCATCGTGCGGCGGTGCGCCGGCGAGGCGAACGGCGCGGCCGCGTGCCAGAGCGCGTTGTGAAAGAGGATCGCGCTGCCCGCGGGCGCGCAGACCTGCACGGAACCGGGATGGGTGTGCTGGGCCTCGAGGTCGCGGAGCGAGGGGACATGCCTGGCCTTGTGGCTGCACGGCACGACCGTGAGGTTGCCGTTCCCCGGCTGCGTCATGTCCGTGAGATAATAGCCGACCTTGAGCTGCAGCAGCGGGATCGGCCAGCCGAAGCCCCGGTAGCCCTGGTCATTGCCGTCAATGTGCCAGCCGCCCTTGCGCGCCATCAGCTCGCTTCCGTGCTCGAGGATGGCGTCCGACGCGTGGTAATGCGGCATCGGGTTGATCAGCGCCTTCACGTACGGCATGAGCGGCGCCCAGTCCATCAGTTCCAGGAACAGCGGGTCGTCCTCGAGGATGTAGAGCAGCCGCGTGCTTTTTTCGCCGTTGATGAGCGTGAGGCGGGCCTCGTCCGGATTGACCGCCACCTTCGCGCGGCGGCGGGCAATCGCCCCGTCCAACGCGGCCAGCAGGCGCGCCACGTGGGCGGGCTGCAGGAAATTCTCGAGCACCAGGTAACCGGTGTTATCGAAGGTGAACCGCTCCGCGTCGGTCGGTCCGGCATGAGCCGGGGCGCTGGCGGAAGCATCGAGGGTCGCAGTCTGGGTCATGGGGAAAGAGGGTTCGGCGCGAAGATGCCCGGGGCGCCCTCCAGCGCAAAGCTTTTGGGGCGCCTAAACGCCAAACAACGCGACGTTCGACAGCCCCACCACCACCCGGCTCAGTCCGGAACCCGGCTGGCCACGCATCAGCTTGCAGTCACTCGCCAGGCCCTCGCCGGTGACCATGCCGGCGCGCGCCCCCCGCCATCGCGTATGTGGCGAGGCCGGACGGATCGTCATCCGCCACCCTGTGAACACCACCGGACCCATCATCCGGAAAACCCGCACGAAGATATTACCGGGTTGGGTTGGGGGCTTGGATGACGTCAAGCGGCACGGCAGTTTGTTTGCCCAGCCGGGATCACCCACATCCGTCAATTATTCCATCCCGCCGAAAAGATCTCAGGTCTTTTTCGCTGAGTAAAATCGGCGCCGGTCCAGACGCTCACCCGGATGCACCCAAATACCCGTGAATGCATCCGACCCATCCCAGGCCCCCAGGATGTCCCGGCGAAAACCACGCGCCGGGATCAGGTTGTCCCGCTTCCACCGCAAGGCCCGCGATCAATGCCGTCGCGACAGGGCCGGGCCGGCCGGTTGCACCGGGAATAGGCGCGGGACTAAACTTATGGCGAGTAGGTTATCGTTCGCGCGCCCCCGACCCCATTGATCGTAATGGCTTCTCCTGCCGTGAAGTACCGGGGGTAAGTTTCAGCCGCAACAATTTCGAGATTCTTCACATAGGCATGACTGCCCGCCAAGTCATCCAAGGAGACGCAGGTATACCCCAACTCCAAGAAATACTGCTGTGACGCATTCGCCAGCTGCCGCGCGTTGTTAATCACGGCTGTATCCTGTGATATTTGTCGCAGTTTGATAAAACGCGGCACGGCAATCGCCGTCAGCATACCGATCAGCACGACCACAACCATGATTTCAACTAATGTAAAACCTTGGTTAAAAGGCACTTTGTAGTTTTTCATACTCCTCTTGGAAAGGGTCAGGAGGCGGCACCGTCAAATTCAAATATATACTATGTGTGTAGATAGTTATCGTATCATGCCCTATATAACTTTATAATTGTTATAATATATTCGATAAACTTTCCTTCCTCTCCGCCCGAATGGCCGGCCCGACGGATCCATGGCCGCCGTGCCGCAAGCCAGCCTTCGTATTGTTACCTCCTTGCCTTCACGCTTTTGTAAAAGTCTCACACCCGAAATGGCGATTGGTGGTGTTCCACCCCATCATACGAGCCTTTTCCCCCGTTCCGAGGCAGGGAAAGCCCGGTGTATCGCCGCCTTCCCCGCAGGCTTCCCTAGAATTCTGGGATATCGGGTCTAAATTGGCCCAAGATTGTCCTTTGCGAGAACGCGGCGGCGAACCCAGAAGTTCTCCCGCCCAGAGGGAAAACGCCGCTTTTGGACATGGCCGTCCCAACTTGGGAAAGCTCTGAGATGGTGCCCGAGGGGGGACTCGAACCCCCACGCTTTTAGGCACAGGCTCCGTTGCGCCCATGCGATGATACCGACTTCACGATTGGGGAGTGCTCTAACTTGTTCAGTCCGACGTAGGTCTCTCTTGGATGAGGAGCCCTTATCTGAGCACCCTCGCGGATAAGCATCAATAAAGGCAGCGAGAAAGCCCCAAAACACCGCGGAAACCGTGGCCGTTTGCGGCTATTTCGCGATTATTGTGGTATGGCTATCTTTGTCGGCGCGTGATGCGAGATGGCTTTTGTGTAGAAGGCTATACCACGGGCATTGAAATAGAGCCAAGGTACGTGGACTACGGCTATTTTGCCCCGGATTCCTTCCACGCACGCGACTTTTACTTTCCAGCCGGCCTTTGATCCTACCGCACTTCCGGTAGTTTTCTGCGGTGCGGATGCTCTAATGACATGCAACCGTGGGGATAACCGCCACAAAACATGTCTGCCGGTGGGATACAAGCAGCACGCCCTGCCAACCGCTCGGTAATTGGCTTCCACGATTTCGAACACAACCAATCCTACTGCAATGGCCAATAACCTATCCAGTGAATGTCTCGCAGTCCTGAAGCGTCTGAGAGAGAACAAGAACGTCTTGCTCTCCGGGGCTCCAGGGACAGGGAAATCACGACTATTGGGTGAAGTCGCGTTGGCGTTCTCGAAAGGTGCTTTACAGGGCGTAGGAAGTGCCCCGCCCACACATGTTCCAGGAGCGGCAGTACCGATTCCCGCAAAACCACCTGCAGCCGATGCGGAACTACTGGCGGCAATACCAGCCCCAACAAAATCAGACCGTCACGTATTTCGCACAGTGTTTCATCAAAACTCGAAGCATCGTGACTTCACTACTGGAATGTTGCCGGATCCGAAACGAGCGGCAGGTAGCCCAGACTTCTTTGTTACCGAAGGGCCCTTGTACAAGGGCTGTGAACATGCAAAGAAAGTACAAGGAGCGACACTGATTGTCATCGATGAGATCAACCGAGGGCCAGCGGTGCAGGTTTTCGGGGGTGCCACCAAGTCATCGCGATGCCCCACTGCGCCATGGCGCACGCCGGATCCCGCCGGGCCACCTCCGTAAACACCCGGCGCGATTCCTCGTAGAAAAAGGAGTGCAGCAGCGCGACGCCGCGGGAGAATTCCGCCTGGACCTCCGGCGCGCAGGTGACGGGAAAATTTACGGAGCCCGCGGAGCGCAGGTCGCCCGGCTCGGGAAACGCGGCCGGCGTGGCGCCCCGGC
>CAIMAQ010000084.1 GCA_903839035.1 uncultured Opitutia bacterium
GACCTCGTGCGGCTGCTGACCGATCTGCAGGTGCTGGTGCGCGCGGCGCTGCTCGATGCGATCGCGCAGGGCGGGAAAAGCAGCATTCTCAGCCATTCGACAGGCTCAGGCCAAGGCGGGGAATCGATGACGACGGAGCAGATCACCCGGATGCTCGACGGCCTGCGCGAGGGCGAGGGCGCAGTGAAGCTCGGTCTGGCGGAAAAGATCAATTTTGAGGTGACGCTGCTGAAAGCCGTCGAGGCCAGCCGTGCCCGGGCCATCGACAGTCTGATCAAGGAACTCGCGGCCCTCGCCGACGAATCCCCGGCCGCTGCGGGCCCCGACAGCGAAAAAAAAAAGGACTGATTGACCGGCTGGAAGCGCGGCTGAGCGCGGCGCAAGCGGGCGACCCGCCTTCGCCTGGCTTCGGCGCGGCAGGTGGGGCGGCCAAACCGGCGGCGAGCGAAGCTGCGGACGAAGGGTTGATGGAAATGGCGGGTGAAACCGGCGCCAGCAACTGGCCCGACGAGTCGGCGGAAACGGCCTTTCGGGCGGAGTCCCGCGAGCGTGGCGAGTCGGAGTTACCCGCGGGCTTGATGGTCGAGGCCACCGAGGAAATCGATACGAAGGGGTTGCCCGCGCTCGAAGATCTCGTGAAACGCATCTCCCCTGAAGCCCGCGAACTGCTCGATGAACTCTTCCGGGCGAAGTTTACCGGCGTGAGACGAGTGCCGGCGAAGGCGCTCAAAGGCTGAGGTTGGAAGACCGCTCTGCGCCGGTTTACTTCCAGCCCGCGCCCTCTCACTCCCGCCAGGTCGACCCGAGATCTCGACGGCCTTCGAGGCTCCGGGCGTAGCGGTAGGTTTCGACGGACTGGTCGCTAAAGGGCGGGAGAAGCTTGATCGACTCGCGGCGGTACAGGCCTTCGGCGAGGCCCTCGAGGAGGTCGAGCTGGGCGAGGCCGGCGGCGTCCACGGACCAGACTTCTCCCGTGACGCCGTCGCGGTCCTCAGGTTTGACGACCATGCCGGGATAACCGTCGAGCTCGTAGAGGCGGAAGCCGGGTGGGGTGCGGGCTTCGCCGAGGAACTGCTGGCCGGCCATGAAGTGGAAATTACTGCCGCCGCGTTTCAGCGTGCCGTAGACGAAGACCAGGCTCATGACGCCGGCAGCTCGATCACGAGTGCGGTGGTGTTGTCGCGGCCGGAATTTTGCACGGCTTCGTTCACGAGTCGCTGGGCGGAGGTTGAGCCGGACTCCTCGGGCGACGGGGAGCGGATCAGCGACTCGAGCCGGTGATCCCACAGGCCGTCGACGAGGCCGTCGGAGCAGATGAGGAAGCGGTCGCCGGGCTGGTGGCCCACGGCGCCGATGTGGGGTTCGAGGAACTGGTTGCTGGCGCCGAGGGCTTGGTTGAGCGCATTGCGCAGCGGATGTTCGCGGGCCTGGCGCTCGTTGAGCTGGCCCTGGCGGCGCAGCCAGCCGACGTGGCTGTGATCGTGGGTGACTTGGGTGAGTCCGCCCGCGCACGGCAAAAAATAGATGCGGCTGTCGCCGACGTGGGCGAAATACATCCATTCGGGCGTGAACCAGCCCAGGCTGAGCGTCGCACCCATGCCGGCACATTCCTCGTAGGAGGAACCCAGGTTGCGCAGGTCGGTGTGGATGGAGGTGAACAGCTCGAAGAGCACATCGGTGAACCCGCTGCTCATCCCGGCGGCCGAGAGGCGGAAGGCGCGGGGGAGCAGCTTGGTGATGCGGTCCACGGCGATGCGGCTGGCGAATTCGCCGGACTTGGCGCCGCCCATGCCGTCGCTGACCGCGAAGACAAAGTCCGTGCCGGCGAGTGACGCCGAACCGGTTTTGCCGAGGTAGCGGACCTCGTGGCCGTCAAAGCTGAGCGCAAGGAACGAGTCCTCGTTGTTCGGGCGGAAGCGTCCGCGGTCGGTGATCCCGGACCAGCGGAGACTGGTGGAGGGAGTGGCGGCGGGCGGGGTGGGGGCGTCCATGGTCAGCCCGTGGGTTTCAGGGACACGGTGCCGGGACCGCCGTCGAGCAGGGTGGCGAACTCAAAATCGATGATGCAGAAGCGCCCGTCGGCGATCCGGTACGTGATGTTGCGGAGTTCGCGGTCCTCGTGGCGCACGCCGAATGGCTCGAGTTCGGCGAAAACTTCGGCCGTGCGCTCGACGCTCAAATGGTCCACGCGCGTGCCGCAATTGGTGGTGATGATCTTCAATTGCGCGGGATCGACCTCCAGCAGCCGCGGCACAAACGTGCAGCCGCGGGCTTCCAAATGCCGGAGTACCCGCACCTCATGGTCGAAGCGCTCCTGCGCCTGATGGCCGCGGAAGGTCTTGTGTACCCGGCTGTCATAGCCGATGCGCACCAGGGCGCGGGCGGTGTCCTTCATCTCATGCATGATTATTTAGAATGAGTTTCGGGCGTGTTTTGGTGCTGGCAAGCCTGATGACTGAATGACGAAAGATGCTGGCAATGAATTTGATGGATTAATCTACCGCGCGCAGGCCAGTTCAGGCTGGCTCTGGCACATAAGGTGCTGAATTTAACCTGAGTTTTTGGTGCTCCCACAGACTCTGGCATACTCGATCAACCTCACCACGAACTCACCCTAAACCTGTCTCTAACCTAACCGACCATGGCCAAATACAAATTGGAATACATCTGGCTCGACGGCTACACGCCGCTGGCCAGCCTGCGCAGCAAAACCCAGATCAAAGAATTTGCCAGCTTCCCGAAGCTCGCCGAACTGCCCGCCTGGGGCTTTGACGGCAGCTCGACGCAGCAGGCTGAGGGCAAGAGCTCGGACGTTGTCCTGAAGCCCGTGGCGGTTTTTCCCGACACGACCCGCAAGAACGGCGTGCTCGTGATGTGCGAAACCTATCTCCACACCGGCACCGCGCATCCCTCCAATTCCCGCGCCACGATCCCGGATGATCCGGACACCTGGTTCGGCTTCGAGCAGGAATATTTCCTCTGGAAAGACGGCGCGCCCCTCGGTTTCCCCAAGGACGGTTTCCCCGCTCCGCAGGGTCCGTACTACACCGGCGTCGGCTACAAGAACGTCGGATGCGTCGCCCGGGAGATTGTCGAGAAGCACATCGACATCTGCCTCGATGCCGGGATCAACCTCGAAGGCATCAACGCCGAGGTCGCCAAGGGTCAGTGGGAGTTCCAGATCTTCGGCAAGGGCTCCAAGAGCGCCGCTGACCAAATGTGGGTCGCCCGCTACATCCTCGCCCGCCTGACGGAGAGCTACGGCATTGACATCGAGTGGCGCTGTAAGCCGATCCTCGCTCCGTTTCAGCAGCCGCTGGACTGGAACGGCTCCGGCATGCACGCCAATTTCTCGACCAAGTACATGCGCGAAACCGGTGGCAAAGCCTACTTCGAGAAGCTCATGGCGGCCTTCAACCAGTACGTCGGCGAGCATATCGCGGTGTACGGCCCGGAGAACCACCTCCGCCTCACCGGCCTGCACGAGACGCAGTCGATCGACAAGTTCAGCTATGGTATCGCCGACCGCGGCGCCTCGATCCGCGTGCCGCACAGCTTCGTCAACGCCGGCTACAAGGGCTACCTCGAGGATCGCCGTCCGAACTCCGCCGCCGACCCGTACCTGGTCGCCGGCCGGATCCTCAAGACGATCCAGACCGTGCCGACGACCTGAGTCTCGTATAACACAGCCGAAAGGCTGTTTCCCTTCGCCAACGTTCCGCTCCCCGGAAGGTTGGCACAACAAGATCGAGGACTATCCGTCCTCGATCTTTTGTTTTCAGGGGCGGCGGGGGCGCGGGACCTGACCAGACGGTACTCTGTGGGGGTTTCGTCGTCTGCCGCCTTGGGTGAAACATCACGACTGATTTGGTCATTTGGGATCGATCCCACTCCGTGACTGCACCCCCAAAGTCACCCAGTGGCAGAGCCTACCCCGATAGATAAC
>CAIMAQ010000085.1 GCA_903839035.1 uncultured Opitutia bacterium
CAAACGAAAGCAGGAGCGCTCGGCCATTGTCGCGGTGGCGGGCGAGGGTGACCAATTCGTAGGATTTGATCATCATCGCGTAGACGCCGAGGATGCCCATGGTGAAAACCATCGTGGCGATCATGACTTCGACCAATGTGAAGGCCCGGCGCGCTTTTTGCTTCAGCCGGGCACCAACTCCGGAGGGGCGATTCGAGTTCATCGGGTGTAGATAAAGCATGAAAATGCCGGGCGATTGATATGGTTCCGGCCGGTGAGGAAAAACATCGTCATCCAACTCGCGGAAGCTCAGGACGAAGCAGCGACAATGGTCCGGGAATCGACGCGCGCGAATGGGGAAAGGGGACGAATCATAATTTAAGGGTGATAACGCCCAGAGAAAGTGTGCAATGTGGAAGATTCATACATTATTCACACATGGCGCTATAGGAATTATACATTCCTGCCTAGTGACAATTGAGGGAAAATCGGCCCTAGGTCGTCAGGGCTGATTGGCCCTAATCAGGCCAAAACACGCCCGATGGGCTCACTTCAGGCGGTCAGGGGCGCGATTCACGCACGAACATGGCTGCGGCCTGGGCCCGGCGGGAAACGTGCAGCTTTTCGAAAATATTACTGAGGTAGTTTTTGACGGTCTTTTCCGCAAGTCCCAGTCCGCTTGCGACTTCCTTGTTGGTCTGTCCCTCGGCGATCAGGGCGAGGACCTTCCGCTCCTGGGGGGAGAGGACGGCAAGGGCGTCGCGGGAGGCATTGGTCCCGCCTTTGACGAGTTGGATCACCCGCGCGGTCACGGCGGGGTCGAGGATCGACTTGCCCTCGGCGACATCAAACACGGCCTGCAGCAGCCCGCGGCCGTCAATTTCCTTCAGGAGATAACCGTGCGCACCGGCGCGGATGGCCTCGTCCACAAGGGTTTCGTCGGCGACGGAGGTGAGCACCAACACCCGGGTGTCGGGCAGCTTGGCCAGGATTTGTCGGCAGGCATCGAAACCGGTGCCATCGGGAAGGCGGATGTCGAGCAAAACGACCTCGGGCTTGAGCCGGGCGCAGGTTTCAACGGCGGTTGCGACGCTGCCGGCTTCGCCGACGATATCGACGCGGGGCTCGGTGCTGATGAGCGAGCGCAGGCCCATGCGGACCACCTGGCTGTCGTCGACGAGCACGAGACGGACGCGGTTTTTGACGGGGGATTTCATACGGAGGGATGGAGCAGGGGCAGGGTGAGAATGACCCGCGTGCCGGACCCGGGCTGGCTCTCGATGCGCACGGTGGCGCCGACGCGCCCGGCGCGCTTTTGCATGTTGCCGAGGCCGTGGCCCAGACTTTCCCGGCGCGACGCATCAAAGCCGATTCCGTTGTCCTGCACGAGCAGACCGATCTCCCGGTCGCTTTGATGCACCCGCACAGTCACGAACGACGCGCCGCCATGGCGCAGGCTGTTGCTGATGGCCTCGCGGGCGACCTGCAGGGCCTCGGTGCTCTGCTCGGGGGTGAGCCGGGCGATGGCCTCGTCGTCAAATTTCAGGTCAAAGCGCAGGTTCCGCCCTGCGCTGAGTTCCGTGATGTGCGACTCGATGGCCTGGGCAAACCCGGCCCGGCGCAGGGTTTCCGGGGCCAGGCCGGTGATGTAGTTCCGCACGTCCCGGATGGACGCATTGAGATTCTGGAGACACAGGGCGAGCTGCTGGTCCGCCGCCGCCAGGTCGGTCCGGGCGAGCGCGCGCGCGGTTTCGATCGTCAGGCCCGTCGCGTAGAGCGACTGGATGATGCCGTCGTGCAGGTCGTGGCCGAGGCGAATTTTACCCTCGAGTGACTGGTTCAACAGCTGCTGCTTGAGGAGAGCGTCCTGTTCGGCGAGCCGGCGGCCGTCGCGTTCCAGGTTGAGCTCGGCGCCCTGGGCCATGGACGTTTTGGCGAGGTGGGCGAGGCTGCCCATTTCGGCGCGGGTCGTGTCGCGGTAATCGGTTCGGGTGCTGCTATTCGAGTCCGCGCTGCGCCAGTTGAGCACGGCGAAAAAGGCGCCGGCCAGCAGCAGTGCGGTGCCAAAGAGGAGGAGGCCGACCGTCACCTGCTGATAGGTGGCCATCAGGCGCGCGGTGGGGGGCGCGGGAAACGCCACGCGGATGAGGCGCGGCGAAGAGCCGGTCGGGAGGATGCCCCGCTCGATGTAGAGCAACGCGGGATCCTTGGATGGCAGCACGACATCGGCCCGCTGGATGCTCACGGTGCCGCCGATTATGTCGCCAAGCTGGCGTTGATACGACTCATCCCATTCGTCCACTGGGCGGTTCAGAATTTGGAGCACGGCATCGAATTGCATCCGGCGCGCCTCGATGGCCTCGGCGCGCAACCGCTGCGTCTGCTGCCGCAGCCAGCTCTGGGCGCCGAGGGTGGCCCCGAGGAACACCAGCAGCAGGAGCAGCGAATAGCCGATGAGGCGGGTGAGGGAGTTCATGCGGCCGGGAGCCCGGGCCGCGAACCTGTGGTGGCAATCGGCCCGCGTCAAAACTTTCGACATTTCACCCGGGGCGGCTTTTGTTGGCGGGCTCCCGCATGAAGCCGTTCTACCTCACCACCGCCATCGACTACGTAAATGGGGCCCCGCACCTCGGCCACGCCTATGAAAAGGTGCTGACTGACGTCATTGCCCGGTTCCGCCGGATGATGGGCGACGAGGTGTATTTCCTCACGGGCGTGGACGAGCACGGCCAGAAGGTTCAGATGGCCGCCCAGCAGCTCGGCATCCCGCCCCAGCAGTACGTCGACGAAACCAGCGCGGCCTTCCGCGCTCTGCTGCCGCAGCTCAGCATCTCCAACGACGATTTCATCCGCACGACCGAGCCGCGGCACAAGGCGGTCGTGAGCCGGCTGCTCCAGCAGCTGTACGACAAGGGCGAGATCTACCAGGCCGAGTACAAGGGGTTCTATTCCACCCGGCAGGAGCAGTTCCTGCAGGAAAAGGACCGGCAGCCCGACGGCACCTGGCCGGAGATCTTCGGCGACGTGACCGAGATCACGGAGTCCAACTATTTCTTCAAGCTCGCGGGCTACCAAGCCTGGCTCGTGGATTTCCTGACGACGCACGAGGACTTCATCTTCCCGCGCTATCGCCAGAAGCAGGTGCTGGAGTTCCTCAAGGACCCGCTGAACGACCTCTGCATCTCGCGGCCGCGCGAGCGGCTGGAGTGGGGCATCCCGCTGCCCTTCGACCCGAACTACGTGACGTACGTCTGGTTCGACGCGCTCGTGAACTATTACTCGGCAGTGGCCGACACGGGGCAGTGGCCCGCGGACCTCCATGTCATCGGCAAGGACATCCTCGTCCCGCCGCACGCGGTCTACTGGCCGATCATGCTGCACGCCCTCGGGCTGCCGCTGCCGAAGTCGCTGCTGGTGCACGGCTGGTGGTCGGTCAACGGCGTGAAGATGTCCAAGAGCACCGGCAACTTCATCGTGCCGGCGGACTACACCGGGGAGTTCGGCGTGGACGCGCTGCGCTATTTCCTGATCCGCGAGATGAACGTCGGCCAGGACAGCGACTTCACCCGCGCGCAGTTTCTCGTCCGCTACAACAGCGAACTCGCAAACAACCTCGGCAACCTCATCAACCGCACGCTCAACATGACCACGCGCTTCGGTGCGGGCCTGATCCCCGCGGCCGGGCCGGCGGAGGACGTGGAGAAGGAACTCCAGGCGCTGTGGGACAAGACCCGCACCGAGGTCATCCCGCTCTGCGAGGGTTTCCAGTTTCACGCCGCGCTTGACCGCACGTTTGCGTTCATCACCGCGACCAACGCCTACATCGAGAAACGCGCGCCGTGGAAGCTCGGCAAGTCCACCACGGAGGCCGACCAGACCCTGCTGCGCACGGCGCTCGCCACGATGGCGGAGGCGCTGCGCCTGGGCGCCGCGTTGTTGCAGGCGGTGATGCCGACCACCACGGAAAAGATCAACGGAGTGCTCGGCTACACGCCGGGCGCGATCTGGCGGGACGAACTGGCCTGGGGCTCGCGGCTGACCGGCCGGAAGGTCGCGGAGGCCCTCGTGCTGTTTCCCCGGCCCCAGCCCGCGGACAAGGCGCCAGCCAAACCGTGACCATCCTCCCGCTCCATCCGGCGAACAACGCCTCGCCCGAGGCGCTCGAGGCGTTTCTCGCGCAGTGCCGCGCGGCGGCGGTGAAGGAGGGACACGCCAAGCTCGTGAGCATCTCCCTCGCGGTCGGCGCGCTTGATCCGCTGGCCGTGCTGGAGTCCATCTTCGAGCCGGGCGAACCGCATTTTTATGCGGAGCGCCCCAGCATCGAGAGCGCGATCGCCGGCGCGGAGGTCGCGGTGGCCCACGAGGCCCACGGGCCCGGTCGCTTTGCGGAGATCCAGCGGTTTATCGATGAAACCCTCGCGCACACCATTGCGGTCGGTGACGTGGAGGCGCCGTTCGGCGGGCCGCATTTTTTCACGGCGTTCGCGTTCCACCACGAGACGGAGGCCGGCGGCGCGTTTCCGGCCGCCCGCGCCTTCGTGCCGCGCTGGCAGGTCGCGCGCGCGGGGGCGACCACGACCGCCGTCGCCAACCTGCTGGTCACGGCGGACGCCGACCTGGCGCTGCTCGCGTCGCGCGTGTGGCGGGCGCACGGGAAGTTTGCGCAGTTCCGCTACCGGGAATCGAATCACGCGGCGGCGGCCGCCGGACCGGATTTTTCCACGCGCGAGGCCGGCGACTACCGGACGGCCGTGACCCGCGCGCTGACCCGCCTGGCGGCGGGCGAGTTTGAGAAAATCGTGCTGGCCCGGGCGATTGACCTGACGCTCCCGCAGCCGCTGCACCCGCTGCGCGTGCTCAACGGGCTGCGCCAGCTCTTTCCCGACTGTTATGCCTTCTCGCTGGCGAACGGGCGCGGCCAGAGCTTCATCGGGGCGAGCCCCGAACAGCTGGTCCGCGTGAGCAAGGGCACCCTTGAGACCGCGGCGCTGGCCGGCACGACTGGCCGCGGAGTGGGCGCGAGCGAGGACGCCACGCTCGGGGCGGCGCTGCTGCACAGCGAGAAGGACCTGCGGGAGCACCGGTTCGTGGTCGATACCATCACCGGGCGGCTGGCGCAGCTGGGCCTGAAGCTGGAGTTCTCGGCGCAACCGGGACTGCGCCGGCTGGCGAACGTGCAGCACCTGCACACGCCGATTCTAGCGGCGCTGCCGGAGAATGTGCGCCTGCTTCAGACCGTGGGCTGGTTGCATCCGACGCCGGCGGTCGGGGGGACGCCCATGGATGCGGCGCTGGCCTGGATCCCGGAACTTGAGGGGTTTCCCCGCGGGCTCTATGGCGGTGCCATCGGCTGGGTGAATGCGCGCGGCGGCGGCGAGTTTTTTGTCGGAATCCGTTCGGCGCTGGTGGACGGCGCCACGGCGCGGGTGTACGCGGGGGCGGGCATCGTGGCCGGCTCGACGCCCGAGAAGGAGTTTGCCGAAACGGAGCTAAAGTTTAAAGCCATGCTCGGCGCGCTTTGCGCCTGACCACCGCCCGACGATGCTCGATTTCCGCAACACCAACAGTCTCTGGGGCAGCGTGCTGGTGGAAACCCTGCACCGCCTCGGCGTGACGCATGCGGTCATCTCCCCCGGCTCGCGTTCGACGCCGCTGACGATGGCCTTCGCGCGGCAGGCGGGGATCGAGTCCATCCCGGTGCTGGATGAGCGCTCCGCGGCATTTTTCGCCCTGGGCCTGGCGAAGCGGCACCGCCGTCCGGTGGTCCTGCTTTGCACCAGCGGCACGGCCGGGGCGAATTATTATCCCGCGGTGATCGAGGCGCAGGAGAGCGGCGTGCCGCTGCTCATTCTCACCGCCGACCGGCCGCCGGAGATGCGCGAGTGCCGCTCGGGGCAGACGATCGACCAGCAGAAGCTCTACGGCAGCCACGTGAACTTTTATCATGAGCTCGCCGTGCCGGTCGCGAGCCTGCCGATGCTGCGGTATTTGCGGCAGACGCTGGTGCACGCCGTGGAGCGCACGCAGTTTCCCGTGTCCGGCCCGGTGCAGCTCAATGCGCCATTCCGCGATCCCTTGCCACCCATCGAGGATGGCAGCGCCGCCGCGCTCAAGGCGACCCTGGATGAGGCGGAGTTCTTCAGCGGTGTGCAGCCGCCGCTGCGGGCCAGCGCGCTCTTGGAGTCGCTCGATTTCCCCGGCGCCAGCCGCGGCATCATCGTCGTCGGACCGTGCGAGGAAGGCCTGTCGCCAGTGGACATCGGCGTCATCGCCGGTTTCGCGCGGGACACGGGCTGGCCCGTGCTGGCCGACACGCTGTCGGGCCTCCGCGGTGATGCCGGGCATTTTTCCAACCTGATCACGCGATATGACGCCATTGTGCGCAGCGCGGCGGGCGGCGCCAAACTGAAGCCAGATCTGGTGCTGTGCCTCGGGGGCTGGCCCACGAGCAAGCCGTTGCGCGCCTGGTTGGAGGCCTGCGCCCCCGAAATCTGGCTGGTGACGGCGCGGGCGCAGAATCTCGATGCGCTGCACCTGACCACCCATCACGTACGCGGCGGATTGCGGGCCTTTGTGGGCAGTGTGGTGGTGGAAGGGAAGGGCCCGGCGGATTATGCCGAGGCTTGGCGCCGGGCGGAGGCGGCAGCCGGGACGAGCCTCGCCCGCGCGCTGGCGAAGGCGCCGGAGAATTTTGAAGGCCAGACGACGGTGCGGCTGGCGCAGCACCTGCCCAAACTCACGCCGGTGTTTGTGGCGAATTCCATGCCGGCGAGGGATGTGGAGTATTTCTGGCCGGGTACGGACCGGGCGCCGCAGTTTTTCTTCAACCGCGGCGCGAACGGCATCGACGGCACGCTGTCGACGGCGCTCGGGGTCGCGCACGGGCACCGTCCGGCGGTGCTGCTGACGGGCGACCTGGCGCTGCTGCACGACGCGAACGGGTTCCTGCTCGGGCCGAAATTCAAGGGCAGCCTGACCATCGTGCTGATCAACAACAACGGCGGTGGAATTTTTGAACACCTCCCGGTGGCCTCATTCAACCCGCCGTTCGAGGAGTTTTTTGCCACGCCACAAACGGTCGATTTCAAGAAGCTCTGCGCGGCTCACGGGGTGGGCTACACGCTCGTGCGCGACAGAGAGCACTTCACGGGGCTGATCGCCAAGCTCCCGAAGAGCGGGATTCGCGTGCTGGAGCTGCGGACCGACCGGAAGAAGGATGCCGCCTTGCGGAAGAAGATTTTCGCCGAGGCGGCGAAGGTGGCGGAGCGGGTGGTCTGAGCAGGAGCCGCGGCGGCCCTACAGCTGCAGCGGCAGGCCGATCTCGATGATCTGCGACGGCGTGATCTGGTAATAATCCTTGGCGGGCCGGGCGTTGCGGCTGAGGAAGGCGTAGAGGCTCTTCTGCCACTCCCACATCTTGGCGTTGCCGCCGCTGATGATCATCTCGCGGTTGAAAAAATACGTCGTCGCCTGCGGGTTGATGGGGACGTGGAGCGCCTTGATCCGGTCCATGAGCTCGGCGACATTGGGCGACTGCATGTAGCCGTAGCGGCCCACGGCGCGCCAGATGCCCTCGCCGACCTCGGTCAGGGTGAGCTGCTCGGCGGAGGGAACCGTGGGCACCTCCTCGGTCATGATGCTGAGCAGCACGACGGTCTGGTGCAGGGCGCGGTTGGACTTGACGTGGTGCAGCAGCGCGATGGGCGTGCCCTTCGGCGAGCCGACCATGAAGACGGCGCTGCCGCCGACGCGGGTGACGTGCTTGCTGCGGGCGATGGTGGTGAGCTCGGCCTCGGTGACATTGTTGCCGTAGACGCGCTGGAAGATCTCCGTGCGGCCGATCTTCCACGTGTACATGATGGCCAGGAGCACGGCGCCGATGGCGAGAGGCAGCCAGCCGCCGTCGGCGATCTTGTGGGCGTTGGAGAGGAAGAAGGCCAGGTCGATGAGGAGGAAGCCGCCGCAGAGCGGGCCGGTGAACCACAGCGGCCAGTTCCAGTTGCTGCGTGTCACAATGAAAAACGCGATGGTCGTGATGGCCATGGTGCCGGTGACGGCGATGCCGTAGGCGGCCGCGAGGTGGCTGCTGGTGCCGAAGGCGATGACGGTGAAGATCGAGCCCAGGGCCAGCAGGGTGTTGACGAGCGGCACATAAATCTGCCCGGAATGCTCGGCATTGGTGTACTTGATCATCAGCCGGGGGAAATAGCCGAGCTGGATGGCCTGGCGGGTGAGGGAGTACGCGCCGGAGATGAGTGCCTGGCTGGCGATGACGGCCGCGGCGATCGAGAGACCGATCAGCGCGCCGCGGATCAGGCCCACCGGGGCGAGGGCAAAGAAGGGGTTTTCGACCGAGAGTGGATGGGCGAGGATGTAGGCGCCCTGACCGAAATAATTCAGGATGAGGCCCGGAAACGCCGCGCCGTACCAGGCCAGCGTGATCGAGCCGCGGCCGAAGTGGCCGAGATCGGCGTAAAGCGCTTCTGCTCCCGTGACGGAGAGCACGACGGCGCCCAGCAGGGCGGAGACCACGAGCGGGCTGTGATCCAGCAGGGCGAGGCCGTAGCGGGGGTTGAGCGCACGCAGAACCTCGGGGTATTGGGCGATATGCCAGCCGCCGAGCACGGCGAGCACGGCGAACCAGACGAGCATGATCGGCCCGAAGACGCCGCCGATTTGCTTGGTGCCCCGGTGCTGGAACCAGAACAGCGCGGCCAGGATCGCGCAGGCGATCCAGACGACGTAAGGCGTGAAGGAGGCACTCACGGCCTCGAAACCCTCGGCCGCGCCGAGCACCGAGATGGCGGGCGTGATGACGCCGTCGCCGTACAGCAGGGCGGCGCCGATGAGGATCAGCAGGACCGCGGCGGCGGAGGCCCGCTTTTTGCCGGAGGCGGCGTTGGTTTCCGAGCTGGAGTGGATCAGCGCCAGCAGGGCAAAGATACCGCCCTCGCCATGGTTGTCGGCGCGCGTGACGTAATAGAGGTACTTCACGCTGACGATCAGGAAGAGGGACCAAAAGATGAGGGACAGGATGCCGAGGACGCCGTCGGCGCGGTCCACGTTCGGCATGTGCGCGAGGCACTCCTTCATCGTGTAGAGCGGGCTGGTGCCGATGTCACCGAAGACCACGCCGAGGGCGCCAATGGTCAGCCCGATTCGGGCGCTAGTGCGCAATGGCAGGGAGGAGTGAGTCGACATTCGATATGGTCGGGGACAGCGAAGCGGGCTTTGCGGGCGGTTTCCAGTCAAATGCCCTGTGCCGTCATGCCCGGCTAAGGCCCAGTGTAACCTATTGGGTTACATAGCCGCCCGGTTCGCCTCGTGGGGTTGGCGTGACTCCCATCGACAACGGCGGCTTTTTTTCTACCGTGGAAGCATGAGCCTGCCCAAATGGAAGGTCGCGAAGACCTACACTGACATCCTGTACCACAAGGCCGACGGCATCGCGAAGGTCACGATCAACCGCCCGGCGAAGCGCAATGCCTTCCGCCCGGAGACGGTTTCGCAGATGTACGAGGCCTTCTCGGATGCCCGGGAGGATCCGTCCATCGGCGTGATCCTGCTGACCGGGGCGGGGCCGCACACGGACGGCAAATATGCCTTCTGCGCCGGTGGCGACCAGAGTGTGCGGGGCCATGCCGGTTATGTCGGCGGCGACGGCGTGCCGCGGCTCAACGTCCTCGACCTGCAGAAGCTCATCCGCTCGATTCCGAAGGTCGTGATCGCGCTCGTGGCGGGCTACGCCATTGGCGGCGGGCATGTGCTGCACCTCGTGTGCGACCTGACAATTGCGGCCGACAACGGGATCTTTGGCCAGGTGGGCCCGAAGATGGGCAGCTTTGATGGCGGCTTTGGCGCGAGCTACCTTGCCCGCATCGTCGGCCAAAAGAAGGCGCGCGAGATCTGGTTCCTCTGCCGGCAGTATGATGCGAAGCAGGCGCTGGAGATGGGGCTGGTCAACACCGTGGTCCCGGTGGTCGACCTCGAGGCCGAGGGGGTAAAGTGGGCGCAACAGATCCTCGAGCACAGCCCGCTCGCGATCCGGCTGCTCAAGAGCGGCTTCAACGCCGAACTCGACGGCCAGGCCGGCATCCAGGAACTTTCGGGCAACGCCACGCTGCTTTACTACATGAGCGAGGAGGCGAAGGAATTTCACGCAGCCCAGCGCGAGAAACGGAAGCCCGACGCCAAGAAATTTCCCTGGCGGCCGTGAGCGGTGGTTCGTCAGTTACAATTCGCGAGGCTCGGACGGCGGACATCCCTGCCGTGACTCACCTCAGTGGTGAACTCGGCTATGTCTCTACTGAAGAGCAGATGGCGCGGCGTTTCGCGCGGATCACGGAGGATCGTGACCATCGTGTTTTTGTGGCCGAGATTGCCCGAAGGCGAAGTGGTCGGGTGGGTCCAAGTCCATTTCACCCGGTGGCTCGCGTCGGATGCGCGCGGTGAAGTGGTGGGCTTGGTCGTGGCATCTAAGATGCGGGGGCGCGGAATAGGACGCCAGCTGATGCAGATGGCCGAGGGCTGGACGAAAGAGCGGGGAGGTTCGTTGGTGGCGCTGCGTAGCAATATCCTCCGCAAGGAAACCCACATTTTCTACCAGCGCCTAGGGTACGAGGTGACCAAGACTTCGCTGTACTTCAAAAAGCCGCTCTGAAGGCAGCAGATTTGCCGCCGACTTCGCGGCTGGTGGCGTGCTGCCACGAAACGTTGCGCGCCAGCGCGCAACCCACTCGCAAGCAACCCAGATGAAAAAGGCGGGGTCAGCGACCCCGCCCTGTATGCTGAATGCTGATCGCTGACTGCGCTGCTGCTTTATTTCCCGAGGCTCTTGCGCAGGTCGGCCAGCTGGTTGGCGCTGCCGAGGAGGACGTTGCGGCTGGCGATGAACTTCGCGTATTCCTCGATGAAGATCTTGCCGGCCGGGCGGAAGTCGAAGTCGCCGGGATTGTCGCGGAAGTATTCGCGGTGCACGCGGGTCCAGACGAGGCGGCCGTCGGTGTCGATGTTGACCTTGGTCACGCCGAGCTGGGCGGCCGGGAGGTACTCGTTGGGATCCACGCCCATCGAGCCGGCGATCTTGCCGCCGGCGGCGTTGATGCGCGCGACCTCGTCCTGCGGGACGGAGGACGAGCCGTGCATGACGAGCGGGAAACCGGGGAGGAGGGCCTTGATCTTCTGCAGCACGTCGAAGTGCAGGGACTGCTTGCCCTTGAACTTGAACGCGCCGTGGGAGGTGCCGATGGCGCAGGCAAGGGAGTCACAGCCGGTCTGGGCCACAAAATCCTTGGCCTCCTCGGGATTGGTGAGCATCGCGTGGCCCTCGTCCACCTTGATGTCCTCCTCGACGCCGCCGAGCATGCCGAGCTCGGCCTCGACGGAGATGCCCTTGGCGTGGGCTTTGTCCACGACGCGCTTGGTGATGGCGACGTTCTGGTCGAAGGACTCGTGGGAGGCGTCGATCATCACGGAACTGAAGAAGCCCGAGTCGATGCACTCGTAGCAGGTCTGCTCGTCACCGTGGTCGAGGTGGACGGCGAAAATGGCGTCGGGAAAGATTTCCCCGGCGGCGCGGATGATGGCCTCCAGCACGCGTTTGTCGGTGTATTTGCGCGCGCCCTTCGAAATCTGGATGATGAACGGCGCCTGGGAGGTGATACAGCCCTTGAAGAGGCCCATCGCCTGCTCGGCGTTGTTGATGTTGTAGGCGCCCACGGCGTACTTGCCGTAGGCGTGTTTGAAGAGCTGGCCGGTGGTGACGATCATAGGGCGGATTGATTAAACGATCCCCGCGACTATCCCGCGCTCAAAACAGCGCGACAAGCGTTTTCGCTGTCATCCGCCGCCCGGGCCGTTCTTGGCTGGCGGAGGCGCTGAAGTCGCGGGCGCCAGGCCGCTGGCGGTGCCGGGATTGCGAAACTGGTTACGCATGGCGGCCTGCAACTGGGCCTGGGCTTGTTGGGTGGCCTGCAGTTGCTGCAGGGCGGTCACCTGGGCGGGGGCGAGCACCGTGGCCGCCTGCGTGATGGCGTCGTTGGTGATGGGACTGGTCTGGCCGGGGCCGCCGATGCCGAAGGCCGTGGTGACCGTGGCGCGGATGTTGCCGGACGTGGAATTAGTGGAGGCGGGCGTGTTGGCGGCGAGAACCGAGACCATCTGCTCGGTCTGGTCGGCGGTGAGCGGCGTGTTGGTGTAGCTGAGCGATTGCGACAGCTGGTTCACCACATTGCGCTGCGGCAGGGTTTGCTGGTATTGCTGGTACTGCGCGTAGCCGGCGGCGCCGAGCGTGGTCTTGATGCTGTTGTCGGCCTCGGCCTGGGCATCAGTGATTAATTTCTGGAAATCCTCCGGGTCCGTGCGCGGGTTGATGCCCTGGGCCCGGGCGGCGGCCAAGGCGTCGGTCATCGCGGTTTGTTTTTCCACGAGGAGGTTCTTGAACTGCTCGAGCTGGGCCGGACTGAGGTTGAGGTTCTTGAAGAGGGCCGCGAAGCGCGCATCGAGCCCGGCGCGCTGCTGGATGGCCATGAGCTTCTGGATCTCCGGCTTGTCCATCATGGCCATGAAATTGCCGGCCATGTTATTCCGGTTGCCGCCGCGACGGTCGCCGCCAGGGCCGCCCTCCGGGCCGTCGGCGGGATCGCCGTTGCCGGGGTCACGCTTGGCCGCGAGCGAGGCCTCGAGCTCGTGCTGGTGCTTTTCCGCCGCCCACAGGCGCTTCTGCAGGTCGGCGCGCTCGTCGTTGTTCAGGGCGGAGGCGCGCAGCGCAACCAGTTCCTGGTACTGGCGCCAGGCGAAGGTGCCGCAGCCGAGCGTGGTTAGGACCAGCAGCAGGATGAGGTAGTTTTTCGGGGTCTTCACGTGGAGGAAGAGACGCGGGTCCGGACCGGAAGTTACCGCCGCAGCCGTGCAGGCTCAGCGTGGCGGAAACTCGAAGTCGGCCTTGGCCTTGGTCTTCGAGAGGATCAGGAAGGCGCTGAACGGCTGCAGGCGCTTGGACATGAGTCCCTCGATGAGATTGGTGCGGCCGGTCTCCATCAGCTGCTTGACCTCCTCGACGGGGATCTCCTTGGCGCAGATGTGCCGCTTCATCGTGAAGACGATGCGGTTGTCCTGCTCAGGCTTGCGCACGTAATAGGAGTCGGCGGTCTGGACGAGCTCGCCGCCCTGGTGGGATTTGCTTGGGCCGATGAGGACGGCCTTGGACAGATCGGGGGGCGTGCGGGCCTTCCGGGCGATGGGGTTGCCGTCCTTGTCGAGCTTCGGGGCGCGCGGCGGGAATTCCCACGAGATCTTGGGGCCCTCGCGCTTGAGGAAGGCGCTGAACGGCCGGCCCTTTTTCGAGGTGAAATTCTCGATCAGGTCGGACTTTCCCTCGGAGACGATCTTGATGACCTGCTCCTGCGGGATCGGCTTCTGGCACATCAGGCGGCCGATGCGGAAGGTCTGCTTCCAGGCGTCGTCTTCCTTCTCGCGCAGCACATATTGCGAGCCGACCTCGCACAGCTCGGCGCCGGTCTTCGGGTCGGTCCAGAACGGCGTGAGCGTGGCGACATCGAACTTGTCGCCGAAATCGTACTCGGTCTTCCATTTGCCCTTCTCCTCGTCCTTCACGAGCTTGAGGACGGCGTTGAAGCGGTTGCGGGTCTTGGCGGAAATGAAGCCGTCGAGCGGGCCGATGGAGCGGTTCGCGACGAGGGTGCGGATTTCCTCCTCCTCCATTTTGCGTCCGCCGATGACCTTGTAGACCATGAACTCGCCGTCCTGGGACTTGTAGCCCCGGAGGGTCTCGCGGAGCGGCTTGCCGTCGGTGGGCGACGGGATGTCGGTGACGCGGGCGATGGAGTCGTCCTCCTCAAAGTTCTTCACGCGGTCGATGATGCCCCGGGTCTGCTCGATGACCTCGTCCATGAACTGGGTGCGGGAGAATTTGTCATGCTCCATCTGGCGGAGCTTGAACTCCCACTCCCCGGTCATGGCGGGCAGGGTGAGGGCGTCGGCCTTCACGGCGGAGAGGAACTGGAGCAGTTGCTCGGCCTTGGCGGTCGGCATCAGGTCGCGCTGGGCGCGGTCCATGTACTTCTGGTTGATGAGACCGTCGATCGTGTCGGCGCGCGTGGCCGGAGTGCCCAGGCCGCGCTCCTTCATCGCCTCGGCGAATTCCTCATCCTCGATGAGCTTGCCGGCGCCTTCCATGGCGGACAGCAGCGTGGCCTCGTTGTAGCGCGGCGGCGGCTTGGTGGTCTCGGAGTGAAGCTTGGACTCGGCCGCTTTCGCCTTGGCGGGCGCGCCGTCGGCGGCGGTGAGGGCGGGCAGGGCCTTGGAGTCGGTGGCGTCGTCGTCCACGGTGGTCTTGCCATAAACGGCGAGCCAGCCGGGAGCGGTGAGGACCTTGCCCTCGGTCTTGAACTCGTGTTGCGCGACCGTGCTGGTGCGCGTGGTGATGTCGAATTCCGCCGCCGGGTAGAACGCCGCGACGAAGCGCCGGGCGATCATGTCGAACACCTTGGCTTCCATCTCATCGAGGTTCTTGGCCTCGTGCGCCGTCGGGATGATGGCGAAGTGGTCGGAGATCTGCGCATTATTAAAGATGCGCTTGTTGGGCCGCAGCCAGCCTTCGCTCAGAACCTTGTGCGCGTGCATGCCGAGCTCGCCGGGGAGATTGTTGAGGGTCTCGCGCACGGTGGGAATGTAATCCTCCGGCAGCGCCCGCGAGTCGGTGCGGGGGTAGGTGATCATCTTGTGGCGCTCGTAGAGGGCCTGGGCGATCTGGAGCGTCCGGCGGGCGGGCAGGCCGTAGCGGTTGTTGGCCTCGCGCTGGAGCGTGGTCAGGTCGTAAAGCCGCGGGGACGCCTGGGTGCTGCCCTTTTTCTCCTCGGTGACGCGGGCGAGGGGCTGGCCGGCGCAGGCGGCGGCGACGGCCTCGGCGAGGGACTTATCCCAGATGCGGTCGATGCGGTCGTGGTCGTCGTTTTCGGCGCGCTTGAAATTGGGGCGCTGATAGACGCCCTCATAGCTGCCCTTGGCGACCTCGAAGGTGGCGGTCACGCGCCAGAAGGCGCGGGGCTTGAAATTCCGGATTTCCAGCTCGCGGGCGTAAACGATGGCGAGGGTGGGCGTCTGGACGCGGCCGACGGAGGCGACATTGCCGGCGCGGGAGCCGAACATACGCTTGGTGAGCGCGCGGGTGCCGTTGATGCCGATGAGCCAGTCGCTTTCGCTGCGGCAGCGGGCGGCATCGGCGAGACCGGACATCTTCGCGCCATCCCGGAGACTCTTGAAGGCCTCCTGGATGCCGCCGGTCGTCATGGTCTGCATCCACGCGCGCTTCACGGGGAGCTTGGATTTCGTGAGCTGGTAGAGATAGGCGAAGATGAGCTCGCCCTCGCGGCCGGCGTCACAGGCGTTGATGACCGTGCCGATGTCCTTCCGGGCGAGGAGCTTTTTCAGCGCGTTGTAGCGGTCCTTCGACTGCTCAATAGGCTTGAGGCCGAATTTCTTCGGGATGATGGGCAGGGTCTCGAGCCGCCAGAAGCCGTACAGTTTCTTGTCGATGTCCTCCGGCATCTCGAGTTCCACGAGGTGGCCGAGGGCATAGGAAATGACCAAATCGTCGTTCTCGTAATGCTCCCCCTTCTTGGGGATTTTGCCGAGGGCCTTGGCCAGATCGGCCGCCACAGACGGCTTCTCGGCGATGATGAGTGACTTCATGAGCCGCGAGCCGTTAGGCCCCGCACGCAGCGATTTCAAGGATTAGTTTTTCCGCGCGCCAAAACCGCGGCCGCAATTTTCTCGCAATCCCGGAGGAGAAACGCACCCGCGATCAGGCCGGAAGTTTCGGCGTCTCGGCCAGGGCGGCGTCGAGCGAGGCGGTCAGTGCGGCGATGGTGGCGTCGGTTTCGTCGCCCATGTTCGAGATGCGGAACGTCTGGCCCTTGAGCTTGCCGTAGCCGCCGTCGATCACGAGGCCGTGCTTTGTCTTGAGGGTTTTGTTCAGCGCGGCGAGGTCGTAACCGAGGGTGTTCGCGAAGCAGTTCAGTGTGACCGAACCGGCGCCGTCCTGGGGGAAGAGTTTGAAGCCCTTCGCCAGGCCCCAACTGCGGACGGTCTGGTTGAGCCGCGCGTGGCGTGCATACCGGGCCGCCATGCCCTCGGCCTTGAAGTCCTCGAGCTTGGACTTGAGGGCGTAGATCAGCGGGATGATCGGCGTGCTCGGGGTCATGCCATTCTCGTGGTTCTTCTGGAACTCGAGGTAATCGAAATAATACCCGCGGTCGGAGACCGTGGCGGCACGGGCGAGGGCCTTTTTCGAGACCGAGAGGAAGGACAGGCCCGGCGGCAGGGCGAAGGCCTTCTGCGAACCGCTCACGAGCACATCGATGCCGAGCTCATCCTTCGGGATCGGCATCGCGCTGAGTGAACTGACGGTATCCACGATGGCGATGACGTCGGGGAATTCCCGGATCACCTTCATCAGCGCGGGCAGGTCGCTCATGCAGCCGCAGGAGGTTTCGTTGTGGATGAGGGTGAGGGCATCGTAGACGCCGGTGGCGAGCTCGCGCCGGACGGCCTCGGGGTCCACGGGCTGGCCCCATTCGAACTTGAGCGCGGTGGCGGCCTTGCCGCAGCGCCGGGCGACGTCGTTCCACTTGTCGGAGAACGCGCCGTTCATGCAGTTGAGCACCTTCCTTTTGACGACGTTGCGGAGGGAGCCCTCCATCACGCCCCAGGCGCTGCTGGTGGAGAGATAGACAGGGTCCTGGGTGGACGCGACGGCCTGCAGCTCCGGCTGGATGGAATTATAGAGCGCGACAAAGTCCGTGCTGCGGTGGCCGATCATGGGCTGGGCCATGGCGCGGAGCGTTTTTTCCGAAACGGCGACGGGACCCGGAATGTAAAGTTTGTAGCTCATGAGGGGCGGGGAAAGGGGAAGTGGGAGGAGGGTTCAACTGCAGGCGCCCGTTCGACTGGCTCAGGGCTGTCGACTCGCGTTTGGCGCCAGTCGCCAGAAAACAGTTTGCGCGAGCGGCGGCGTCAACCTTCATTAGCGTCACCGCATGTCGCAATCCTGGCTGCAGAAGAAACTCAACGCCCTCGAGCTCTACACGATTGACGTGATCCTGGGGCGGCGCGCGGACGCCAGCGCGGCGGTTTACGGGGCGTTCCTGCAGGCGCTGTCGTGGTTGTTTAACGCCATCGTGCAGGCCCGGCTCTGGCTGTACGGGCACCGGATCCTGCATGACCAGCCACTGGGCTGCCTGGTGGTGGTGGTGGGCAACCTCACGGTCGGTGGCACGGGCAAGACCCCCGTGGTGGAAAAATTCGCGCGGGCCCTGCAGGAGCGCGGGCGGAAGGTCGCGATCCTCAGCCGCGGCTACAAGAGCAAGTCGTCGCCGTTTTGGAAGAAATGGTGGTTTGCGCTGACCCACACCGAGGAACCGCCGCCGCGCATCGTGAGCGACGGCGAGCGCGTGCTGCTCGACAGCGAGCAGGCAGGCGACGAGCCCTTCATGCTCGCGCGCAACCTGCCCGGCGTGATCGTGCTCGTGGACAAGAACCGGGTGAAGGCGGGCGCCTATGCGATCAAACGCTTCGGCTGCGACACCCTCGTCCTCGACGACGGGTTCCAGTACCTGCCGCTCAAGGGCCGGCTCAACCTGCTGCTGGTGGACAAGACCAATCCCTTCGGCAACGGGCATCTGCTGCCGCGCGGCATCCTGCGCGAGCCGGTGAAGCACCTGAAGCGGGCGAGCTACGTTTTCCTCACGAAGTCCAACGGCCAGCGCGACCTGGAACTCGAGGCGCTGATCGCGAAGCACAATCCCGGGGCGGACATCATCGAGTGCGCGCACCGGCCGCAGTATTTGCAGCGGTTTGGCCTGCCGGCGGGGACACCGGGCGCGCGGGTGCCGCTGACGTTCCTCAAGGACAAGCGCGTCGCGGCGTTCAGCGGCATCGCCACGCCGGAAAGCTTTGAGAAGTTCCTGCGTGATCTCGGCGCGAAGCTGGTGGCGCGGGAACGCTATCTCGACCACTACCGCTACACGGACGAGGACTTTGAGATGCTGTTTGACCTCGCGCGGCGGGAGGGCGCGGACTGCCTCGTGACCACGGAAAAGGATGCGGTGCGCATTCCCGAGAACCGGGCCTGGCCGCTGCCGCTGTTTTACCTGCGGCTGGAGATCGACATCATCCGCGGCGCGGCGGATTTCGACGAGGCGGTGAGCCGCATCTGCTTTGCGCAAAGCGGACCGCGGATCGATCCCTGAATTTTATCGCTGAAGCGCGAAAGAGCGAAATGGGGAAATAATTCCATCGGTTTGGATCTGGTTCCGCCCTTTCGCGCTTCAGCGATAAAACGATCTGGCTTCGTGAATAGCTTTCGCTTGCGCGATTGCGGGCGGGTGGGGTTAGCTGGGGCATGATTATCGATCCCCGCATCACCCAGCTGGCCGAAGGTTTGATCGGCTTCTCCACCGACCTCAAGAAAGGCGAGCGCGTCCTGATCGACGCGTTTGACGTGCCGGACTCCGTCATCATCGCCCTGATCCGCTCCGCCCGGAAGCGCGGCGCCCATCCCTATGTGCAGAACCACCGGGCCCGCATCACCCGCGAGCTATCCCTGGGGGCCGAGGAGGCGCAGTTCGCGCCGCATGCGGATGTGGAGCTGGCCCGGATGCAGAAAATGGACGCGTACATCGCGCTCCGGGGCTCGGACAATATTTTTGAAGGCTCCGACATCCCGGCGGAAAAGGTGCAGCTGGTGAGCCGCCTGATGAAGCCCGTGCTGGATCATCGCGTCGGCAAGACGAAGTGGGTCGTGCTCCGCTGGCCGACCTCATCCATGGCCCAGCAGGCGGGCATGAGCACGGAGGCGTTCGAGGAATTCTACCTGCGGGTCTGCACGCTGGATTACAGCCTGCTTACGCCCGGCATGGCGGCGCTCAAGAAGCTGATGGATGCCACGGACCGCGTGCACATCAAGGGCCCGGGGACGGACCTGCGCTTCTCGATCAAGGGCATCGGCTCCCAGCCCTGCGGCGGGCTGCGCAACATCCCGGACGGCGAGGTGTTTTCCTGCCCGGTCAAGGACAGCGTCGAAGGCTACGTCCAGTACAATGCCCCGACGGTCTACCTCGGCACCTCCTTCGATAGCATCCGCCTCGGTTTCAAGCAGGGCAAGATCGTGGAGGCGACGTCGAGCAACACCAAGCGCCTGAACGAAATCTTGAACAGCGACGCGGGCGCCCGGTACATCGGCGAATTCGCGATCGGCTTCAACCCGTACATCCTCGAGCCGATGCGCGACATCCTGTTCGACGAGAAGATCGCAGGCAGCTTCCACTTCACCCCGGGCCAGGCCTACGACGGCGTGGGCAACGGCAACAAGTCGCAGGTGCACTGGGACATGGTCTGCATCCAGCGGCCGGAATACGGCGGCGGAGAGATCTGGTTCGACGACGTGCTGATCCGCAAGGACGGCCTGTTTGTCCCGAAGTCGCTGCACAAGCTGAATCCGGCCTACCTGCTCAGCAAGGTGGCGTGATGCGGGCCTTCATCCAGGCGCTCCCGAAAACGGAGACACACCTCCATGTCGAGGGCGCGCTGCCGTACGAGCTGCTGACCGCGTGGCAGCCGGCGCGCTACCCGGCGAACCCGCCGTTCCGCCGCGCGGACTACCGCTACGAGACGTTTCCGGACTTCGAGCGGATCCTGCTCGAGAACGCGCTGCCATGGTTCACCACGCCGCAGCGCTACTATGAGGCGACCAAGGTGATGTTTACGAAGCACGTCGCCCAGAATGTCCGCTACGTGGAGACGAGCTTTCACCTGCCGGTCACAAAATTCATCAACACGCCCGGCCCGGAGATCATCGCGGCGATCCGCGCGGCGGTGCCGGCGGGCCTCGAGGTGAGGATTTTCACCGGCATGTTGCGCAGCGACATCGCGGGTGACCTGCGCCCGGTGATCAACCAGCTCCACACCTGGGACGGCCTTGCCGGCGTGGACCTGCACGGCTTCGAGCAAATGCCCACCGAACCCGCCACCGCGGCGGTGTGGGCGAAACTGCGGGCGGCGGGTAAGGTCACCAAGTGCCATGCAGGCGAGTTCGACGGGCCGGCCCGGGTGCGCGAGGCCATCGAGGTCCTGGGCGTCACGCGCATCCAGCACGGCGTCCGGGCGATCGAGGATCCGGCCGTGGTGCGGCTGGCGGCGGAGCGCGGCGTGACCTTTGACGTCTGCCCGATCAGCAACATCCGCCTGAAGGTTTTCCCGAGTTTTGCCGCGCACCCGATCCGGCGGCTCATGCAGGCCGGAGTGAACTGCACGGTGAGCACGGATGATCCGCTCTGTTTTGCGAACGCGCTAAACGACGAGTACGTCGCGCTGGCGGACGGATTGCAGTTTACGCGGGCCGAGCTCGCGCAGGCCGCCCGCAACGGCTGGGCCGTGGCGAATGTTTCGGCGGCCACCCGCAAAGCCGCGCTGGACGAAATCGCGCGGGTGGAGAAGCTGTAGGCGGCTCCGCCTGGGGCCGTTCCTCTTGAATACACTTTACACCGTTCCCGACGGCATCCGCCAGCTGCGGGCCGACAAGGCGCTTTCCCTGTCGCACCGCGACCACAGCCGCGTGGCGTTTCGCCGCGCCTTTGACGCCGGCCTGGTGACGCGCCGAGGTCAGGTCCTCGTGCCCGACTCGCCCGTGGTGGGCGGTGATGTGCTGGAATTTTCCTTTCCCGACCTGAAGCCGGCCGACCTCAAGGCGGTGGACATCCCGCTCGATGTGATTTTCGAGGACAAGCAGCTGCTCGCGGTGAACAAGACCGCGGGCATGATCGTGCACCCGGGTGCGGGGACGGGAGAGGACACGCTGGTGCACGCGCTGCTGGCGCATTGCAAAGGCGGGCTCAGCGGCATTGGCGGGGTGGAGCGCCCGGGAATTGTGCACCGCCTCGACCGCGAGACATCGGGCATCATCCTCGTGGCCAAGACCGACAAGGCCCATCGCGGGCTGGCGGAGCAGTTCTCCGAGCGGGCGCTGCAGAAGGAATATCTCGCCCTGGTCACGGGTGCCACCGCGCTGATGAGCGGCTCGATCCGGAAGGCGATCGGGCGCAACAAGCAGCACCGGCACAAGATGGCGCCGGTGGAGGCCGAGCAGGGGGGGCGCGATGCGCACACGGATTGGGAAGTGGTCGAGCGTTTCGGCCCGGTGGCCACGCTCGTGCGCTGCACCATCCACACCGGCCGCACCCACCAGATCCGGGTGCACCTGAAATCGCTTGGACATATTTTACTCGGCGACGAGGTTTATGGCTGGAAACCCGATCCCCGCCTGCCGAAGCAGCCGGAGCGCGTGATGCTCCACGCGGAGCACCTCGTGTTTGAGCATCCCCTCACGCACAAGACGATTGACCTGCGCGCGCCGCTCCCGCCGGACATGGCGGCGATGCTGAAGCAGCTGCGCAAGGTGGCGGCCGCCGGGGCCAAGGCCCGGAAGCTGATCGCCCAGCCCGTCAAACCGCGCGGCAAGACCAAGCCGCCGC
This sequence comes from uncultured Opitutia bacterium, assembly GCA_903839035.1. Classification (GTDB taxonomy): domain Bacteria; phylum Verrucomicrobiota; class Verrucomicrobiia; order Opitutales; family Opitutaceae; genus Opi-474. Next base: position 21,528 of record CAIMAQ010000085.1, read on the forward strand.
CGTTTCACCCGCACGAGTCGCGGCTCTGAGCCCGTTCCGATCATGGATCCACTTCGCCAGACGACGAGCGATCTGACCAATGAGTGGGCGCGGCTGCTGGCGCCGCATTTTGGACCGAACGGCAGCATGGATCTCGATCTGATCGACTGGCCGCAGGCGGAAGGCCCGTCGTATTACAACCAGTTCAGCCATTTTGCCTTCTTGCAGCTCGCCACGGGCGAGGTGCCCGGGGCGGCGGCGGCGGAGCGGGCGCACTACCTGACGCTCGCGCTGCACAACCTCGAGTACGCGCTGGGCATCACGGCGGCGGATTTTCACACGCCGCATTTTTCCCGGGGGCGGGAGTGGGGCCGGCACATCGGGGAGTGGCTCAACTATTACCTGCTGTGTTCCCTGGAGGTGATGGAACGCCACCAGCTCGGCAGCGCGGAACTGCGCTCGCGGCTGGCCGCGGCGGTGGTGGGCGCGGTGGGTGCCTTGCACACGAAATTTGTGGCCAAATATGCCGCGACGCCGGCGGAGTTTGTCGGCAACCACGACACCTGGCACGGGCTGCTGTTCTACCGGGCGGGCCGGCACTTCCAGCGCGCCGAGTGGCGAGACTATGCCCGGGATTTTTTTGCGCGCTGCGTGCTGCCATTTCAGACGGCGGACGGGTACTGGCCCGAGGGCCACGGCATCGTGGTGGGTTACGCGCTGGTGACCGCGCAGGCGGTTTCACTCTATGCCGAACTGTCGGGCGACGAGGCGGCACATGCGGCCATCGGGCGGTTCTTCGGCTTCCATGAATTCTTCAGCCTGCCCGATGGCACGACGGCGGTCGCAGTGGATGTGCGGATGCGCGCCACCCGCATGCCCTTCCTGTTCCTGCCGCCGGGGTTTGTCGGCTGTGACGAGGGGCGGGAACTGGTGCGGGCTCGGCTGGAGTCAGCGCGGGTTTATTTCCGGGACGCTGGCGTGCACGACAACGGCGCCCAGAGCTTCGCCTTCTTCGCTTCGTTTGCGGAATATGTGTTCAACCCGGATGTCCGGCCGCGGGAAATCAAGGTCGACCGGCCGGCGACCTTGCCCGTGGCACGCCTTTCCCGGGGTGACTGGCGGGCCTATCTCGGCTGGCAGCTGGTCCCGGAGCATCCGAGCCGCTTCGTACTGGACAGCCAGAATTTCATCGAGCTCTGGCACCGGCGGGCCGGCTATCTGGTCGGGACGGGCGGGAGCAAGTTCATGCCGCGTTTTTCCACGCTCCGCCGCACCGATCAGGGCCGGGCTTACATTCCGGAACGGGCGGCCAGCGTCAAAGTCAGCCCGGAGGCGGCGGATGTGACCTTTGGTTTCGGTCCGGACGATATCGTTGTTGGCCTGGAACTGGCCGGTGAAACTTGCCGACTCACCGTTCGACTGGCCCGCCCGACTCAGGCGGGGTATGACGCCGCGCTGTTGGTTGCGTTCCGTCCGGGGGAAATCCTGCGGCTGGACGGAGTGAGCCAAACCCTCGAGCCGACCACCCTGGTGCATTTCAATGGGGGCGGAAAACCCGTACGAGAAATGCGCTGGCGCGGGCTGACCTGGCGGCTACCGGAGGGGACCGTGCTGGATTATCCCATCGTGCCGCACAATTCGTATACGCAAGACGGCCTGCCCAAACCGGAGGATTATGTGGGGCGAATCAGTTTTCCCGTGTCGGTGACCGGGCAGGTGGTGGAGATCGCTTGAGCGTGGTGGTCGCCGATGTCCCGATCGGCGACAGCGTCGTGGTGGGAAACGACGCCCACCTTACAATGTGTCCAGGGCTTCCGCGACGAGGCCGTAGCGGAGATTGAAGAGCGAGTGACGGAAACTCGTAAACCGACCGCGCTCGGCCAGGGCAATGAGCGTGGCAAGGGCTGTCGGAAACACGTCGGCGCGCGCGGCCGGCAGTCCCGGCACTTGGCGGCGGGCCGCGAGCGGCAACGCGCCGAGCTCATGCAACAGGGAGCGCAGCGTGGCCAAGTCCACATCGGAGGCCGTGGCTTCCAGGCCCACTCCGCGCCGGGCAGCCAGAATGGTGCGAACCGTGGTGACCGTTCCACCGGTGCCGACGGCGACGGAGCCGGGCGGCAGGTTGAATTCAAAGCCGGATCGGGCGAGCGCGTCAGCGCAATGAGCGGTAATGCGCTGGGCGGATTCCGTGGAGAAGGTCGCGGCCGGATCGGGAATAAATTTTTCGGTGAGGCGCACGCAGCCCAGCTGCAGGCTGACGGTCTGGGTTACCTGGCGGTCGCGAAACGTCAGGCACTCGAGGCTGCCGCCACCGAGGTCGAAGACATAGAAATCCCGGAGGGTCGCGAGCGCGGGGTCGCACGTGAGGCCGCGGCCGATGAGATTGGCCTCCTCGTCACCGGTCAGGATCCGGATGGTCTGGCCGGTGGCGGCGCGCACGCGTTCGCGGAATTCCGGGCCATTCGCCGCGTCGCGCACAGCGCTGGTGGCCACGAGCACGGTCCGGGTCGGGCTAAAGGGCGCGGCGTCAGCGAGCAGCGCGCGGATGGCCTCGAGGCCGCCGGTCATTCCGTCCTCGGACAGGCGCGGGGTGGCGGAGCTGATGCCGGCGCTGATGCGGGTGTCGATTGTGCGGTATTTCAGGACTTCGACGCCGTCATTCGCCGCGCGCTGGGCCACGAGAATCTTGATCGAGTTGCTGCCGATATCGATGACGGCGACGGAGGGATTCATGCTCCTGCGATTCTGCCCACGGAATACACGGAATACACGGAAAACTGACGGCGTGGGACGAACCCGTATGAGTTTCGTGTCATCCGTGGCTACCGTGGGCTACAAAACGAAATCAGCGGGGGCGATCAGGAGGACGAATTCGCCCTTCAGGCTGGTCTTGGCGAGGCGGGCTTGGACGTCGGCGGCCGGGCCGACGAGGAAAGTCTCGTGGAGCTTGGTGACCTCCTTGGCGACGCAGATGACGCGGGTCGGGCCGAGGGTGGCGACAATTTCGTCCACGGCCTTGTCAATGCGGTGGCAGCTCTCGAACAGGGCGAGGGTGTAGTCGAAGGCCCGGTGTTTTTCCAAAAACGCGATGCGCGCGGCGCTCTTGGGTGGAAGGAAGCCCACGTAGAGGAATCCATTGGTGGGCAGTCCGCTGGCGCTCAGGACGGCGGTGAGGGCGCTGGGACCGGGCACGGGCACAACGGGCAGGCCGCGGCGGCGGCAGGCCCGCACGAGGCGGAAACCGGGGTCGCTGAGGGCGGGGGTGCCGGCGTCGCTGACGACGGCGATGGATTTGCCCGCGGCCAGCGCGGTGGCGAGTTTCTCGGCCATCTCGGTCTCGTTGTGCTCGTGGTAGGCGACGAGGGGACGGTGCAGGCCGAAACGCGAGAGCATGGCACCGGTGGTACGCGTGTCTTCGCAGGCGACCAGATCAACCGATCCCAGGATGGCCCGGGCCCGCTCGGTGAGGTCCGCCAGGTTGCCGATGGGCGTGGCCACCACGTAGAGGTGGCCGGGTTGCGGGGTGAGCGAGGCGTTGGCTGCGGGGGATTCGGTCATAAAAAAATCCGGCGCAAGGCCGGATTTTAAAGCGGGGCAGACGACGGGATCAATGTCCCGAGCCCATGCCGGGCATCTGGCCTTCCCAGTCGGCGGGACGGCTCCACGGGATGGAGGTATCCCGGGCAGTTTTGTTCGTGCAGCCGCCCAGGATCGCACCCAACGCGAGGAGGATCAGGGCCAGAACGGATTTCTTGAGCGTATTCATGTCAGAAGGTTATTATGAGTGAATCGAGGTTGTGCAAGGCGCCATGCGCAAGGGGTGAGAAATGGGCGGAAGGAAGGTGTTCCGTCGGATCGAGGTGGAACGCGTTCCACCTCAAGCCTTGGCGGAGTAGCGGGATAGGTGCCAGGGTGTCCGGGCACGCTTTTTGACCCCGCTGCACTTGTTGGCGGCGAGGTGCTCGAGAATCTTGAAGACGAGCTCGGCCCGGTCGGGCGAACCCAGTTCGGCGGCCAGCTGCTCGGCGGTGAAGGCCTGGCCGGGAGCGGCTTTGAGGGCAGCGGCGATCTGGAGCTTGAGGGCGATGACCCCACCGGCGGCCTTTTTACCCGCCTCGACGCCAGGCTGGTGGTAGGCGTTGATGCCGATCAGCGAGGCATACAGGCCGACCACGCGCTCGTAGAGGGCGATCAGCATGCCGATGGTGCGGGACGAGACGTCGGGGAGCGTGATGGTGACGGAGTGGCGGTCCTTCTCGCTCAAGGCGTCGCGCGTGCCGAGGTAGAAGCCCTGGAGGTAGTCGCCGGCGGTGATACCGGGCTCGACCTCGAGGGCGGTCTTGGCCTCGCGATCCTTCAGGACCTCGATGAAGGTGATGAAGAAGTTGTTCACGCCATCGCGGAGCTGCTGCACGTAGGCGTGCTGGTCGGTCGAGCCCTTGTTGCCGTAAACGGCGATGCCCTGGTTAACCACGTTGCCCTTGAGATCGAGCTCCTTGCCGAGGGACTCCATCACGAGCTGCTGCAGGTAACGCGAGAAGAGGAGCAGCCGGTCCTTGTACGGGAGCACGACCATGTCCTTGGCGCCGCGTCCGTCGGTGGCGAAATACCACATCAGTGCGAGGAGGGCGGCGGGATTCTGGGCGACCGCGGTGTTGCGGGTGACGACGTCCATCGCGGCGGCTCCGGCGAGCATCGCCTGGATGTCGAGGCCCTGGAGGGCGGCGGGCAGCAGGCCGACGGCGCAAAGTTCGGAGGTGCGGCCGCCGACCCAGTCCCACATCGGGAAACGGGCGAGCCAGCCTTCCTTCACCGCGGTGACGGCGAGCGTGGAGTCGGCGCCGGTGACGGCGACGAAGTGCTTCGCGTGGTCGAGCTTGGCGGCCGAGAACGCGGCGATGGCCTCGAGCATGCCGTTGCGGGTTTCCGCCGTGCCGCCGGATTTCGAGATGACGACGACGAGGGTCTTGGCAAGCTGCCCGCGCAGGCCATCGAGCACGTAGTCGATGCCGTCGGGGTCGGTGTTGTCGAAGAAGTGTACCGCGAGCTTGTCCTTGCGCGGCGAGCCGAGCGCATGGCTGACGAACTGCGGGCCGAGGGCGGAGCCGCCGATGCCGATGACGAGGAGGTGCTTGAACTTGCCCTTGGGGCCGGAAATGGCGCCGGTGTGAATCCGGGTGGCAAAGTCCTTGATGGCGGAGAGCGTGGCATTGATCTCGGAGGTGAGGGCGGGGGTGGGCGCCAGCTCCGGGGCGCGCAGCCAGTAGTGGCCGACCATGCGCTTCTCATCCGGATTCGCGATGGCGCCCTTCTCGAGCGCGGCCATGTCGGCGAACGCCTGCTCCATCCGCGGTGCCATCGCCACAAGGAAATCATCGGGAAAAGGAATCCGGCTGACGTCGAGGGAGACGCCGAGTTCCTCGACGTGGCAGAAGTGCGTTTTAAAGCGGGACCAGATCATGGGGCAGGGCTCAGAGGTACTTGTCGGTCACCGCGCCCTCGGACGCGCTGGTGACGAGTTTGGCGTATTTGGCGAGAACGCCGCGGGTTTCACGCGGAGGGCGGGGCTGGAAGGCCTTCATCCGGGCGGCGTACTCGGCGTCGGGGATCAGGAGGCTGATGGTGTTTTTGACGGCATCGATCTCGATGATGTCGCCGTGCTTCACGATGCCGATGGGACCGCCCTTGGCGGCCTCGGGAGCGATGTGACCGACGTCGAAGCCGTGGCTGCCGCCGGAGAAACGGCCGTCCGTGATGAGCGCGACATCCTTGATCAGGCCGCGGCCGGCGCAGGCGCTGGTGGGCGAGAGCATTTCGCGCATGCCGGGGCCGCCAACGGGGCCCTCGTTGCGGATGACGACCACGTCACCCTTCACCACGTCGCCGCGGAGAATGGACTTGAGGGCGTCTTCCTCGCCCTCGTAAACCTTGGCGGTGCCCTTGAAATAGAGGCCTTCCTTGCCGGTGATTTTGCCGACGGCACCCTCGGGGGCGAGGTTGCCGTGGAGGACGCGGAGGTGGGTTTCCTTTTTGATCGGCTGGTCCCAGGGGCGAATGATGTCCTGCTCGGCGGGATAGGCGCCGTAGGGCTTCACGTTCTTGAGCGACTCGGCCATGGTCTCGCCGGAGACGGTGAGGCACTCCCCATGGAGCAGGCCGCGGTCGAGCAGCAGCTTCATCATCGGGCGGATGCCGCCGATGCGGATGAGGTGGCTCATGCCGTACTTGCCGAAAGGTTTCACATCGGCGAGCAGGGGGATTTTTTCGCCGATGACCTTGAAATCCTGCAGCGTCAGTGGGACCTCGGCGGAGTGGGCGATCGCGAGCAGGTGGAGGATAAGGTTGGTCGAGCCGCCGAGGGCGAGGCAGACCATGATGGCGTTCTCGAAGGCGTGACGCGTGAGGATGTCGCGGGGTTTGACGTCCTTTTTGAGCATGGCCATGACGGCGGCTCCGGCGCGGACGCAGTCCTCGCGTTTCTCCGCGCCGATGGCGAGTTGCGCGCTGCTGTTGGGCAGGCTCATGCCGAGGGCCTCGATGGCGGTGGCCAGGGTGTTGGCGGTGTACATGCCCCCGCAGGAGCCGGGGCCGGGGATGGCCGACATTTCGACGTCCCGCAGCTGCACATCGGTCAACTCGCCCTTGGCGTGCTTGCCGACGGCCTCGAAGACGGAGACGATATCGAGGGGTTTCTGGTGGTCGCAGTCGCCGGGCGTGAAGCCCGGAAGGATGGTGCCACCGTAGACAAAGACGGCGGGACGGTTGAGCCGGGCGATGGCGATCATGGCGCCGGGCATGTTCTTGTCGCAGCCCCCGATGGCGACGAGGCCGTCGAAGCCCTCAGCGGCGACCGCGGTCTCAATGGAGTCGGCGATCACTTCGCGGGAGACCAGGCTGTAGCGCATGCCCAGCGTGCCCATGCTGATGCCGTCGGTGACCGTGATCGTGTTAAAATAGATCGGCTTGCCCCCGGCGGCGGCGATGCCCTTGCGGGCATGCTCGCTGAGTTCTCCCAGGTGAACATTGCAGGGCGTCATGTCACTCGGGGCGGAGGCGACGGCGATCTGGGGCTTCTTGAAGTCCTCGTCGGTAAAGCCGACGGCCCGCAGCATGGACCGGGCGGGCGCGCGGTCGGCGCCGTCGACGACGATGGAGGAGAAGGTGCGGGTGGGATCGGGTGAGGAACTCATGAGCTGGGGGCAGCGAACCAAAGGGCGCGGGTGCGAGCAAGCCGGGTTTTGGGAAAGAGCGGGTCACGCGGAGGCGCAGCGAGGCGGGGACCGGGTAGAAATTCCCTGCGTCTCTGCGCCTCCGAGCGACCTCCGGTCGTACGTGCTGCGTTTCGGGATTGCTTCACCTCCGGCGCGCCGCAATCACTGATCCTGACTTTACCGCATGGCCTTCAACCTGAAAAAGGTGCTCAAAGCACTGCTCCTCTCCTCCAGCCAGCCGCTCGCGATCAAGGACATCCAGGCGGTGTTCACCCGCTTTCACGAGCAGAGCACGCTGCCGCTGACCGACGGCGACGCGCCGGTCTCCGGACCGGATGAGGCGAAGTTGACGGATGGCGTGGTGCCGGCGGCACCCGCCGCGACGACGGACGTGGCGGAGGCCGCGGAGGTGATTGCGGAGGCGCCGGAGGATCCGGAACTTTACCACGAGGTGCCGTCGCTTATCACGGCGACCCAGATCCGGGAGGCGACGGATGCGATCGCCGAGGAACTGCGGGCGGCGGACGACGGCCTGCTGCTCATCGAGGGCACGAACGGCTACCGGATCGTGACGCATCCGCGTTTTGCCCGCTGGGTGCGCATCCTGCGCGCCGAGCCGCCGCCCTTGAAGCTGAGCCAGTCGTCGGTTGAGACCATGGCGATCGTCGCCTATCGCCAGCCGGTGACCCGTGCGGAGATCGAGACGATTCGCGGCGTTTCGGCCGAGGCGGGCGTCAACAAGCTCCTGGAGCGCGAGCTGATCTACGTGGTGGGCCGGGCGGACCTGCCGGGCCGGCCGATCCAATACGGGACGACGGACAAGTTTCTGGAGTTTGTGGGCGTGAAATCGCTCGACGAGCTGCCGGCCTCGGACGTGCTGTCTTCGCGCCAGATTGACGAATGGCTGAGCAACGCGATGAACCCCGCCAAGCTCAGTGACACGGACATGGGTCTGTCCGACGAGCAACTGCCGCTGGAGACCGCCGCGGCACCGTCCGGGGACACCCCAGCACAGGCCTGACATGGACCTCGGACCAATTCGCGACCAGATTGACAAGCTCGACCGCCAGCTGGTCGAGGTGCTGAATGCTCGCCTGAAACTGGCGGCTGAGATCGGCAAGTTGAAGCGCAGCCAGGGCGGACAGATTTACGTGGCGGAGCGCGAAGAGGCGGTGCTGCAGAAGGTCTCCGGCCAGAACCAGGGCCCGATCAAGAACGAGGCGCTGCGCGCGATTTACCGCGAGATCATGTCGGCGGCCATCGCACTGGAAAAGCCGCTGCTGATCGCCTATCTCGGGCCCGAGGCGACCAACACGCACCTCGCGGCGATGAAGAAATTCGGCGCGAGCGTGGATTACCACGCGATGGCGACCATCGGGGATATTTTCACGGCGGTGGAGAAGGGGGAGGCGGATTACGCCGTCATCCCGATCGAGAATTCGACCGAGGGGTCGGTGCGCGATGCGCTCGACCAGTTCGTTGAGTCGGACCTGAAGATTGTGGCGCAGATTTACCTCGAGATCACGCACGCGCTGATTTCGAGGTCGCCGCTGGAGAAGATCGAGCGCGTCTACTCGAAGGACCAGGCGCTGGCCCAGTGCCGGAACTGGCTGCAGCGGCACCTGCCGCACGCGCAATTGATTGATGCGCCCAGCACGTCCCGGGCGGTGCAGATCGCCAAGGACGAGCCGGGTTCCGCTGCGGTGGCGAGCGAGCTGGCGGCGGCGACGCACGGGGTGCCGATCGTCGTGAAGAACATCCAGGACAAGGCGGACAACACCACGCGTTTTTTTGTCCTCGGCAAGAAGGCCTCCGGGGCGGTTGGCAGCGGCAAGGATGTCACAAGTTTCGCGATCTCGCTGGGCGACGCGGCGGCCTCCCATTCGGGCTCACTGCTCCGGATGCTAATGCCGCTGGCGGAGCGGGGCATCAACCTGTCCAAGATTGAGTCGCGCCCGAGCAAGAAGCGCCCGTGGGACTACTATTTCTTTATCGATGTGTCGGGTCACTATGATGACCCGAAGATGAAGGAGGCCCTGGCCGAACTGCAGAAATTTTGCCCGTTCGTGAAGTGGCTGGGCAGTTACCCGGCCGCGAGCTGAGGCGCTGCCTGCTCTCGGGCACGCCCGGGCTGGCGTGAATGGAATGGAGCCGCATCCCCAATAAATCCCATGCAGGCACGGGACAGACCCGCCCACCTACTTCTTGGGCGGGGTGGCCGGCGCCGGTGCGGCGGGCTTGACCGGGGCGGGTTTCTGGCCGCCCGGGTAAACCATGGTCGGAGTCGGGCCGGACTTGTCGGGGACGAACAGCACGGGGCGGTCGCGGTAGCCGACAAAATAGATCACGCCGCAAATGAGGGCCATGACGATCAGGGCGATTGCGGCGTACATGATGCAGCCGCGGCGCGTGTCGCCGTGCACGTTATCCGGGTCGACTTGAAAGTCTGCGAGTTCGGGGATGGGCAGGCCGGCGACCGGTCCAGCGGCAGGGGGCACGGCCGGGCTGGTGGCGGTGGGGGCAACCGGCGGGCGGGTGCCGGAGCGCATGGCGAAGGGCGGCAGGGTCAGCCGCGTGACGGTCATGGCGGCGATCTCGTGATCGAGCCAGGTCAGGTGCTGTTGAACGAGGGCGCGTTGCTTGCGGAGTTCTTCGAGACGGTCGGCCATGGTGGTGGGGGGTGCACTGGTCCGCTAAAGCCGGCCGGGGCCGGACATGAAAAACGCAGCCCGGTTTGGGCTGCGTTTGGAAGCTAAAAATGTACGGCAGGGCCGAGTTTAGCTCGTGACAATCGCGACCTTGCGGTGGGCCTTGTCGTACTTGACGGTGCCGTCCTTGAGCGCGAAGAGCGTCCAATCGCGGCCGATGCCGATATTTTTGCCGGCGTGCAGCTTGCTGCCGCGCTGGCGGACGATAATGGTGCCCGCGAGGACGGTCTCGCCGCCAAAGCGTTTGATGCCGAGCATCTTTGGCTGGCTGTCGCGACCGTTGCTGGATGTTCCCTGACCTTTCTTGTGCGCCATGACGGGTAGTGGTTAAATTAAGCGTTGATGGATTCGATCTTGATGACGGAGAGCTCCTGGCGGTGGCCGCGTTTACGCTCCATGCCCTTGCGCTTCTTCTTCTTGAAAACGATGACCTTGTCGCCGCGCTTGTTCTCGAGGATCTTGGCCGAAACGGTGGCGCCGGCGAGCGTGGGGGTGCCGACCTTGAAATCCGCGCCCTCGCCGGTGGCGAGAACGTCCTTAATCTCAACGGTGGCACCGGCTTCCGTGTTTGGGTAACGGTTGACGATGAGAATGTCGCCCTCGGTGACAGTGAACTGCTGTCCCTGGGTTTTGATAGTGGCTTTCATAAAAATAAACCGCGGATAAAGCGGTTTTGCCACCGGCAACGCAAGGATTAATTTGCCCGGAAGCGCCCGAAATTGCGCTATTTGGACGGCGGGGCCTTGGCCGGGGTGGCCGGAGCCCCCGGCGGCGGCTCCGGCTTCAGGATATAGAGCGATTTGACGTCCCGAACCAGATAGCCGCCTACGGTGAACTTTTTACGGTCCTCCTCGGCGGCCAGCCGGGCGGCCTCGGCCTCCCAGGCCTCCTGACGTTTGAGGGCAGCGAGGCGGGCGGCGGCACGGTCGGCGATCTGGCGCTTTTCCATGTCGAGGTCCTGCAATTTTTTCAAGGCGGCCAGGCGGGCCGACTCGGCCTCGGCGGCGGCGCGCTCGCGCTCGGCCGCGAGGCGGGCGGCCTCGGCGCCGGTGCCGTTCTTCCCGGCCAGCAAGGCGGCGAGGCGGGCCTGCTCGGCCTCGGCGGCGGCGAGGGCGGCCTGCACCTCGGCCTGTTCGGCGCGGATCTTTTCCAACCGCGCCATTTCCTCCTGCGCGCGCAGCTCGGCCATCCGGCGGGCTTCAAGGATGGCGGCGGACCGGCGGGCCTGCTCGGCCTGACGCTGCCGGGCCAGCTCAAGCTCGGCCTCGGCGCGCTGTTGCGCCAGATCATGCTCGGCCGACAGTCGGTAGGTCCGGTAGCCAAAAAACAGGGCGGCGGCGGCGACGAGGGTGAGGAGCGTGATGATTAGGTTTCGGTTCATGAAGGGATGGGCATCGACCACACACGGGAGGAAATGTTCAATTTCCCGGTGGAAACACACTAGCCGGGGCAACCCCGGCGGCAAGCCCGCTCAAGGCAGGGGGAAATCGGCCACCCCGGCATGCGCGGCGTTGGCCGCGGCGTAGGGCAGGGCCTGAACCACGGCTTCGGCGAGCGTCGCGTGGCGGCGGAAGAGCGCGTCAAGGACGCAGGCGAAAAGCACGTCACCCGAGCCGGTAGGGGAGACTTCCTGCACGCGCGGAGGGGTCAGACTCGCGGGTTCACCGGCGCCTTCCTGGAACCAGACGGGGCTGGCGCCATCGGTCACGACCCACCGTGGGACGGGACCGCGGGCAGCGGCACTTCGAATCAGGGTGGAAACAGAGGCCGCAGGCGGTTCGGAGGGAGACAGCGTGCGCAGCTCGGTGGCGTTGATTTTGACGAGGGCGAATGGCTGGCTCGCGCACCAGGCGAGGGGCGGCCCATAGGTGTCGGCGGCAACCGGGCCATGCCTGAGCCAGCGGCCCAGCGCGGCGCGCAAAGGATCAAACTCCGGCGTGGTCCACCCGGGAAAACTCCCGCAGAGCGCAAGCACCTGACCGCGGGGCCGGGCATCGAGGTAATCGGCACAGGCGCGAATCGCCGTGGCGTCAGGCGCGGCATCAGGGCCGAGGAAAGTGGTCTCGGGCTGGGATCCGCCGCGGACGACGAGGCCGGTGCGGGTGGGCAGCCCCGTGGGAAAAAGCTGCGACGTAAATTTCTGCCGGGCGAGCCACGCCGCGCATTCCGCGCCAGTCGCGCCCCCGGTGAAACCGAGGGCCGTGGTGGGCGTGCCGAGGCGGTGCAGCATCTTGGAAACATTGATGCCCTTGCCGCCGACCTGGAACGTCTCCCGCAGGGCACGCTGCGTCTGACCCGCGGACCACGCGGAGAACTCCAGCGTACGCTCGGCCAGCAGATTGCCCGTCAGGGTATAAATTGCAGGCGGCGAATGGTTCATGGTGCAGGCGGCGGGTTCGAACGGATACCCGGACGATAAAAGACCCGGTTGACGAAGAAGGTCAGCCCGAAGAGCGAGGCCACGGTGCGGACATTGCGCATCGCGTCGACGACGTCGGTGACCGAGGCGGAATTTTCCTCCCGGATCCGGCGCAACAGCAGGCAGCAGAGGGTCATAAGTACCGGAGTGATCAGGAAGGCCGCATGATAGGCGTCCAGCGCGGGAATGCCGCGGGTCTGGGCGGTCGAAAGCAACCAGCCGCCGGTGATCGGACCGAGGGCCGCGGTCAGGGAGGAGATGGAGACGAACACCGCCATGCCCATGGTGCGGGCACCGGGCGGGCTGAGCTTGAGGAGGAGGCCGAACAGCCCGATGCCGTAACCGGCGCTGAAGATGCCGCCGGCGACATTGATCACGTAGAGCAGCCAGAGGTGATCAGGGCCGATGAAGCAATAGAGGGCGTTGAAGATCTGCCAGAGGATCATGGAGACGATCATGATCGGCACGTTGCCGTGGCGATCGAGCAGCCGGCCCCACGCGGGAAAGGAAATGGCCGCGGCGAGCACGCCGGTCAGCAGGATCAGGTTGATGATGGCGGCGCTGAGATGCAGCTCCTCCAGCATGAAGACGGGATAGAACGGACCGAAGAGGGTCGAGGCGAAGCCCATGGCCGAAGCGAACAGCACGAAGCGCATGAACATGACGTTGGTGCGCACCCGGGCCAGCTGGTCCCGCCAGGGCGGTTCGGGCACGGCGGGGCGGTTGTCGGTGGAAGTCTGCATGCTCCGCTGGCACAGCACGGAGACGATGCGCAGGGCGAGGGCACCGGCAAAGAGCAGCTGGAAGGCAAGGAGGGCGCCGTTGAGCCAGGCGAGGAGACCGGAGACCGCCAGCATGAACCCGACGAGGGACAGGTAGAGCAGCCGGTTGCGCACGCCGAAATATTTGCCCCGCAGCCGGACCGGGATGCATTCCTGCATCCAGGCATTCCACGCCACGCCATTGATGGCGGACGACAGGGCCACGAGGGAAAAGGTGACGACGAAAACTGCGACGGTCACAAAGCTTTCGCTGCGGGGCAGGAACGGCAGGGCGATCAGCAGCGCGAGCCAGGCGGTGCAATGCATGCACGCGCTGAGGATGGTCATCGTGCGCGCATGCAGGCGCTGGGCAAGCAGGGGCGTGAGCAGCAGCTGCAGGAAATTGAACCAGAACGGCAGCGAGGTGATCAGACCGTAGGTGCGGGTGGAAAACGCGAAGGTGCCCGTGAGCAGGGCTGCCAGCACGAAATTGCCCGGCTGACTCAGGTTGACCAGGGACATCGCCGACACGCCGTCCAACAGGCCCAGCCGGACGTTGCGGCGGAGTGGAGTGGTTTTTTTGCGGTGGGCCGGGAGTGCGTGCACTGGGATGCAGCCTAAAACACCCTGCTCCCGCAAAGTCATGCCTCAAATCATCCCGCCCCAAGATTGGCCGCGCCGCGCCGTCCTGGGATATGCGCAGAAATTGCTGGGAAATACCTGGTGCGCCCAGATGGCCGGGGTGGTTGATCCCCCGGGTTGAGGCCTACGCCGGTGCGCGACGGGTCGCTTAATTGGGCGCCAAGGGCGGCTGATATTTGACGAGGGTCGCAACGCCGGAGCCGAACTTAAACTCGACCTCGAATTTCACCGGCAGGTGGCTTTCGTCCTGCGAGATCCAGACCCGGACCGTGGAGCCACGCTTGAACATGCCCTTTGGGGCGGTTTTTTCCATGCGCGGCACGAGGACCAGGGTGTCAAATGTGCCGAGCGAGGTTTTGATTTTTTCGTAACCTTCGGCGTGGAACGTGAGTTCGTAGGGCTCCTCCTCGAACATCACCAGGGCATCCACCTGTTCGCCGGGCTTCAGGTTCCAGGCCCGGGCTTGCACGAGGGTGCTGATGAGATCCATCGGGTCACCCGCGGGGAGCGGGACGACCTGGCTTTTCTCCGGGTGCACCAGGTTGCGGTAATCGGCGGTGCGCTTGTCGTAGTCAAACGTGAGCATGGTGTCGGTCGGTTTCTTGCCGTTGCTGCGCTCGGTGTGGGCGAGCATGTGCCCGGTGCGCAGGTTGTAGACCGACTCGGCGCGGGCATCGAAGGGATAGAAGCTGCGCACAAATCCGCGCGTGGAGGTGGTCGTCACCGCCAGGATGCAGGGCTGCTTGTCGTCGGTTTCGGGCACGGCCGTGATCCTGATTTCACCGGCATTCGAAAAAATACTGAACCCGACGCGATAGGTGAACGACTCCCCGACGCCGAGGGCCAGGCGCAGGTCGGCAAAGGCGGGCGTGGCGCAGAGCAGGCAGAGGAGGAGCAGTCGCATGGTGGGTAAGGTGGAACTCAGCCTGACAGCTTGAATTCAAGTTGGTTGCCCTGGCCAATGGCAAGGGCGTCCCAGCCCCGCTCACGGAGCGTCTGGGCGAATTCCCGGGCGAACCCGTGCAGGGTGAGGATGCGCTTGGGCTGCACGCGCTCGACAAAGGTGATGAGGTCGTCGAATCCCGCGTGGTCGGAGAGCGGAAAGGCGGCGTCACAGCGCGAGCGGTAGATCGTGCCGGAGTCGAGCGCCCAGCCGGTGATGACGGCGGTGCGCCGGGCGGGCAGGCGACTAAGCAGACCCTGGCCGTGCGGCGGGCACAAGACGACATGGCCGCCGGCCTCGTCGGCGTCGAATTCACGGTAGGGCGGGAATTTCAGCCCGAGTTGCTCGCAGATGCGCGTGAGCCGGAGCGTGTCGGCGTGCAGCATCACCGGCAGCTTGGCCGGGGCGAGGGCGCGCAGGACCTCCTGGCTCTTGCCGAGGCTGTAGCAGAGCAGGACCGGCGTGGCGCCGTCGGCGAGGGCGCGCTGGCAGAATTCGATGATCCCGGCGATGACCTCCGCCTCGGGCGGGAAGACATACCGCGGGAGGCCGAAGGTGGACTCCATGATGAGCACATCGGCGCGCGGGGTGGTGCACGCCTCGGCAGCGAGACCGGGCCGGAGCTTGAAGTCCCCCGTGTAAAGCAGCGAGCCGTGCTCGGCGCTCTCGAGCAGGATCTGGCTCGAGCCGAGGATGTGGCCGGCGGGATGCAGCGTGGCAGTGACGCCGAATTCCACCCCGTGCGGCCGGCCGTACGGCAGGGTGGTTTCCTCGCGTTTGCCGGGCATCCGGGCGTGCATCAAGCGGGCGGTGGCGGCCGTGCAGAGGATCTCGCGGTGCCGGGCGATGTGGTCGCCATGGGCGTGGGAGACAAAGGAGCGGGGCGTGCGCATCTGGGCGTCGAGCCACCAGCCGATCTGCGGCAGCCAGACCCCCTTGCGATGATGAACCTCCCAGGCCATGGCGCGGAAACGCCGGCTCAGGCGGGGGCGTGGAAATATTTCCGCTTGGCCAGGCGCCAGACCGTCACGAAAAAGGCGGTGAGCGGAATCGCGAGCAACATGCCGAGCACACCGTGAAAGGCGGTACCCCAGAAGAAGATGGCGACGATGATTGCGACCGGGTGCAGGCCGGTCTGCTTGCCCATGATCCGGGGCGTGAGCACCCAGGCCTCGACCGCCTGGACGAGCAGATAGACCAGCAACACCAGGCCCATCAGCCGCCAGCCACCGTCCGGCTGGAAAAAGGCCAGAGGCAGGGTGATGGCGAGGCCGAGGATGGTGCCGAGGTAGGGCACGATATTGAGGATCCCGATGACGAAACCCAGAATGAGCCCAAACTTCAGGCCGATGAGGGAGAATCCGAGGGCGAGCAGCCCCCCCATGATCAGGCAGATAATCAGCTGGCCGCGAAAGAAGGCGGCCACGATGCTGATGAACTCGCGCACCAGGAAGACCACGTCTTCGCGTACACCCGGGGAGAGAAAGGGCAGGTTGGGATGAATTTTTTCCTCCGCCTGGCCCTTGGCGAGGAGGAAGAAAAACAGGTACACGGGGATGATCGCGACATGCGCAACGAAGGCGCCCAGCCCGATGATGCCGCCACCCGCGGCGCGCAAGGACGGGAAGGCCTGCTCGAGCATCGTCTTGCCCTCGGCCAGAAGGGTGTCGGCGATCTGCCGCACGGTGGGATTCGCGAGCTGGCGTTGCAGCAGGGCGACCCATTGCGGATAATGCTGTTCCAGGTAACCGACACCGCTGGCCCAGAGCGAGGGCGCGTAGTCAATGAAGTCCAGAAGCTGGTCAAACAGGGGCGGGAGCAGGAGAAAGAAAGCGGCCGCTCCCAGCAGGACAAAAACCCCGTAAAGCAGCACGGCGGCGGCGGAGCGCTGCAGGCGGAGGCGGCGCTCGAGGACAAAGATCAGGGGGCGCAGGATCAACGCCAGCACGGCCGCCACGGCGAGCGGCCAGAGCACGCTGGAGAAATACCCGACAAACCGGCCGAGGACGCCGATGGCCAGGATCACGAGGGAGACAGTCGCACCGACCGCGAGCAGCATCAGGGCGGTGCTGATGACGCGCCACTGGGTGGCGGTGAAATAAGGAGGCGTGGTTCCAGCGGCCATGGGGCGTGACGATCAGGCAAAGGTCCGCCGAGGCCAAGGAAAACCCTCAGTCCTTCCGGCAGTGGTGGTGGAAGAGCCAACGGGCCATCGCGGGTAGCAGTACGATGGCGCCCAGCATATTGACCAGGAACATGAAGGTGAGCAGCAGGCCCATGTCGGCCTGGAATTTCAGGTCGGAAAAAATCCACATGCTGACGCCGGCCCCGAGGGTGAGCCCGGTGAAGACGATGGCGGCACCGGTGTCCTTGAACGCCTGGAACATCGCGTCCTCGAGGAACTCACCCCGCTTCAGCGACGACTGCAGGCTGGCGAACAGGTAGATGCCGTAGTCCACGCCGACGCCGACACCCAGCGCGACGACCGGGAGGGTCGAGATCTTGAGGCCGATGCCGAGGTAAACCATCAGCGCGTAGGCTAGCCAGCTGACGATCACGAGCGGGACGACGATGCAGAGGGTGGCGCGGAGGGAGCGGAAGGTGATCAGGCAGAGCGCAATGACCGCGCCGAACACCCACAGCAGGATGGGCCGCTGCGCGGCGGCCACGACCTCGTTGGTCGCGGCCATCACGCCGGCGTTGTCGCTGGCGAGGAGGAAACGGGCCTGCGGTGACGGATGCGACGCGGCGAAGGCCTTGACGGCGTCGGTGACGCCGCGGAGCGTCTCGGCCTTGTGATCGGTGAGGAAGATCATGATCGGCATCACGCTGGCATCGCCGTTGAGGAGGCCGGTGGCGGTCTCGATCGGCGAAACGGCCTGCGCGAGCGCGGACGGGTTGCGCAGGAGGATACGCCACTTGAGGGAGCCCTCGCTGTAGCCCGCGTTGACCAGCTTGGCCATGGACGGGAGGGAGATGACCGACTGCACACCGGGCACGGTGCGGATGGCGCCTTCGAACTGGTCCATCAGCGTGACGACGTCATAGTTCACGCAGCCGTTGGGGACGGTCTCGACGATCACCGAGAGGATGTCGACGCCGATGCTGAACTTGGACGTGATGATGCGCGTGTCCCGGTTGTAGCGGGAGTTGGGGCGCAGCTCCGGCACGCCGGCCTGGGTGTCACCGATGCGCACCTGCTCGGCCTTCCAATAGCCCCAGGCGCCAAGGGCGAAGCAGACGAGCATGATGACCATCGACGGCCGCGGGCGCATGCCCTTGGCGAGGCGCGCCCAGTAGCCGTCCATCCGGGCGCGGCGCTTGGCGACCCAGGCGCCATACGAGGGCGGCAGCCGCAGGTAGGAGAGCATGATTGGCAGCAGTAGAAAGTTAGTCACGACGATCACGCTCACGCCGAGGCTGGCGATGAGGGCGAGTTCGCGGATGACCTGGATCTTGATCACGAACATCGTGATGAAGCCGACGGTATCCGTCATCAGTGCGACAACGCCCGGCACGATGAGCTGCATGAAGGCCGAGCGCGCGGCGGTCGGGCCGTCGTGGCCCTTGAACATCTCGTTGCGGAACATCGAGATTTTCTGGACGCCGTGGCTGACGCCGATGGCGAACACGAGGAACGGCACCAGGATCGAGAAGGGATCCACGCTGTAGCCGAGGGCGGTGAGCCCGCCGAGCTGCCAGACGACGGCGACGAGCGAGCACACCACGGGGGCCGCGGCGAGCTTCCAGCGGCCGGCGTAATTCCAGACGAGGAGCGCCGTGATGCAGATCGACACGCCGAAGAGCACCAGTACGCCGCGGGCGCCGTCGCTGATGTCGCCGATGACCTTGGCAAAGCCGATGATGTGGACGGTGATGGCACCCTTGCTCTCCTGCCCGACCTGCTGGCGGATCGCCTCGAGTCCGGCGGCAACGCGGGCGTAGTCGATTTTCCGGCCGGTCGCCGGGTCGATCTCGAGCAGCTGGGCGCTGACGATGGCGCCGGAGAAATCGTTGGCGACGAGCTGGCCGAGCTTGCCGGACTTGAGGATGTTCTCGCGGACCCGGGCGAAGTTGGCGGCATTCGGCGTGAAATCAGCGGGGATGACATTGCCGCCGGTGAAACCGTCCTCGATGACCTCGATGTAGCGGACGTTGGGGGTGAACAGCGACTGCACCTGCGCGCGATCGACGGCTGGCAGGAAGGATGTCTCGTCCGTCACCTTCCGCAGCTGCTTAAAAAAATCCGGGGTGAAGATGTCGCCGTTTTTCGCCATCAGCGCGATGAGCACCCGGTTGGCGCCGCCGAACTCAGACTGGTATTTGGTGAAGGTGCGGATGTACGGGTGGTCGAGCGGCAGGGACTTGTTGAAGCTCGCATCGACGCGCAGCCGGCTGGCGAAGACGGCCATGATGACGGTTACGACCACGAAGAAACCGACCAGCGGCAGCCGGTGGCGAAAGATCCAGGTGGAAACCCGTTCGAGCATGGGAGGGGTCACGGTTTGGGCAGGAGCACGGCGCCGGCCTCGCCCAGGGCGAGGATGGAACCATCGGGCAGGGCGAGCAATTGGGCCACGGCGGTGGCAAAGGGAGCAGGCCAGGGGCTGACGGACTTGGCGTCGCCCCGGCCGATAAACCAGGCGCGCGACTGACCTGCAAAGAGCACCGCACCGTCCGGCAGTTTAACCGCGGTGGCAATGAGAGCGTGTTGCTCGTTTGGAACGAGGATCCAGGTGCTGCCGTCGTTTACGGAGGTGTAAATCCGGCCGCGCAGGCCGTGGGCGACCAACGTATGGGCGTCGAGCGGCAGGATGCCGTAAAACGAGCCGTCGTAGGGTGAATCGATGCGCTGCCAGATTGCCCCCAGGTCGGTTGAACGCAGGAGGGTGCCGTGTTCTCCCGCGAGATAGAGGTGACCCGAGGGTCCCTGGCTAAGGCGGTTGAGATGGTAATCTTCCTCGAGCACCTTCCGGCGCACCCAGGTTTTGCCGCCATCATCCGTCGCCACGAAAAGTCCGTAGGCGCCAACTGCCAGCACGTGACGGGCATCGAGGGCCAGGACCGAGAGGAAGGAATCCGTCAGGTTCGCCCCTTGCCATTGTTTCTGCCACGTGAGGCCCGCGTCGTGGGTGACGAGGATAAGCGCGTCATGCCCCACGGCCCAGCCCTGGGTGCTGCCATGGGCGAAGCTCACCGCGGTCAGCGTGGAGGCGGCGGGTACGGTCGCGGCTTGCCAGCTGTGCGCGTCGTCGGTGGAGCGCAGGATGGTGCCGCGTTCGCCCACGACGATGAGATTTCGGCCGACGACGGCGCCGTCGAGCAGGAGCATCCGCGGAGCCACCAGACCGGCCTGCACGGCGCTGGCGGTGAGCAGCGCGAGCAGGGCCGGGCGGACGTGGGCGGACAAATTCATCGCAAAAAAGAAGGCGGGTATCGGCCCGCCTTCGTCAGTGGCATCAGCGGTGCATTACCGCACGCCATCGCGTCGCAGCGAATCAGGGCCATAGTCGGCCGGGCTGCGCTTGAGGCTGAAGTCGTACATCTTGCCCTCGTTATCGAGGCCGATGGCGAGATAGCGGCCGTTCTGGAGGTCGGTGTGCACCTCGAGGGTGCTCCAGAATGTGAGGGCGTCATAGTAGTTGATGCAATGCGCCTCGGAGACGCGCCAGAGGACGCCCCGTGAATCGTACTGGTCCACGGCGAGAACCTGCCAGCTGTCCTCGTC
>CAIMAQ010000086.1 GCA_903839035.1 uncultured Opitutia bacterium
CACCACGTTTTTCCGATGGCGTCCCAGTCCTCCAGCAGCAATCCCCCCTCCAGCACGGTGGTTTCCGAGCTGCTTGCACGGGTGGCCGCCGCCGAAAAGGACCGCGACGCTTGTCTGGCGGCGCTGCAGAAAAACCAGGCTGATGCGCGCCAGGTGATCCATGACGTCCTCGCGAAACAGGTCGCGCTCGACCGCTACACCCGGGAGGTCGAGCTGGAACGCGACCAGCAGCGGCAAGCCTTCTTCGACACGAAACAAAAGCTCCTGGCCTTTCACGAGGACCTGCTCCGCAACGTTGCCTACATCAAGACGCTCCATGCCGAAGCGGAAGTGCAGCAAAAGGCCAGCGTCGATCGGGAAGCCTATATCGCCAACCTCAATGATCAGCTGGCGAGACGGGAGTCCGGCGGCACGGGCCCTGATCTCGGCGAATTTTATCGCGCGCTCGAGCCGTGCACGCGCGATCTTCGGCGCGTCTTGGTTGCGAAGTACCATCCCCGTTTGCTGCCCTCGGTCTTGGGACTAGCCGCACTCGGCGTGAGCGTCGAAATTCTCGCCAGTCCGCCTGAATTGGCCGGCGCGCCCCGGGGTAATATGCACTTCTGGACGGAGTCGCTCTGGGAATGGCTGGGCGGCATCAACAGCCTGTTCAACGAACAGGGCTACCTGCTGGCCAACCCCGATGTACGGGAGGCGATGGCGCAGGGCGCTGTGCCGAGCGGCTGGGATCACTATCAGCGATTCGGCCAGCATGAGGGCCGGCCGACCGGGGCAGTGCACTATCGCGCCGGCCTCGCCGATGTTGACGCGGTGCTGTTCGACAGCGCCGACGCCGGTCCGATCGTACCCTGTCTGTTTGGACGCCTGCAGCCTTACCACCAGCTCTTTATCAGCAGCTGCTTCAATCCCGCCACGGTCTGGCTGCCGCCCGAGACCCCCCGCGCCATTGTGTTCGGCGATCTCCTGACCTGCCCGCAACCTCCGCCGGTCTGGATCGGCCCGCCCCAGCCTGCCGCCCTGGCCGTGCCGCACCGCCGCACACCCGAGGCCGGCGAGATCTACCCGGCCAAGCCCCGGCAGCTGGCGCTTTGGCCCAGGATTTCCGTGGTCACGGTGAGCTTCAACCAAGGCGCTTACCTCGAGGAGACCCTCCGCTCCGTCCTCGACCAGAATTATCCCAACCTGGAATACATCGTGGTGGACGGCGGCTCGACGGATGGATCCGTCGAGATCATCCGGAAATATTCCGACCGGCTCGCCTGGTGGGTCAGCGAAAAAGACGAGGGCCAGTCGCAGGCCCTGAACAAGGGTTTCGCCAAGAGCACCGGCACCCTTCTGACGTGGCTGAACAGTGACGACCGGCTTGCGCCGGGCAGCCTCTTCACGGTGGCCCAGCAATTTCTCCTCCATGATCCCGACCTGGTGGCCGGCCGCTGCGCGCGCGTCACCGACCGGGAGGCGCAGCCGCACCACATCCATCGCTCCGTCCTGACCTTCGGCCAGCTCCAGCCCCTGCCGCTGACCGAGCTGCTCGACCTCGACCGCTGCTGGCTGCAGGGCTGGTTTTTTCACCAACCGGAAGTCTTCTTCCACCGCCGGATCTTCGAGCGCGCCGGAGGCCAGCTGCGCGAGGACCTTTACTACAGCATGGACTACGACCTTTGGGTGCGCATGGCCAAGGCCGGGGCGACGATCCTCCCGCTGCCCGAGATCCTCGCGATTTTCCGGGCGCACGCGCAGCAAAAGACCGGCGGCGCCGACGTGCCGTACCTGCCGGAACTGCGCGCGGTCAACGCCGCCCACCGCCCACCGTCAGATCCGTCCACCGCCTGACCGTCCACCGTTCTGTCATGTCCTCCACCCCCGAAATTTTCTCCGCCTGGATCGCCGGGCTCCGCAAATGGCACGGCTGGCTGCAGCTGTCGGCCGAGCGCGCCTACATGCACGCGGAAGAGGAGTATAACAGCCACTATGGCGTGGCCGCCGTCGAAACGCGCGAGGGGGAGGGATTCTGCAATCTGCTGCAGGCGCAACAAATCGACACCACCGGACCGGCGCTGGAGATCGGCTGCGGCACCGGCTATCTCTCCTTCGGACTGGCCCGGCACTATCCGGGTCCCGATTACC
>CAIMAQ010000087.1 GCA_903839035.1 uncultured Opitutia bacterium
GGTGATCTCGTCCTTCGCGCCGATTTACCCGCTCGTGCTGGTCTTCATCGCCGCGGTTTTCTGGGACGTCATCGCCGCGTGGATTGCTCCGCGAGTCAAGGTGAGCGCACCTCTCCTCGAACGTTCACCCTCGAACTCATCCCTCTCTCGCTTCCCCGATCTCCCATCTCCCATCTCCGATCTCCGCCTGGTGCGTATCGCACCAGGCCTCCTCGCGCTCACCCCGCTGGTGATCTGGCGCGGGGAATTCGCCAAGCTGTTCTGGTTCGGCGACGATTTTCTGCTCCTCGACCAGATCGAGCGCATGGGCTTCTGGCCATGGCTGAGCCAGGCCTTCACGGAAAGCTTCGCCCCGGTATTCAAGCTGCTCTGGGGCGGCGCCGTGTTCAGCTTCGGCGGCAGTTATTTCGCGCTGATCGCCCTGCTCTGGCTGACCCACGCCTGCAACACGCTAGGGCTGGGCCGGCTGCTCACGCGCGCCGGTTTTTCGTGGTTCACCGTCGCGAGCGTGCAACTCGTCTTCGGCCTGTCCGCGGCCAATCTCGAGACCCTCGGCTGGTCGGTCCAGTGGTCCGCCGTGCTTGCCACCACCTTTTTCCTCTGCGCCCTGCTGTGGCAGGAAAAACACGTGGCGCACCTCGCCACCTGGCGGCTCCGCGTGCACGGTCCGCTGCTGCTCTTCGCCGCCGCCAGCGCCTGCTCGTTTTCGCGCGGCGTCCTCACCGGCGCCGTGCTCGCCCTGGCCATCCTCCTGCCCGTCGCCAATGCCGCCGCCAGCCCACTTCGCTCCCGCCTCAAGCTCGCGGCCCTGATGCTCCTGCCATCGGCAGCGGTCACGCTCGTCATCCTGCTGTTCGCGCGGGGCAACCAGCAGCATCCGGGTGGACACATCCTCGAGATGGCGCGCTACGCGGCCGGATATTTTCTGCTCAATCCCGGTTACCTGCTGCTCAGGCTCACCACTTGGGAGCCGGCTCCGCTGCTCGGCCTCGCCACCGCCAAGCTCGCCCTGATTTACTGGGGCCTGTGCCATGCCACCGGCCGGCAACGGGGCGGGCTCCTGCTGCTGCTTGCTTACGATCTGGGCAACGCCGCGCTGCTCGGCCTCGGCCGCTACCACACCGGCTTCGAGACGACCATCACCTCGCGCTACAATTACAGCTCACTCCTCGCCACCCTGCCCTACGCCGCCCTCTGGCTCGAACACTGGCTTACCCGCCTGATCACGGCTTCCGGTGTCCGCCGGGCTGCCGCCGCCGCCGCGCTGGCCGGAATGATCTGGTTCGGGTTGCAGGACTGGCCCCGCGAGCTGGCCTCGTTCACCGGCTGGCGCGGCACCGACCTGCGCCGGCTGATGGCAGACCAGTCCGCCGCGCGCGCCGGTGCGACCGTCCCCGCCCTCGACTATCTACGGACGGACCGGGCAATGGAATTGATTCACCGCTACAATCTCCATTGATTCCGCCTGCGTATTTATGACTGCCGCGTCGCCCAAATCTTTCCGCCTCTGGTTCTGGGCCGGCCTCACGCTCACCGCCTTCAAGCTGTGGCTGACGCGCGGCCAGGCCGTCTACGCAATCGGCAACGCGATGCTCGACGACCGGTTGTTCCTGCAGCTGGCCGAGTCCATTGTCCGCGGCGACTGGCTCGGTGCCTACAACCAGGCCA
>CAIMAQ010000088.1 GCA_903839035.1 uncultured Opitutia bacterium
CATTGGGGACGACGTGAAGTCGCTAGGAGCCTGTCCGAGTAATAGCCGGTTTTTTTGCTGGCGTGGGAAGCGCGAGTCGGATTCTGTTTTGTCCCATGAGCAAGACATTCCGCGCCTGGAAGATTGATGAGCCACTGTTCCTGCCGCCAACGGTGCAGGACTTCGTTGCCGAGGACCATCTCGCCCGTTTCGTGTTGAGCCTGGTGATAGAGGATCTCGATCTCTCCGAGGTCACGGGCACCTACGGCAGCGAGAAGGGCCAGCCGCCGTTCGATCCCGTCATGATGGTGGCGCTTCTGCTCTACGCTTACTGCTGCGGCATCTATTCCTCGCGCCGCATCTCCAAGGCGTGCCGTGAGCGGGTCGATTTCATGTCGATCGTGGGCCTCGATGCGCCGAATTTCCGCACCGTCTCCGACTTCCGCAAGCGGCATCTCGAGGCGCTTTCGGGACTGTTCGTGCAGGTCTTGCGCCTGTGCGAGACGGCGGGCCTGGTGAAGCTCGGCCACGTCGCGCTCGATGGCACCAAGATCAAGGCCAACGCGTCAAAGCACAAGGCGATGAGCTACGAGCGCATGGGGGCTCGTGCGGCCGAGATGGAGGCCGAGGTCGCCAGGTGGCTGGCCGCAGCCGAGGCGGCCGACGCCGAAGAAGACAAGGCTTTTGGCCGCGACAGAACCGGCGAGGAGATGCCCGACTGGGTTGCCGACAAGAAGCGGCGCGCCGAGAAAATCCGTGCGGCCAAGGCCGAGCTCGAGGCCGAAGCGAGAGCGGCGGCCGAGGCAAAAGCCAAGGCAGAAGCCGGGGCCGAGGAGCAGCGGCGCAAACAAGGCCGCAAGAAGCGCGGCAAACCCGCCGCGCCCCCCTCCGGCGAGCCCGATCCGAAAGCGCAGAAAAACTTCACCGATCCCGAGAGCCGCATCATGAAGACCAAGGACGGGTTCATCCAGGGCTACAACGCGCAAGCCGCCGTCGATGCACAAGCGCAGATCATCGTCGCCCAGGACGTGACGCAGAGCGCTGCCGACCACGGCCAGCTGGTGGCGATGACCGACGCGGTCGAGCACAATCTGGGCCGCAAGCCTGCGCAGTTGTCGGCCGACGCCGGCTACTGCTCGGAGGACAACCTCAAGGCGCTGGAGGCGCGTGGCATCGACGCCTATCTGGCGACCGGCCGGGCCAGGGATGCTGTTGCCGCCGCGTCCACCACACCGGAGCCGGCCGAGCCTCCGACGCGGGTCGAGGCCATGCGTGCCAAGCTCAAGGCCGGCGGTCACGACAGCCCCTACCGGCTCAGGAAGCAGCTGCCCGAGCCGGTGTTCGGACAAATCAAGCAGGCGCGCGGCTTCCGCCAGTTCCTGCTGCGCGGCATCGACAAGGTGGCTGGCGAGTGGGGCATGGTGTGCACCGCCCACAACCTCACGAAGCTGTTCCAGGGCAGGTGTCTGTCTGCTGCGACCGCAGCGGCCGCCTGACGGAGCAAAACGACGGGCAGAGCATGTCAAGGCCCCGAAAACGGCCTCCGGACGGATTGCTCCACCATCGCGCCG
>CAIMAQ010000089.1 GCA_903839035.1 uncultured Opitutia bacterium
AGCGCGCAGGAGAGCGTGCGGCAGACCTTGATGTGCCGCCGGCCGATCGGTTTCTGGCGGAACATCGGGTAGAAGGTGACGACCTCGTACACGTTGATCGGCTGCAGCTCGAGTTTCGCCGCGACCCACTCGATCGCCTCGTTCGAAATGTAACCGACCTCCTCCTGGATGAGGTGCAGCAGCGGCAGCGTGGCGCTCCGCTTGGTCGGGTAGTGCGGAATGACCTCGTCGATGCGGGAGAGGGTGGCGGGCGTGAGATTCATCGGCGGGGCAAAATCAGCGGTCGCACTCGCCCATGACGAAGTCGAGCGAGCCGAGGATGGAAACGACGTCGGAGATCAGGCAGCCGACGCAGACCTTCGGGAGGATGGAGAGGTTGCAGAACGAGGGGGAACGGATCTTCAGGCGCCACGGGACGCCGCCGCCCTTGCTGACGACGTAGAAACCGAGTGCGCCCTTCGGGTTTTCCGCCTCGAAGTAGACCTCGCCGGCCGGCATCTGCGGGCCCTCGGTCACGATCATGAAATTCTGGATCAGCTCCTCCATCGAGGTGAGGATCTTGTCCTTCGGCGGCGCGAAGATCTTCCGGGCATCCTGCGCGTACCACGGGCCGCCCGGGAATTTCGCGATGGCCTGCTTGATGATGCGCACCGACTGGCGCATCTCCTCGCCGCGCACGAGGTAGCGGTCGTAGCTGTCGCCCTTCGTGCCCACCGGCACGTCGAACTCATACTGCTCGTAGCCCGAGTAGGGCTTGTCCTTGCGCAGGTCGAGGCCGACGCCCGAGCCGCGGAGGTTCGGACCGGTCACGCCGTACGCAATGGCATCCTCCCGCGAGATCACGCCGACGCCGACCGTGCGGTCCATGAAGATCTTGTTGCGCGTCAGCAGGCCGAGAATCATCTCCAGGTTCGGCAGGAACTGGTCGCAGAACGCATCCACCCGGCCGGTCCAGCCCTCGGGCACGTCGCACTGCAGGCCGCCGATGCGGGAGTAGCTCGTGGTGAAACGCGCGCCGGTGAGCTCCTCGAACAGCTTGTAGAGCTTCTCGCGCTCGGTGAACGCGTACATGAACACCGTCCAGGCGCCGGTATCGATGCCGAAGGCGCCGAGGCCGAGCAAATGCGACGAAATGCGCGCCATCTCCGCCGTGATCACGCGGATTGCCTGGCAGCGGGCGGGCACCTCGAGCTTGGCGAGCCGCTCCACCGCGATGGCATAGGCCATGTTGTTGGCGAGCGGGGCGATGTAATCCAGCCGGTCCGTGTACGGCACGAACTGGTTGTAGGTCATGTTCTCGGCGATCTTCTCGTCGCCGCGGTGCAGGTAGCCGATGACCGGGTCGCACTTCGTCAGGAGCTCGCCATCGAGCTCCATCTGCAGGCGCAGCACGCCGTGGGTGGACGGGTGGGACGGGCCCATCGAGAGCGACATCTTCTCGGACTCGAACTCAGCCGTGGCGGCCTTCGCCGCGCTGTCAGGAAAGGAAAATTCAGTGGCCATGGTTCAGGCGTCGGGTTTGGCGCGGCGTTCGTTCCAGCTCTCGTCCTTGGCGCGCGGCTCGGCCTCGGTCAGGTTGATCTCGCCCGGCGAGGCTACGAAGGGACCGCCCGCCATCGGGGCGGCGATCACGCGCGCACCCGTCTCGGCCATGATCTCGGCGTCCGGCAGCGGCGTATCAATGCCGGCGAGCGGGAACTCCTTGCGCAGCGGGTGATGCGGATAGCCGTCCCACATCAGGATGCGGCGCAGGTCGGGGTGGCCCGTGAAGGTGATGCCGAACATGTCGTAGACCTCGCGCTCGTGCCAGTTGGCGCCGGCCCACAGGCTGGTCACGCTCGCCACGGCCGGCGTCTCGTCGCTGGGGCAGTCCGTGGCGACGCGGACGTAGTCGTGCCGCACGGTGGAAAGGAGGTGGTAGACGACCGTAAACCGCGGCGAAACGCCCTCGGCCCAGTCGATGGCGGTGAGATCCACCAGAAAGTCGAAGCCCTGCTCGTCGCGGAGGAACTTCAACGCCGCCGGGACGTCGGCGGCCGGCAGATTGACCGCCGGGTGGTCGAGACTGGGGCGCGGCGTCGCCGCGGGGAATTTTTCCTTGAGGACTGCGGGGACGTCGACGGTGGCGGACATGCGCGGGGAATCCGGGTTAGGCGCGGCGGAGGTTGGCGGCCGAGGGTTCGCGGCGGACCTTGGCCTGCAGTTTCATCAGGGCGTCGAGCAGCGCCTCCGGGCGCGGGGGACAGCCGCTGATATAGACGTCCACCGGCACGATGCGGTCCACGCCCTGCAGGGTCGCATAGCTGCGGTACATGCCGCCGGTGCTGGCGCAGGCGCCCATGGCGATGACCCACTTCGGCTCGGCCATCTGGTCGTAAATGCGGCGGACGGCGGAGGCCATCTTGTAGGTGACGGTGCCGGCGACGATCATGCAGTCGGACTGGCGGGG
>CAIMAQ010000090.1 GCA_903839035.1 uncultured Opitutia bacterium
CCTGCTGGTGGCCACGGCGATCCTCGGCACGGGACAGCTCTGGCGCCGCCCGGACACGCCGGATGAAAACATCCCCAACGCCGGCGCGCTGCTCAACTGTGCCCTCGGCTTCGGGCTGTTCCTCGTGCTCACGCTGCTCGCCCCTGTCGTCTGGTTCGCGCCCTCCCACCTGGCTGCGGCCGCGGTTTTCCTGCTGCTCGCCGCGCTGTTCCGCATCCGCCGTTCCGGTGAGGTGCCGCCGTTTCTTTACGCCATGACGGGCAATCTGGCGCTGAGCCTCGCCATCCTCCGGTCCTTCCCGATGCCCGACGTCTTCGTCTGGCTTTCGGTGCAGAGCATCCTCGTCGTCGCCGCCGCCGTCTGGTTCCGCTCGCGGTTCATCGTCGTCGCCAACTTCCTGATCTACACGATGATCGTGCTCGCCTACGCCGTGCTGGCGGACCGCGAGACGGGCATCAGCGTTGGCTTCGGCATCGTCGCGCTGGCCAGCGCCCGGATTCTGCACTGGCAGAAGGACCGGCTGGAGTTGAAGACGGAACTGATGCGCAACGCCTATCTTGTGGGCGCCTTCATCGTCTTCCCCTACGCACTCTACCACCTCGTGGCGGTCCGGCACGTCGGCTTCGCCTGGGTGGGCCTGGCGCTGTTCTACTACGTGATGAACCTGATCGTGCGCAGCCCGAAGTTCCGCTGGATGGGCCACGCCACCCTGCTGCTCACCACCGTTTATGTGCTCATGGTCGGCACCCGGCAGTTCGAGTCCGTCTACCGCGTCCTCTCCTTCCTCGTGCTCGGCACGGTCCTGCTCGTGGTCTCCCTGGTCTTCTCCCGGCTGCGGCGGCCCCGTTCGCCCGCCAAGCCCTGAGAGCGGCAGCGGACCGTGGATCATTTCGTGGGTTGCGCGCTCGCGCGCAACGTGGCGAGGCCAGCGGGCCAACAGAGCCTCAAAGAGCCTGATACGGGAGCCTGATACGAAGTCAGGTTGTTCCCTGTTACCCCTGACTTGCCCGTCTCGCCCAACGGGAAACCCGCCTGTAGCTCAGTGCCCGCCGCAATCGCCGCCACCACAGCCGCAATCGTCGTGGTCGTCGTGTCCTGCGGCCATAACCTCCGGGCCCAGTTCGCCCAGCTGCCCGGCGAGCTCGCAAATGCGGTCGTAATATTCGTCGCGGGTCAGACCCAGGGCCGCCGCGCCGAAGGACTCGGCGTCATCGGACGAGGCGAACCCGCCGTAGTTCAGCGCCACCAGCTGGTACAGCACCAGCGCCGGCACTTGGTCCAGCTGCGTCATGTAAATCGGGTGGACGTACATCGTGAAACCGTCCTCGGGCCGCTCCGTCTTCTGCACCGGTTGGGCAAACTCGCCCGGCAGCAGTGGCGCGGAATCAAATGCAATCTCGCACGGATAGCGCACGTAAACGCGGTCGGCCAGTAGGCGCGGCAGGTCCGTCCAGCCCAGCGTCGGGCCGTATTTATGGTAAATCTCGATCCCCTTGGTCTCGACATGACCGGTCAGGGACTGCTTGGCGTCGTCGGCGGTCAGTTGGATGGCCATGGCGGGGATTAATGCGGGAGCGGGTCCGGCAGCGGCGTGGCTGCGGGCTCGTCGCCCTGGATCTCCGGCTGGCCCTCGTTCGACTTGGCAATGCGGCCCTGCAGGATCGGCACGGACATGCGCAGGAAGATGGTGTAGCAGAGCAGGCCAAACGCCCAGATGCCCAGGCAGACCAGTGTCTCGTTCAGCGAGGGCACGTATTCCACGATCGCACCAAGCGGCGTGGGAATGAAACCCGGGATGACCAGGCCCATGCCCTTCTCAATCCAGATGCCCACGATGCTGAGCACGCAGGCGACATCGAGCCAGCGGAGGCTGCGGCTGACCGGCAGCACCAGGATGACCATGGCGACGAGGTTCAGCGTGATCGCGGTCCAGATCCACGGCACCAGCGCATGGTAGCCGTGCAGCCCGACAAACAGGTAGCGCGCCGACACGCCGTGCGTCGTGCCGGAGTAGAATTCCTTGAACACCTCGCACACGAGCAGGAACACGTTGATGATCATCGAGACCTGCACGATGCTGCGCAGGGTCAGCAGCGCCTTGTCGGTGATGCGGTAATTCGTGAAGTGCCGGATGATCTGCAGCGCCAAAATGATGATCGCGGGGCCCGCCGTGAACGCGGAGGCGAGGAAGCGCGGGCCGACAATCGAGGCGTTCCAAAACGGCCGGCCACCCAGACCGACATAGAGGAAGGCCGTGACGGTGTGAATCGAGACCGCCCAGATGATCGCCGTGAAGACGAAGGGGATGTAGAACCACTTGCCCGGCTTCCGGTTTTGATAGCGGCAGTACAGCAGGTAGCCGCAGATGTGCACGTTCAGCAGGAGGTAGCCGTTGAGCACGATCACGTCCCAACTGAGCATCGAGCGGGGAAAGTTCAGCTGGCCGATCCCGGGAATGAGGTGCCAGAAGCGGTCCGGCCGGCCGAGGTCCACGGTGACAAACGCCAGGCACATGATGATCGCCGCCACCGCCAGCAACTCGCCGAAGATGACCAGGTCGTGCAGCTCCTCGTTGTCGTAGATGTAGACGGGGATGACCATCATCACCGCGGCTGCCGCCACGCCGACCAGGAAAGTGAAGTTGGCGATGTAGACGCCCCACGAAACCTCGTCGCTCATGCCGGTGACGATGAGCCCGTGGACCAGCTGCTTGGCGTAGGCGTTGAGTCCAAGCAGGCTGATGACCGTCAGCAGGCCCATCCAGGCGTAGTAGCGCCAGTCGCCCACGAAGGCGATGCGGGTGCACCGCCGGATAAAGATCATGTAGTTGCGGGCCGCGGTGATCATTTGTCGAAGTAGTAGAAGAACCGCGGCGAGGTGCCCATTTCCTCCTTCAGCTGGATGAAGACCCGCTTCTCGCGCATGATGTAGGAAACTTCGCTCTCCGGATCCAGGATGTTGCCGAACTTGCGCGCGCCGACCGGGCAGACCTCGAGGCAGGCCGGGTACTTGCCCGCCCGGGTGCGCTGGATGCAAAAGTGGCACTTCTCCATCACGCCCTGCTTGCGCGGCCGGTTGCCGAGGTAGGCCATGTTGGGATTGAGGCGTTCCTTCGGGATCTCGGGCTTGGTGAAGTTGAAGCGCCGCGCCCAGTACGGGCACGCGGCCTCGCAGTAGCGGCAGCCGATGCACCAGTCGTAATCAATGACCGTGATGCCGTCCTTCTCCTGCCACGTGGCATTGACCGGGCAGACCTTCACGCAGGGCGGGTTCTGGCACTGCTGGCACTGCACCGGCATGTAGAAAAAGCCCTTTTCCGGCACCGACTTCGCCTCGTAGGTGTGGTCGCCCTTCTCCACGTCCATCGAGCCGTGCGGCATCTTCAGCACGCGGATGTACTGGATCTCGGGGTTGCGCGACTGGTTGTTCTCGTTGACGCAGGCGTGGACGCATTTGCGGCAGCCGATGCAGCGGGTGAGATTGAGGCAGTAGACAAATTCCACGCCGTCCATCGGCTTCAGATCGCGGACGTGCGGCCGGATGCCGTACTCCTTCTGGACCTCGCGCTCGATGCGGGAGATCACCTTGGTCATGTCGTCCGGCGTGAGCTCCTTGTAGTATTTCTGGAGGAACTGCTCGGAGGACGAGAAGTCCTCGAGCTGCCGGAGCGGGGCCAGGCTGGCCGCCAGCGCCGTCAGGCCGCCAAAAGCCGCGGCTCCGCGGAGAAAATTGCGGCGCGACATCGACGCGTCGGAGGTCTTGTCGTCCAGGGTAGGCTGCGTCGGCGTCATGTCAGGGCGTGGTTTCGTGCGGCGCAGTGTGGCCCGCCGGACCGTGCAGGGAGTGCGGCGGCGGCGCGGATTCCCGCGTGGGGATGCGCGGGGCATGCGGGTTGTGGCAATTGGCGCAGCTCAGCCGGTCCGCGGCACCCAGCGAGTGGTTCCAATATCCGCTGGTGCGGCCGTGCGCGCCGGCCTCCCAGTCGCGCAGGTTCGGGCCGTGGCAGCTGCCGCAGAGCTGGGGAATGTTGTCGAAGCCCACCTCGCGGCCGTCGCGCACCTGCAGCGTCAGGAGGTTCTGCTCATTGTGGCAGTTGTAACAGAGGTTGTTCCGGTCATGCGATCCGTGGCCCATCACGACGTCGGAGTGCTCCTTCGGCACGATGATCTTGTGGTTCGCGTCGTAGCGGATCGGCGGCGGCTTGCCCTTCTCGTGACACCCGTAGCAGTCGTAGTCCGAGAGGTCCTCGTTGGCCTTGACCAGGTCCGCGTACGTCCGCCGAGAGGCGGTGCGGTCGAGGAACTTCACGTCCACCAGCGGGATCTTTTTCCCCGTGGCCGGGCGCGCCGCGCTGTTAACGATAAAAAAACCGCCCAGACCGAGAAAAACCACGGTCAGGGCTCCGAGCCAGTACTGGGTGACCGTATTGTTAGACACCGGGGAGGGGCGGGCTGAGGGTGGGACGGCGGGGTTACTTCTTCAGGGTGCGGACCAGCGGCACGAAGGCCTTGATCTCATCATCCGTCATGCCCTCGATCGGCTTCATGGTGACCTTGCCGCTCTCGTCCTTGCGGCCGACTTTCACGGCCTTGAAAATGTCGTCGTCGGTGAACTTGGCCTGCACCGCGGCCTCGCTGAGATCGAGGATGCCGAGCTTGTGGCCCATCTTGGTGTCGCCCTTGCCTTCCGGCCCGTGGCATTTGGCGCAATATTGCTTCCAGTTGGCGGCGGCGTCCGCGCCATGGAGGGAGAGAGCGAGGGTGGCAAAACCGAGGACAAGCAGGCGATGGAGGTGGGTCATGGGAGGGAGTTTAGGTTGGGCCGGGACTGCACCGTGAAGGGGTAACCCGGCGACAGGCCCACTATCGCCGAAACGCCTTCCTCCCGCTCACCGCATTTTGGCCGACACTACGCATATATTGAGGTTTGCCCTGACACGGACCCGTTTCCCCGCCGCCCGCAGGACAATAAGTGCGGACCTCTCGGCAAGAAGCGCAGGGCCATTTTTGGGACCTCCCTGTATGCTCACCACGTGAACTCTGTCGTCAGCCCGCAGCCCTCCGCCCCTTCCTTCACGACCACCGTATCCTCCGGTCTGCCGGTGGCCATTATCGGTGGCGGTATCACCGGACTGACCACGGCCTGGTACCTGCGAAAGCTGGGCGTGCCCGTCGTGGTATTCGAAGCCAAGGGCCAGCCGGGCGGGGTCATGGCCTCCCGCCGGGAAGGCAACTGGCTCCTTGAAACCGGCCCGAACACCCTCTTCGAGAATACGGCCGCCATTTCGGATTTCCTCCGCGGCGTGGGCCTCGAGAGCCGGCGCCTGGTCGCGTCGCCCGAGGCCAACAAGCGCTACGTCGTGCGCCACGGCCGGCCGGCCGCCCTGCCCGCCACCCCGCTGGATTTTTTCACCAGCCCGTTCCTCTCGGTGCGCACCAAGCTGGGTGTGCTCGCGGAGCCGTTCCGCGGCCGCGGTCCCGCGGAAGTCGACGAGTCCGTCGCGGATTTTGTCACCCGCCGGCTGGGGCAGGAGTTCCTCGATTTCGTCGTCAACCCGTTCGTCGCCGGAGTCTACGCCGGTGATCCGGGCGAACTCTCGGTCCGTCATGCCTTTCCCAAGCTCCACGCCCTCGAGCGCGACCATGGTTCGCTCATCCGGGGCGCCCTGCGCCGCCGCACCGCCACTGCCGGACCCAAGGGTAGCATGATTTCCTTTCCCGAAGGACTCGCCGAGGTGCCCCTCGCCCTCGCCTCGCAACTAGGCAGCCGCCTTCGGCTCAACCACAACGTCACCGCGGTGCGCCGCATGGGCTGGTTTTGGCAGGTCGACTATACCTCACCCCAGGAGACCGGCAGCGGAAATTTCGCCGCCGTCATCTGTGCACTCCCGCCCGATGCGCTCGCTGCCCTGAAGATCGAGGGTGTGCCCGAGGCCGGCAGACTGGCCGTCATGCGCGATATCCCCCAACCCGCCGTGGCGTCCGTTTTTCTCGGTTTCCGGCGCAGCGAGGTGACGCATCCCCTGGACGGTTTCGGCATGCTCACGCCCGCCGTGGAAAAGCGCCGGATCCTCGGCACCTTGTTCTCCAGCACCCTTTTTCCTGGCCGCGCACCGGCCGGCCATGTCGCGCTCACCACGTTCGTCGGCGGCTCGCGCCAGCCGGAACTGTGCGCCCGGGATGACGCCGCGCTGGTGGCCATGGTTCAGGAGGAACTCGCCGATCTCCTCGGCGTGCACGGCACCCCGGTCATCAGCCGGGTGCAGCGCTGGCCGCGGGCGATTTCCCAGTACGTGGTGGGTTTCCAGAAATTCAAAGACGCCTGCTACACCGTCGAGGCCGCCGCCCCCGGCCTGTTCCTCGGTGGCCCGTGCTGTGACGGTGTTTCCCTGTCCAATTGCATCGGCGCGGGCCAGCGTCTGGCTGAAGCCGCGGCCCGCCGGATCACCCGGCTCTGAGCCAACCGGATCAGACCGGCTGACCCATCAGGCTGGCCACCGGGCAGCGCCGCAGTCCGGGCACAGTCCCCGCGCGCGGCTCGGTCGTCCCCGCGAGCAGCTGATCCACCTGCGTCCACAGCGCGTGCGCGCGGTGCTGCAGGATTTCCGTGCACTTCACAATCTCGGCTTCCCGCGCCGTGCGGTTCTCCGTCGCGATCCGCGCCAAGTCGTCGAGGTTGAAAAGGAAGACGTTCTCAATCGCCGCCACACCGGCGTCCACGTCGCGCGGGAGGGCCACGTCGATGAAGAACAGCGGACGCCCCTGGCGCGCCTGCATGGCCGCCTGCACGCGGGCGGGAGAGACGATCGTGTCCGGCGCGGACGTCGAGCAAACCACCACGTCAAATTCCGCCAGTTGCGTCATCGCGTGCTCAAACGGCAGCGCCGTCGCCTCCAGTTCCGTCGCGACTTCCTGCGCATGCTCGAGCCGGCGGCTGGCCACCCCGAGCGACTTCGGACCCCGGCTGCGAAATGCCCGGCCGCTTTTCAGCCCGATTTCCCCGGCGCCGAGCATCAGCACCCGCGCCGAGGCGAGATCGCCAAAAACCTTGCCCGCGAGGTCCACCGCGACATTCGCCACACTCACCAGACCGGCCGTGATCGCCGTCTGCGAGCGGACCTGTTTCGCCGCCTGGAACGTTTTCTGGAAAATCCGGTTGAGCACCGGCCCGGAGGAGTCCCGAGCCTGGGCCATCGCATAGGCCTTCTTCACCTGACCAAAGATCTCGTTCTCCCCGAGCATCTGGGAGTCCAAGCCCGCGGCGACCTCCAGCAGATGCCGCACCCCCTCCAGCCCGGACAGTTCCAGCGAGAGTTTTTCAAATTCCTCCAGGGCAAACCCTTGCCGGGCGCAAAAAGCCGCCATCACCCGCCGGCTCGTCGCCGGCTCGGTCGCCACGCCGTAGATTTCGACGCGGTTGCACGTGTTGAGCACCACAAACTCCTTCAATCCTGATAGTTGCGCCAGTTCCTGCGCCAGCGCCTGCTCGGCGTCGGCCTTCAGCGAGAGCCGCTCGCGGGTCCCCAAGGATGCGGTGCGATGGGTGGCTCCCAGGACAAAAAATTCGCCGTGATTCATGGTTCGCTGGTTTTAGGTCACGGCCAGTGTCGCAGGAATCCGCCCACCCCGCCCCGCGCAGCTTGCCAAACACTGTGCAATTTTTGCGCAGCCCCACAATCGCCACCGCAGGCGCAGGCTGCGATGCCCTGCGCCCATCACCGGACCGGCGAATCTGGCTGGCTCCGGCCGCGCAGGAGCCTCAGGGTGCTGCCCACCCTGCCCGGGTGGCGGAATGGTAGACGCTTGGGACTTAAAATCCCCTGACCGCAAGGTCGTGCCGGTTCGAGTCCGGCCCCGGGCACCAAATTTCCTTTCGATTTCATTCGGAGGCCGAAAGAAATCGACCCGCCGAAGCCTTGGCGAAGGCGGGCAGTTCGCGATTGATCCTCCGAGGTGGGCGGGCACAGGGACGTGCCCGGCCCGCCTCAGTACCCCAGCTCCACCATCTGGTGGCTCGCAAACACCGGCACGGTGAATGACACCACACCGTCGTCCTGGTTGAAGCCCAGCGCCTCGCCGTCCGGCACGAGCCGGACTGTCTTCACCTTCTTCGGCAAGCGCAGCGCCACCCGGGTGTCGTGTAGCGGGATGACATCCTCGATCAGCTCGATGGGGAGGTCGCGCATTTTGCCGCGGGTGCTGGTCGGCGAATACAGCAGGTGCGCCACGTAGCGTCTTTCCTGCTTTTGCTCCATGAGGCCGATCCGGCCGGTCGTGGGCAGGCTCGTCTCCACCGGCAGCTTGTTTCCCAGCAGCCGGCGCAGCGCCGCCTCGAAGAAATCCCGGTACAGCGGCTGGCCGTGCGTCCGGTAGCGCGTGAACAGGTCGTGCGCGAAATACGCAATCTGCTTGCTGATCACCGCCGCGGGCGTCGCCTTGCCGGGTTTGTCCGGTGCGTGTTGGTGCGAGGTGAAATGCTCCCAGGTGCGGTTGAAATACGACTCGCGCCGCTCCGCGAGCACCGCGGCCCGCGTCGCCTTGATCTCGAACGCCCCGCCGTGGATCGCGATCGCTGACTTCACCGCCACGTTGGGCGTGAGCGCCGTCGCGACCAGGTAGTCCGTCTCCAGGGGCGAGCGGCCGAGCAGCCTGGCACCGGGATCGACGGCGAATTTCCCGTGCTTTTCGTCGAGCAGCGCCGTGCCGGCGGCGATGATGCGGCCGCCCTTGGCGAGCAGCTTCTTCGCCTTGGCCACGTTGGCCGGCGTCATCACAAACGTGTCGGGCAGCACCACGAGGTCGAAGCCGCTCCAGTCCGCATGCATGTCGAGCACGACAAAGGGCTGGTGCAGCTCGAGGAGCATGCGGCCCGCGCCCTCGTCCGCGATGGCGGACTGCGCCTGGCCGCCGCGCCAGCGTTCCTGGTTGATCTCGCAGCTCACGAGCGCGATGCGCGCCACGGGCTTCACGTGGTCACACCACGGCTCCATTGCCTCGACCTCCTCGTACGCCGCACCGATCAGCCGGTAGGTGTCCAGGTTCATCTCGCCGTTCGGGTGCAGCTGGTCGCCCACGCTGACCTTCGCGCCGTACGCCAGCATCGCGCCGCACTCGTATTGCAGCGCCGCGGGCCGCTTGAAACCGCCGAACTCGCCCCAGGTGTTGTGGAACTTGCCGGTCATGCCCAGGTAGTCCCACTTCTGCGTGATGGCGTAACGGGCGGACATCGGGAAATGGTCGTAGCCCCACCCGCCGGTCGGCAGCGACTCCATCTCGAGGTGCGTGTTGTAGCCGAGCGCCTTCCGCGCGCCGATCGAGATGTGGCCGGAGTTGTGGAACACCGGGTTGGTTTTGTTCACCGACTGCGCCGCGGCGGTCGTGGCCTTGAAATAGCGGTAGAGCACCTGCTCGCCATAGGTCGCCACATCGGCGTCGAGCTCGGGATTCAGGCCCGTCTGCTTCATCTCCTTCAGCGCGTCGTCGCTGTAGTCGCGCTGCGTGCCGATGATATCGAGGAAAATGCCGTCGTTGTCCGGCCAGCGCTGGCAGACCTCCTCGATCTGCGCGCAGAGGTACTCGAGGTAGGGCGAGTTGAAGCGGAGGATGCGGCCGAACCAATCGACTTCCAGTGGCTTCCAGTTAACGCCATCCTTCCGCTTTACGACCCAGGTCGGGTTCGCAAACGCCGCCAGCTCGTCGAGGCCCGCGCTCAGGTAGATGGGACAGCGCACGTTGATCTCGCGGCAGGCGTCGATCTGCCGGGCGAGCAGGTCGAACTTCAGGTGCGGGTGCATCTGGCCCACCTTCGTCGGGTGGTAGCTGTACCCGTGGTGGCACTTCGAGAAGATCGTGATCGAGTTAACGTGGCCGACTTTCAACGCCTCTTGGAACTGGCGCTTGTTGAACTTCGACCCGATGCCGGGGATGAGTCCACTGGTGTGGAAGTCGAGGTGAACCTGGCGGAAGCGGAGGTGATACATGGAGGGGTGGGCCATTCGCCGGGATAAGGGCGGCGGCCTGACGGATAAGCGGCACTTTTCCATGGGGGGCGAGGCAAAATTGGCTCGCCCACTTATGACACGGCAGCCACAACCACCACTTCCCCAATCGTCCCACCCCCATTACTATGACCCTCCCTAGTTTCTCCAAACTGGGCGCCGCTGTCGCAGCTGCCGCCTTCCTCCCCTCGCTCCACGCGAGCGAATCCGACATCCACATCCCCGATCTCAAGTCGGTGAGCTTCTTCAACGGCGCACTGAGCGGCAACGCCGTGCTGATGATCGGCCTCGTGGTCTGCCTCCTCGGCATCGTCTACGGCTGGATGCAGTACATCCAGACCCGGAACCTGCCCGTCCACGCCTCGATGGGCGCGGTCTCCCAGATCATCTGGGAAACCTGCAAGACCTACCTCTTCCAGCAGGGCAAGTTCCTCGCCGTGCTCTGGGTCCTCATCGCCGTGTGCATGACCTACTACTTCGGCGTGCTCTCCCAGAACTCCGCCGGCCACGTCATCATCATCCTGCTCGCCTCGGTGCTCGGCATCCTCGGCAGCTACGGCGTCGCCTGGTTCGGCATCCGCATCAACACCGTCGCCAACAGCCGCGCCGCGTTCTCCGCCCTCAAGGGCAACCCCCTCGCCACGCTCCTCATCCCGCTCAAGTCCGGCATGAGCGTCGGCCTCCTCCTCGTCGCCATCGAGCTG
Source organism: uncultured Opitutia bacterium (assembly GCA_903839035.1). GTDB lineage: Bacteria > Verrucomicrobiota > Verrucomicrobiia > Opitutales > Opitutaceae > Opi-474. Next base: position 10,702 of record CAIMAQ010000090.1, read on the forward strand.
TTCTTCATGATCTGCATCCTGGCGTTCCTCCCCTCGGACCTCGCCGGCCCCTGCTTCATCGGCTTCGCCATCGGCGAGTCCCTCGGCGCCTCCGCCCTCCGCATCTGCGGCGGCATCTTCACCAAGATCGCCGACATCGGCGCCGACCTGATGAAGATCGTGTTCAACCTGCCCGAGGACGACCCCCGCAACCCCGGCGTCATCGCCGACTGCACCGGTGACAACGCCGGCGACTCCGTCGGCCCGACCGCCGACGGCTTCGAGACCTACGGCGTCACCGGCGTCGCGCTCATCGCGTTCCTCGCCCTCGCCCTCGCCGCCAGCCCCGCCCTCTGCGCCACCCTCATCGTCTGGCTCTTCGCCATGCGCATCCTGATGGTGATCACCTCCCTCGTCAGCTACTGGATCAACGATGCCGTCGCCAAGGCCGTCTGGGGCAACGCGAAGAACTTCAATCTCGAGCACCCGCTGACCAACCTCGTCTGGATCACCTCGATCATCTGCATCGTGGTCACCTTCGTCGCCAGCTACCTGCTGCTCTCGAAGCTCCCCGGCCACGAGGGCCTCTGGTGGGTGCTCTCGTCCATCATCTCGCTCGGCACCATCGCCGGCGCGCTGATCCCGGAGTTCACCAAGATCTTCACCTCGACCGAGAGCCGCCACGTCAAGGAGGTCGTCACCTCCTCCAAGCAGGGCGGCGCCTCGCTCAACATCCTCTCCGGCCTCGTCGCGGGCAACTTCTCCGCCTTCTGGACCGGCCTCTGCATCCTCGGCCTGATGTTCGGCGCCTACTGCTTCTCCGGCCACGCCGCCATCCAGGCCATGATGCCCGAGCAGTTCCGCTTCGCCGCGCCGATCTTCGCGTTCGGCCTCGTCGCCTTCGGCTTCCTTGGCATGGGCCCGGTCACCATCGCGGTCGACTCGTTCGGCCCCGTCACCGACAACGCCCAGTCCGTCTACGAGCTCTCCCAGATCGAGTCCAAGCCCGGCATCGCCGCCGAGCTCGAGCGCGACTTCGGCTTCAAGCCCGATTTCGAGGGCGCCAAGCACCAGCTCGAGAAGGGCGACGGCGCCGGCAACACCTTCAAGGCCACAGCCAAGCCCGTGCTGATCGGCACCGCCGTCGTCGGCGCCACCACGATGGTGTTCGGCATCATCATGATGCTCCAGGCGCACTACACGGCCATCGACCCTTCGTTCAACGTCCTCGAGCGCCTCTCGCTCGTCCACCCCCAGGCCCTCATGGGCCTGCTCATGGGCGGCGCCGTCATCTACTGGTTCACCGGCGCGTCCACCCAGGCCGTCGTCACCGGCGCCTACCGCGCCGTGGTGTACATCAAGGACAACATGAAACTCGATGCGACCACCGCCGCGGTCGAGGCCTCCAAGGAGGTCGTGAAGATCTGCACGCAGTACGCGCAGAAGGGCATGATCAACATCTTCATCGTCATCTTCTGCTTCTCCCTCGCCCTGGCGTTCTTCGACCCGTTCTTCTTCATCGGCTACCTCGTCGGCATGGCCTTCTTCGGCCTCTTCCAGGCCATCTTCATGGCCAACGCCGGCGGCGCCTGGGACAACGCCAAGAAGATCGTCGAGGTCGACCTCAAGATGAAGAACACCCCGCTCCACGCCGCCACCGTCGTCGGTGACACCGTGGGCGACCCGTTCAAGGACACGTCGTCCGTCTCGCTCAACCCCGTCATCAAGTTCACGACCCTCTTCGGCCTCCTCGCCGTCGAGATCGCGGTCAAGATGCCCGACACGCTCAAGCACGTCCTCGGCGCCGTGATCTTCGTCATCGCCCTGGTCTTCGTGTACCGCAGCTTCTACGGCATGCGCATCCCGGTGGACGAGAAGAAGGGCTGAGTGCCTTTCTCCTCACCGTCAGCTTTCAAGAGCGGGCCTTCCGGCCCGCTCTTTTTTTGTGCCCGCCAAGATTGCTGCCATAGGTCCGATACGTCCTATGAGTCCTATGGGACCCACACCCCAGAACGCCGCCGGTACTTGCCACCCATGAGGTGATATTCGTCGCCTGCCGCGGCGCCGCCCTTTTTTCCGCGCTTCCGTCTTTCCGAGTTTCCGCGATAATCAACCCATCCTTTCACCCCCATGAAACTCCGTCCCTTCGGCAAATCCGGCTTTAACTGCTCAGAAATCGGCTTCGGCGCCTGGGCCATCGGCGGCGCCTGGGGCGCCCAGGCCGACACCGACTCGCTCGCCGCGCTCAACCGCGCCCTCGACCTCGGCTGCAACTTCATCGACACCGCCGCCGGCTACGGCAACGGCCGCAGCGAGCGGCTCATCGCCCAGGTCCTCCGCGAGCGCGCCGCCGCCGGAAAAAAGGACCAGGTCTTCGTCGCCACCAAGACCCCGCCCGGCCCCGGCAGCTGGCCGCCGTCGCCCTACGACCTCGCCGACGAGCGTTACGCCGAGGCCTACGTCCGCAGCAGCGTCGCCGAGCGCTGCACCTACCTCGGCACGAACCGCCTCGACCTGCTGCAGCTCCACACCTGGACCCGCGCGTGGAACCGCAACCCGACGCCGTTCAAGCTCCTCCGCCAGCTGCAGTCCGAGGGCCTCCTCGGGCTCATCGGTGTCTCCACGCCCGAGCACGACCAGAACAGCGTCATCGACCTGATGCGCGGCGGCTGGGTCGACGCCGTCCAGGTCATCTACAACCTCTTCGAACAGGAACCCGCCGCCGAGCTGCTCGACGTCGCGAAGGAATGCGGCGTCGCCATCATTGTGCGCGTCGCCTTCGACGAGGGTGTGCTCACCGGCAAGTTCAAGAAGGACACCGTCTTCCCCACCGGCGATTTCCGCGGCGTGTATTTCGCCGGTGACCGGCTGGAGCGCTCCGTCCGGCGCGCCGAGGCCATCCGCCCCGACCTCGCCAGCACCGGCTTCACCATGGCGCAGGCCGCCCTCAAGTTTGTCCTCGCCCACCCGGCCGTCTCGACGGTGATCCCCGGCATCCGCAACGTCGCCCAGGCCGAGGCCAACTGCGGCGTCAGCGACCTCCCGGACCTGAGCCCCGCCATCCTGAAGAAACTCCAGCGCCACAACTGGCGCCGCGCCTTTTGGTACGCCGGGAAGTGACCGCCCGCCCGTGACCTCGCTCCTCCTCATCGCGCCGCTCTTCCTCCTCTTCGAGGTCTGGCAGCTTGTCGTCGGGGAGCGTTATCTCGGCATCAAGCAGATCGCCCGCAACGGCGATCCGCGCGCCCTCGGCCTGCGCGAGTACATCGCGTTCTGCTGGAGCGCCGTGCTCGTCCTGTACTGGCTGTGGATGATCGGCCTCCTGTTCACGCCGTTCACCCGCATACACGGCCTCTGCCTCCTCGCCGTCTCCGCCCTCGGTTTCTCCTTCCGCCGCAATACCGGCATCAAATGGGTGCTCGTCATCCTCACCTTCGAGGGCGCCGTCCGCGTCGGCCTCCTCGTGTCCCTGATCGGCATGGCGTGGCGCCGGCTGTAGTGCCACGCAACTGATTATCGCCCTTCGCCTCTCGCCTTCCAGCATGCCTTTTCCCGAAATCACCCACCTCTCGCCCAACTGCGATGCGTCGGTGCCGCACGAGCGGCTCGGCGTGTTGTTTCATCACAGCGTGATTCCCTTTGATGACACCATCGCGCTCATGACCGACCCGGCGCGCAAGGTCAGCTACCACTGCCTCATCGCGCCCGATGGCACGCGCTGCACCCTCGTCCCCGACGCGTCCGTCGCCTGGCATGCCGGAGTGTCGTCGTTTCGCGGCCGCACCGGCTGCAACGCCTTCCTGCTCGGCCTGTCCTTCGCCGGCGACACCTACGCGGCGCCCCTCACCGCCACCCAGCTCGCCTCCGCCCTGGAATGGCTGGCTCCACGCTGGGTCCAAAACGGCTGGACCCTCGCGATGATGACCGACCACCGCCAGGTCGCCCCCGGCCGCAAGGACGACCTCAACCCCGTCGAGTGGGACCGCCTCTCCGCCGCGCTCAGCGCCAAGTTCGGAAAATCAACCTGATCCCCAACCATTTATCGCGGAAGCGCGGAGGAGCGGAAATACCGGGGATTCGGCTGATCGCATCCCTTCTGTTCTTCGAAGAATTTATCCCGGTATTTCCGCTCCTCCGCGCTTCCGCGATAAATCGGATCTCCGCTACGTATTAAACCGCCGCGTCTCCATCTTGGCCACCGGCTCGGCGAACGACTGCGCGAAAAACTCCTGCGCCGCCTCCAGCAGCTTGATGTACTTGTGGTAGTCCCCCGCGCAGGAGTTCGGCAGGCAGATCCGCTTGATCACGCCCTGCCCAATCTGGTCCGGCGCCGCGCCGTCGGGCGTGAGCTCCAGCGAAAACCGCGGGTCGCAGACATGCACCACGTAGTGACGCGAACCGTTTTGCTCGTCTCGCTCGATGCGCAGAAAATGGGCAAAACTCATGGGCGTGCCCCAGTGATGGCAGGAATGCCCCCCGAGGGGAAACCCAAAGCTCAGGTCGGCCGCGCAATCCGTGGTTGAAAAATATTCACCCGCGCCGCACACACTTCCGCGGTTGGAAAAATCCCCATGATGCCCTCCTCGCCGACTCCGAAACTGCCTCTTTGGATTTTCATCCTCACGGATGTCGCCCTGCTCCTGGCAGGCCTGTTCATCGCCGCCCGGAGTCCCA
>CAIMAQ010000091.1 GCA_903839035.1 uncultured Opitutia bacterium
CCGAGGCTGGTGGTGTTCGGGATCGTCACGTCACGGGGTTCCATCGTGATCTTGTAGCCGGCGGCACGGACCCGCTCAGCCACGGCATCGAGGCGCGTGGTGCGCAGCGCGTAGTGATTCACCGCGCCGTTCGTCGGGCCGGAGTAGGCGAGGTCTTCAAACACCTCGATGTAATTGCCGTCGCCCGCGTCGAGCATCACCGCCCGCGTGGGGGCTTCGCGCCAAGCCACCTTGTCCGTGCAACCGAGCAGGTCCTTGTAGAACCGCATGGTGGCGTCCCAGTCCTTCGTCTTCATGCAGACATGGTGGAAGCCGCCGTTGCCGAGGATGGGATTCATGCAGGAGTTAAGAGTTGCGGGTTGAAAAGTTGAGCGCCGGGGCTGAGTCAAAACTGAGCGCGGGCCAGGGGTGAGCTGGACCTGCCTTTCAACTTTCACCTCTCAACGTTCAACCGCGGCGACTTCGCCGCCGCTCACGGTGCAATCTGCTTCACGAAATCCATCAGCGGCACGACCTCGGGGGCGGGCGTCACCCAGTTGCTGTAGAGCAGCTCGGGCATCGTGTACTGCGTCGAGTAGAGGGTGTAATTGGCCTCGTCGTTCCGCTCGATCCAGCCGGACTTGACCGTGGCGCCGGCGTAGAGGCCGCGGGCCTTGCCGTAGACAATCACGGGGGTGGCGAGCAGCTCGCGGTTGACGGTCTCGGCCTTGGCGTTGTTCGGGCCGGCGACGGCCTTGGCGTCCACGCCGACGTTGAAGCGCCGGTTGAAGATCATGCGCGGGGTGGCGTCGTCGGTGATGACCAGGATGGTCTCGGCGGTGTTGGAGCCGATCTGGAAGCCAAAGCTGACTTCACCGGCGCCGATGAGGACGGGCAGGCTCCAGCGGCCGCTCGGCTGCTTCACCATGATGATGCCGTAGCCGTCCTTCACACCGATGATAAAGCCAACCTTGACCTGATTGGTGATCACGATCGCGTGCGCCTGGGCCAAAACCGCGGCGGGGATGGCCGTCTCCGGTTTCGCCATGAACTCGCGCAGGATGGCCTCGCAGGATTCGACGCGCGTGACGTAGTCGGCGCGCGGATCGGTGCCGGCGGCGCAAAGGGAGGCCGCACCGAAGAGCGCGAGCAGGGACGACAGGAGGAGTTTCTTCATGACTGGAGTTGGGAGCTGATTTGCGGCCAGTGTATGCATGGTCGCGCGAACTTTGAAAGCGCGGAGTGAGGTCGGTTCCTTCGGCCGCTCAATCGAGGCCCCGCGCGGTCAGTTCGTCCTCATCCCAGCCCAGATAATGGCCGAGTTCGTGGAGGTAGGTCAGGCGGGTCTCCTCGCGGAAGACGGCCGGGTCGCCCTCAGCGAGGTCCCACAGGTTTTCGAGGTAGAGCAGGATTTCGGGCGGGGCGGGCGAGTCGTGGGCCAGCTCGGTGCCGTGCGGATTGCCGCTGAACAGCCCGAGGATGTCGGGCTCGAAGCCCTCGGCGAGCAAGCTGAGGTGCGGCGCGGCCTCGTAATGCACGGGCACGGCGAGGGCGAGCGGCCGGATGGCCGGCGGAAGCTGGCGCTGGGTCGCCGTCACGGTGGTGGCGGCGAGTTCGGTCAGGCGGGCGAGGTTCACGGCCGAAGTTCGGCGGAAAGGTCGAATTTTTCAAACCGCTCCCCGAGGAGCCAGAGTCCGCCCCAGACCTCGGCGGCCAGGCAGGCCACGACGCCCCCGGCGGCGACGGCCACGGCCGCGGGCAGGCCGATCCAGTGTTGGGTAATGAAAATGAAGAGCGCCGCACCGCCGGCCGCCGGCAGCAGGGCCAGTACGATCACCACGAACTGCCCGGCGATGAAGATCAGGCGCTGGCCGAGCATCTCGATCCCTCGTTCGCTGCGGTTGCGCATCGTCTGCGCCCAGGCGGGAAACAGCAGGGCGGCGGCGTTCGGGACCAGCAGCTGGAGCGCGCAGAGCACCGGCACGACCGGCACGAGTCCGAGTCCAATGACGAGGCGCAGCGACGGCGTGAGCCACCCCAGCTGGTGAAAATGCACCGTCAGTAACAGGATCAGCAGCGCCAACCACAGAATGGAGCTGAGGATGGCGACCGGGGTAAGAATCTCGCCGAGCATGACCTGCCAGCCGCGGAGCGGGTAGGTCTTGAGGATGTCGGTGTTGAGCAGATCGCTTCGGAAATCCTGCCGGGCCAGCTGGGGACCGAGAAACAGGGTGTAGCCCGCCATGAACATCGCAAACGCACTCGCGGCGGTCTGGAGGCCGCGGTAGCCCGGGAACACGTCAATCCACAGGCCGCCGATGAGGATGACCAACGCGAGCGCCACGAGCGTGCCCAGCCGGAAGAGGGGGAAGGTGGAAAGCAGGTTTTTCCAGAGGAACGCGATCTCGGGCCGGCCGGTGGACGCGAGGCGGAACGCGGGCGCGCGGGCTTTGATGGCGCCGCTGGCGGCGCGCCAGTTGCCCTCGCGCACGGCGGCGATCTTGGCGGCGCGCTTTTCCGATTTGGCGATGGACGCATCCTCAAACGAAACCTCCGAGCGCAGGACCCAGACATAATGAAGGGCAAACACGAGCAGCGCCGGGCCCAGCGCGGTAAGAAACGCCGGAGTGTCCGGGGCGAAAAACGGCCCGACCACAAACTCGGCCGGCCGCAGCAACCACGGCAGCGGACCGCTCGTGAGCAGGGTGTTCAGGTAGGCGGCCGCCGTGCGGTAACTCTCGAGGTCCGCCGCCGCTGGCGCCCGCAGGTCGCGCCACAGCCAGGCGAGGGTCACCAGCGCGACGAGCGCGACGAGCCCGAGCACGGCGGAACGCCGGCGCCAGGGCGTGATGCCGTTGTCCATCAGCCGCGTCATCGCGAACGACGCACCCATGAAGTGCAGGTTCAGCGTCGCGAGGATGAACCACCAGCCGATGCCATGCGTCAGCGCGCTGCCGCCGAGAAAGCCCCAGCTCCCGGTGACCAGTGTGATGATCGCCGCGGTGAACATGATCGCGATCTGGGAATTGATCAGCTTGTACCAGATCAGCGTCCGCCGGCGGACCGGCGCGGGAAACAGGAACGCGATCTCCGCCTCGCTGAACGTCAGGCCCGCCCGCTGGTCCGGGAGGATCCAGCCAAGGGTCACGATCACCAGCAGGATGAGTGCGCCGAGGGCGAGGAGCGTGGACAGCAGCTCGGGGGGTACGGTAACCGGGCCGTGATAGCCCTGGTCGTGGACCGAGGGGCGGCCGGCGGCCAGCCGGCGGAAGAACATCAGGTAGAAATAACCCGCGCCGACGATGGCGCCGACGAGGTATTTGGGCTGCTTTAGCCGCCGCACGCGGGACAGCATCGTGTTCCGGAGCGACGTGAGCCGCAGGTAAAGCAGGGCGCCGAACATGGCGGGTCAGCTTTCCGTGCCGCCGGTGGCGCGGATGAAGATTTCCTCGAGGCTGACGTTGGCCTCGCCGTTCGCGAACCGGGCGGACACGTCGCCGAGGGTGCCGTCGGCGATCTTCTCGCCCTTCTTCAGGATGAGCACGTGGGAGCAGACCTCCTCGAGCAGGTGCAGCAGATGCGAGCTGAGCACGACGGTGGCGCCGGCGCGGGCGCGCTTGAGGATCGAGTCCTTCATCCGGCGGATGCCGAGCGGGTCGAGGCCGGTGAGCGGCTCGTCGAAGAACATCACCGCCGGCGAGTGCAGCAGGCCGCAGGCGATGGCGAGCTTCTGCTTCATGCCGCGCGAGAGCTCGCCGGGGAGCTGGTCGGCCTTGTCGGCGATCTCCAGCTCCTCGAGCAGTGGTTGGGCAAGGGCCTCGTGGTGGGCGACGCCGTAGATGCGGGCGACAAACGCGAGGTGTTGTCGCACGGTGAGATAATCGAAGAGCCGCGGTTCGTCGGGAAAGAACGCCAGCGCGCGCTTCGCGGCCACCGGGTCGGCGGTGAGGTCCTGGCCGGCGATGCGCACGGCGCCGGCGGTGGCGGGGATGATGCCGGCGAGGCAGCGCAGCGTGGTGGTTTTGCCCGCGCCGTTGGGGCCGACGAGCCCGAGCACCTCGCCCGGCCGCACGGTGAAGGAGAGTTCTCTCACCGCCGTGAACGCGCCGTAGCGTTTAATGAGTCCGGTGACCTCGATCATGGCGCGGAACGCTGGGGCGGAAGGACCGGGTCGGCAAGCCCGGGGCGAAATGCCCTGTAACCGGGCCCGGGTGGGGGCGTCATGGGCTGTGTTACCCATGAAAACTTCACTTAAGCTCCTCTCCCTCCTCAGTCTCACCGCCCTCGTTGCCGCGCCGTTCGCGCGCGCCGAGGACCCGGTGGCGACTCCCGCCACTCCGCCCGCGGGCGAACACGCCCGCCCGGACCCGGCCAAGCGCGCCGCGCACCGCCTGCAGATGCTCGACGAGAAACTGCACCTCAACGACTCGCAGAAACAGCAGATCACCGCGATCTGGGCCGCCAGCGAACAGAAGGGCAAGGCGCTGCGCGCCGACGCCGCTCTGGCCAAGGAGGACCGCAAGTCCCAGATGATGGAAATCATGAAAGGGGCGCACAACCAGGTCCGCGCCGTGCTGACCCCGGACCAGCAGAAGACCTTTGATGCGATGCCCCCGCCCGAGCGCGGCCGTCGCGGACCGCCGCGCGGCGATGACGCCACGCCGCCCCCGAAGTCGTAAGTAAATTTATCCGGGTTGGTCGGCCGCCGTGGCCGGGGTGTCACGGCGGCTTTTTTGCGTCCGGAGGGTGGGTTTCATCTCAAGGACTATCATTTATCGCGAAAGCGCGGAGGGGCGGAATCTGGGAATAATCCCTGCAGATCTGAATCGGATTCCGCGTTTTCGCTCCCCCGCGCTTCCGTGATAAATTCCGCCCCTTTCGCTTCGACTCTGGCTTTGCCCCCCAGCACCGTGCGCCATGGCTGAAAAAATACGCGTCGTGGTGGTGGGCGGGGGAGCAGCGGGCTATTTCGCGGCCATCACCTGCGCGGAAAAGCTCGGCGCGGCCGGCTCGGTCACCCTCTACGAGGCCACGGCGCACCCGCTGGCCAAGGTGCGCGTCTCGGGCGGCGGCCGGTGCAACGTCACGCACGCCTGCTTCGAGCCGCGCGAGCTTGTGAAGCGCTACCCGCGCGGCGGCCGCGAGCTGATGGGCGCGTTTCACCGCTGGCAGCCGCGCGACACGATCGAGTGGTTCGCCGCGCGCGGCGTGGAGACCAAGACCGAGGCGGACGGGCGCATGTTTCCCGTGACGGATGACTCGGCGACGATCGCGGACTGCCTGACCCGCGCAGCGGAGTCGGCCGGGGTCACCGTGATCACCAGCATCGGCGTGCGGAAAGTGGAACGGCTGCATCAGCAGGGCGCGGCGCCGGATTTCTGGCTCACGCTGACCGACGCCTCGACTGTGCGCTGCGACCGGCTGTTGTTGGCGACCGGGGGCAACAAGTCCTCCGCGGGCCTGACCATCGCGAGTGCGCTCGGTCATGCCATTGAGACGCCGGTGCCGTCGCTGTTCACCTTTCACATCGATGACGCGCGGCTGATCGGGCTGTCCGGCGTATCGCTCGAGCATGTCATCACCAGCGTGTCCGGCACGAAGCTGAAGGAGTCCGGCCCGCTGCTGATCACGCACTGGGGCCTGAGCGGCCCGGCGGTGCTGAAGCTCTCGGCGTGGGGGGCGCGCGAACTCGCGGCGTGCAATTACGAATTCAAGCTCGGGGTGAATTTCGCCCCGGAGCACAACCGCGACGCGCTGCTCCGCGTGTTCGCGGCGACGCGCGGTGGCCACGCGAAGAAGCAAATGGCTAACTGGAACCCGCTGGGCCTGCCGCAGCGCTTCTGGGAGCGGATGTTGACCACCGCGGGCATCGCGCCGGGGACGCAGTGGGCGGGGGTCTCCGCCACGGCGCTCGGCGTGCTGGCGACGCTGCTCACGGCCGCGGAGTTCACCGTGGTGGGCAAGAGCATGAACAAGGAGGAATTTGTCACCTGCGGCGGCGTGCGACTGAGCGAGGTCGAGTTCAAGACGATGCAGAGCAAGCTCTGTCCCGGGCTGTATTTCGCCGGCGAGGTGCTCGACATCGACGGCGTGACGGGCGGATTTAACTTCCAGTCCGCCTGGACCACCGGCTGGCTCGCGGGCCAGGCGATGGGTGAAACCGCCTGAGGCCCTCAGTCGTCCTTCCGCGGCTCAGCGGGCTTCAGATCCATGTCGTTCGTCGTAAGGTTGCCGACGGCGCTGGGGATGAAGCGGTGGTTCTTGCGGCGCGTCTCCGGGTCAATCAGCGCGGCGCAGGGCGTGCCGAAGCGCGGCTGTGCGTAGGGCAGATGGGTGTCGCCGCGTGCGAGGATGTGGGAGGCGCTGCTCAGCAGCGTCACCTGATCCTGCCGCGGTGCGCCGGGGCCGTGCGTGATCGGGCCCCACTGCGTGAACGAGCGGGCGTTGCAGTAATGGCTCACAAAGGAGCGGCGAAAGCGGTCGGTCGTGATGTTCTGCTTGCTGCGGTGCAGGACGTGGCCGTTGAAAAAAACGACGTCGCCGGCCTTGGCCGGGACGAGGAGTTGCGGGTAGCGGTTGGCGATCGGGGCGAGCTGGTTGCGCGCGTCGTCGGTGTCGCTCACGCTCGCGACCTCCGGCACGCCGGGCAGCTGGCGGTCGCCGTACCAGGGCTCGGGGGCGGGCGGCGGGTACACCGGCTCGACGTGGCTGCCGGCGGCCATCCACATCGCGCCGTTGTATTCGTCGCAGTCATCGATCGCGATCCACGCGCCGCAGAGTGTGTCAGGGTGCGTGGGAATATAAAACGTGTCCTGGTGCCAGCCCTGGCCCGGCGAGCCGGGCGGCTTGAGGAAGAGCATTGTCTGGAGCGCGAGGACATCCGGGCCGATCAGTGTCTCGAGCACGTCGAGCACGCGCGGATGCAGCAGGTAGCGTTCGTGCAACGGGACCTGGCGGTGCAGCATGTGGATGCGCGCGACGGCCTGGGCCTTTTCCAGCGGAGAAAGATGATCGGCGGGCCGCGGCAGCCGGTCGGCCTCGGGCGTGTCGGGGTGCTGCTCCGGCACGCGGCCCTGCATCAGGTCCTCGGTATGGTTCCGCAGTTCCTGGATGTCGGCGGCCGGGACGAGGCCGGGGATGACCACGTAGCCCTCGTGGCGGAAGCGGCGGTAGTCGTCGATGGAGACCTTGTAGGGGGACTGGGGCATGGCGGCGGGCAGATTGGTGGCGGGGCTGAGTCGCGACCAGCTATTTTGGGCCCAGCCCTCCCCCGGGGGGCGCACTCGATCCAGTGTAACCTATTGGGTTACATTGGACGGGGGAGCGAACTCTGTCCGCTGGCGGAAAGGGAAGGACGGTGTCCGGAGGCTCGCCAGCGGCGCGGGACGTGCTTTCGATACTGGCATGCACCTTCGCAAACTCGGCCGCAGTGATCTGAACGTCTCCGAGCTCTGCCTCGGCACCATGCAGTTTGGGTGGACGGCGGATGAGCAGGCGTCGTTCGCGATCATGGACGCGTTTGTCGCGGCCGGCGGCAACTTCATCGACACGGCGGACATCTACACGACGTGGGGGCCAGATGGCATGGCCGGCGCGGGGCGCACCGAGGAGATCATCGGCCGGTGGATGAAGGCGCGCGGCAACCGGTCGCAGCTGATCATCGCCACGAAGCTCCGCGGCCGCATGGCCGACGGCCCGGGCGGCGAGGGCCTGGCGCGCGAGCGCTTGCCGCGGGCCTGCGCGGACTCGCTGCGGCGGCTGCAGACGGACTACATCGACCTTTACCAGACCCACTCGGCCGACCTGAAGGTGCCGATCGCGGAGACGCTCGACGGACTCACGCAGTTGGTGAAGACCGGCAAGGTGCGCGTCCTCGGCGCGTCCAACTACCCGGCGTGGCGGCTGCTCGAGGCGCTATGGGCGAGCGAAAAGCACGGCTATGCGCGCTTCGAGTCCTACCAGCCGGACTATTCGCTGATGGAGCGGTCCTTGTTCGAGACCGAGCCGCGGCCGCTCTGCCGGAACTACGGGCTCGGCGTGATCCCCTATTCACCGCTCGCGGGCGGTTTCCTCACCGGCAAATACCGCCGCGGAGTGAACGTTGAGAGCGTCCGCGCCTCGGACATCGGCAAGAAATACGCCAACGCGCAGGGCTTCGCTTTGATCGAGCAACTCGACGCCATCGGCAAGTCGCACGGCAGGACAGTCGCCCAGACCGCGCTTGCCTGGCTGCTGACGAATCCCGTGATCACCGCGCCCATCATCGGCGCCAACAACCCGGCCCAGCTGCAGGACGCGCTCGGCGCCGCGGGTTACCGCCTGAGCGCCGAGGAGATGAAGGCGCTCAACGAGCTGAGCAAGTACCCGATGAACTGGCGGGATATCTGGGACTGAGGCCGCGGCTACCGGGGCGCTCGCTCCATCCGGTAGTGGGTCTTGAATTCGCCGGTGATCCTAAAGCCACAACGCAGATACAGGCTCTGCACCGGGTTGATTTTAAACACCTCCAGCCGGATCGGCAATCCGGCCGCATCCGCCTCGTGCAGCAGTTCGGTCATCAGGTGCAGGCCGATGCCCTGGCGTTGGTAGGCGGGGAAGAGATAGAATTCCCCGAGGTGAAACCCGATCTCGCCCCGTACGATCTCAATCGTGCCGATATCGGTTCCGTCCAGCGTGATGATCTGTGGCCGCTGCTTCACCCAGTCCTTCCGGTGATATTCCACCTGAAAGGCCTCATCCCAGCCCCAGACCGGTTCAATATACGGACGCATCGCGGCTTTCTTCACCGCAAAACCGAAGTTGCGATCGTCGTCGCGGGCGGCGCGCAGCGTAACTTTGGCGAGATCAACCACGGGGTAACCCGGAAACTTCCCGGGGAGGTCAGCCCTGCATGATCTGCCGGTAGGCCAGAAAATCGGCGTGGAGGCGGTGGAAGACGGCGTGCTTGCGGGCGTGGAAGGCGCGGACTTTTCCCCCGGTTGGCAGAATCGTGCGGCCAGCGGCGCTCATCGCGGCCATCGCGGCGGCGACGCTGCCGTAACGTTTCGCAGCGACGGCGCCGAGCATGGCGGAGCCGAGGAGCACGGCCTCGGGTTCCTTGGGCAGCACAATGGCGCAGCCGGTGATGTCGGCGTGTTCGCGGAGGAAGACGGGATTCTTCGTGCCGCCGCCGCAGGCGGAGAGCGTGGCGATGCGGTAGCCGCGGGCATTCATCGCATCGATGATGTGCCGCGTGCCGTGCGCCACGGCTTGGATCGAGGCAAGATACTGCAGCGCGAGGTCGTCGGCGGTGGCGGAGAGGGTCAGCCCGGTCATCGCGCCGCGGAGGGTGGGGTTGGCGCGGGGCGAGCGGTTGCCGTGGAAATCCGGCTGGATGTGCAGGTCGCGCGTGAGCTCGCCCGGGAAGGATACCCCCGCGGCTTTCGCCATCGCGTCGAGCCGGGCATTGAGCAGTTCGTAGATCGTGCGGCCGGATTTTTTCGCCTGGGCGGCGAGGGAGGCGGCAGCGGCGTGGGAGAAGATGACGTGGTCGATGAGCGCGCCGGTGGCGGACTGGCCGCCCTCGGTGAGCCACAGGCCGGGGACCATCGCGGAAAAATACGGGCCCCAGATGCCGGGGATGAAGCGGGGCTTGGCCGATACGGCCATGTGGCACGACGAGGTGCCGCCGATGAGCGCGAGCCGGCGCTCGAGGGTGGCGGCGCCGATGGAGTTGCTTTTCAGGCCGGCGCCCAGCACGCCGAGTCCGCCGGCGTGGGCGTCAATGATCGCCACACCCACCGGAATACCGGCGCGCAAGCCGAGTTCCTTGGCGGCACGGGCGGTGAGGCCGTGTCCGACCGGCTGGCCCATCGGCGCGATGCTTTGGCCGATGCGGCGGAATTTCTCGGTCGCGAGGTCGCCGAGGCCGATGCGTTTGAAATAGGAGGCGTCCCAGCCGCCGCTCTTGCGGTGTCCGAGGTAGGTCCACTTGCAGGCCGTGGTGCAGAGCGAGCGGGTGTCGTCGCCGGTCGCGCGGTAGGTCAGGTAGTCCGGCAGGTCGAGGAAACGCGCGGCGCGGCGCCAGGTGGCGGGTAGGCTTTGTTTCAGCCAGAGCAGCTTCGGGGTCTGCATCTCGGGCGAGATCACGCCGCCGACGTAGCGCAGCACGGGATGACGTGTGCGGTTGATGCGCTCGGCCTGCGGGATGGCGCGGTGGTCCATCCAGACGATCACGTTCTGGACGGCGCGGCCGGTGGGGCTGACCGAGACGGGGCGGTCCTGGGCGTCGAGCACGACGAGCGAGCAGGTGGCGTCGAAGCCGATCCCGGCGATGGCGGTGGGCTGGGTCTTCGCGGCTTTCAGTGCGGCGCGGACGGCGCGGCCGCAGGCGGCCCAGATGTCGTCGGAGGAATGCTCGGCGAAGTCCGGCGCGGGTCGCCAGAGTTTGATCGGCTGGGTGGCGTGGCCGAGCATGCGGCCGGTGGCGGTGAACACGCCGGCCCGCGCGCTGCCGGTGCCGACGTCGATGCCAAGAAACAGGTTTGGAGTCATGGGTGAGGGGTGCAGGGAGATTTTGCCCCGGGGGCGCGGGTCGCAAGCTGCGATGGTCGGAATTTTTGCCCACGGAATACACGGAGGACGCGGAACTCGGATCCTGAAGGCTGGATTCTCACTCTGAGCGCAGCGATGAATCCACCTGGGCCCGTTGACTGCGTCGCACGGATTCGTCGCTGCGCTCAGAATAACAAACCGGAGAAGGAATGTATTTCCGTGGATTCCGCGGGCAAAAAGGACCGGCGGCCTGCTGAACAATCGCGCAGCGACCGCTTGGCGAATGCGCGGCGATAGTCTACATCGCCCGGGCCCTCATGAGATTAACCGGCAACAAAATCGGCTTCGCCCTGCTGGGCCTGGCGTATTTGGCCTCCGCCTTCCTGATCGCGCGGCGCTCGGCGGAGGAGGTGACATCGGAGCGGGTCACGATCCGGCTCTCGCAGTGGCAGCTGGAGGGCGGCGTGCGGGACGCGGTGGATGCGATCATCCGCCGCTATGAGGAGCTCAACCCGCGCGTGCACGTGGTGCAGATCGCGGTGCCGGGCGGCTCGACCTACCTGCCGTGGATCCAGGCGCAGATGGTCGGCGGCACCGGGCCGGACCTGGTCGAGTATTCCTGGCCGTGGCCGGACACCGCGCGGAATTTCTCACCGATCAGTGCGGAGGTGATGCTGCCCAACCCCTACAACCACGGCACGCCGCTCGAGGGTGTGCCCTGGCGCGATACGTTCATCGACGGCATGAGCAGCCCGGACAATTACGTGCAGACGCTCAGCCAGTATTACGGCGTGTCCATGACCACGGGCATGCAGCGGATCGTCTACAACCGGGCGCTGCTCAAGACCATCACCGGCCGGGAGGCGCCGCCGTGCACCTACCGCGAGTTTCTCGCGCTCTGCGCCCGGATCCGGGAGTACGCCACGGCGAACCAACTGAACCTGGCCCCGCTGGCGTGCTCGCGCACGACCCACATCAATCTCACCGGAGAAATCGTGAACGACATGGCCACCCAGCTGGCGGCGCGCATGGATTTCCGGCACCGGTTGAAGCTGGAGCCGGATGACCTCGGCCGGGCCTACCTGCGCGGGGAATGGAGCTACGATGCCCCCGAGCTGATTGCGGGCTTCCAGGCGCTGAAGGAATTCGGCGAGGTGTGCACGCCCGGTTTTCTCCAACGCGAGCGTGACACCGCACTGACGGACTTTGTCAGCGGACGCGCCGTGATGGTCGTCGCGCCCAGCTGGGAGGCGACGAGCCTGCAGCAGCTGTGTCCCTTCGAGCTCGGCGCCTTCCGCTATCCCACGGCGCGGGAGAACGACCCGGTCTACGGCCGGTTCGCCAAGGGTCCGTTCAGCGAGGGCCAGGTCCTCACGGGAATGCCGTTTTACCTGAACCGGTCGACGCCGCACCGCGCCGAGGCGCTGGATTTTCTGCGGTTCATGAGCAGCCAGGAGGGCAGTACAATCTTCACCAATGTGAGCAACTGGCTGCCGATCGTCGTGGGGGTGAAGCCGTCGGAGTTTTCCGCCCAGTTCCAGCTCCAGGCCGAGGGTTACAGCTGGTATGGCAACTTTCTCGGGCCCAGCAGCCACCTCGAGCCCCAGAACCTGGTCCTGAGTGTCCTCTACACCCTGTGGAGTCCCGATGGCCGGGTCGCGGTCTTTAGCTCCGCGCTGACCAGCGGCATGGCGGCGATCGTGCGGGACGGTTTCCGGCGCGATGTGATCTCCGGGCTGAACAACATCCGCCGCGAGGATGCCGCCGCGGCGGCCCGGGTGAAATTGGCGCCGGCGGGCCGGCGGCCCGAGACGCTCCCGCTCATGACGCTCGCGAACGAAATCTACCTCTACCAGGCCCGGGCGGTCCTCGCGCACCCATGAGAACCGTGCTCGCACTGCTGGTGGGATTGGTCCTCATCGCGCCGGCGCGGGCGGCGGCCGACGAGCTGGCCGCGGGCTGGCAGGCGTTGACGAATTTCCGCGCCCGACAGGCCCTTGAGGTGTTTGACCGCCACCTGTCCGATGCAAATCCCGCCGTGGCGCGGGAGGCGCGGTTCGGCCGTGGGGTGGCGCTGCTGGACCGGCAGCCCGTGTCCCCCGCGCAGGTGGAGGAAGCCCGCGCCCTGTTCACCGCGCTGGCCGACAGCGGCGCGGACGATCCCGCGCAGGGCGCGCGGTTTTTTCTCGGCCGCATCGCGCAGCATCATCTGGCGATTCCCGATGCCGCCGAGGCGGCCCGGCAGTTCCGCCGTTTGCTGGCCATGGATGAAAACTCGGGGTGGTCCCAGTCGGCACTCGGCCGGCTGGCCCTGCTGGAAATCTACGAGCTTAACCCCGCGTGGACGCCGGCGGTCCGGCTGGGCGAGGCGGAAAAATTGCTGGCCCGCGCCCACACGTCCGCGGCCCAGAGTGACGTACATTACGCGATTGCCGATGCGGTGTTCTTTTACCGGCTGCCCCCGGCGGGTGCGCTGCCGCACCTGCTTGCGGCGGAGCGGCTCGGCCGGCTCGACTGGACGACGCGCGCGGAGGTGCTGGTGCAGATCGCCGAGCTTTCGCGCTTGTCCGGCAACCGGCCGCAGGCGGCACAGTTTTACCGGACGTTCCTGAAGGAGAACCCGCGCGACCTGCGGGACTACATCGTCAAGGAGCGGCTGGCGGAAGTGGAGAAGGGGTAGGGCGGGTCAAAGACCCGCCCTACCTCAGACCTGCAGCGTCCTTGGCAGCTGCAGCGGCTTGAAATGCCACTCGGGGATGAGCGTGTGGTTGGGCGCATCGGGCAGGTCGGCGAAGTTTTTATCGCCAACGATCTGACCCGGGCTGACCACATGCCAGTCGCCGTTGTAGTAATGGTGCGGGCCGAAAATGTTGAAGGTGCTCGGCACGAGCTCGAGACGGAGACGGTGCGAACCGGCGGCGAGCGGCTGAGGCAGGGTGAGCGACCAGTCCGGACCCCAGGCCCAGCCGACGGGCTGGCCGTCAACGGCCACGCGGGCGGCATCGCCCAGCGTACTGGTGAAACGCAATGTGCTGGCGGGCGCGGCGAGCACGAATGTACTTTCCGCGACCAGCGGCTGGTTCAGGAAAGGGAAGCCGGCGGAGGCGAGTTCGCCGGTGGCGGACACGGCCTCGATGCCCGCGGTGAACGGGCCGGCGGTGCGAAGGGTGTGATTCGGACCGGTTACGTAGGGCGTGCGGCTCTGCAGCGTGAACGGACCCTTGAGCCAGAGATAGGGCTTGGCCGGAAACTCGCGCACGGTGCGGAAATGCAGCGTGTGCTCGCCGCGGCCGAGCGCGGGCGGGGTGGCGAGGGCGCCGTCGTAGCCGACGGTCAGCTTCAGCGCCTGGCCGTCGAGGGTGGCGTCAACGAGGTCGTCGGCGAAATGCAGGTGCAGGCCGGCCGGGTTGGCGGGACCGAAGGCGGTGGTGAAGGTCGCGGTATACTCCTGGGCCGCGATTTTAACCGGCTCGATCAGCCACGCGTTTTCCGGGAGCGCGGGGATTTGCCAGGCGAGGGGGAGTTCCTTGGCGGGGAGAGCAGCCGGGACGGTGGCGCGCGCCGCGGCGGGCGAGGGGGTGGCTGTGCGCCATTGGGCCGCCGGTCCGTGCACAATGGCCGCAGGATCAACGACGAGGTGGGTGTACGTGGCCTGGCCGAGGCGCACGCGGCCGTTTTCCAGAACGCCGTCGGTCTCAAGTGTGCGCTCGTCGGTGAGGTCGTAGGGAATGCCGGCCGCCTTGAGTTTCTCAAGCAAGGCGAGGAAGGCGGTGTTCATCCGGCTCGCGGGCGTGTCGGGGAAGGTCGTGGCGACGTGCTGGTTGGTCTGGAAGAGTTCCCACGGCTCGTACTCGGTCATGAGGCCGCGGTACGGGGCGACGACGAGCGTGGCGGGGACCACGGGCGGCTTCGTGGTGAGTTCACGCGAGACGCGGGCGAGCATTTCCGGAAACGCCTCACGCCAGCTGAGGTGCAGCGGCTCGGAGGGCGGCCAGTCGGTGAGCGCGGGGGTGTCGAGGCGGTACTGGCTGAGGTGGAAAACGAAGTCAGTGATACCGTTGCGGCCGAGCCAGAGCAGGTAGCGCTCGAGGTCCTCGGGGGACGCGCCCCAGCCGGCGCCGCCGAAGCACTCGACCATGCTGCGGCCGTTGGCGAACTGGCGCGAAGCGGCGGCGGCCTGACGCGGATAAAAATCCAGCGCGGGGTAGCGCTCGAGCGAATCAATGCCAGGGATGCTCAGGTGGCGGAAGATCCGGTGCAGCGAGCCGACCATCGGCAGCTGGAAGAGCGGGTGTTCCTCGCCCTTCACGTGGCCGATGAACTGCTTCCCGTTTTTCTCGCACCACGCGAGGTACGGCGCGAAGAAGCCGTCGATCAGCACGTCGGTGACGAGCTCCCAGTAGATCGTGCGGACTTCCTGGTAGCCCGGGCCCCGGGTGAAGAGCAGGGGCAGTTTCTCCGCGTAGTTGGCCCCGAATTTTTCCTGCAGACGTGCGGGCATGACAGGCGACCATGGGATGCCGGCGACGACGGGAAACGGATCCTTGATGATGCCCGACTCGGGTTCGTCGGCGAAGAACGCCTCGACGTAGTCGAACGCCTCCGGGCTCAGGCCGGTGCGGTAACGCTCGTGGATCAGCTCGAGGAAATGGCCGAGGACCTTGGGGTTGAGCGAGTCGACGTAGTTGATCTTCTGCGGCGTGAGGTGCCACGTCTTGGGCGTGCCGTCCGCGCCGGGCACCAGATGATTGAGCCCGGCAGTGGTGAACGAGCCGAGCGAACCCTCGGCGGCTGCCGGGGTGAGGTCGAGCCGCCACGCGTTGCTGTCGGGGTATTTGGCCAGGACCTGGCCGTCGCCGGTGCCGCTGGGCCAGCCGTTCTCGTCATAGAGCCAGAAGCGCAGCCCGAGTTTTTTTGCGTGCAGGATACAGGCGTCGACCTCGGCGAGATACTTCGGGCTCATGTAGGGCGGGTGGCCCGGATAAAAGCGCGGATGAAAGACCACGCCGTGCAGGCCGGCGGCGCGGAAGTCGGCGAGCTGCTGTTGCAGGCGCGCCTGGTCGAGGTCGCCGTTGATGGACCAGAACGTGTAGTAACGCGGGGCGAGGTCGGTCGGGTTTTTCAAGAAGGGCGGACGCTACGATAGGCGGCGGCGCGGAGGGAATGGAAAACGGGGCGGCGGGATGAAAGTTCAGGGGTGGTGGCTTCACGCCGCCGGGAATCCCGGACTTCGGCCACGGCGCTTGTCCTCGACGGGCCGGCGATCCCGCGGTAAGACGGGCCTGCCCTATGAATATGCCGGCGCAGGTTCCCTCCGTCCGCCCCGCAACTTCCGCTGCGCGTGCTGCCGCCGGCGGTTTCGATCCCCGCGAGCGGCTCACGCCGCGGCGGCTGACGTTTGCCATGTGGGACCAGGCGTTTCTGCTGCGGCACGGGCCGGGGGGCAGTTTTGCGGATTGGGACCGGGTGCTCGATGAGACGCTGGCGCGGGGTTACAACACCGTGCGACTCGACCCGATGCCCCAGTGGCTGGACCTGACGCAACCTGACAAGGTGCTGCACTGGCCCGACCCGGCGGCCCCGTTCCTGCCGTGGGACTGGAACACAGCGGTGACGGCGCCCGCCGGACGCTGGCTGATCGAGTTCATGGAGAAGCTGCTGGCGCGACCGTCACTGCATTACACGCTCAGTGCCTGGTGGTTTGGCCTGACGCCCGGCCACCCACTGATGGGCCCGCCGGTCATCCGGACGCCGGCCAATCACCTGGAAGGTGCGGAGATGTGGGCGGTCATGCTGCGAGAGTGGAAACGCCGCTTCGAGTTTGATCGGCTGGTATACGTGGACCTCGCCAACGAGGTGCCGTATTTCTTCCCGGGATTCCTCGAGCGCCTGAAAAAGGAGCACGGGCTCGACTGGGGGGCGAGCGGCGCCTTCACCCCGGCGCAGGCGCAGGCGATCGCCGCCGAGTTCAATCCCGCGCTGGCGCTGCTGCGGCGGGAGTTTCCCGAGCTGCGGTTCACGATTTCGATCCACGGGGACCTCCGCTGGCTCGATGTCCCGCTCGAGCTCGACTGCCTGGACGTGCACTTCTACGCCGACGCCGATCCGCGCTGGTCGGAGCGCACGCGGTTCGGCGAACTCATGCCGCACCTGTTCAAGCGCAACGACTGGCACGCGGAGTTCTCCGACCGCTGCCGCCGCACGGCCGGTGCGGTTGCGCCCATGCTGCGGCAGCGCCAGCGCGCAAAGCTCGCGCAGTTCGCCCAGTGGGCCGCCGAGCGCGGGGCGCCGCTGACGACGACGGAGGCCTGGTCCACGTGGTATTATTTTGACAGCCCCGACCTCGATTGGAGCTGGCTGCTCGAATGGGCGGAGTGGAGCGTGGAGGATGCGCTGGAGGCGGGCATGTGGGGCTGGACGCCGCACAACTACCTGCAGCCGCACTTTGCCAACTGGCGCGACGTCGACTGGCACCGCCGGTTGACGGACCGGTTTTTACGCGGCTGAGCCCTCCCCCCGGCCAAAAAGCTTGTTCACCCCCGGGTGCCGGCGTTTGCTCGCCGCGACCCCATGAGCACCCCCCGGATCGTTCGCGCGGCCATCGTTGGCTGCGGCAGCTACGGCGCCGAGCACGCCAAGTTCCTCTCGACCTATCCCGGCGTGAAGCTGGTCGCGGTCGCCGACATCGCCGCCGCGCGCGCGGAGGAATTCCGGCAGAAATACGGCGCCGGCTACGCCACGGGCGACGTGGCGAAGATCTGGACGGACAAGGACATCGACGCTGTCTGGATCTGCACGCAGCACCACACGCACGCCCCGCTGGCCGAGGCGGCCGCGGCGGCGGGCAAGAATTTCTTCCTCGAGAAGCCCCTCGCGCTGACGCTCGCCGACTGCAACCGGATCGTCGCGGCCGTCGAGAAGGCGGGCGTGATCGCCTCGTCGGGCTTCAAGCTGCGGTTCTTCCCCGCGGTCGTGGCAGCCAAGGCCTTCCTGCCGAAGCCCACGCTCACGATGGCGCAGGTGATCGACGACCACTGGCCGTCGGACTTCTGGGCCAACGACCCGATCCAGGGCGGCGGCAATGTCCTGTCGCAGGGCTGCCACATGGTCGACACGGTGCTGCACCTGCATTCCACGCCGGCGGTGCGGGTCTATGCGGCGGGCGGCAACCGGCATCATCCGACGCGCGACATTGTGGACACGGCTTCGATCACGCTGACCTTTGCCGACGGCGCGGTGGCCACGGTGGCCGTGGGCGACTGTGGCGTGCCGCCGCACTCGTCGAAATTCGCGCTGCAGCAGTCGGACGGCGCGAAGAGCTTCAGTCTCTTCAACCGGCTCAACTCGCTGATGACGCGCGAGGACAAGAAGATCACCGAGCATCCTGCGCATCCCGAGGAAGGGGCGGCGGTGATCGACGCGCCCTTCATCACCGCGGTCGCCGAAGGCCGGCCGGCCCCGGTTTCGGTCCAGTCCGCCCGCCGCACGTCGGCGGTCGTGTTGGCGGCAATCGAGTCGATCAAATCCGGCCAGGCCGTGGACCTGACGGCGGCGCCGTGGGCGGCGGCGATGAAGTGTTGAAATGAAGCCCATTGGTCAGCGGCTCACGGATCTGGCCCGCACGGAGGGCCGCCGCTGGTATGACCCGAAGACGCGGCTCTGCGTCGGCCCGCGCGACACGCTCTGGTATGCCATCGCACTGCTGCACTCGCCCGAGGCCGAGGAGCGCTCGCTCGGCGACACGCTGCTCGGCGCGGCGAAGAGCGCCGATGGCACGCACACGCCCGCGACGATGCTCGCGATCCTGCTGGCGATCCCGGACTGCATTTCTCCCGCGACCGCCGCGCATCTCGAGGCGGAGGTGAGGAAGTCCCTGCCCGAGGCGGCGCTGGCGGAATGGCATGACGGCAACGTCAACCACCCGCTGGCGGCGTGGGTGGCGCTGATCCTCGCCGGCGAGCGCAGCGGAGACGCGATGGCGGTGAGCTGCGGGGCGGGGCGGCTGCGGAGCTTTGCGCGGACGGTGGGCAACCGCCGGCACGCGCGGCACCGCCAGGCGACATTTTCGGAATACAACAGCCCGACCTACACCGCGCTCGACCTGTGGTTTCTCGCGCTGGCGGCGGAGTTCACCCGCGACCCCGCGCTGAAACGGCTGGCGCTGTTCCTCGAGCAGCGGCTGTGGATCGAGACGGCGCTGTTCTTCCACGCGCCATCGCAGCAGTTCTCGGGGCCGCACTGCCGGGCGTATCTCGATGACTCGCTCGGCGGCTGGTCGGCGCTGCACTGCACGCTGGCCGTGGCGGCCAACGCACCGCTCCTGCTTGAGCCACAGCGCTCGCTCGGCACCAATCATCCCTCGGCAATCCTGGAAAACGCACTCGTGGCGATCACGCCGTTTCACTTTCCGGACGAAGCCCGCCGCCTGACGTTCGGCAAACCGCTGCCCTGCGAGCTCCGGCTGACGACCTACGGCGAGAGCTACCACGAGAACCACGCGACGCGGGGGTTTGAGGACGGCGTTTACCCGGGCGGCTGGAGCCAGCTCACGAGTTACCAGACGGAGGAGTTCGCGCTCGGCACGGCCTCGCGCCCGTATGTCAACGCGGGCCACAGCGACGCGTTCATGGCGCGCTGGCGGCGGCGACCGGTGATCGGGTCCGTGGCGGACATTCGCTCGGTGTTTTGTCGCGGCGTGTTCAACGACGCGGTGGTCGGGCAGGCCAATCGCGTGCACGTGACCGGCGGCCGGACCGACGCGAGCTTTCTCTACGAGGAAGGCCGCACCTGCACACTGCAGCACCGCAACCGGGCCCTCGTGCTCTATGCGCCCAAGGCCGCGGGGCACCTGGGGGTGCAGCGGTTCCGGGTGGACGTGATGTTCTCCCACGATGCGCCGTTCGATGAGTTCCGGATCGACGGCCGGCCGGCGAAGGTGGCGGACGCCGTGCTGCCCGCGACGAGCCGCTTCCTGTTTCGCGACGGCGACGTGCTCGGCCTGCTGATCCCGCTCGTGCCGCAGCCCACCGCGGGCGCCACGCCGCTCTCCCTGCGCGTGGTCGGCGGTTGCCTGGTGCTCTCCAACGCGAACAATGCCGGGCCGGCGCGTGACTTTGGCCGCGACGAGCTCCGCGGTTGGGCCAACGGGTTTTACTGCGAGCTGTGGAGCCGGGCGGAGTTCGCCGACCTCGACGCGCTCTGGGCGCATGCGCGGACGATCGTGATCGAGGATCAACCCGCGGGCACGGGCCGGAACCGCCGCACCGTCGTGCGCAGCGCGAAGGAAACGCTCGAGCTGGTCCATAATCCCTGGTCGGAAGAAATCGTGCGGGCGGAGGTCAATGGCACGGCCGTGGACGAGCCGCATTTTTCCGCGGTGGCCGTGAACACCGGCGCGCCGCTGCTGAGTCCCCCGACGTTCTACGGCGAGGAGGCGTTCGCCGTCTTCCCCCCGTGAAAGCCGAGCACCGCCAGGGCTGGCTCTTTGTGTCACCATGGGTGATCGGATTCCTCCTGCTGACGGCGGGGCCGATGCTGTATTCGCTCTACCTGAGCTTCACCGCGGCCAGTCTGCTCTCGCCGCCGGAGTGGGTCGGGCTGGAAAACTACCGGCGGCTCGCGTCCGACCCGCTGTTCTACCGCAGCCTCGGCAACACCGCGGTCTATGCCCTGATGGGCGTGCCCGCGGGGTTGCTGCTCTCGCTGGGGCTGGCGCTGCTGCTCAACGCCCCGGTGCGCGGGCAGGGGTTCTTCCGCACGCTGTTTTTCCTGCCGTCGGTGACAAACACGGTGGCGCTCTCGCTGCTCTGGCTCTGGCTGCTGAATCCCGAGTTCGGCCTGCTCAACGCCGGCCTGCGCGGGTGCGGGCTGGCGGGCCCGCTATGGCTGCAGAGCGAGGCGTGGGCCAAGCCTGCGCTCGTGCTGATGTCGCTGTGGACGGCGGGCGGGCAGGCGGTGATTTTCCTCGCCGCGCTGCAGGGTGTGCCGCGCGAGCTGACGGAGGCCGCGGCGATCGATGGCGCGGGGCCGGTGCGGAGGTTCTTCACGATCACACTGCCGATGATTTCACCGGCGCTGTTGTTCAACCTCATCATGGGACTGGTCGGCGCGCTGCAGGTGTTCACGTCGGCGTTCGTGATGACGGGTGGGGTGCAGCCGGGCAGCGAGGGCGGGCCCAACCAGGCCACGCTCTTCATTGTCCTCTACCTCTACAAAAAGGCGTTCCAGGAATTCGAGATGGGCTACGCGTCGGCGCTCGCCTGGGTCCTGTTCGCGCTCATCACCGCCTGCACTGCGCTGGCTTTCCGCCTGGCGCGGGAGCGGGTCCACTACGAGTCGGCGACCCCATGAAAGCCCGCGAACTTTCCCCGCTCGCCGGGACGCTGGTGCGCAGCGGGCTGACCTACGCGGGACTCGTGACGCTCGGCGCGCTCTTCGCGCTGCCGGTGGCGTGGATGCTGAGCTCGTCGCTCTCGTCGCTGCCGGCGGTCTTCGCCCAGCCATATCGCTGGCTGCCGTCGCCGCTCCACTGGGAGAACTACACGCGGGCCGTCACCCTCCTCCCGGTGCCGCGTTTCCTGCTCAACACCGTGGTCATCACGGCGCCGGTCATGGTGGCGACGCTGTTCTCGTCCGCGCTGGTGGCCTACGGGTTTGCCCGGTTCCGGTTCCCCGGCCGCGACGCGCTGTTCGCGCTGTGCCTTGCGACGATGATGCTGCCGGGGCAGGTCACGATGATCCCGCTCTACATGGTCTTCGCGAAGCTCGGCTGGGTGGACACCTACCTCCCGCTCATTGTGCCGGCGCTGTTCGGGTCGCCGTTCTACATCTTCCTCCTCCGGCAGTTCTTCCTCTCGATCCCGCGGGACAGCGAGGAGGCGGCGCTGCTGGACGGCGCGTCGCGCTTGCGCATCTGGTGGAGCATCCTGCTGCCCCAGGCGCGACCGGCGGTGGCGACCGTGCTCGTGTTCACGTTCATCGGGACGTGGAACGACTTCTTTGGGCCACTGCTCTACCTCAACTCACCCGAGCAGGCCACGCTCACGCTGGGCCTCAACCTGATGAAGACCCAGGTGCTCGGCTCCGGCGTGGTCGAGTGGAACGTCCTGATGGCCGCGTCGCTGCTCGTGCTCGTGCCCAACGTCGTCCTGTTCTTCGTTGCCCAGAAGCACTTCCTGAAAGGCCTCACCATGGGCGCCGGCAAATGAGACCGCTCACCGGCATCCTCTTGTCCCTCGCGCTGCTGCTCGCCGGCTGCCGGCGATCGTCCGGTCCCGACCGGACGATCGTCTACAACTGCGCCGCGAGCACGGCGGACATGGCCGCGCTGCGTCCGGCGCAGGAGCAGTTCTTCGCCCGCACCGGCATCCGCGTGAAACTCAACCCGTTTAGCGGCGAGGAGAAGCTCTACGCGATGATCGCCGCGGGGCAGGCGCCCGACGTATTCTACACCAACAGCGCGGTGCGCGACCGGCTCGCCGCCGAGGGCCGGCTGCTCGACCTGCGGCCGTGGCTGGAGACCGACCCGCTCTGGCGGCGCCTGCGACCCGAGGTACGCGCCGCGGCCGCGTCGGCGGACGGCGGCGTCTACAGCCTGAGCAACTGGTCGCAGACCTGCGGTGTTTACTACAACCGCGCACTGTTTGCCGCGGCGGGGATCCCGGCGCCGACGGCGGACTGGACCTGGGCCGACCTGCGCGCGGCGGCGAAGGCGCTGACGAAAGTCGGCGGCCCCGGCGGCCGGACGGAGCGTTACGGCATTTTCATCCCGGCGCACTTCATCGAGGCCTTGGAGCAGATGAACCACGCCCCGCTGGAGAAGGACGCGCTGTTCCTCACGATCCCGCCGGAGGCGCGCGAGGTTTACGCAGAGTATCTCGGGCTGATCCGTGCCGGCGCGATGCCGGATGTCAGGCGGGTGCAGGCGCTCGGCATGCAGGCCGCGCAGATGCTGGAGTCGGGCCGCGTGGCGATGCTGGTCGAGGCCGTGCCGCACGCGGGGCTGGCGGAGACGCTCACGATCGACTGGGCGGTGGCGCCGCTGCCGCGCTTTGGCGGCAAGGAGCCGCGCTATTTCCGCTCGGCCAGTGGCGGGTTGTCCATCAGCGCCGCGACGAAGAATCCCGCCGACGCGCGGCGCACCCTGACCTGGCTGATCGGCGAGGCCGCGCCCTACCAGCCGAATCCCGTGCTGGCCGACGTGCCGTTCGTGGCGGCGTGGGAGGAAAAATATCCCCGGCTGCGCGGCCGCGGTTTCCGGGAAGTCTGGGAACTCAGCGAACGCCACCCGGGCGGCGACCCAAGGTATTTCGTGCGGTTTGCGAGCTGGGCGATGGGCCCCGTGATGTCGCGCTTTCAACCGTGGCTCGACCGGCTGTGGTCCGGCGACGCCACGCTCGACCAGGTCGTCGCGGCCGTGCCCGGCGTCAACGCCGGGGTGCGTCAGGACCTCGAGCGGCAGTTGAGATCCCAATCACTGCGGCCAGCATGGAAGGCCGCGCTGGAGCATGAACTGTCCGCTGCACCGAAATAGACCATGAGTCGCTCGCACACATTTACCTTTGAGCGCACCGGCCGCGACGGCGGGCGCATCCGGCTGGACGGGCGGAAGGTGGCGGAAGTGAGGAGGCTGGCGCTGGTTGATCTTCATCCCGTGCCCGGGGCGCCGGCACTGGTCGGAACGGACGTGGGCATACCGCTTTACTGGCGGCAATACGCCAACCACCAGGACCCGGAGCGCAGCCTCGACTCGCATCGGCGACTGAGTGCCGCGACGACCGGGCCGGGTTGGCTGCGCCTGCAGGCCACCGGCGCCACGCGCTCGCGGAGCGCGTTGAGCACCTTCGAGGTCACCTTCCGCGCCGAGGCCCGCGGGCGCGTCGCAGTGGAGGTCGCGGCCCGGTTAGAAATTCCGGCGGGTCGCGGCTGGCGAATCACACCGCAGCCGGACCATGGCGAACTCGCGTTCTGCACGCTCTGGCCGGCGGGCGTGTTCTCGCCGACGGGCAGGGAACCGAAGCGTTTTCAGTCATGCCTCGTGCAGCGCGGCCGGCGCGTGGTGGCGGTGGCGCATCATCATCTGGAGAGCCCGGATAAACAGCGGCTGCGGCTGGGACCGGGCGACCGGTTCGCGTGGGCGGTGGAGGATTGGAATCCGGTGATCGAGATCGGGGCCGGCACGCGGGCGGAAGCCGGTGTTTGCGCCTACATGTGGGACACTCACTTCGGCCTGCGCGTGGGCCGTGGTGGCAAGCCGGTCGTGTTGCGGCCCGGCACGGTGCGCACCGCCTGTTACACCCTGAGCGTACTCAGCCGGACGGACGCCGCGGCGCTGCGGCGGCGCGCGGTGCTGCGCTCACCGGGCGCGGCGGCGGACACGCCGGTTTACACGGGAGGGCGGCACGATTTTCGCGCGACGTTCCGGAATGCGCCGGATGACCCCAATACCGCGTGGCCCTGGCAACGGGTGGTGCGGCGCGGTCGGGTGGGGGACGTCCGCTTTGCGCGCGATGCCCGCATCGGCTGCGGCGACCACTATTCGCTCCGGCTGGCACACCGCAGGACGGCCAACTCCGCGTGGGAGGCCACGACGCTCGGCCCGGCCTTTGGCGAACGGGCCTTCCAGCACGGCGGAAAGCTGCGGCTCACGGGCATGATCCGATTGCAGGGCCGCGGACGCGTGCGGATCGCGCTGCGCGTGCACCGCGCGGGGCACGGCAGCGTGTTCGACGTGGCGGGCTACGAGGTGTTTGCCAGCGCGTGGGTGCGCACGACGGGCCGGGAGTGGGCGGAGCTGCGCGTCGAGACCCCGCGGCTCTCGCCCGCACCGGACCGGGTGCACCTGTTGCTCGAGTTCGAAGGTGTCGGGCGGGCGTGGTTTGACGCCGTCGAGTTGAAGCGGCTGCCGTGACCATGACGCGAACGCTCACTTTTCAAAGAACCGCCCCGGGCAAGTATCGCACGGGACTCCGCGCGCCGGTCCGGCGGGCGGTGCTGGTCGAGGTCGGGCTGGCGCTGCCGCCGGATTTTCTGGGTCGATTCTGCCGGTTCACTCGACTGAAGGCGCCGGGATTGACGCCGACCTTTCTTAACACGGTCTACGCGGAGAAACCGCCGGGGCTGCGTGTCGGACCCTGGCCCGGCTGGCGCGGAATCCCGGAGTTGCCGACAGTGCGCTTGCACACGGGCGATGCAGAGGTGGTGGGCCGGTATTATTTCCTCGGCGACGAGGAGACGACGCGCGAGCTGCGCGTGACGTTCGCCTGCGAGGGCGGACTCGGTCGCACGGTGCGATTGAGCTCGGCTGACCCGCGGCTGCGTCCGCTGCGCGCCCAGGTGCTGACCAAGCTGCCGGTGCGCGCAGTGCCACAGCCGGTGCAGCTCCGCCCGGAACTGCGGTGCGCGCATCCCCGGCTGGTGGTGAGTGCGGCCGAGGTGGCGAAGTTGCGGACGCAGTTGCGCGGACCGCTGGCGCCGCACTGGCGGCGCGTCCAGTCGCTCGTGAGCGCGTCATGGAAGTTGCCGTTCGCCACGACGCCTGAGGGCAAGGTGCTGCCCGGACCCGAACGGCTGACCGGCGCGGACCGCACGCTCATCGCGGCGGGCTGCGCACTGCTCCAGCCGGACCGGAAGACGGTGACGCGGGCGCAGCGGACGTTCTTCGCCTATCTGCGCGAGACAGCGCGTCCGGATTTCGGACCGCTGGGCATCGATACCCAAAGCGGCGAGGTGCTCTACGTGCTGTGCGTCGCCTACGACTGGCTCCAGCCCACGTTCTCGGCAGCGCAACGCGCGCGCGCAACCCGGCGCCTGCGGGAAGTGGCGGCGATTTGTCGGCGGCACCTCGACCCGGCCCGGCGCGACTATGCGCAGGCGCATTACCTCGGGTGCGGACTCGGGCTACTGGCGTTTTCCTTCCTGTTCTGGGACGAGACTCCGGAAGCGCCGGCGTGGGCCGCGGAGTTGCGCGGGGCGTTTGGGCGGGTGCTCGCGATGCTGCCGGCGGATGGGTCGTTCCCTCACGGCATCAACCTGTGGATTTACGAGCACGGCTTCCTGCTGCGCTGGCTGGAGCTTTTGCAGCAGTGCACCGGCGAGGACCTGTGGCGGACCACGCCGTATTTCGCCGCGGCCTCGCACTTCCGCGCGGCAGCGACGTCGCCGGACGAACGGCACGGCGTGACCTTTGGCGACCCGCAATATCGGGTGACCGGCGACAGCTGGTGCCATCTGCTCATCGCCCGGCGCACCGGGTCCACGGCCGCTCAGACACTGGGTGAGACGTTGCTGGAGCAACCGCCGCCGACCACCGACCACCGGCACGCGCCGCCGCGGCGACGGATCTACGAGTTGCTCTGGCACGACACCGGACGCAAGGCGCGGGCCGCCGCGTCGGGCGTGGCGGTGTTTGCGGATGGCGGGCAGGTCTTTGTGCGGCGCGGCGACACTCTCGTGACGCTGCGGGCGGGAGCACCGTTGGGCCGGCAGCGCCGGGCGGCGGGCGAGGTCGGCGGTTACGGCCACTCCGATCCCTGCAACGGCGCGGTGCTGGTTTGGCGGGGCGGCACGTTTGTCGGCAGCGGTCCGGGTCCGCTGTATCGGCGGGACACGGCCTTGCACAACCTCGTCACGATTGACGGTCGCGGACAGGTCGGCGACGGGTGCGTGTGGTTTCCGGACTTTCTCGCGGAAAGCTTCATCCCGCCGGAGCCGCGGGTGACGGCGCGCGGGCGGACCGTCACGCTGCGTGTCGAGCTGGCCGCGGCGTATCTCCCGCATCTCGGTGTGCGGCGGCACACGCGCGTCGTGCGGATTGCAACGGACGGGTCATTGCGGGGCGAGGATACCGTCGAGCTGGCGCGTCCGGCGGAAATCGCATGGCACTGGCACACCTGGGCTAAGGTCAAAATTCGCGGTGCGGAGTTCGATCTCAGCGGCCCAGGCTGCGACATGCGCCTGGCGGTGGAGGCGGACGCCGGCACGAGGCTGCGGGTGCAGCCGGAGCAATTTGTCGCGGCGTATCCCCACGAAGGCACCGTCGGCACGGAGATCACGGCGACCCGCCGGGGTGCGCGCGCGGTATTTCGCTGGAGCTTGGGCTGAGCGGAGCCGCCTTGGTCCAACTTACGGGGAGATGAGACCGCTGCGGCGGAGGGTGATGCAGGGCAGGCCGGCGGTGGAGCAGTAGAGCGCGTTGCGG
This sequence comes from uncultured Opitutia bacterium, assembly GCA_903839035.1. GTDB lineage: Bacteria > Verrucomicrobiota > Verrucomicrobiia > Opitutales > Opitutaceae > Opi-474. Next base: position 26,711 of record CAIMAQ010000091.1, read on the forward strand.
CGGAGGTTCTGGCCGGGGTTGATCCACTCCCACGGCGCGCCGCCCGCGCGGTCGGCGGTGATACTGGTGACCAGTTCGCGCAGAACCGCGTGGGCGGAGGCTGGATCAACTTGGTGCAGGGCGACAATCAGCCAGCCGGACATCGTGCCCCAGAAGGTGCCGTTCTGGTAGTGCCCGGGAGGCGCGGCGCAGGTTTCCCAAAATCCGCCAAAGGGGCCGTCCGGCGGCATGGCCCGGACCTGTCCCTCGGTGACGATGCCGCCGGCTTGATGGAGTGCGAGCAACCCGCGGCAGACCGCGCGCTCGGTCGCGGCGTCGAGCACGCCCTCGGTGACGGCGAACGATGAACCCCAGACGTCGTCCTTGCGGCCGAGTCCGGTCGCGGA
>CAIMAQ010000092.1 GCA_903839035.1 uncultured Opitutia bacterium
GGACTCCGTCGGACCAGAAGCCCCATAAATTCCTCCCGCACCTGCGTTGCCATCGGGGGTCAGTGGGCCCACTTTAATCGACCATGAGTAACACGCATCATGCACCGCTGCCGCACATCGTGGTCATCGGCGCCGGCTTCGGCGGACTTGCATTCTGCCAGAAAATCCCGGCCAAGCTCGCGCGCATCACGCTGATCGACAGGCAGAACCACCATCTTTTCCAGCCACTGCTTTACCAGGTGGCGTCGGCGGGACTTTCGGCCGTGGACATCGCGCAACCGATCCGCGCGATCTTTGGCGCGCGGCCGAATTTCACCGTCATCATGTCGGCGGTCACGGGCTTCGACCTGGCGGGCAAGCGTGTCCTCCACGAGCACGGTGAGCTCAGCTATGACTACCTCGTCGTCGCGGCGGGCGGCGTGACGAGTTATTTCGGGCACCCGGAATGGGAGCAGTTCGCGCCGGGACTCAAGACGCTCGACGACGCGTTGCAGATCCGCCGCCGGATCCTCCTCGCGTTTGAGCGCGCTGAGATCGAGACCGACGCGGCCAAGCGCGACGCCGCGATGACGATTGTGGTGATCGGCGGCGGCCCGACCGGCGTCGAACTGGCCGGCACCTTCGCCGAGCTCACGCGCACGGTGCTTAACCGCGACTTCGACCACATCGATCCGTCGAAGGCCAAGGTCATCCTGCTCGAGGGCAGCCCGCGCGTGCTGGCGGTATATCCGCCGGATTTGTCGGCGAGCGCGCAGCGGCAGCTGGAATACCTTGGCGTGGAGGTGCGCACGGCCACGCGGGTCGAGAGTGTCACCGAGGGCCAGGTCGTCGCCAATGGCCAGACGCTCAAGTCCGACAACATCGTCTGGGGCGCGGGCGTGGCCGCGGTGCCGCTCGCGAAGCAACTCGGCGTCGAGCAGGACCGTGCGGGACGCGTGAAGGTGTTGGCCGACTGCAGTGTGCCGGGTCACCCGGAGGTCTTTGCGATCGGCGACCTCATGTCGCTGGTGGACACGAACGGCGTGACGGTGCCCGGCGTGGCGCAGGGTGCGATGCAGACCGGTGCGCACGTGGCCAAGATTATCTCCCGGGAGTTGCGCGGGGAGAAATTCGCGCCGCCGGGTCGTGCGGCCTTCGCCTATTTCAACAAGGGCACGATGGCCACGATCGGCCGGTCCGCCGCCGTGGCCGAGATCGGCAACGTGCGCTTCAGCGGGTTCCCCGCCTGGATCGCCTGGCTCGGGGTGCACCTGCTGTTCCTGGTAAGTTTCCGCAGCAAGCTCTCGGTGCTGTTCCAGTGGACCTACTCGTATTTCACGTACAAACGCGGCGCGCGGGTGATCACCGGTGCCACCGGCGGCCCGCCGTCACACTCGGCGTAGCGGCAAGTCGTCCGCCGCGCCGTGCTTGCACTCAGGCGCGCTCGATCCACACCAGCTCCGAGACCAGCATGCCGCGCAGCTGCATGCTAAACCCGTCATGTATCAGCGTGGCGCCGGGCAGGGTCACCGCCGGGTTGCTGCCGTCCTCGAAAGTCAGCCGGTAGGTCCGGTCAGTCTCCAGTCCCTTGAGCTTGATCCCGTGGGTGTCCGGGCCGGTGCCGGGCTTGAAGACATACACGACGCCCTGGCCCGTGCCGGGATCGTAGTATTCGATGGCGTCCCAATTCACGCCGTCCGGCCGGGGCAGCACATGATAGAGGTTGGCTTGGCGAATGAGTGGCCTCAGGCGCGTCTTGTATGTAACGACTTCGCGCGCGACGGCTCGCCGCTCCTCCGTCGTCCAGACCTGGCCGCCGTTGGTCGGGCTGGGGCTGTCGATCCACCACATGAACGCGCCGAGGCCCGCCGAGCGGAAATCGTAGGTGATGCCGCCGGGTTCGCCGGGACGCGCGCGGGAGTGCCACCCGAGGAAACCCTGCATCTGGATCGGGTGCAGCGCATGCGAGCTGTCGTGAAACACCCGCCGCGTCACGATGGCTTCATCGACGGAATCACAGATCTGGATCTTCGTGGCCCGGCGCATGGCCCCGTAGTCCTTGATCGGCCCGCCGCCGCCGCAGTTTTCCCACTGGAAGCCCGGCACCTCCTTCATCAATGCGTCCAGCATCGTGTAGAATCCTTTCACCGACCAATAGTCCGGAGCGATCACCTGGCCGCGGGTCGCGTCGGAGCGCCACGTATCGGCCCCATGTTCGGCGAACAGGCGCTGGATCCGGCGGCTCCGGGTCGCGCGGCCCTCAGGCGTGGCCATCGGCTCGGCATCGGTCCAGTACGCCACGAAACGCAGGCCCAGTTGGTGGGTCGCGTCGGACGCGGCCCGCAGGCCCTGTGGCCAGTCGGTCAGATCGGTGTCCGGTTCCAGGCCGTTCCACCAGCCGACATCCACGGTCATCTCCTCAAAGCCGAGCGCGGCGGCCTCCTTGAGCACCGGATAGTATTTCGACTCCACGGGATCCCAAGCCTTCGGGTCGCATTGCGACGTCGGGCACATGCCGGTCGCGGTGAACGCGTTCCACTCCAGCTTGGGGTAGGTGGGATCCGTGCGCAGCTCGGCGGGCATGCTGTAGGCGAAAAGGTATTTCCGCAGGCTGTTGCCGGCGTCATCCACGTCGCCGCGGTAGGCGCCGACCAACACCGGCGGAACCTCAAACTCGCCGCCGGCGGGAAGCTCGACGCGAAAATCCGCGGGATTGCCCGCCACCAATCGCGCGCCGTGGCCCGTCGGGGCATGCCGGCCGGTGACGCTGAGCTGCGCATGACTCCACTCGATGCCGGCGTAAATACCCTCGGCCGCGGCCGCGTCGAGGATCACCAGCGGGATGTCGTCGTAACCGGGGGTGGCCACGACCAGCTTTTCATAACCGGTCGTGACCGCGTCGCGAAAGATTCCCGGCACCTCAAATTTTCCGCCCCCGCCCTCATCACTGATCTGCCAGCAGTGCAGGCTGTCCCCGGGCGGGGCGGCGAGTTCCAGCTGCAGGCTGGGCTGGCCGCCAATCCCGGCCGCGTGCGCGGAGGAATTGCGGATCGTCATCGCATGCCTCACAGGTCCCGGCCCCGGGCGGGCCCACCACTCCGAGTCCAGCTCCAAGCCGGTGGCGGCGCAGCGAAAACGCAGCGTCAGCTGGGTGCCTTCGGTCGGGGCGAGCCGAGCGTCCAAAAACCGCCAGCGGGTCCCGACCGATTTACCCGCGACGGTCGCCTCGACTGGGAAAGGGAAGTCAGTCCTGGCTGCGGCCCAGTTCCATTCGCCGCCGACATGTCCCAGCCGGGTGATCTGCAAGGCATGGCCGTGCACCGCGAGCGAGAGCGCGGTATCGCCGGTGGTCAGGTTCCAGACTTTGGCGGGCAGGGTCGGCATCTTGCAGGTTGCTACCGCGAAGTGACCGCGGACACACGGGTAAAATAAAGCGGGTCACGGTGACCCGCTCACGCCCGGCGCGCGGGCGCCGGATATTTTACGGTGAGATCGAGCGCAGCCGCAGGTCAGCTGCTGCTCTCCAGGGCCAAGACCCAGTCATGGTTGTTGCCCGCGGGCGGTGCGACTTGCGACTGACCCTTTGCGTCGGCTTTGACGGGGAATTTCTTCCCGGTCTTGCCGGTGACGGGGTCGAAGATCGAGGCGGTGTAGCTGGCGCCGGACTTGAGCCCGGAGACGACGATGGGCTCGTGGTAGGGGACGTAGGTCACGCGCGTTTGCGCGCTGCCGGCGGTTTGCGGGCCGTAGAGGCTCATGTCCAAGGGCGTGAACTGGCCCCAGGGCTGGTCGCCGAGCTGGCCGATGACCTGCGCGGCGGGCCAGGCGGAGTCGTCGAACGCGCGGGTTTCCCAATCGCTGATCTTGGTCTTGAGTGCCTTCCACGAACTGTCGCTCACGATGCGCAGCTTGCTGCCGTCGGTGAACTTGATCTCGAGCACCGCCAGCAAGGCCGGCACCGGATCGCCGGCGGCCGGACGGTACTCGGACCACAGCGTGAGGGAATTCCTGCCTGGCTTCAGCAGGTGGGTCCGGTCGTTGAACTGGTGGCAGCCGTGCCAATCCCAGGCGACGCCGGAGGGGGCGCCGTTCAGCTGTGACTCGCAGTGATGCATGCCGGAGAAACGCAGGCGGGCGTCGGCGACTTTCTTGCCGGCGGGCAGCTCGAAGGTTTTGCGGAAGTAACGGCGGGCGTTGGGGGCGTCCTTGGCGGCGCCTTCCTCGCGCGCTGTCCAGATCCACTGCGCGCCATCCAGGGCCAGCGAGACGTTGCCCGTGTACGCGGCCCACTCGGGATGCGGCTCGAACTTGGACCAGTCGTAGCGCGTGAGCAGGGCCTTGCCGTGTCCACACTCGGCGGAGCCGGTGAAGTTCATCGCCTCGATCCATGGCGTGTTGCCGTAGTTGCCGCCGTGCGGCGATGCGCCGTGCGGGATGCCGGGCTGGTTGCACTGCCAGATGCCGTTGCCGCCGTAGGTGTGGCCCATCGCGCCGTTGAGCACGCAGGACCAGAACGCGCGGCGGGGCCAGGGCGCGGTGATGGTGCCCATCAGCATTTCATAGCAGGGCTCGCCGTTGATCACGGGCATGCGGGGCGTTGCCGCGTAGGTTTCGCGGATGGCCTTGATGGCATGTTCCACCGATTCGTTCTGCGCGTGCATGACCTGGAGCAGGTCGAAATCGAGCAGCGTCTCGTCGTCGGTCGCGTTGCGCGCGGTGTAGCGCCGGATCGCGGTCGGGTGGATTGTGACGGGGCGGTTAAACGGGTCGTTTTCCTGGAGGTAACGGATGAGCTTCGTCCAGCCCGTGACCATTTCGCGGTCATCCATCGGGAAATTCTTCGCGAGGTACCACGGCAGGTTGGCCTCGCCGGCGGTGCACCAGAGGACCGGCCACGCGGCATAGCGGCCGATGAGGTAGCGCCAGTGCGCCTTCAGCTGATCCTGGGTCATCCAGTTCACGTACCAACCCCACGCGCCGACGATGCAGGGCGTGATGCCGTTCGCGACGAGGTAGGCGAGTTTCTTGTCGGCTTCGTCAAAGAATTCCGGGCGGATATGTGAGTAGCCTTCTTCCCAGGGGAATCCGGCCTCGTTCGCCCCGCGCGGGTCGAAGGCATGCATGTCGGGGAACAGGCCCGCGACGATCTGCACGACGTTGAAGCCCTTCTTCACGCGGTTCGCCGTGAGCGTCTTGAAACCCTTCGGCCAGCTCAGGCGGCTGCTGAGTCCCATCCACCACGTGTCGCCGAGCCAGAAAAACGGGGTGCCGTCGGTGTGCTCAAAGTGGCGCTTGTCGCTCGCGACCTGCACGGGTCCATGCGCGTAGAGCGGGTTTTTGCCGGAGTAGGGCGAGATCACCACATCGCCGTAGCGGTTGTGCAGGCCGGCGTCCGTCGCGGGCGAGCACACCGTGCGATAGCTGTGCGTGCCGGTGAGCGGCGAGGCGTAGCGGACCTTCCAAACCTTGCCGCCGGCCCAGAAGGCGGGGACGCGGAATTCCTTGCCCTTGGGATCGGTGAAAATGACGTCGAGCACCACCTCGTTGAACGCGTCCGCATAGCCGTTCTGCGCCGTGAAGGAGCGCTCGACCGGCGTGTTCGCGGGGGTGGCGCGGGGCGGCTTGGCTTTCGGCGCGCGGTGGGTTGCGGTGCGGGTGGGAGGGGACTTTTTCTTCATTGGGGAAAGGGAAAGCAGCGGGGTTTTATCTGCCCACGGAATACACGGAATACACGGAAAATTGTCTAGTTTCCGTGTATTCCGTGGGCTATGGCGGTTTTCAGTTTTTTGATCTTGGGCTTGATGACGGCGGCGCAGTAGGCGCGCTCGGGATGTTGCGCGAAATAATTCTGGTGATACTCCTCGGCGGGCCAGAATTTTTTCAGCGGCGAGATTTCCGTCGCGATCGGTTTCGTCAGCGTGGCCTGCTCGACTGCGCGGGATTTTTCCGCGGCGATCCGCTGCACCTCGCTCGTGGTGTAGATGCGGGAGAGATAACGCGTGCCGATGTCCTCCACGCCCTGGCCGTCGGCCCGGGTGGGGTCGTGCACCTGCCAGAAAAACTCGAGCAACCGCTCCAAGGTGATTTTTGCCGGATCGTAGTCGATTTTCACGACCTCGACGTGGCCGGTCTTATCGGTGTAAACCGCTTCATACGAAGGGTTATCAACATGTCCGCCGGCATAACCGCAGGTCACGCGGGTGACGCCGGGCAATAGCTGATAGGCCGCGTCCAGACACCAAAAACAACCGCCGCCGAGGACCAGCGATTGGAAGTTGGCGGGATTCGAATCGGCCATGGCGCAGGTCAGTCGGCGAGGTGCTGGATGTCGGAGCCCTGCAGGAAAATCTGCGCCACTTTCTCCAGGCCGGCCGCGTCGGTCGCGTCGAAGCGCGCGAGCGACGGGCTGTCCACGTCGAGCACGCCGATCAGCTTGCCGGCCTTGATCAGCGGGACGACGATCTCCGCGCGCGAGGCGTGATCGCAGGCGACGTGGCCGGGAAATTTTTCCACGTCGGTCACGACGACCGTGGTGCGCCGCTGCGCCGCGGTGCCACACACGCCGCGGCCGAGCTGGAGCCGCACGCAGGCGACCTTGCCCTGGAACGGCCCGAGGACCAGTTCGCCGCCGCGCAGGAAATAAAATCCCGCCCAGTTCACGTCGCCGAGCCCGGCGTAGAGCAGGGCGGCGGTGTTGGCGGCATTGGCCAGCCCGTTCGTTTCCCCTGTCAACAGCCCGGTCAGCTGGGTCGTCAGCTCGAGGTAGATATCCGCCTTCGAGGCGCCGGCGGTGGTTTTGACTTCGAACATGAGGGGAGGGGGGACGGTGTATTTTTGACCGCGGGGCAGGCGAGCGAATTCCGGAATTTTGCCCACGGAACACACGGAAAACATGGAATAAAAAACCGGTCGAGGAGGTAGGGTTCCAGCTTCCGTGTCTTCCGTGAGTTCCGTGGGCACCCCGATCCGTTAACGCGGCGCGTTTGCGAAACGTAACAAACCCTTCGTTTGGGAATAAGATGTGAACAAAAAATCGCGTTTTTTCAGGGGTAAATGCTTGACGGTGGTGGGGTAGAATGGGTTGAAATGGGGCGTTGTGGGACGATTAGTGCCCTACGACCCCAATGGCGCTACCCGGCAAAGCTTTTTATACCGGCCTTTTCAGGCACACCCTCGACGACAAGAACCGCCTCACGGTCCCGTCGGCGTGGCGGTATGCGCACGAGGAAGCCGACACGTTTTTGGCGACGCCGCATCCGGACGGTTACATCGCGGTGCTGCCGCCCGCCGAGGTGGAGAAGCTCCACGCGAAGATTGCCACGATGGCGCTGAGCGACGGGGCGGGGCAGGATTTTGTGGCGCGGTTTTTCGCGCAGACGCAGTCGTTCTCGTTCGACAAGGCCGGTCGCATCAGCCTCGACGAGGCGCTGATGGCGCATGCCGGCATCAAGCGGGACGCGGTGCTGGTGGGTTCGCTGACGAAGTTCAACATCTACGCGCCGGCCCGGTGGGGCAAGGTGGAGGATCGCACCTCCGGCGAGAACTTCGGGGACCTGATGCGCCGGATTGGAATTTGACCATGAAAAATTCCGCGAAAGCCAAGGTTTCCGCAGTGCGCAAGTCGCTGCGTCAGGTCGCCGCCGCGTTCAACACGCTGCGCCCGGCCTATCCGGCCTGGATTGATGCCGACTCGGGCCTGTCGTTCTCCGCCACGATCGTCACCCCCCGCGTGCGGGACAGCCTGATTCTCCGTCTCGTCACGCCGGCCAAGCCCCATTCGCTGCGGCACGCCTCCCATGCGCACGGTGCTCGCTGAGGAATTTTCCGCGACTGTCATCATGACGCCCAGCCACCAGCCCGTCCTGCTACGCGAGGTGCTGGAGTTTCTGGCCCCGGCGGCCGGCGGCCGCTACCTCGACGGCACGTTCGGCGGCGGCGGGCACACCCGCGCGATTCTGACCTCGGCCCCGGGCATCACGGTCACCGCCTTCGACCGCGATCCGGCGGCGCAGCCCCGGGCCGCCGCGCTTGCGGGGGAGTTTCCCGGCCAGTTGGAGCTCATTGACCACGATTTCGGCCGGCTCGCGGAGCTGGCGACGGGGGAGTTTGACGGCGCGCTGTTCGACCTGGGCGTTTCGTCGTTCCAGCTCGACGACACCCAGCGCGGCTTTTCCTTCCGCCACGACGCCCCGGCCGACATGCGCATGGACACCCGCAGCGGCGTCCCCGCCTCGCGCTGGCTCGAGACCGCGACCGAGGAGATGCTGGTCCGCGCCGTCCGCGATCTGGGTGAGGAATCCCACTGGCGCCGCGTCGTCCGCGCGCTGCTGGCCGCCCGCGGCACGGGGGCGCTCAGCCGCACCGCGTCGCTCGCGGCGGTGATTTCCGAGGCCATTCCCGCCCGCGACCGTTTCACGATGAAGATCCACCCCGCGACGCGTGCCTTCCAGGGCATCCGCATCGCGGTGAACGACGAGATCGGCGCCCTCGAGCGCGCGCTGCCCGCGGCCTTCGCGAAGCTCCGCGCCGGCGGCGTGCTCGCGGTCATCAGCTTCCATTCCCTCGAGGACCGGCCGGTGAAGCAGTTCTTCCGCCGCCAGTGCGGCCAGCCGGAAAGCGCCGATGACGCCACGCCGCAGGACTTCCGCGTGAAGTCCGCCGAGCCGCTCACGCGCAAGCCCGTCACGCCCGGTGACGCCGAACTCGCCGCCAATCCCCGCAGCCGCTCCGCCAAGCTTCGCGCTCTCCGCAAACTCTGACTCGCGCCCGTCCGTCCATGAAATTCTCGAACCACGCCTTTGTGAACCAGGTGCTCGTGTACACGCTGGTCATGATCTGCTTCACCGGCTCCATCGGCCTCGGCACCGTGTGGATGCGCCACCAGATTTCGCTGACGGCCAACGCCACCAAGGTCCTCGACGCCCGGATCGCCGAGTGCGACCGCCGCCTGAACGAGACCAAGGCCACGCTCGAGGCGGAACAGGATCCGGCCCTGCTCAAGCAGCGCAACAGCGAGTGGCACCTGGGCCTGATGGCCCCGGCGGCGGATCAGATCGTGCGCCTGCCGTTTGATCCCGTGATGCGCCTCGCCGAGAAGCACAACCGCGGCCTCTTCAACGACGGCGTCAAGTCCGTCACCGTCTCCCTCCGCGTCGCCGGCCTCGCGCCCTGACTCCCATGTCCAAGGGCTTTGCCTCCAGTTACCGCATCGTCCTCCTGGCCGTTGTCATCCTGGTCTGCTTCGCCGGGCTCGGTGCGCGGCTGGTCTTCCTGCACGTCATTGATCGCGACGTGCTGGTCCGCTTCATCGACAAGGCCCGCCGCCAGATCATCGTCGAGAGCGCGCGCCGCGGCGACATCCTCGACTCCAAGGGTGGCATCCTCGCCACCAGCCGGACACTCATCGTCCTCGGCGTGGACCCGCAGTCGCTCCGCAAGGAGGACGAGCGGAAATGGCCGCAGCTCGCCGAACTGATCGGCGTGCCGCTCGCCGACCTGAGCAAGACCCTTCTCACCAAGTCCCGCCCGGCCGCTTCGACGAACGCCTCACCCGCCTCGTCGCCGGCGAAACCGGGGGATTTGGTGATCAACTTCAACCTCGCCGCGGCCGCGAAGGTCACGGGCGCGCCGGCCGCCGTCGCCGCGACTGACACCCCCGCGGACGACACCGTGCTCGACGACAACGCCGACGAAAACGGCCAGCGCCCGATTCGCTGGGCCAAGCTGAGCGAGACGGTCGAGGAATCCACTTACGCGAAGATCCAGGCGCTCGATGTCAAGGGCGTCTACGGCCAGCGCGCCTACCGCCGAGCCTACCCGCACAATTCCCTCGCCGCGCACGTCATCGGCTACGTCAACAAGCAGGGCGAGCCCGCCGCCGGCATCGAGCGCTACGCCGATTTTTACCTGCACGGCCGCGACGGCTGGCGCGAGGGCGAGCGCGACGGACTCCGCCGCGAACTCGCGCAGTTCCGCACCCGCGACGTCCCGGCGTCCGACGGTTTTACCGTCCGGCTGTCCATCGACTCCGCCATCCAGCACATGGCCGAGGAGGAACTCGACGTCATCGCGAAGAAATACGCCCCGCAGAAGGCCACGATCATCATCAGCGACCCGCAGACAGGCTTCATCCTCGCGCTGGCCAACTACCCGACGTTCAACCTCAACGAGTACAACCTGGTGCCGGCGGAAGAGCAGGGGGCCATGCGCAACGTGGCGGTTTCCGACATGTACGAGCCTGGCTCCGTCTTCAAGATCGTCGCCGCGTCCGGCGCGCTGAACGAGGGTCTGGTCACGTCCGCTTCGCGCTTCGACTGCTCGATCGACAAGATCGACTACAAGGGCCGGACGCGCGGCCTGCCAGGCGAGGACCACCACTTTGACGAGCCGTTGTCCGTCGCCGAGATCATCTCGCACTCCAGCAACCGCGGCGCCGCGCAGCTGGCGATGAAGCTCGGGGACGACCGCTTCTACGCCTACGCCCGGGCGTTCGGCTTCGGCCAGCTCTCCGGCTTTCCCGTCGGTGGCGAGATTGTCGGCTCGATGGCGTCCCCGGCGAAATGGGACGGCCTCACCATCACGCGCATGCCGATGGGCCAGTCCATCGCTGCCACGCCGATGCAGATGCACATGGCGATGGGTGTCATCGCCAGCGGCGGCTACCTGCTCCGGCCGCAGATCATCAGCCAGATCAACGACTCCTCCGGCGAGCCGGTCTACCGCTACCTCGGCGTCGTCAAATCGCGCGTGATCACCCAGGAAACCGCCCGCACGATGGCCCGCCTGCTGACGGGCGTGGTCTCGGACCGCAAGACCCGCTACGGCAACGAGGGCACCGCGCCAGAAGCGGCCATTCCGAACTACGAGGTCGCGGGTAAGACCGGCACCTCGCAGAAATACATGCCCGAGGTGATGGCCAACGGCACCACCCGGCTGTTGCCCTCGAAGAAGCACCACGTCGCCTCCTTCGTCGGCTTTTTCCCCGCGAGCCACCCCCAGGTTGCGATTTCGGTGATTGTGGACGATGCTGACGCCCACGCGCCGGGCGGCGTTGCCTATGGGGCAAAGGTCGCCGCCCCGTCGTTCAAGCACCTCGGCGAACAACTCATCCAGTATCTCGATCTCAAGCCCGTCTACGACACCTCGGGCCGCACGGCCCTCGCCATGGAAGGAGGCCGCCGGTGATCGGTTACCTCACGCAAGATTATCCCCTGATCCACGCGTTCCGTCCGCGCCCCGCGCATCGCACGCGTCAGGAAACCCTCAGCCGCAACCGCGTTTTCAAAATGGCCCCGAAACTCTCCGATTATTTCGCCGCCGGTGAGATCGTTGCCCTGAAGGGCAGCCTCGACCGCCCCATTTCCGGCCTCGTGATGGACAGCCGCCGCGTTGTCCCGGGCAACCTCTTCTTCGCGCTGCCCGGCCTCCGCGCCGACGGCGGCTCGTACATCGATGAGGCCGTGAGCCGCGGCGCCGTCGCCGTCGTCACCCAGAAGCTGCCCGCCCACGCCCCGGCCAAGGTCACCTTCATCGAAGTCGCCGACGCCCGGGCCGCGCTCGCCCGCGTGGCACAGCGCTACTACAAGTTTCCCGACCGCGACCTCACCGTCATCGGCGTCACCGGCACGAACGGCAAGACGACCGTCACGCACCTCATCAAGCACTTCCTCAACGGAGACCAGCGCGTCGGCCTGATCGGCACGATCAACTACGACCTCGGCGCGCGCACCGTGCCGTCGTTCCGCACCACGCCCGAGTCCCTCGACATCTACGGCATGATGGCGCAGATGCGCGATGCGGGCTGCAAGCAGGCGGTGATGGAAGTCAGCTCGCACGGCCTCGACCAGCAGCGCGTGCTCGGCCTGCAGTTTGGCGCGGCGGTGTTCACCAACCTCACCCGCGACCACCTCGACTATCACAAGACGCTCGACACCTACTTCGCCGTGAAGACCCGGCTCTTCAACGGCCAGACCGGCGCCGCGCCGAAGGTCGCCGTCGTCAACCTCGATGACCCCTATGGCGAGCAACTCCTCACGCACATCCCGGCCGGCGTGAAAACCGTCACCTACGGGGAAAGCCCGTCGGCGCTCGTTCGCGCGGAAAACGTCGCGCTCAATTTCAAGAACACGACGTTCCGCCTGGTCTGGCCCGGCGGGACCATGGACCTCGATTCCCCGCTGATCGGCCGCTACAACGTCAGCAATCTCCTCGCCGCCATCGCGACGGCGTGGGCCCTTGGCCGCGACCCGGTGGTGTTCCTCGCGCGGCTGCGCGCCTTCGCCGGTGTCGCCGGCCGCATGGAGCGCATCGAGGAGGGCCAGCCGTTCAACGTCCTCGTGGACTACGCCCACACCGACGACGCCCTGCGCAACGCCCTCGGCATGCTGCGGGCGATTACGCCCGGCCGGTTGCTGGTGGTGTTTGGCTGTGGCGGCAATCGCGACCGCACCAAGCGCCCGCTGATGGTGAAGGCCGTGCAGTCGTTCGCCGACTTTGCCTTCGCCACCGCGGACAATCCCCGCAATGAGGCGCTCACGCAAATCTTCACCGACATGAAGGCCGGCGTCACGGCGCCGGACAAGATCTCGTGGACCGAGGACCGCCGCCGTGCCATCAGCCTCGCGCTCGATGTCGCCAAGGCCGGTGACTGCCTGCTCATCGCGGGCAAGGGTCACGAGAGCTACCAGGAGTTTGCCGACACCGTCAGCCCGTTCGATGACCGGCAGGTCGTGCGCGAGCTGATCGGAATCAAGACGCTGAAAGACTGATGCCCACCTTTGCTTCAGCCCAACTTGCCTCGTGGACCGGCGGCCGCTGGACGGCCCAGCCGGCGGCGGCGTTGGCGGGCTTCACGATGGACACGCGCCAGCTCCGCACGGGGCAGGTGTTTGTCGCGTTGAAGACGGAGAAGCGTGACGGCCATGAATTTCTCCCGGCGGCGCAGGCTGCCGGCGCCAGTGCCGCGCTGGTCGCGGTCGCGAATCCCGCGCTTTCCCTGCCGCAGCTCGTGGTCGCGGATCCTCTGGCCGCCTTCCAGGCCATCGCCCGCGAACACCGCCGGACTTTTCGCGGCCCGGTGATCGGCATTTCCGGCAGCGCGGGCAAGACGTCCACCAAGAATCTCCTCGCCCTGCTGCTCGGCGGCGAGGCCGGTGGGGTGCTTGCGACCGAGGGCAACCTCAACAACCACCTCGGCGTTCCCCTCACCCTCACCCGGCTCGACTCCGCCGCCCACAAATTTGCCGTCATTGAGGCGGGCATCAGTGCCCCGGGTGACATGAAGCCGCTCGCGGACATGATCGAACCCGACATCGCGCTCATCACGCTGGTGGCCGCGGCGCACACGCAGGAGCTTGGCGGACTCGAGGGCGTGGCGCGCGAAAAGGCCGTGCTACCCGCCGCGATCCGGCCCCAGGGCGTCGCCCTCTTCCCGAAGCAGTGCACCCAGTTTGCCGCGTTCCGCGACATGTTTGTGAACCAGCTGGTGCTGGAGCGCTCCACGCTGCTGCGCCCCGCCACGCAGCCGCGGCACACGATCCATTTCAACGTCCTCCAGCGCCCGGCCGAGACGGTGATCGTCATCGCCTATGGCCCGCCGCCCCCCGCGATGTTCAAACTGCCGCGCATGACAGACGGCATGGCGCAGAACGCCGCGCTCGCCCTGACCGCCGCGATTCACCTCGGAGTGGCACCGGCGCTGCTGCAGTCCCGCCTGGCGGGATGGACGCCCGCCCCGCTGCGGGGCGAGATTCGCCATGAGGACGGCCGTCTGCTTTACCTCGACTGCTACAACGCCAATCCCGCCTCAATGGCCGATGCGCTCGCGATGTTTCACGCCGTCGCCCCGGCCGCCGAGCCTCGCCTCTACGTGATCGGCTGCATGGAGGAACTCGGGGCCGAGGCTGCAATGTATCACCGGGCGCTCGGGCGCTCGCTCAACCTGCGCGAGGCCGACCGGCTCCTGGTCACCGGCACGCTGGCGAACGAGGTTTGTGCGGGGGTGCTTGAGCAGGGCGATTTCCGGCGTCAGATCCAGATTGTGTCCGCCCTCGAGACCATCGCGGGCGTGTTCGTCGAATGGCGTGGCGCGGTGTTCGTGAAGGGCAGCCGCCGCTACCAGCTGGAGCAGGCCCTGCACGGCGCCGTCGCGCAGGAGGCCGCCCATGCTTAGCTATCTTGCGGATTTCGACAATTACTTCCACCCGCTGCGCCTGCTGCGGTCGCATACCTTCCGCACCGTGATGGCGACGATCACGGCGATCTTCATCGGCTTCCTCGTCGGCCCGTGGCTGATCGCGAAGCTCCGCCGGCTGAAATTCGGCCAGCATTACGACGACGACCGGACGGGTGACCTCGCGCAGCGATTCGACAAGAAGAACACCCCCACGATGGGCGGGCTGCTGATCTTCGTATCGGTTTTCGTGAGCTCGGTGCTATGGGCCGCCCCGAACATCTGGGTCGTGGTCGCGCTGTTTGTCTACACCGCCCTGACCGCCGTGGGCTTTCGCGATGACTACCTCAAAGTCGTGCACAAGTCCCGCAACGGCATCTCCTCGTGGGAGAAAATCATCTGGCAGACGCTGATCACGGTCGTCGCGCTGGTCGCGCTCCTGCTGCACCACGACAGCAAGGACAACATCCGCGAGCTGTGGGTGCCGTTTGTGAAGCACCCGATCACGAGCCTGCCGATCTGGGCGCTGTTTGTCTTCATCTTCCTCTGGCTGGTCGGCTTTTCCAACGCGATCAACCTCACGGACGGCCTCGATGGCCTCGCGATCGGCTGCACGATCTCGGTCGCCTTTGTCTACGGCCTCCTGGCCTACGCGGCGGGCAACGTGATCATTTCGGACTACCTGCTCATCAATCACGTGCCGTACACGGGTGAACTCACGATTGTCTGCGGCGCGGTCGTTGGCGCCGGTCTGGCCTTCCTCTGGTACAACTCCTATCCGGCCGAGGTTTTCATGGGCGACACCGGTTCGCTCGCGCTCGGCGGCCTCATCGGGATCATCGCCTTCATGGTGCAGCAGCCGCTCACGCTCATCATCGTGGGCGGCGTGTTCGTCTGGGAGGCGGTTTCCGTCATCATCCAGGTGGGCTGGTTCAAGTACACCAAACGCCTCAGCCCGACGGGCGAGGGGAAGCGGTTCTTCCTGATGGCGCCAATCCACCATCATTTTCAAAAGCAGGGCTGGCCGGAGACGAAGGTCGTCCTCCGCTTCTGGGTGCTCTCGTTCATCTGTGCCCTGGCCGGGCTCGGCACGCTGAAACTCCGCTGACATGCCGCTCTCCCCTTCACCCTTCCTGCAGCCGCTGCTCGCGCAGCCCGTCGCCATCCTCGGCGGCGGGGTGAGCGGGGAGGGCGTGCGCGCGCTGCTGGCGGCGCTGGGGGCGACGGGCACAGTCTACGACGCGAAGGGCGCGGACTTCACCGCCAAGGCGGCGGCGGGCCACTTGCTCGCGGTGTTTTCGCCGGGCTTCGCCCCGGCACATCCCTGGCTGGCGCGGGCGCGGACGGTCGGCGTGGAGTGCCTGACGGAGCTCGACTTCGCTGCGCTCTGCTGGAGCGGCCGGGTGGTCGCGATCACGGGCACGAACGGCAAGACGACGCTGACGGAATTTGTCACGCATGCCCTGCGCTCCATTGGCCGGGCCGCGTGGGCGACGGGCAATGTCGGGCACTCCTTTGCCCAGCTGGCCGCGGAGAAGGCGGGTGGCACCAAGGCCGCGTTCGCAATTTGCGAGGTGAGCTCGTTCCAGGCCGAGATGCTCAAACACCTTGAGCCGGAGGCCGCGCTCTGGACGAATTTTGCCGAGGACCATCTCGAGCGCCACTCCGGCATGGAGGCGTATTTTTCCGCGAAGTGGAACCTGGTGGCGCGCACGGTGCCCGGCGGGGTGCTGGCGGGCTCCGCGGTGGTGCGCTTTGCCAGGAAATTTGACCGGCCGCTGGCGGCCGATGCCGCGGTCCCAACTGAGGGTCAGCCCGCCGACCCGCGGCTGGTGGGCACGGTGTTTGAGGACTACCCGCAGCGGGAAAACTTCCTCCTCGCCGCCGCGTGGTGGCGCCGGGCGGGACTCGATGAACGCGCGCTGATCACCGCCGCCAAGACCTTCCGGCTCGGCCGTCACCGCCTCGTGCGCGTGGCGGAGCACGAGGGCGTGGGCTACTGGAACGACTCCAAGGCCACCAATTTCCACGCCGTCGAGGCCGCGCTCGCGCGCTTTCCCGGCTCGGTGATCCTGATCGCCGGCGGCAAGGGCAAGGGCGGCGACCTCGCGGGCTTCATCCACCGCATCGCGCCGCGCGTGAAGCACGCCATCCTCATCGGCGAGGTCAGCACCGAGCTGGCGTTCCACTGCTCGACCTTCCGCGTCGCCCACACCTCCTGCGCCACCCTTGACGAGGCCGTCCGCCGCGCCGCCGAGCTGGCGGTGCCGGGCGACCAGGTGCTGCTCAGCCCGGGCTTTGCGAGCTTCGACCAGTTCCGCAACTACGAGGACCGCGGCGACCAGTTCGAACGCCTCGCGCGGGAACTCAGCGCTGCGGTCAATTTGAGATAGCTTTAACTCCACCAACCCACCAACACTTCTCCCAATGAAAATCCTGAAAATATTCGGCATCGTGGTCGGCATCCACGTGTTTGCGCTGATCCTGATTTTTGCGAACCCCGGCTGCAGCGCGATGACCAAGACCTCCCCCGCGCCGGCCGACACGGTCGTCAAGAACGACGCCCCTTCGCCCACCATCACGGTGCCGACGGTCGCGTCCGGTGACACGGCCACGGGTATTGACCCGAACTCGCCCGCCATCTCCGTCTCCACCGCCATCCGCTACAGCCCGACGCGGCCCAACACCCCGGCCGCCGGGGCGCTCGAGGCCGAGCCGGTCGCCGATGTGACGCCCGCCACCACCTACACCGTGGGCAAGGGCGACAGCCTCTGGTCCATCGCCCACAAGAACCACCTGACGAAGGCCGAGCTGGCTGCCGCCAACAACCTCCGGCCCGAGTCCACGCTCCGCCAGGGCCAGAAGCTCATCATCCCCGGCAAGGCCCCGGCCACGACGGCCGCCAAGTCCGCCGCCGCGGCGCCCACCAAGGGGACGATGGCGGAGTCCGCTCCGGCCGCGAAGGGCCCGGCTGATTCCGTGAAGCACACCGTCAAGCCCGGTGAGACCCTCGGCGCCATTGCGCGCAAGTACCAGGTGAAGGTCGGCGAGATCGCCACGGCCAACAACATTTCCGACCCGGCGAAGATCCACCCGGGCATGGAGCTCATCATCCCCGGCTGGCAGACGCCCACGGGGAAAGCCGCCGGCAAGTCCGGCGCGAAGGGCACGGCCAAAGCCGCCGCCGAGCCTGCCAAGCCCGTGAGCATCCCGACGATCTCGGTCGGAGATGACGCGCCGGCTCCCGCGAAGGCGGCCTCCGACGCGCCGCCCACCATTACCGTCGAGGACGCCCCGACGCCGAAAAAACCCTGATCTTACCGCGATGTCCCGTGACTTGTCCGCCGAGGCCCCCCGCGCGCGGTTCGTCGTCAACCCCGCGGCCATCATTGTCGTCTGCGCCATCGGCCTCACGATTCTCGGGCTGACCATCCTGTTCAGCGCCAGCGCCTCGTTCAAGCAGGGGCCGTATTACTATCTCAACAAGCAGCTCTTCGGCGTAGTGCTCGCCGCGGTGGTCTGCTTCGTGACGAGCCGGCTGAACCTCGACTACCTCCGCAAGTACGCCTGGTGGATCGCCGGGGGCTTTGCCGTGATGCTGGTGCTGGTGCTGGTCCCGGGCATCGGCGTCTGGCGCACCGGCGCGCGGCGCTGGCTCGGCTACGGGCCGGTCCTCCTGCAGGTCTCGGAATTTGCGAAACTCGGCCTCGTCTTCTGCCTCGCGCATTATCTCGCGCTGAACCAGTCGCGCCTCGGTGAGTTCAAGCGCGGTTATGTCTACCCGCTCGGCATCATCGGCGTGTTTGCGCTGCTCGTGCAGCGCGAGCCGGACTTCGGCACCGCGGCGTTGATGGTGGCCGTCGGCCTTGTGCTGCTCTTTCTGTCGGGAGCCAAGTGGCGCTACATCGTCCCGACCGTGGCGATGGTGGTCGGACTGTTCGCCGTCGCCGTGGCGCTCAATCCCAACCGGCTCCGCCGTTTCCTCGCGTTTCTCGATGTCGAGGGCAACAAGCAGGGCGGGACGTACCAACTTTACCAGTCGCTCGCGGCGTTTGCGTCCGGCGGCGTGGACGGGGTCGGGCTGGGTCAGGGCCGCCAGCAGCTGAATTTCCTGCCCGAGGCGCACACCGACATGATCTTCGCCGTGGTCGGCGAGGAAATGGGCCTGTGGTTCACCCTGGGAGTGGTCGTGGTCTTCACGGTCATGTTCATCGCCGGCCTGATCCACCTCCGCCGCGCGCCCAACCTGTTCCAGTTTCTCCTCGTCACCGGCTGCCTGCTGCTGATCTGCCTCCAGGCGATCATCAACCTCGGAGTTGTGACGGGCGTGTTTCCGACGAAGGGCATGTCGCTGCCGTTCATCAGCGCGGGGCTGTCGAACCTCCTGCTGATGGGCCTGCTACTCGGCGTCATCCTCAACACCCAGCGCACTTGGGGCCGCGTCGCGCTCGGCGGCCGGCTGCGCACCATGCAGGAGGTGCTCGCGTGAAGCGCGAAGTACCAGCATCCAAGGGTTCAAGTGGCAGGAACGTGCAGCCTCTAGCCGCGGCTGGCTGGGTCTTGTCGCCGGGTCTTTTGTTACGTGGCAATTTGTTGCTTGGTCCTTTCAGCCCATGAGCCGGTACATCATTTCCTGCGGCGGCACGGGTGGTCATCTTTCGCCGGGCATCTCCCTCGCCGAGGGCCTCATGGCCCGCGGGCACACGGTCACGCTGCTGATCAGCCAGAAGAAGGTGGATGCGCGGCTGATCGAGAAATACCCGCAGTTTGAATTCCTTCGTGTGCCCGGCACCGGCTTCTCCTGGTCGCCGATCAAGCTGATGCGCTGCGTGGTGACGCAGACGCGCGGGTTCTTTTTCTGCCTGAAGCTGGTGCGGGAGACAAAACCCGACGGCATCGTGGGCTTCGGCGGCTTCACCTCGGCCGGCATTGCCGTCTCCGGCTGGCTGCGGCACGTGCCGGTTGCGCTGCATGAGTCGAACCGTGTCCCCGGCCTCGCCATCCGCGTCCTCGGCCGGCTGGCCACGCGCGTTTATCTGCCGACGGGCATCAAGCTGCCCGGCGTCCACGCCGCGGCCACGCGGCACGGGGGCATGCCGGTGCGCTCGGAAATCCAGCGCCTGCCTACCGCCGCCGCCCGGGCCGCGCTCGGGCTCGACTCCAACCAGAAGGTGCTCGTCGTGTTCGGCGGCAGCCAGGGCGCCGGCCCGCTCAACGACTGGGTGCGCCAGAAGCTCCCGCTCTTCGCCGCCGAGGGCGTGCAGGTTTATTGCGTGACCGGACTCGACAAGGGCGGGGCGAACGACTCGCGCGAGCTGCGGACGAAGACCGGCGCGCCGATCCGCGCGGTGTTCAGTCCGTTCTGCGACCAGGTGGCCGAGTTGCTCTCCGCCGCCGACCTCGTCGTCTCGCGCGCGGGCGCGGGGACGATTGCCGAGCTGATCCGCTGCGAGACACCCGCCATCCTCGTGCCGTACCCGTACGCCGCCGACGACCACCAGCGTGCCAACGCCGCGTTCTTCGAGCGGCAGGGCGGTGGGCTGGTCGTGGAGCAGGCGTTTATCGCCGCGCTGCATGCCGAGGTCCTCGACACGATTTTCAACGACTGGCTGCTCCGCAAGTTCCGGGGCAACCTCCAGCGCATGGACCGGGCGAATTCGCTGGAGCTGATCCTCGATGACCTGGATGAAATCGTGACGCCGCCGCCGGTGGCCCCCGCGGCGCCGCTGCCTTCCGCCGCATGAGACCCGCGGCGCGGCCCAGGCTGTTCGGGCGCGAGGTGCGCCACCTTCATTGCGTCGGCGTCGGCGGCATGGGTGTCGCCCCCCTGGCCATCTATCTCGCCCAGACCGGCTTCTCCGTGACCGGGGAGGACGATGCGCTCACCGACGACGTGCGGACCCTGCTCGCGCGCGAGTCGGTGGTCATCGGGCCGCTGCCCGCGGACTGCGAGCTGGTGGTTTACTCGTCGGCCATCGCCAAAACACATCCGGCCTACGTGACGGCACTGGCCCGTAAAATCCCGTTGGTGCGCCGCGGCGAATTGCTGGCGGAGGTGCTGCGGGAAAAAAAACTCGTCGCCGTCTGCGGCTCGCACGGCAAGACGACCACCACGGCCATGCTGATCACGGCGCTGCGGGCCGCGGGGTTTCCCGCCGGCTGGGTGCTGGGCGGGCTGTTCGCCGACGACACCCCGCCAGCGCGGACCGGTTCCAGCGACTGGGTGGTGGCGGAGATCGACGAGAGCGACGGGACGATCGAGGCGTTTGCCCCCGAGGTGACGGTCGCCGTGAACCTCGACTGGGATCATCCCGACTTTTACCGCCGCGAGGCCGACCTCGAGGCGACGTTCGCTGCGCTGTTCAAACGCACGCGCGGACCGGTTTTGGTGAGCGATGCGTGTGCGGCGAGCGCCCGGGTGGCCCCGACGGCGAAAACCTTCGGTCGGACCGGTAATTTCCGGGGCACAATCTCGGGTGAAGCCGCGGGCCGCATGACGCTCCGGCTCGGGGGCGAGTTCACCCGCACCGAGGCGGGCGTGAAGGCGCAGGGCGATTTCAACGCCGCCAATGCCACTGCGGCGCTGGCCGCGGCGCAGCTCCTGGGTGCGACCCTGACCCCGACGCTGCTCGCGGACTATCCGGGCGTGCGCCGCCGGCAGACCACGCTGCACGCGGCGGATGGGCTGACCGTCATCGAGGATTACGCGCACCACCCGGCGGAAATCCGCGCGCTGCTGACGAGTCTGCGGCGGCGCATGGGCGAGGCCGGCCGGCTCGTCGTGGTGTTTCAACCGCACCGCTTCAGCCGTACGGCCCAATTCAAGGCCGAGTTTGCGGCGGCGCTGGCCGTGGCGGACAGCGTGCACCTGCTGGACGTCTACGCCGCGGGCGAGGCGCCGACTGCGGGAGGCACCACTGCTGATATTTATGCCGAGCTGAAGCGGATCGCGGCGGCGTTGCCCGTGAGCTACCTGCCGGGTGGAGGCGCCGCGTTTTTCGGGGCGCTGTCACGGGATGTGCGGCGGGGTGACCTGGTCGCGTTTGTTGGCGCGGGGGACATTGACCGCCTGGCGCGCAGCTGGCTCGAAATTTTGCGGGAGGACACCATGAAAGCACAACGCTGGGATGAATTGTTCGCGGCCCTCAAGCCGCTGCTGGCCAAGGAAACCAAGTTCAAGCGCGAGGAACCGCTGGCGGCCAAGACCACCATGCGCGTCGGCGGCGCGGCGCGGCTTTACGCCGAGCCCGCGTCCGTGGCGGACCTGCAGACGCTGCTGCGCGAGGCCGCGGCGCGCGGGATTGGGGTGTTTGTCCTTGGGCGCGGCTCCAATCTCATCGTGCCCGACGAGGGTGTGGACGGGCTGGTGCTCTCGTTGCTGCACGAGGCCTGGGCGGGCTTCGAGGCCCGCAGCGACGGCCGCGTGTGGGCGGGCGCCGGACTGCGGTTGAAGAATTTGTGCGGGAAGGCGGTGACCGCCGGGCTGACGGGCTTTGAATTTCTCGAGGGCATTCCCGGCAGTGTCGGCGGCGCGCTGCGCATGAATGCTGGCGCCATGGGCGGCTGGATGTTCGACGTGGTGGACGAAGTGCAGCTCATCACGCTGGTCGGCGAAGTCCGGACGCTGGCGAAGGCCGCGATGCACGTGGATTACCGGCACTGCGCTGAGCTGCATGATGCGATTGCCCTCGGGGCGCTGCTGCGTCCGGCGGCAAAGTCGGACGCGGAGGCGGTCGCGCGGCAGATCGACGTCTACAAGCGGAAGCGCCAGGAGTCGCAGCCCCGCGAGCCGAGTGCTGGCTGCATTTTCAAGAATCCGCCGGGCGATTCCGCCGGCCGGCTGATTGATGAAAGCGGACTCAAGGGCGAGCGGGTGGGCGACGCGGAAGTCTCAACCGTGCATGCCAATTTCATCGTGAACCGCGGTGCCGCGACCGGCGCGGATATCCTCGAGCTTGTTCGTCGCGTGCGGGCCCGCGTGCGGCAGGTCAAGGGCGTCGATCTGGAACCCGAGGTGCTGCTCTACGGCAAAAACTGGAAGGACGTTCTATGAAGGATCCGATCATCGCGGTGTTCGCCGGCGGCACGTCCGCCGAGCGGGAGGTGTCACTCGGCTCCGGCCTGGCCTGCGCCGTTGCCCTGAGCCGGTCGTACCCGACCCGGCTGTTCGACATCACGGCCGACGCGCTCCCGGCTGGGCTCGACGCGGGCACCCACGTGGTTTTTTCCACCCTGCACGGCACGTTTGGCGAGGACGGCGGGATGCAGCGACTGCTCGACGCGGCGCACGTGCAGTATGCGGGCTGCGATGCGGCCAGCAGCGCGCTCACGATGGACAAGACCAAGACGAAGGAGACGGTCGCTGGCCGCGGTGTACGCGTGCCGAAGGCCATCCTGTTTGCCGGCAGTGTCAGGCCCTCGGTTGAAACGGTCGTCGGCCAGCTGGGCGAGAATCTCATCATCAAACCCAATGCCGAGGGCAGCAGCGTTGGCCTCAGTGTCGTGGGCAACCGCCAGGAACTGGCCACCGCCCTCTCGAAGATTTCCACCGGCTCCTGGCTGGCGGAACAACGCATCTTTGGGCGCGAACTCTCGGTTGGGGTGCTCGATGGCAAGGCCGCGGGGGTCGTGGAGATCAAGCCGAAGTCCGGCGTCTACGACTACACCAGCAAGTACACGAAAGGTGCCTCCGAATATTTTGCACCGGCTCCGCTCGATGGCGGGATCACGGCCGCGGCGGTCCGGGACGCCGAGACGGCCTACGAGGCGTGCGGGTGCCGGGACTACGCCCGGGTGGACTTCATGCTGTCCGCGCAAAACGAGCTTTATTTGCTGGAAATCAACACTCTACCCGGCATGAAAGAGACGAGTTTGCTGCCGATGAGTGCTCGCTGCGTGGGGTTGGATTTCACGGCTCTGGTCAGGGAAATGGTGACACCCGCGCTGCGTCGTTTTCGCGCGGCCAACGCGTCTTCCGAACCATGACACCCCGCAACACCACGGCCCCGGCCCGCAACTGGAGGGATATTCCCCAACAGATGCACCCGCGCGCCATGTCCACCGAGGGCCGCCGGCGCGTGACCTACAGTGTGTTGAAGACCATCGGCTTCGTGGTCGTGCTCGCGGGCCTGGCTTGGGGCGGCTTCGAGGTGGCCGGGACTTTCCGGGAGACGCCGACGAAGGGCTCCGAGGCGATGCAGGCGTCGCCGGTGAAGGATCTCGTGCTCGTGACGGACGGCGTGCTCGACCAAGCGTGGATGAACCACGCGCTGGCGCTCCCGAAGAACACCTCGCTGATGGCCCTCGATCTTTACCAGTTGCGCGCGCGCCTGCTGGCTTCCGGGCAGGTGCGCACGGCGACGCTCACCCGTAGCTTTCCCTCCACGCTGGCGGTCAGCATCTCGGAGCGCGCGCCGGTCGCGCGGCTTTCGGCGCAGGACAAGGACGACCTGCCGCGCACGCTCCTGATCGCGCGTGATGGCGTCGTTTACGAGGGCGTGGGTTACGATGCGGCCATGACCCAGACCCTGCCGTGGCTGGCCGGTGTGAAGCTCACGCGGGTGGGGGGCGCTTTCCAGCCCATCGCCGGCATGGAGTCGGTGGCGGAATTGCTGGCCAAGGCGAAGCTGGAGGCGGAGCACCTTTACAACACCTGGAAGGTGGTGTCGCTCGCCCACCTGGAGTCCGACGGCGAAATCGAGGTGTCCACCAAGGACGCCACGAAGATCACCTTCGGCATCAACGAGGATTTTTTCCGGCAGCTGGCGAACCTCGACGCGATCCTTGACGCCGCGGCAGCGCACCCCGAGAAAACGCTGCGTGAAATCAATCTCGCGGTGGGCGCGCAGGTCCCGGTGGCGTTCGCAGATGCGGCGCCCGCCTCCGCCGGGCCTGCGGCGGGCAGGCCCGCCACTCTTGGCACTCCGGGCCGCGCGGCGGTTCCGGCTTCGCGCCCATTGGTTCTTCCCTCCTTCACCATCCGCTAGCCTTTTGCCCTCCGTCCCGTGAGTTCCCGTTCCACCTTCATCGGCGCCGTCGAAATCGGCACCTCCAAAATCACCGCCCTCGTCGGCGAATACACCGGCCGCGAGCTCGCCATCATCGGCCACGGCGAATGCTCGTCGCGCGGCGTCATCAAGGGCGCCGTCGTCGACTACAAGGCCGCCAGCGAGTGCACGCACAGTGCGCTGGAGCAGGCGGAGCGTGACGCCGGCGAGCGGATCGAGCTCGTGTTTCTCGCCCAGACCGGCGGCCACCTCGAGGGTTTCTACAACGAGGCCGCGGTCAACGTGAAGGCGGCGGACAACATGATCGACGCCGCCGATATCCGGACGGTGAGCGACCTGGCCAAGTCGAAGGAGCTCCCCGCCGGCCGCATGGTGGTGCACAACATCCGCCGGCCCTTCCGCGTGGACGGCCGCCTCATCCCGGGTACACCGGAAAATCTCGTCGGGCAGCGCCTGGAAGTCGGCTATTGGACCGTCCACGGCCAGGAACAGCGCCTCGCTGACAATATCCACGTCATCCGCGGCTTTAATCTCGAGGTGCGCGAGCTCGTCCTCGCGAGCCTCGCCTCCGGCCACATGGTCACCACCCCCGAGGACCGCCAGCACGGCGTGCTGGCGATCGACCTCGGTGCGGGCACGACCGATTACGTGCTGTACCGCGATGGCGGGCCGCACACGACGGGCGTCGTGCCGGTCGGCGGCTCCCATCTGACCAACGACCTCAGCATCGGCCTCCGCCTCACCGAGGGTCAGGCGGAAAAACTCAAGCTCCGCTTCGGCCGCGCGGCGCTCCAGGCCCGCGACAAAGCCGAGAAGGTCTGGCTCGACGGCAACTTCGCCATCGGGGACCGCCAGTTTCCCCGCCAGGCCATCGAACAGATCACCGCCGCCCGCACGTGGGAACTGCTCGAGGTCGTGAAGAAGCGGCTCGGCAACGCCTTCTCCCCCGAGACCTGCGCCGCGGGCGTCGTCCTCACCGGTGGCACCGCCAAGCTTCCCGGCATCGCGGAGACCGCGGCCAAGGTCTTCGGCGTGCCGGCGCATCTCGGCGAGACTCCCACCTGGGTGGCCGACAACCTTCGCGACCCGGGCAACCACACGGCCCTGGGCCTGCTGTATTATGGCGTCCAGGCCCAGAGCGAGCGTCTGGCGACCGACCGGCGCCGCGGCGGGTTCCTCACCAACGTCAAACGCCTGTTCGCCAGCGCCTGACCGCCATGAATCTCAACGAACTGCCCCTCGAACACTCGCTGCTGACGGACCGCAACATCGCAATCAAGCTCGTCGGCGTCGGCGGCGCCGGCTCCAACGCCGTGGACCGGCTGAAGATGGAAAATCTCGAGCGGCTGCAGCTCGCGGTGATCAACACCGATTACCAGGCGCTGGCCAGCTCGCCGGTGCAGGACAAGGTGCTGATCGGCATGAGCGTCACGCGCGGCCTGGGCGCCGGCGGCGATCCCGACCTCGGCCGCGAGGCCGCCGAGGCGGACCGCGAGAAGATCACCAGCGTGGTGAAGGGCTGCGACCTTGTTTTCCTCATCGCCGGCATGGGCGGCGGCACGGGCAGCGGCGCGATGCCGATCGTGGCCGAGATCGCCGCGGAGTCGGGCGCGCTGGTCATCGCGTTTGTGACGCTGCCCTTCAGCTTCGAGGGCGGCCGCCGGCTCAAGCAGGCGGAAGAGGGCATGCTCGCGCTGCGCAAGGTGTGCGACGCCGTCATCCCGCTGCCGAACGACATCCTGCTCCAGGAAGGCGCCGATGACACCAGCGTGCTCGACTCGTTCGCCCGGGCCGACGAGTGGATCGGCCGCGGCGTGAAGTCCATCTGGGCGATGCTGTTCAAGACCGGCCTCATCAACCTCGATTTCGCCACCCTGCGGCAGATGTTCCAGCAACGCGGCGGCAAGACGCTGTTCGGCCTCGGCGAGGGCACCGGCGACAACGCGGTGGCCGACGCCATCGCGAGCCTGAAGCTCTGCCCGCTCCTGCACACCCCGGAATTTTCCCGCAAGGCCGACCGGCTGCTGGTGAACATCATCGGCGGCACCGACCTGACGCTGCCGAAGGTAAACGAGTTGATGACGTCCATCACCGACCAGTTTGGCCGCGAATCGCACATCATCATGGGGGCGGTGATCGACGAAGGCCTGCAGAACCGCGTCGAGGTCTGCGTGCTCGGCACCAGCGACATGGGCGGTCGCAGCGTGCAGCCGCGCCGGCCCATGCCCACGCGGACCAAAAGCCCGATCCCGCGCGGCGAGGAAACCGCCCCGGCCTCCAGCGTGGCCGCGGTGCAGCCCGAGTTGATTTCGGCCCCGGCGACGCGCACGACGGCCGACAAGACCGCGCAGGACGAGTTTGGCTTCGGCGAAATGGAAAGTCGCGGGCACTTCGAGAAGACCGACCGCAACCTGTTTGACGGCCAGGACCTCGACGTGCCGACGTACCTGCGCAAGGGCATCAAGATCGTGCTGTAGGGGTAAGGACGGGTCTCAGACCCGCCCTTGCCGCGGATTTGAGGGTCGAGGTGCGCCGTGCGGTGACGATTCAGGGCGGGTCAAAGACCCGCCCTACCTTGGACCAATCCATCCCTTGTTAAAACTGGCGGGTTCTGCATCGTGGGGCACATGTTTGTCGACGAGTGCACAGTAAAACTAATGGCCGGTGACGGCGGGCGGGGCTGCGTGAGCTTCCGCCGGGAAAAATACGAGCCCTGGGGCGGACCCAACGGCGGCGATGGCGGCCGCGGGGGCGATGTCATCCTCGTGGGGGACGTGAACACGAACAATCTCGTGGATTACAAGTACAAGCCCCACTGGAACGCGGAGCGCGGCGAGCACGGGCTCGGCTCCGACCAGTTCGGCAAGGACGGCAAGCACTGCGTCATGCGGATGCCGCTCGGCACCGTGGTGACCGACCTTGCGACCGGCCGCGGCGTCGCCGAGATCATCGAGGACGGCGTGCAGATCGTGCTGTGCAAGGGCGGCAACGGCGGGTGGGGAAACACGCATTTCAAGTCCTCGACCAACCGCGCCCCGAAGCGCGCCAATCCCGGGCATCCCGGCGAGGGCGGCAGCTACCGTTTCGTGCTGAAGAGCATCGCCGACGTCGGCCTCGTGGGTTTTCCCAACGCCGGCAAGTCCTCGCTCACCACCGCGATCACCAAGGCGCGCCCGAAGACCGCGGCCTATCCCTTCACCACGCTCCACCCGCAGATCGGCGTCATTGACTATCCCGATGACAAGAAGGGCACCCGCCGGCTGCTGCTGGCCGACGTGCCCGGACTGATCGAGGGGGCGAGCGAGAACCGCGGCCTCGGCCACCGGTTCCTCCGCCACATCGAGCGCTGTGCGGTGCTGCTGGTGCTGCTCGACATGGCCGGCACCGACGCCCGCGACCCGCGCGAGGATTACAAGCACCTGCTGCATGAGCTCGAGCTCTACGACCCGGCGATGCTCGACAAGCCCCGCATCGTGGTGGCGAACAAGCTCGACCTGCCCGAGTACGCGGCGCACCTCGCGAAGTTCCAGAAACGCTACAAAAAGGCCGAGATCATGGGGATTTCCTGCCGCACCGGCGCCGGGCTGGAGACACTGAAGAAACAATTACTAAAACGGGTCACCGCCCTGCGCGCCAAAGAAAAAATATCGCCTCGCCCGCCGGTGCAGGCCTAATTTCCCCGCGTCATGCTCCCGGAACACCGCCAACTCCTGATGCGCGCCAACCGCCTGCTCGGTGCCGGCCTTGTCGAGGCTAACCTCGTGAAAATCGAGGATCTGGAGAAGGCGAACGAGAAACTGCTGGAAATCATGCAGGTGGAGCAGCCGCGGCAAAGCACCGTGCTGGGCATCCTCGCCTACCAGATGAAGGTCTTGAAGGAGGAGGACCTGCTCAACCACATCGTGGACAATGAGGGCGCGGGACTGGTGGACCTCCGCGGCTATGAAGTGCCGGACGACGTGAAGAAATCCACGGACATCCCGACCTGCTGGGCGACTTGGTCCGTGCCGTTCGACCACGACGAGGATTTCCACTTTATCGCCACCGCCTACTACCTGAGCCCGGCGGTGCGGAGCTTCTGGGAGAAACAGTATTCCGGCCCGATCCTCTGGTTCGGCAGCACGCTTGAGGTCATCGCCGACTACCTCGAAAAACTGGTCGCCGAGCGCGTCGCCCCGCAGCCCCCGACCAGCGGTGGCTCCCGCCAGCCGTTTGCCAGCCTCGGCACCTCCGGCGGCACGCGCTCACCGTTTGGCACCGCCTCGCCGTTTCCGGCCAAGGGCCCGGTGCTCGTGCCGGCCGGGACCTCCACCCCGCCCATTCCGCTCGTGCCGCCGCCGCGGAACTGACCCATGCCCCTCGGAAAAGTCCAGACGCAGATCGTCTCCAAGCTGGTCGAGATGGGCCGGCTGTCCGAGCGGCAGCGCGACGTCATTGCGGCCGTCACCGCCGACTTGAACGGCGACGCCCTCGACCGGCTGCTGCAGGAAGAGCACCGCATCTCGCCGTTGCAGATCCTCGTGGCCAAGGGCCGCGCGCTGGGCCTCGCCCCCTACAACATCTCCCGCTACCGCATCACCCCGAGCACCTACGAGCGCATCCCGCAGGAGTTTTGCGTGGAAAACCTCGTCATCCCCGTGGGCCAGGTGGGCGACCTCCTGCTGGTGGTGTTTGCCAATCCTTTCGAGGTCACCGTCCCGGCCAAGATCCATGAGATGACCGGCCTGCGCGTGGTCCGCATGCTCGGCCGGGAAAAGGACCTCCGCGACAAGTTCAGCCAGGGCGCGAACAACCAGTCCACGGGTTTCGACGACGTCGTGCAGCAGATCGGCGCGGAGTACGGCAGCGTGCTCCAGGTCACCGAGGACGAACTCGTCAACGAGGAGTCCGGCCCGATCATCCAGCTCGCCAACCGCGTGATCGAGGACGCGTATTTTGCGGGGGCGAGCGACATCCACGTCGAGCCGCAGGAGAACGAAATCATCGTCCGCTACCGCATCGACGGCATGTGTCAGGAAAAGCTGCGCCTGCCCTCCAAGGTGGCGCCGGCCCTGGTCGCGCGCATCAAGATCATGTGCAACCTCGACATATCCGAGCGGCGCCTGCCGCAGGACGGTCGCATCATCTTCAAGCAGTACACCAAGAAATCCCTCGACCTCGACCTGCGTGTCTCGACCGCGCCGCTCAACCACGGCGAGGGCGTGGTCATGCGTATCCTCGACAAGCAGAAGGCGACGCTGCCGCTGCCCGCACTCGGCTTCTCCGAGGCGAACCTGGCCCGTTACCGCGAGATCATCCGCCAGCCCTACGGCATGATCCTGCACTGCGGCCCGACCGGTTCCGGCAAGTCGATGACGCTCTATTCCGCGCTCAACGAGATCAACTCGCCCGAGATCGTCATCCGCACCGCGGAGGACCCGATCGAGTACACGCTCGCCGGCATCAACCAGATGCAGATGCACCGGCAGATCGGGCTGACTTTCGCCACGGCGCTGCGCTCCTTCCTCCGGCAGGACCCCGACATCATCCTCGTGGGCGAAATTCGCGACAAGGAAACCGCCGACATTTCCGTCGAGGCGGCCCTCACCGGTCACTTGCTGCTCAGCACGCTGCACACCAACGACGCACCCAGCACGATCGCCCGTCTGACCGACATGGAGATCGAGCCGTTCATGATCTCCTCGTCGCTGCTGTGCGTCTGTTCCCAGCGCCTGGGCCGCCGCGTGTGCAAGACCTGCCGCATGGCCTACACCCCCGTCAGCCGGGAAAAGGAAATCATCGAGAAGGCCATCGGCTGGAGTGGCCAGATCTACAAGCACAACCCCCGCGGCTGCTCCAAGTGTAACAACTCCGGCTACAAGGGTCGGATCGGCATCCATGAGCTGATGGTGACCAACGACGAACTGGTCGAAGGCATCAACAAGAAGACCGAGACTTCCGAATTGAAGCGCATCGCCATGCGGGGTGGCATGAAGACCCTCCACCAGGACAGCATGTTCAAGGTCAAGGATGGCCTGACCACGATGGAAGAGGCGCTCACCACGGTGCCCGCGGACATGTGAGGTGGCGGTCTTTGCCCGCCGATTCACGGGTCGTCCCCCCCGTGGCGGAACCAGGCCGGATTCGCCCGCGGGAATGCCTTGGCTTGCCTCCCCGTCGCCTTCGTTACCTGCTGTACAGGCCCGTAATCATTCCGTCGGAACCACTCTTCCCATGCGCCGCTTCCTTTCCCTCCTGCTCCTCCTGTCGGCCGCGTACACCGCGGGATGCGGGCGCAAGGAGATCACGTCCCTCCAGCGCATGGAGGCGGCGAACGTCGCCAGCGAGGCCCAGTTTGCACTCACGCTGCGGGACTATGCCCGGGCGGAACCGCTGCTGACCAAGGCCACGGCGCTTTGCCCGGATACGCCCGAGTACTGGCAAAACCTGGGCGTGGTGCGCCGCCGGCGCGACAACCGCTCCGGAGCCAAGCAGGCCTACGCGCAGATGCGGGATGCGGCGCGCGACCTGTATAAGCAGGATGACAAAAAGACGGAGGCGCTGTTGCAGCAGGTTTACGCGCTGGCGCTGCTCGGCCGGGCCGACGACGCCCGGAGCCTGTTGGAAAAGGCGCAGAAGAATCACCCGGACGACCGCGCGCTCGGCGCCTTCGCCGACGGCAAGCAGCTCGACCGCATCCTGGCGGACCCGGCCTTCAAGGACATCGCGCTCTGAGTCGCATGGCCTGATGCACGATTACTGGATCGAATTTTCCCAGGTGGCGCTGGCGCACCTGCTGGCGGTGGCGAGCCCGGGACCGGATTTTGCCATCGTCCTGAAGCAGAGCCTCACCCACGGCCGCCGCACCGCGATCTGGACCAGCCTCGGCATCGGCGTGGCGATCCTGTTGCACGTCACGTATTCGCTGCTCGGGCTCGGCCTGCTCATCCGCAGCTCGCCACTGTGGTTCACCCTCGTGAAATACGCCGGCGCGGCCTACGTCGCCTGGCTCGGCGTGCAGGCGTTGCGGACCAAGCCATTCGAGCCCACCGCGGCCAACCGGGGCGGCGCCCCGTTGCTGCCGAAGCCCCACGGCGCGTTCGCCACGGGCTTTTTGACGAACGCGCTGAACCCCAAGGCGACGCTCTTCTTCATCTCCCTCTTCGTCCTCGTGGTCAGCCCGGCGACGCCCAAGCTGATTCAGGCGGGTTACGGTTTGTGGATGAGCCTGGCGACAATGGCGTGGTTCACGTTCGTCTCGGTGGTATTCACCCGGGAGGACGTCCGCGGAAAGTTTCTGCGTCACGGCCACTGGATCGACCGTGCCCTCGGCGTGGTCTTCCTCGCGTTCGCCCTCAGCCTCGCGCTGGCGTCGGTGCGGTGAGGGACCTTTCGGCGCCCCTCGGCCGCTTTGCCCGCGAGGGAAGAGACCTTACCAGGTTTGCGTCGCCGATTCGATGGTCACGGCCAAGGTGGCCCGCAGCCAGCTGAACTTCTCCTTCATAAAATCGAAGTCAGGGCCGGAGGTCACGAACTGCGCCTGCCCCTTGATCAGGTAACCGGCCCCCGGTCCATGCAGGCCCCCAATCTTGCTGCTCCCCAGCGTGATCAGGACATGGGGATTCAGCTTAATGTTGGCCTCCGTCTTGTGCATGTACCCGGCAGGGATGAACAGCCGCCCGTCCGGCGAGATCTTGAGATAGCTGTTCCACGTGTTGACCAGGTGGGGCCCGTCCGGCCCGGAGGTGGCGATGGCCACCACCCCGTCCTTTTCCATTATTTTCAGCAGCTGGTCCGGGATCATGGGGTAGTCCTATTGGTTGGGGGTAGGCGGCGAGCTAAACAGGCCAATCAAACAACCCCAAGCCCCAAACCTTGAACCGTTTGAGGTCCCCCGGTCAGCCCAGGGCGGTGGCGGGTGCGGTCGGGTGGGCGGATTGCGAGGCGGCCAGGAGCATGGCGCTCAGCTCGAGCGCGGCGCGGCTCATCTGGCCGAAGACCCAGTGCTCGCGCACTGCATTTGCGGCCGGGATGGGGGCGCGGTAAGATTCGAGTGCGGAGAGCAAATGGGTAAGGGCAGCGGAGGACACTTCGGTTGAGCCGACGCTCTCCGCGAGGGCTTCGAGGGCGTCGCCGGCCAGCGTTCCGAAGCGTGCGGCTTCGGGCTGGGTGAGCGGGGAACCGGGAGTGAGATGGAGTGCGATTGCCGTGAGCGCGCGGGTGAGGCGTTGGTTGCCGTTGGCGATCGCGGCGGCCTGCGTGAGGCCGTCTTGCTGGTGCTTTGGATCGGCCGCCATGCGCTGGAGCGAGGCGAACACGACACCGTTGGCGGTTTCGACGCGGCGCTTCGCGGCGATCGCAGGGGCGTCGTAGGCCCCGCCAGCGGCCAGCCGGGTTTGCAGGAGCAGCAGGTAGTCGCGGTTGGCGCGCAGGGCGTCGGCGAGATAGGCGGGGAAGCGCTGGCGTTCCCACACCGGCCAGAACAGCAGCGCGGCCAGCATGGCCAGTCCGCCGCCGGCGGCCGTCGCAATAAGACGGGAGATCGTGAACTCGATGGTCACCGCGCTCAAGGCTTCCGTCAGCAGCAC
>CAIMAQ010000093.1 GCA_903839035.1 uncultured Opitutia bacterium
TCGGCCACACCCACGCGCAGGTTGCGGGTCGGCTTGGCAAACAGGTTCACGCCCACGCCGATTTCCTGTTGCAGCAGCACGTAGTCGCTCGGCACGTCGTTGAGGAGGAACGCCCGGTTCCATTCCACCGACGGGCTGTAGATCGAGAAGAGGTTGCCCGGCAGCTCATGGCGCCACGAGGCTTCCGACCGGATAACATCGGTCGTGGTGACGCGGTTCGTGTCTTCGAAATCATAACGCGCACTCACCTGCACCGTGTCCTTCGGCCACTTGCGGGCTAGGTGCGCCTCCACCATCTCGTTGGTGGTCTCGTTGGTGTTCGTGATAATCGACGTCGAGAAGGCGAACTGACCGTGCCAGAGCCCGAAGAAATCCCGCAGCTGCTGTGCCAGCGCCTGGGGCGAGAGCAGCGACCAGCGCAGGAAGGACGCGTTATCGGCTTCCTCCGCCTTGAGTCGGGCCTCAGCCGCTTTGGCGCGGGCGATGGCCTGCGCCGCCTCCGGCGTGCCAAGGATCACCTTGGCATCGCCCAGCGGCACGCGCTGCAGGCCGAACCGTTCCGAGACAAACACCCACGAGTCCACCGTGCGGTCCACGAGGTGGCCGCGGATCCGGTCGCCGTCGTTGTAAACCAGCACGTCGAACTTGACCGCCTCCGGCATGGGGGCCGCCGCCGGCTTGTCCGGCAAAACCGTCGCTTCCACGTCCGCCCGCGCCGTCACGCCAGCCACCAGCCATCCGGCCAGCACCCACCGGGCAGCTTTCAGCCACAAACCTCGCCTGGAAAAAATTATCCGCACACTCCTTCGACGCATACCCCACCAAGGGGTTTCAAAAACCATCCGGTCACAAACAAAAATCCTGAATTATATGAGACAGGCAGCCAAATCCTCCCGTAACTTCGCCTCGTCCAGCTGCCGGCCGATGAAAACCAGCTCCTGCCGCCGGTCGCCGTGCGGCTCGGCCCAGTGGCGGCGCGCTTCCGCGGGAATCTCCTCCGCGGTGATCACCCCGCGCTCCCGCAACTCCGCCGCCCACGTCCCGACAAAGTCCTGCTTCACCTGGCTGCCGGCGATCGACAGGAACCCGATGTCCGCCGGACGCCCGCGCAACCAGAAAAACCCCTTCGCGCGCAGCAGGCCCGGCGGGAGCCGGTCGAGCAGGAAGGCGTGGAATTTTTCGTCGTCCAGCGGCCGGCGCGCCTGGAACACCAGACTGGTGATCCCGTAGTCGTGCTCGTGGCGCGGGGTGGCCGGCGCCGCGACGCCCCGGCCCGCCACCGCATCCATCACCCGGATCCAACGCGCGCCCCGCAGGGTGGCCTCGGGGTCAAAGCGCGGCCGGTCCAGCAGCACCGCCGCGGGGACCTGGCCCTGTTCGGCGCGCACGAGCTCGGCGCGCGGGTTCAGGCCCCGGAGAATTTGCTCCACGTCGGCGAGCTCGGCCGCGGTGACGGTGTCGCACTTGTTCAGGACCAGCACATCCGCGCACTCGGCCTGTTCGACCAGCAGTTCGTAGATCGGTTTTTGCGTGGCCGGCGGGGTGATCACGGCCGCCGCCGACGCCCGCCGCTGTTCCGTGAGAAAATTCCGGGCGTCAATCACGGTCACCAGCGCCGAGAGCCGCGCAAAATCGGCCGGGCTGCGGCCGAACACATTGCGCCGGGAAAAGATCCGCGCCACCGCGCGCGGCTCGGCCACGCCCGTCGTCTCCACGAGGATCTGGTCGTAGGTGCCGGTGGCGCACAACTCGACGATCGCCTCGGCGAGGTCGTCGCGCACCGAGCAGCAGACGCAGCCGTTGCCCAGCTCCACCACCCGCTGCGCCCCGGCCTCAGCCACCAGCTGCGCATCGATGTTGATCGACGCCAGGTCATTGACCACCGCCGCCCAGCGCCGGCCGCCGGCCTGCGACAACAGGTGGCGCAGCAGGGTCGTCTTGCCCGCGCCCAGAAAGCCGCTGAGGACCGTCACGGGCGGAGGTTGGGCGGGAGGTGGCATTGAACGTTCAGTGTAACGGTGGCCGCCAGCGGGGCAAACAAACCTTGCCGACCCGCCCCCGGGCGAAACAATACCGCCCGATGCCCGCCCTGCCCCCGAGTCGTCGCCCGCCCCGGCGCTGCTGATCGCGCTCACCGGCGCACCGGGATCGGGCAAGACCCACCTCCTCGCGGAACTCGCCGCCCTGCAGCGGGCGCGCGGCGGGCGGACGGAAGGATTTCTCGCCGCCGCCGGCGTCCGGCCCATACCCGACAAGGGCGCCGGTGAATACCAACTGAAGATGCTGGCCAGCGGGGAGACGCTGCCGTGGGCCGTCCGCGACGAGAGTCTGGATCCACCCTACCGTTTTGACCCGGTCACTTTCTACCGGCTGCAAGACTGGGCCAACCGCCTCACCCCCGGCACCTCCCTCGTGCTGCTGGACGAATTCGCCAAGTTCGAGGCGCGCGGCGCCGGCCTGTTCCCGCTGTGGCCGGTCATCTGCGCCCAGCGTCCGCGCATTGTCGTGATGGCGGTGCGCACCGAGCTGGTGGATGCGATCGAGGCGAAGCTCGGCCAGAAGTTTGACCGGCGGATCGATGCCGGGGACTCGGACGCCCTCGCCCAACTTTCACGGATCTGCGATGAATTTGGCGAATGGACCCGGATCGGCCTGTTCGGCGGGGGCAGCGGCATGACCGAGGCGGGGCTGGGCTCGGCCCTGCACGCCGCGAAAATCCCCCTGCGCAGCACCTTCCTCTCCGCGGTGCAGGGCGCCATGATGGTTTTCGCCGGCTTCGGGCTCAAGCAGCCCGGGCGGGTCATGTGGGTGTCGTTTATCGCTTCCGGCCTCAAGGCCCTCTCCCCGGCCGGCAGCCGCCTCCGCCCGATGCTCGCGATTTTTGTGCAGGGCTTCCTGTTCGGCTCGACCGTGCAGGTGCTGGGCTGGAACGTCCTCGCCATTTCCCTCGGCGGCATGCTCATGGGCCTCTGGGCCGCGCTGCA
>CAIMAQ010000094.1 GCA_903839035.1 uncultured Opitutia bacterium
GACCTCGACCGGGACGCCGTGGATTTTTGCGCCGCGGAATTCGGCGCCATCCCGGTTTACTCCCAGCCGGATCTGAACGCGCTGCCGTTCACCGCGCAGTTCGACCTGATCTGGGTCGGCTCGCTGCTCACCCACCTGCCGGAGGCGGAATGGCTGGCCGCGCTCGATTGCTTCGTCCGCTGGACGCGCGAGTGCGGCGTGCTGATCTTCACCACGCAGGGCCGGTACTACACGACCCTGCTGGCCCGCGGGCACCGCCACGTCGCGGAAAACATCGACAAGGCCGCCCTGCTCGAGGGCTTCGCGCGCAAGGGCTTCGCCTACCAGCCTTATTTCGAGAGCAAGGACGGCGGCTACGGCGTTTCGGCCACCTCCCCCGAGTGGTTGCAGCGCGTGCTTCAGCGCTACCCCGACATGATCATGCGCGCCTACCTCGAGGAAAGCTGGGGCATGCAGGACGTGGTCATCCTCTACAAAAAAGCGGGCTACTTCGAACCGCTCCTCGGCACGCCGAATGCGGCCGGTGGCGCCAAACTAGGTTGGCTGCAGCGATTGTTTTTTTAGGCCGGGCGTAAAGCCCGACCTGCCTCTGATAGGAACGGGCAAGCTCGCTACCTGCGCCGAACGTCACCCGCGCCGCCCGATCAGCTCCCACATCAGGATGGCGGCGGCGACGGAGACGTTGAGCGACTCAACCTTCCCGCTGCCGGGAATCGTCACGAGCCGCGTGCAGTGCGCCGCCACGTCCGGCGCGAGGCCCTGCTCCTCGTTGCCCAGCACCAGCGCGATGGGCTTGGGTCTCACCGTGGACGAGCCTTCGCCCGGTTTTCCGCTCTTCGGGCCACCCAGCTTGCCGCCACGCGTCGCCGCGCCGACGACATCGTAGCCCGCGTCCACCAGCTCGCGCGCGAATGCCGCGAGTCCGGGCACGCGCCACACTTCAAGATGTTCAAATCCGCCCTCGGCCACCCGGTGCGCCGCGTCGTTCGGCCGCGCCGCGGCCACATCGTCGGGAATCACCAGCCGTGGCACGCCAAAGAAGGCCGCCGTGCGCGCGACCGCGCCGAGATTGTGCGCGTTGCCAATACGATCGAGGACCAGCAGCGACTCGCCCCGCCGCGCCCAGGCGCGCTGGTCATCCACCGTCGGCGCCCGCAATGGCGCCGGCGCCACCACCGCCACGATGCCGCCATGATGGATCGAACCGGCGATCTTCTCGAGTTCGACGGGCTCGACGCAGCGATAGATCTTCTTCGCCTGGGCCAGTACCTTCGACATCACCCCAACCTGCCGGCTGCGTTCCAAGTCGAAGAACAGCCGCATGATTGAATTCGGATCGCGGGCAAAACGTGCCCGCACTGCCGCCAGCCCGCAAATCTTCAGCTCATCACGCGCCGGTCCGCTGCGCGACCCGGGCAACGCCGGCGCGGCTGGCTCGCGTTCGGCTGGCCGGACTGGCGCCGCCGCGGGAGCGGGCCGCTCGGCCGTCCCCCGCAGCCGGACCGGACCGGTCGGCGCGACAAATTCTCCGGTCGAAGCGAGTGACCGATGGGAACCTGAGTCGGGCTTGGAAAAATGGGCCATGCCACAGCCTGCAGCAGGTCCGGTCCAAAACCAAACAAAAGCGGTCGGGCCGAAACGGGCCTTGGGGTGGACCGGGTGACCCCAACCCGGGCCGGGATTTGAAATTTCGGGCCAAAACAACCGGTGCGCTAGAGGCACCGCACTCCACCCTCCACTCGGCCGGCTTCCGCCCCCGGGCCTCGTTTGCTCACTCCCGCCCGGGGCTCACTTCCTCGAGGAAGAATTGTTCGACAATCAAAAAACGGACACCGGTGACCGGAGCAGTTGCCCCAGGGTAATTGCGCCGAAGTGCCGCAGGGCCATTTCTGGTTGCCCGGACTAGCACTTTTCTTGGCTCCGTTTCATGCGGTCACGTCCTGCCGGTACACCCTACCTGCTGTGCGCCGAGGCGATGGGTTGACACCTTTCTGCGCGGCGACGCAGTATGACTTTTCCGGTGAGATCCGCAGCCTCCATCACGCCGCAAACGGGAAGCTGGACACCGGACTTCGCTGCGCGGGTCTGGCTATATCGGGTACTCGCGTTCGGGCTCATCGCGGAGGACGACGGCAACTTCACCCTGATTTATTCCGCCAAGCTCCGCCGACAAAATATCTGTCGCGTCCGAGCTGGCCGGCGCCTGATTTCTCCCCTGCTCCAGCTTCTCCTTGTTCTGCTGACGGCACTCAGCCTGCACGCCGACGAAGTGCCGTACACCGTCGCAGACGCACCCTGGACCGAGACGCTCGGCAACCTCCGCGCCCGGGTGCATATCGCCGCCGCCAGTGACGCCGCGTGGGTTCACCTTCCCTGGCGCCGCCGCGACCGTGAACCGGAGAAGAAGGACGTCATCGTCATCAACGCGCAAACCAACCGGCGCATCGGCAACGTCCTCGTCGTGTCGGTCACCCGCGAGTCGGGCGACGTGCTTTTTCAACCCGATACCACTCCGGGCGACTACTGGATCTACTACCTGCCCTACCACTACGAGGGCTGGAAGAATTCGCCGACCGCCGTCTACCAAACTCCGGCCCTGCCGGCCGACGCCGCTTGGGTCAGGGCTTGCACGCCACTCGCCGAAAAAATCCGCGCCCGCTCGACCACGGACCTCGCCGCCGCGCGCGTGCTTGAGTTCCAGGCCATCAACGAATTTCACCGTTTCGACCCGATGGAGGTCATCGCCACCGCGGCGGAAACGGAGGCGCTGCTGGCCGCGCACGCCGGCCGGCCCTACCTGATTTTTCCCGAGGATCGCCGCCATCCGATCCGGATGCTCGACGAGCTGCCGCAGCGCTGGATTCGATCCGGTCCCGGCGAGGCGTTTCACGGCGAGGCGGCGCGCGGCGAATATTTCACGTTTCAACTCGGCCTCTTCGCGGCGACTCAGCCCGCCGAGGACGTGACGGTAATTTTTTCCGCGCTGAAATCTCCCACGGGCCAGACCATCCCCGCCTCCGCCCTGCACTGCATCAACCTCGGCGGCACCGACTGGCTCGGCCGCGCCTTCCGCAAAATCATCTCTGTGCCGCGCGGCGCCGTGCAGCCGCTCTGGTGCGGCGTGCAGCTCGCGCCCAACGCCACGCCCGCGATTTACACCGGCACCCTCACGGTGCGCCCTAAAAACGCCGCCGCCACTTCCGTGCTACTCACGCTCGTCGTGCGGGACCAGATTCTGGCCGATGCCGGCGACAGCGAAATCTGGCGCCACTCGCGCCTCCGCTGGCTCGACTCCACCCTCGGGCTCGACGACGAGGTGCCGGCACCCTACGCCCCCATCTCTCACCACGGGCGCACCCTCAGTCTGATTGGCCGGCGCATGCAACTGAACGAATTGGGTTTCCCTGAGAGCATCATCAGCACCTTCACTCGCAATGTGGACCGCGCCGATGGCCCCGCCCAGGAACTGCTCGCCGGCCCGATGCAGTTCACCGTGACCGGTGCCGCGTGGCACGGTAGCGCTGAGTTCAAACAGTCCGCCCCCGGGGCCGTCACTTGGGCCGCGCAGAGCCGCTCCGGCGCGCTGAATCTCTCCTATACCGCCAAGCTCGAGAGCGACGGATACATCAACTATCGGCTCACGCTCCGCGCATCCACCGACACGGATCTTGCCGACACGGCACTGGAAATCCCCTTTCGCCGCGCCGCCGTCCCCTACATGATGGGCCTGGGCCACAAAGGCGGCAACCGGAAGCCCGACTGGTCGTGGAAGTGGGACGTCAACCGCGCCAACGGCCTCCTCTGGATCGGCGACATCAACGCCGGCCTCCAGCTTCGCCTCAAGCACGTCACCGACACTTGGGACCTCTACAACATGAAGCTGACCGGGCCGTATCGCGACTGGAGCAACGGCGGCAAGGGCGGCTGCACGGTGCGCGAGGAAGGCGACCGCGTCGTCGTCCGCGCCTACACGGGGGCCCGGCACCTCGTGGCCGGCGAGGAGATGCAGCTCAACTTTGGCCTGTTGCTCACCCCCTTCCACCCGCTCGATCCGGACCATTGGGACTGGCGCCACTCGCACAGCGAACATTCGCACCTCGCCGTCGCCGACGCCAAAGCCGCCGGCGCGCGCATCATCACGCTTCACCAGAGCGACCCCATCAACAGAAACATCAACTACCCCTTCAACTTCGCCCGCGAGATCACTGATTTTACCACCGCAGCCCACGGCGCCGGCCTGAAGGTGAAGCTCTATTACACCGTGCGCGAACAGTCGAACTACACGGGCGAGTTTTGGGCCCTGCGCAGCCTCGGTGACGAAATTTTCCTTAACGGCCCCGGTTTTCACCTCGCCGACCAGTTCACCGCCAGGAAGGGCGACGCCACTCCGTCCGTCGGCAGTTCCTGGCTGCGCGAACACGTGATCTCCGGCTACGTGCCCGCGTGGCACGACCCGCTCGGCCCCGGCCACTACGACGCCGCCATCGCCACCACCAGCCTCTCGCGCTGGCACAACTATTATCTCGAAGGCGTCAACTGGCTCATGCGCCACACCGGCGTCGACGGACTCTACCTCGACGGCATCGGCTACGACCGCGAGATCATGAAGCGCGTCCGCAAGGTCATGCAGCGCGCCAAGCCCGGCGCCCTGATCGACTTCCACTCCGGCAACAACTTTCACATCGAATACGGCCTCAACAGCCCCGCCAACCAATACCTCGAGCTGTTCCCTTTCGTGGACAGCCTCTGGCTGGGCGAGGGCTACGACTACGACGATTCGCCCGACTACTGGCTCGTCGAGATTGCGGGCCTGCCCTTCGGCCTCTTCAGCGAGATGCTTCAAGGTGGCGGCCACCCGTGGCGCGGCATGCTCTACGGCATGTCAAACCGCCTCGGCTGGGGCGCGAGCGACCCGCGCGCACTCTGGAAATTCTGGGACGACTTTGGCCTCAGGGAGGCGTCGATGATCGGTTACTGGGATCCCGCCTGTCCCGTGAAAACCGATCAGCGCGACGTGCTCGCCACCGTTTACCGTCGTGAGGGTCGCACCCTCGTTGTCCTCGCGAGTTGGGCGAAGGAAAACACCTCATGCGTGCTCGCCATCGACTGGCACGCCCTCGGCCTCGATTCCCAAAAGGTGCGCATTACCGCGCCCGCCATCACCGGCCTGCAAACCGCCGCGAGCTATCGCGCCACAGAAAAAATCTTCCTCTCCGCCAGCACCGGCAAGCTTTTGATCCTGGAGCCATCGGCTGCCGCAGCCTCCCCGGAGCCGCCAAGGCCTCTCGCTCAGTAGCCCTTGAAATGCTTCGGGTCCGTCGGGTCCTGGTAGCGCGTGGTGTAAGTCTGCTTGCTCGCCGCCAGCTTCATGAAGACATCCAGGGGCACGACCTCCACCGGGCCGGTGAGGCGGTTGACCACCTCGACGACGCTGTTGACGTCGTTCGACTCGCGGACGTGCACCAGCAGGAAATATGGCCGCTTCGAGTTGAGCGCGATGAGCTCGTTCAGATCGGCGGTGACTTCCTCGCGGGGGCGCCGCGGATCAATGTAGTAGTCGTAGGAAATCAGCGGCCGGCCATCCCGCAGGTCGCGCGTGCGCGCCGGGCCGTAGCCGTTGATGAAACCCGCGACATCCGGGAACGCCGCATAATAACGGTCCACCGTCTCCTTGGTCAGGTCGGCATTGCCGAGGTTTCCGTCGGCCGCGGAGTTGTCCATGATCTCGAAGATGCGCTCGTCGAGCACCTTCATGAGGTCATCCGCCTCCTTCATGAGGAGGCCGAACCGGTTGGCCGGGATGTGATTCGGGTACATGTACGACGGGCCCGACAGGCCGCCGATGAAGTAGTCGTTCGGCGTGGCGCTCTCGTGGAAATACTCCAGCGCTGCCGGCGAGAAATGCACCCAGCCCATGATGGCGCCCCAGCTGAGCGGCAGCCGGCCGCGTCCGGGCTTGGTCCAGACCCCGATGCCGATGCCGTCGGACTGCACGAACGAGAGGTAAACCTTCGGTTCCGCCACGAGCTTGGTGTCCGGCGCGACGTGGTGGTGGTTGGTGAACTTGAAGCCGGGCGTGAAGCCGAACTGGCAGTTGAAGCTCAAGTTCGGCAGGCTCTGCAGGCCCTCCATCTTCAACCCGTAGGTCGAGATCAGGGTCGTGTGCTGCTCCTCGGTGTCCTTGCCGTAGACGTGCCAGCCGAAGATCGTGCCGCCGGGGTTGAGCTCGGAGAAGAACTGTTTTTCCAACGCCAGCTCGTCGGCGTGGATCGGGTTGGCCGAGAGGTCGTGGAAAAACATCTTCTGGCGCACGCCCCAGTCGGCGATGGCCGGGATGCGGATGTCGCCGCGCTGCCCGCCCAGCAGGATCAGCTGGTCGTGGCTGCAGCGCGCCCAGTAGCGGCGCTTCGCATCGGTGTAGATCTGGGCGTCGGTCTGGCCCGCGTAACGGCCGCGCAGGTCATCGATCGGCTTCAGCCCGTGGCGCTCGGCGAGCGGGATCAGGGCCGGGGTCACCACCACGGCGTCCTCCAGGCCGGCGATGGT
Organism: uncultured Opitutia bacterium; assembly: GCA_903839035.1. Taxonomy (GTDB): domain Bacteria; phylum Verrucomicrobiota; class Verrucomicrobiia; order Opitutales; family Opitutaceae; genus Opi-474. The sequence goes on from CAIMAQ010000094.1 coordinate 6,547, forward strand.
GTAGGCGACGTTCATCGTCGGCATCACCGTGGGATCCCAGACCACATAACCCTTCGCATACTGGGCAAAGTGCCCCAGCGCCTCCTCGGTGGTCTTCAGTTCCGTGAACTTCACGCCGTGCTTGCGCGCGTAGAAATCCTCCAGCGGCCCGGTGATCTCCCACGGGAAACCCTCGGCGTGAACGATGTAGAGCCGCGGGGCCGAGCGGTTGGCGAGGCCCTGCAGGCCGATCAGCAGCGCCTTCTCGGGCAGGCCGCCGGCGATCTTCCAGTCGCCGTCAAAGTTCATCACATAGGCCGCGCGCGCGGGCGTGGCCGGGGCCGCCTCGGCGGCGCGGAGCCCGGGCAGGGCGGAAAGGATCAGGGCGAGAAAAAGGGAAATGCGTTTCATGGGATTATTTTTTCGCCGTCGCCTCGGCCACTTTCGTGAAATGATACACCAGCGGGCGGCTGCGCGTGTTGTGCAGCTCGATTAGTACCAGCTCCGCGTTGCCCTCCTGCAGCCGGAATTCCTGGTAGACCCGCATCGTCGTGTTGCCCTGCGAGGTTTCGAGCGGCACCTGCGCCTCCAGCCGCAGCGTGCGGCCGCCATCGATCCATGTCGCCGTCACCGCCGCCGCCGACTTCGGCTGGGCGTACACCGCCATGTGGCGCTGATCGATGCGGAAGAAATTCGGGATGGCCACCGGCTGCGCCGTGTCGACCGACTGGCTCACCGCGACTTTCGTCGTGTGCCAGGTCATGTCATAGTGGAAACCGATTTTACTGCCGTCCGCCGCGATGACGACGTCCGCCGTGGACCAGCCGTCGAGCGCGGTGCTGCGGGTCGTGTCCAGGCGCCAGCGGCCGTTGATCACCGGGTCGCCGGCCACCGCCGCCAGCGGCAGCAGCACAAGAACCAGGAGAAGATTCAGGAGTATGCGTTTCATAATGGAAAACTTCCCACATGAAGCACCTCCCCCCGACCAAAGACTAGCCCGAAAATGGCCCCACGACCCGCGTTCTCCTCGCAGCGGTTGTCAGGGCGAGGAGCGACGCGACGCGACCATCCATCCGGTCCCCAGATGGATTGCTGCGCTGGTCCGTTGGGCCGTCTCGCAATGACACCACATGGGCCGCGGCCCGCCGCCTTCGCGTCAATTCGCGTCCATCTGCGGTTTCACCTCACCCACCACCGTGAACTCCTCGCGGTCGTGATACAGGTGCCGGATCCGGAAGCCCGGGGCAAACTTGGTGAAGGGCGACTCCGGCCCGCGCAACTCGCCCAGCAGCGCAATCGGATCCACCCGGCCAAACTTCAGGTTGATGACAAAGCGGCTGCACCAGCCCTGCGACAGCCACGGGTGAACAATCTGCTGAATGACGTGGTGCGGCTCCTCCAGCATGTCGCAGAAGAGCCAGTCGAAATGTTCCCCGGCCACCGCGACCGGAGCGAACCGGAACGCATCCGCCAGCCGGTGCTCGATCAGCGGGTGGTTGAACGCCCCGCCCTTCAACGGCCCGTTGTCGATCGCCAGCACCTTCGCGCCATGCCGGGCCGCGCTGAAACTCCAGCCACCCGGCGCCGCGCCGAGGTCGCACACCGTCTCGCCCGCCGCCGGTTCGCGGCCGAGGACGATGTAAGCCTCCTCCACCTTCAAGTAGCTGCGGGACGGCGCCAGGTCGTCATCCGCCATCCGACGCTGGCCATGCACGAACGCCTCGCGGGCCACGAACATCCGCCCAAAATCCGTGAAATAGACAAACAAGCCCCGCGCCGGTCCCGGACCGCGCGGCACATCCAGCTTCGCCAGCTTCGCCACGCGTGAGAGCTTCTTCTTGAGCAACTCCCCGAACGCCTTTTCCACCGCCGAGATCCGGCGCCCCAGCCCGGTGATCTCCTGCGGTCCCTGCCACACACAGGGCCAGTCCGCTTCCACGCGTTCGCCTTTCAGGTTCTCAAAAAAATATCCCGCCACGCGCTGCGCCAGCGCGTTGACCGCCTCGCCCTTGAGCTCGACCGGTGTCATCAGCTCCAGCCAGGGAAAGGCCAGCGTCTCGCGGAACTCCGCGCCTTCCGTCCGCACCCAGCCCGGCCCTGTCTCCACCGCGGGCCCGCCGGTCGCGGCGAGCTCGCGCTCGAGCAGGGATTCAAAGCCAGCCTGGCAGGTGAGCAGCATGCGGGTGAACGTGACCCATCCTTCGTCGGTCCGTCCACCCCAAAGCCCGCCCGCCACCCGGGCTCAGGGCAGCTCGCACGCGCCGCCGGCGCACGCCACGGTCTGCTTGAGCTCGGTCTCGTCCGACTCCTCCCGCATCAGGGTGTAGTCCACGCGGTAGGGACGCAGCGCATTCCATTTGTGCACGTCCGCCTCCGTCGTGACCTCCTCGCGCGGGGCCTGGGCGTAGGCTTTGTCGCCGGCGTCCTGGAAGAGCGAGATGCCGGTGAAGAAGCGCCGGTTCGACCAGATGAAGGCCGCCACCTCGTCCCATTCCTCCGGCCGGACCGTGCAGGTGTTGGAAACGTTGTGATGCAGGTCGGGGGAACGCGAAGCGGGGTCGCCACCCGGAATCACCCAGCAGGACTGCACGAGTTTCACCAGTTCCAGGAACTGGATGGCCGTGAGGTCCTTCCGGAGAATTGCCTTCTTCGGCGCCTCCACCGGGAAGGTAATGACGTCATCCGTGTCGGGATTGTAGACCGAGCTCTCCGTCATCTGCGGGTTCGCCGCCTTGAAGAAGGCATAAATCGGCTCCTTGCGGTTGGCCTGCACGCGCCGGAAATAACGGCGGGCGTGGTGCGGGTGGATGCCGGAGGCGGCGTTGAGGATGAGCGACGCCGTGCCCTCGGGCTTGCAGGTCGCCAGCTTTGCCGCCGGCCGGATCCCGATCAGTCCGGCGATGAGCCGGTTCGCCGCCCGGCACAGCTGCGCGCCCTGGGTCAGGATCTCCTGGTCAAAGAGCACCGTGGGATTGTCCATGAAGCCGCAGATGGAGACCCCAAGCAGCGCGTCGTGCTCGTTGATGAGCCGCGTCACGGGTCCGAGGTACGGCATGTCCGTGTAGGCGGCCTGCAGCGTGCCGATCGCGGTGGCCGCGAGGCAGGCCTTGTAGAAGGCCGTCTCGGTCATGGCGGCATGCCCGTTGATCGTCGTCAGGTTGCAGTGCTGGAAACCCGACAGCCGCGTCGTGCCGGGCAGGTCGCCCTTGTAGCCGCGGCGGAACAGCTCGTCCCGCTCGGACGCCGACAGCTCCCAGTCCACCACCGGCAGCAGGCTGATCTCGGCGCAGGGGTTGCACCCGGCCTCGGGGTTGTCGCAGAAATAAAAGCCCGGCTCGCCGAATTCCTTCTGGGCCTTGAACAGTTTCTGGAAGAGGCCGGCATGATCCTGGCTGCGCGAGAGCACCGCCGAGTTGTTCGAGGCGGACCGCTGCGGGTTCTGTTCGAACCAGTTGCCCGTCTTCGCGTTCATCATCTCCTCATCGTCCGGGGAGAAGAGGCAGATGGTCGCCGAGCGGCGGATGCCGCCCGCGAGGACGGCCTTCGCGACATACATGTTGATGTCGTAGACCTCGACCGGGCGGAGCGCGCGGCCGGCGGCCTTGGTCAGGATCGTGCTGACGCGGTTCAGCGTGTTCCGCAGCGGCAGGTGCCCGGGGGCCTTGCCGCCCGAGGTCTTGAGCTGAGCCCCGCGCGGTCGGATCGCGGAGTAGTCATACTCGATCAGGGTGCTGTCATAGAACGACCCGACGAGCGCGTGCAGGGCGTCAGCCCAGCCCTCGATCGTGTCGGAGATGCGATAGTGGACGACCGGCAGGTCGTTCTCGGCGCCGCGCGCCGGCAGCGCCGGCAACAGCGCGATGTGGTGCTTCTGCACCGAGAAGCCGACCCCGCAGCCGCTCAGCAGCAGGAAGAAATATTCGCGGAAGAACTCCAGGCGGTCGACGTTGGAGAAGCTGCAGTTGAACATGCGGCTGTGGTTGCGGAGGATCGCCTCGCCGCCGAACTGCATGGACCGCATGCTGGGCAGCACCTTCTTGGCCGCCACCTGCGCAAAGGCGTCGCGGATGATCTCCTCCAGCGTCTGGCCGCCCCAAGTGTGCGCGAGCAGGCCCGCCTCGACGCCCGCGAGTTCCGCGATGTCGGCCGGCAGCTCCGCCGGCAGCCGGCTCCCGAGCTTCGCGGCAAAAAAACCGAGGTGCATATCGCGCACGCGGTCGACGCCCTCGGTGAAGATTTCCCGCCGGCCCAGTTCGGGCCGGTAGCGGGCGTACTTCGCCATCGCGATGTAGTCCGCCATGCCGCTGTTGGTATACGACGTGAGCCGTCGCTCCGCCCGCCGCGCCCGGTAGAGCATGTAGGCACGCGCGACCTCCCAGCGCCCGGCGCCAGCAATGGCCTTCTCGACGGCGTCCTGCACCTGCTCGATCGAGGGATGCCGGCCGTCGCGATAGTGCAGCTCGAGCATCTGCGCGACGCCCGCCGCGACACCGGCGACCTCGCGGTAGGGTTCGCTCTCGAGGCCGTAACACGCCAAGGCGTCGTCCCGGTACGGATTCGGGGCGTTGTCCGTGCGCACCTCGTGCACGGCCAGCGCGATGGCGCGGGTGATCTTGTTGAGGTCAAAACGCACGCGCGTCCCGTCGCGCTTCAGCACCATCCGCCCGTCGGCGGGAATGGCGCGGCTCAGGATCTGGGAGCCCTTGCCGGAGGAGGCGCGGGCGGATTCAGGGGCAGGGGAAACCGGGAGGGAGAGAGTGGGCATGGAGGAAAACGCCGGACTGGGCCGGGCGAATGGCGCCGGGCTCGAGGGCAGGCGTGCACCATCCGTTGCGGTTCCGGCACCGTCAATCCACCACCGGTTGTAGCGGAGTGATATTACCGCCGATGATGGCAATTCTCGCGCAGCTCCTATCATTCCCTCTGTGGCTCCAGTTTTTTTGCCCCCAGCGGTCAGCACCAAAACAAAATATGCGCCATCCTTTGTCCGACGGGGCGCACGAAAAAGCCCGGGCGAATCGCCCGGGCTTGGAAATCAACCGCACCCAGGCGGGCTGGCCACGTCGTAGTTCCGCCAAAGCGGAACAAAGACGGGATCAGTTGCCCTTCTCGGTCACGGCGCCGGACTGTTTCCAGCCAGAGATGCCGGGCGCGAAGTGTTTCACGTTCGTGTAGCCCAGCTTGACGGCCGCATCCGCGGCGGCGGCGTAGGCGTGGCAGGACGGACTGCCGCAGTAGGCGACGACGAGCGCGTTCTTGTCCGCGGGGAGCAGCTTCGCGATCTGGTCCTTGTGCGCGATGTAATCGATCGCCCCGGGAATGTGTCCGGCCTTGTAGGAATCGGTGCCGTTCACGTCGAGGATGACGGCGGATTTGGCTGTAATGGCGGCCTGCAGCTCGGGCTGCGTGATGTCGGCGACCTTGGCGGCGGCGGCAAACACCGCCGCGGCGAAGAGGAGGGAAACGATCAGGGTAAGGATCTTTTTCATGGCCCGCCAAGCTACCAACCGCTGGTCATTCCGCAAGTCGGGAGGCGCTGCGCGCCTCCGGGCGAAGGGTTATTGGCCATGGGTGATGGGGCAAACGCTACTAACCAGGGCCCTTAACCAATCGCCTATCGCCCATAACCCATGACCTGCCCGCTTAGAGTCGGTGCAGGTGGAACCCGCCGTCCACGTCGAACACCGCGCCGGTCGTGAACGGAAAGCGGTCCTCCGCGATCGCCCGCACCGCCCGGCCGATGTCCTCGGGTTTCCCCCAGCGCTTGATCGGCGTGATGCCCGGCTGGTCCTGGATGATGAGTTTGTCGTACTTTTCCTTCACACCACCGGTCATATCGGTGGCGATCACACCCGGACGGATCTCATAGACGTTGATGCCGTCGTTCGCCAGCCGGTCGGCAAACAGCTTCGTCATCATCGCCAGCCCCGCCTTCACCATGCAGTAGTCGCCGCGGTTGATCGACGCCGTGTAGACCGAGATGGATGTGATGTTGACGATGCGGCCGCGGAAGCCCTCGGCGTCCGGCGCCTGCTTCAGCATCTGCTTCGCCACGAGCTGCGTGAGGAAATATGGCCCCTTCAGGTTGATCGCGAACAGCCGGTCGAAGCTTTCCTCGCCCGCCTCGAGCACGTCGGCGCGCACCTTCGGCGCCACACCGGCATTGTTCACCAGCAGGTCAATGCGGCCGAACTGCCTGATTGTCTCGGCGACGAGCCGCTCGCGGTCTGCGGCCACCGCCACGTCGCCCTGCACGATGAAGCCGTCCCCGCCCGCCGCCTTCACCAGCGCGAGCGCCTCCGCGGCCGCCTCGGCGTTGCCAGCGTAGTTGATGGCCACGCGGCCGCCCGCGCGGGCAAGTTCAAGCGCAATGCCACGGCCAATGCCGCGCGAAGCGCCGGTGACGAGAGCGGTTTTCTGGGCCATGGGTAAAAGCGAAGCGGAGTCGCCGGCGCCGGGCAATGTCGATTCTGTGACGGTCTGGGAAAAGCCCCTTCCCGTCGCGAACCAATCCCCGTTTCCCCGGTCAGTCGTTACCTCATCATCAACCCTCCCTCCCTATGAAGAAATATCTCCTCACCCTCTCCGTCCTCAGTCTCGCCCTCGTGGGCTGCAGCAAGAAGGATGATTCCGCCACCTTCGTCGACAAAACGAAGGCCGCCGCCAACACCGCCGTCGAAAAGACCAAGGAGGTCGCCAGGGACGTCGCGGACAAAACCAAGGAGGTCGCCAAGGACGTCAAAAACGCCGTCTCCGACAAGCTCACCGAGTGGAAGCTGACGCCCTCCGACATCGGCCGGGACCTCGAGAAGGGCGGCCGGGTCGTGCGCAACAAGACCGTCGCCGCCGGCGAAAAGGTCGCCTCCGTCGCCGACAACGCCCGCATCGTCACTGTCATCAACGCCAAGCTGGTCGGCGATTCCGAGCTCTCGGCGCTGAAGATCAACGTCGATGCCGACGCCGGCGTGGTCACCCTCAAGGGTACCGCCCAGTCCCCCGCGGCCATCGGCAAGGCCATCCTCCTCACCCTCGAGACCGATGGCGTGACGCAGGTGATCTCGCTGCTGACGGTCAAGTAGCCCGCCGTTTGTCATAAAACTTACCAGCCAGCCCGCACCTGCGGGCTGGCTTTTTTGTTTTCTTCTTTTGCATTCTCCGGGGCTTCCGTTTGGTTGGCGGTCCCTTTCCCCCATGAAGAAATCTCCCAAGAAAACCGTGCTGCTCGTCGCCAACGGCGACCTCCGCCAGTCCGCTAACGAAAAAACCTGGCCCGGCCAGGCCGCCATGGAGCAGCAGCTCACCGCCGCCGTCGCCCGGCTCGGGTACAAGCTCGTCCGCGCCCACCCCTACAAGCCCGCCGTGAAGCACGGCTTCATCAGCTCCCAGAAGGAGGGCATGGCCGTGTTTGCCACGATCGACCCGAGAACCCCCGTCATCGTCGCCGAGGCCGTCTGGCAGTACTCGCACCACATTCTCCACGGGCTGATCTCGCACTCGGCCCCCATCCTGACCGTCGCCAACTGGTCCGGCACCGCGCCCGGTCTCGTCGGCATGCTCAATCTCAACGGCTCCCTCACCAAGGCCGGCGTGAAGTACTCGACGCTCTGGAGCGCCGACTTCACCGACAAATTTTTCCTCTCCGGCCTCGCCACCTGGCTCAAGGCCGGCGCGGTCACGCACCCCACGGCGCACGTCCGCCCGCTCGCCAAGACCACCGTGCCCGCCAAGGCGCGAGCTCTCTCGAAGAAGATCGCCGATAACCTCCGCCTTAAAAAGTCCATCATGGGCATCTTCGACGAGGGCTGCATGGGCATGTTCAATGCCATCATCCCCGACGAGCTGCTGTTCCAGACCGGCGTCTACAAGGAGCGCCTCTCGCAGTCCGCCCTCTACTACGGCGCCACGCAGGTCAGCGACACCGAGGCGCGCGCGGTCTTCACCTGGCTCAAGGCCAAGGGCATGAAGTTCCAGCTCGGCCCCAACGAGGAGACCGACCTCACCGAGGCGCAGGTCATCTGGCAGTGCAAAACCTACATCGCCGCCCTGCGCATCGCCGATGAGTTCGGCTGCGAATCCATCGGCATCCAGTACCAGCAGGGCCTCAAGGACCTCCTGCCCGCCTCCGACCTCGTCGAGGGCCTGCTCAACAATTCCGACCGTCCGCCCGTCGCCAATGCCTCGGGCGAGATCATCCGCGACGGCCAGCCGCTCACGCATTTCAACGAGGTGGACGAATGCGCCGGTCTCGACGGCCTCTTCACCAACCGCGTCCACACCGCGCTCAGCCAGCCGGTCGAGAACACGCTCCATGACCTGCGCTGGGGTGATTACGACCGCAGCGGCACGACGAAGGAATACGTCTGGGTGTTCCTCATCTCCGGCAGCGCCCCGCCCGCGCACCACATTGACGGCTACGCCGGCACCGACTCGCTCCGCCAGCCGCTGATGTACTTCCGCCTCGGCGGCGGCACCGTGCGCGGCATCGCGAAGCCCGGCGAGATCGTCTGGAGCCGCATCTTTGTCGCCAACGGCAAGCTCAAGATGGACCTCGGCCGCGCCAAGGTCGTCACCCTCCCGCGCGCCGAGACCGAGCGCCGCTGGGCGGAGACCACCGTGCAGTGGCCCATCATGCATGCCGTCACATACGGCGTGAGCCGCGACCAGATGATGGCGCGCCACAAGGCCAACCACATCCAGGTCGCCTACGCGAATTCCGCCGCCGAGGCCGACCTCGCCATGTACACCAAGGCCGCGCTCGCCGCCGAACTCGGACTCGAGGTCTCCCTCTGCGGCACCAAGGCCGACGGCTCGAAGTTCTGAGCGGAAAAACCAGCATCGACCGCGAAAGGGTGGAAGCACGGAAGAACGCCGGCTTCCCTCCGTGCTTCCGCGCTTAATTCTGCCCCCGACTCCGCGATGCCAGCGGCGGCGGATTGATTGACTAGCTTGGCGGCGTGGCTAGACTCAGGGCATCACCTCACCCCTGCGCCTTCTCGGTGCCCTGCTGGTCGCGGGTCTTGCCACCCCATCCCTTCCTGGGGGTGGCGAGATATTGCTTTATCCGTTCGCGCGCATGTTCGGCTCCCCGCCCGAGTCCGAACTGGCCAAATGCCGCGAGGCCTTCGCGCAATTCCAAGCCACGCTGGGCAAGAACCCCGTCGGCGTCGCGCCCGTGCTGTGGGTGAGCGGGACCCAGCGCACGTGGCGTCTGCCCGTCGCCGTGGCCCTCGCCGACGAGCTGCGTTCGCTCACATCCGCCCCGTTTGCAGCCGAGCAAGGGAAGCCAGATGTGCCTCCACCCGAATTCCGCCACAATCAGCTGCGGTACCTCTGGGAGCGCGGCGCCCAGTATGCCGCGTGGCGGCACGGCGCGCCGACCTCCGGTTCGTACACGCTCTGCGTGGAGGTCTGGGGCCATGATGGCAAGGTCGGGGCCATCCAGGTCTACGTGCTCAACTCTGCCGGCCAGATCGCCTACCGCCGGCTCTACAACTCCCACCATTTCGGACCCAACCTGCCGCTGGAGATTGACGCGACCATACGCCTCATCGGGCGCGGCCTCCTCGAAGACCTGAAGAAGCGGCCCGAGCAGGTTTTCCCGCCCTACGGCGTCGGCTGAATCCCGCATCTTTTCCGCTTCCGCTGCGCCGGGTTTCCGCGATTACTTCCGCCCCGCGATGCTCACCTGGCCTACCTATCCTGCGATCGCCGATCCCGCCCGGCCGATCTGGCACTTCGGTCCGCCCGCGCAGTGGATGAACGATCCCAATGGCACGCTCTGGCACGACGGGTGGTACCACGTTTTCTACCAGCACAACCCCGGTGGCGAGGAATGGGGCGACCTGCACTGGGGCCACGCCCGCAGCCGCGATCTCGTGCACTGGGAGCACCTCCCGCTCGCGCTCTTTCCGCAGCACGCGCTCGGTGAAAAACACTGCTACTCCGGCTGCGCCGCCCTCGATGCCGCCGGTATCCCGCAGATTCTCTATACGAGCGTCAGTCACGACGAGGCGCATCCGGGCTCACAGGTCCTCGCTTCTCCCGCCGACGCCGCCCTGATCGGCTGGAAACAGGCCGTCGCCAACCCCGCGATCGATTTGAAAAACCACGGGGGCCCCACCTTCGAGCGCGGCTGGCGCGATCCCTACGTCTTTCGCACCGAGGGCCGTACGTTTCTCGTGCTGGGTGCCTGGCTCGGCGAGGAATCCGCCATCGCCCTCTACGAAAACCCCGACGACCACCTGCGCCAGTGGGTCTACCGCGGCATCATCCTCCGTGCGCCCAAGTCCTCGGTCACGTTTTTCGAGTGCCCCAACCTGTTCAAACTGGGAAAGAAATGGGTGCTGCTCACCTCACCCGTTCGCGAGGTCGAGTGGTACAGCGGTATGCTCGATCTCGCCACCTACACGTTCCAGGTCGAGCGCCGCGGACGCGTGGATGAAAGCGACAGCTACTATGCCACGCAGACCATCGTGGATCCCACCGGTCGCATGCTGCTGTTCGGCTGGGTCCAGCGTTTTCCCAAGGGCCGCGGCTGGAACGGCCGTCTCAGCGCCCCGCGCCGTGTCTGGCTCGACGCCGCCGGCGACCTCTGCGCCGCCCCCGCCGCCGAAATCGCCGTCCTGCGTTCCGGAGAGAAAAGGTTTCCCGCGCAATCGCTCGACTCCACCCCGGCGTCCCTCGCCCTCCCCGGCGACCATTCGCACGAAGTCGAACTGACGCTCGAGCGCGATCCCGCCACCTCCCTCCGCTGCGAAATCGCCGGCGTGACCATCGCCCTCGGCCCCGACGGCGTGCGTTTCGGCGATCGTCCACCCGTCGCCCACGCCGCCACCTCGCCCATCTGCGTCCATTGGCTGTTCGACCGCTCCATGATCGAGGTTTTCGTGAACGACCGCGCCGTCTACACCCGCGTCGTCGAGTTCCCCTCCATCCCCGTCGTCCAACTCACCGCCAACGGCCCCGCCCGCCTCCTCACCGGCCACGCCTGGGCTCTCCACGCCGCGCCGCCAACGGTGGGATTTAACCCTTGTTCCTAAGATCCAGCGCCATCAGCAGGACGTCGTCATAGAATCCGTCGAGGAACCGGCCGCGTTTTTTGCGTCCTTCCTCCACGAACCCAAGTTTTTGGTAGAGCGAGATCGCCGGGACGTTTGAGGCATAGACGGTCAGCTCGATTTTTTCCAAGCCGCGCTCCCGCGACTTGGCGATGGTCGCTTCCAGCAGGCGCCGGCCGATTCCTTGCCGGCGGTAGTCCCGGTGCACCCCAGTCCCCAGTCGTCCGATGTGGGCGGTACCCGCCGCGGCGTCACCCGGGAGAGCATCGCACCAGCCCACGATCCTAGCTTCATCAACCGCCACGAACTGCGCATGACCAGCCTTGATCACCGCGCCAACAAAGGCCTTCGCTGATTCCAGGGGTGGCGCCTCCACCAGTGCCAGGTAGCGGCGCTCGCGGGCGACGCTATCCAGCACTTCTCGGAAAGCCGGGATATCCTCCTCTCTAATGGCGCGGACGATGATCATTTTTCTACCAGACTTATTACGGCAGCCAGCCACACTTCCGCAACTCCATGGATACTCTCCCACCCCTCCCCGCCGAACCGCGCCCCGGCCGCTACCGCCATTACAAGGGCGGCGAATACCGCGTCGTCGGACTCGCCCGCCACTCCGAGACCCTCGAGCCCCTTGTCGTCTACCAGGCGCTTTACGGCGAACACGGCCTCTGGGTCCGCCCTGCCGGCATGTGGACCGAGACCATCACCCTCAACCACCAGTCCGTCCCCCGCTTCGCCCGAATCGGTGAGTAGGGCGGGTCTTCGACCCGCCTTTTCCCACGGGTCATTGCGAGCAGCGCAGCAACGCAGCCATCCATCTGAAATCCGGATAGATTGCTTCGCCGGCCCATTGGGGCCGCCTCGCAATGACAAGGCGGGTCGCAGACCCGCCCTACCCCGATCCCCGCCCCAATGTCATTTTCACTTAATAAGTGAAAACGACCGGTGGCAGGTCGCTTCGCAAAACGCTCGCCTTCAATTGTCCGTAAACCTCTCGTAGGCCCCGCATGCGTGTCCTGCTCGCCTTCGACAAATTCAAGGACTCCCTCGCCGCCCGCCCGGCCTGCGAGGCCGCGGCCAACGCCCTGCGCACCCGCCACCCCGACTGGTCGCTCGACCTCTGCCCGCTCGCCGACGGCGGCGAGGGCTTCGCGGAAATCCTCACCACCTCCGCCGGCGGCTCCCTCTCATCCGTCTCCGTCACCGGTCCGCGCGGCGCGGCCGTCGACGCGACTTTCGGTCTCGTCCCCTGGGCAAAAATCCCCGTCACCGCCCGCGCGCTGCTCCAACTGCCCGACTCCCTGCCCGACTCCGCCGAGATTGCCGTCATCGAAATGTCCGCCGCCAGCGGCCTGGCACTGCTGCCCGCGGATCAGCGCGACCCGTGGAAGACCACCACCCTCGGCACCGGCCAGCTCATCGCCGCCGCCGCGCAGGCCGGCGCCGCCGCCATCGTCCTCGGCGTGGGCGGCAGCGCCACGCATGACCTCGGGCTCGGCGCGCTGTCCGCGCTCGGACTCGAGGCCCGGTCGCACGCCGGCGAAATCATCCGTCCGCCGGTTCCCGCGCGTTGGGATCTGATCGAGCGACTTTCCGGGAAAATTTCCGGGGAGCTCCCGCCCATCCGGATCGCCTGCGACGTTTCCAATCCCCTCCTCGGCCGCAACGGCGCCGCCGCTGTCTATGGGCCGCAAAAAGGACTGCGGGCCGCCGATCTCACCCGTCTCGACCACGCGAGCGCGCGCCTCGGTCTCCTCCTCTGCGCGCAGAGCGGCGCCTCCGACGCCCTCATGGACCAGCCCGGCGCCGGCGCCGCCGGCGGCATCGCGTTTGGCTTGATGGCTGGCGCCGGCGCCCAACTCCTGCCCGGCTTCGAACTCGTCTCCGCCTGGCTCGACCTCGACGCGCGCATCGCTGCGGCCGATCTCGTGATCACCGGTGAGGGCCGCTTCGACGCCAGTTCGCTCAGCGGCAAGGGTCCCGGCGCCGTCGCCGCCCGCGCCCTGGCCCGCGGCAAGCCCGCCCATATCTTCGCCGGGCAGGTCACCGCCACCGACACGCGCCCCGGTCTCACGCTCCACGCCATCACGCCCGCCGGCCAGCCGCTGACCGAGGCCTTGTCGGCCGCCGGCGCCAACCTCACCGCCGCCGTGGCGCACGCGCTGTGAACAAATTCCCGCAAACATTCTCGACGGAGCTCACGCCCGACGCTGTGTTAGGTGTTACGTGTTAAGTGTTACGTTTGCCTCCGACCACGGACCCAATTCCGCGCCTAACACGTAACACCAAACACCTAACACTTTCTGGCGCATGCCCGGCCTCTCCAGCCCCCTTCCTTTGAAACATCTCGGCGTGCCCCTCATCCTGCTGCTGGGTTTGTTCGGCTGCAGTTCCAGCAAAGCACCGACCCGACCCGCACCCCGGGCGACCGCCATCGCACCCGCCACGCGCGTGGCCTCCGCCTCCACCCCCGTCGCGCCGCGGGTCGCCCCGGTCATTATGCCGTCGGCGCCGGTGTATCCCGTGATGCTCGGCATCGATGTGCTGGAGGCGCGCGGCTTCGACGTCCTGAAAGGCAAGCGCATCGGCCTGCTCACGCATCCTGCCGGCGTGAACCGCCGCGGCATCAGCACGATTGACGTCCTCCGCCACGCGCCGGGCGTGCAACTCGTCGCGCTCTACGCCGTGGAGCACGGCCTCTATGACGAGCTGCCGGCCGAAATGCCGTTTCCCGACCAGGTGGACAAGCGCACCGGGCTGATGGTGTTTTCGCTCTACAACCTGAAGTCGAAGCACTTCGTCCCCACATCTTCCCAGCTCCGCGGCATTGATGCGCTCGTGATCGACCTCCAGGACAACGGCACGCGCAGCTACACGTTCACCGGCGCAATGAAGTCCGCGATGGAAGCCTCCTTCGCCAACGGCAAGGAGGTCATCGTCCTCGACCGCCCCAATCCGCTCGGTGGCTTCAAGGTGGACGGCCCGCCCATGGACCCGCAGTGGATGAGCGACGTCGGCCGCTTCCGCGTGCCCTACGTCCACGGCCTCACGATCGGCGAACTCGCCCTCATGGTGAAGGACGCCGCCCCGCCCGGCGGACTCTCCCTCTCCGACTCCGCCCGGCGGAAAGGCCGGCTCACCGTCATCCCCATGCGCGGCTGGCGGCGCGCGATGCGCTGGCCCGAGACCGGGCTCAACTTCGTCCCCACCTCGACCGCCATCCAGGATTTCGCCGCGTGCATGGGTTATCCGATGACCGGCCTCGGCTGTATCCTCGGCGGGTTCACGCACGGTGTCGGCAAATCCTATCCCTTCCGCGGCATCGCCCACCGCTCGGTGAAGATCGAGGTCGTCGAAAAGGAGCTGCGCGCCCTCAACCTGGCCGGCCTGCAATACCGCCGCGTCAGCGCCCCCGACCGCTTCGGCAAGCCCGCGACCGGCCTGTACATCGAGGTCGCCGACTACGACGAATGGCAGCCGACCGAGCTGAGTTTCTACCTGATGCAGCTCGCGTGTAAGCTGGATCCGAAGAATCCCTTCGCCACCGCCAAGGCCGCCGACCGCCGCACGTTTCTCGTGCACATGGGCTCGACCACCTTCTACAACGACCTCGTCACCAAGGGCGCGAAAGTGGACGTCGCCGGCTGGCTGCGCCAATGGCGCGAGCAGGCGAAAATCTACCAGGAAGAGAGCAAGCGTTTCTGGCTGTACCGTTAATTTTCACAGGAGGAAACGGAGAGAACTGAGGATTCTTTCTTTATTTCCGAATCCAGACCTCCGTTCTCTCCGTTTCCTTCTGTAAAACAATCTGGCCCCCATGCCCCGAATCACCTCCTTGCTCGTCGTCGCTACGCCGGATGAACAGATAAAGTTTCTGTCCGGATCGGCCCTCTCCGACCTGCGCGCCCTCGCTTCGGAGTTCCGGCTGGTCGATCCCTCCAGACACCCGCCCGAGCCCTTCGCGCGCGAGCTGACCGCCTTCAACCCCGAGGTGATCGTCTGTGGCTGGGCCACGCTGCCCATGCCGGCCACGCTCCCGCCGCGCCTGCGCTACGTTTGCTACCTCACGGGCTCCGTGAAGAAACTGGTGACGCGCGTCCAGCTCGAACGCGGCCTGCTGCTCACCAACTGGGGCTCCGCCATCAGCCGGACCGTCGCCGAGTGCGCGCTCTTCCACACCCTCGCCTGCCTGCGCCTGGCAACGAAATGGACGCTCATGATCCACCGCGACGGCGGCTGGCGTGACGGCTGGGAAGCCAACGCATCACTCTTCCACCGCCGCGTCGGCATCCACGGCTTCGGCCCCGTCGCCCGGGCCTTCCTGAAACTGATCGCGCCCTTCGGCTGTATGGTCTCCGTCTTTGCGCCCGACGTGGATGCAACCGTCGCCGCCTCCCACGGCGTGACCCGCGCCGCGTCCCTCGACGCGCTCTTTGCCGACAACGACGTCATCATCGAACTCGCCCCGCTCATCCCCGCCACCATCGGCATCGTGACCGAGCGCCACCTCCGTCTGATCCGCCCCGGCGGCGTCTTCGTGAACGTCGGCCGCGCTGCGATCGTGGATGAAGCCGCGCTCCTCCGCGTCGCCCGCGAGGGCAAAATCTCCGTCGGCCTCGACGTCTTCGTCGACGAACCGCTCCCCAAGGACAGCGGCTTCCGCGGCCTCCCCAACGTCAGCCTGACCCCCCACATCGCCGGCCCCACGCTCGACCGCTACGGCGACGCCACCGCCTTCGCCCTCCGCAACCTCCGCGCCTACGCCGCCGACCAGCCGCTCGAGGCCGTCATTACTCCCGCGATCTACGACAGCTCGACCTAAGCATATGCTTAAGACGGGGTCAGAGTTTGGGACTTGGGTTGGCTGGCTCGCCTCCAAACCGGGACTTCCAATCCGTTGGCACAGAGACCACAGAGGAGGCACAGAGGGTACTGAGAGGACAAAAGACCGGACGGTTCCCCGCCCTCCGTGCGCTCCGTGTCGCCCCTCCGAATCCGAACAATCAGCCCTCCCCGCCGATTTTCCCTTGCTGCTCGCCACACGGAGGACGAAATCTTGCGGCGGTTGCCGCGCTCTAGCGCACACTTAGTCCCTCAATCCCCAACTCCCTCGTTCTATGCCGAGACCCGTCACACTCTTCACCGGCCAGTGGGCCGACCTGCCCCTCGAGAAACTTGCCCCGCTCGTCAAAAAGATGGGCTACGACGGCGTCGAACTCGCCTGCTGGGGCGATCACTTCGATGTCGATGCCGCCGCGACGGACAAAAAGTACGTGGCCGCCAAGTGGGCCCTGCTGAAAGACCACGGCCTCACCTGCTACGCCATCTCCAGCCACCTCGTCGGCCAGGCCATCTGCGACCGCATCGACGAGCGTCACCAGGCCATTCTCCCGCCCGACGTCTGGGGCGACGGCGAGCCCGAGGGCGTCCGCCAGCGCGCCGCCCAGAAGATGATCCAGGCCGCCAAGGCCGCCCGCGCGTTTTTCAACGCCAAGCCCGGCCGCAAGGGCCAGGATGACTTCCCCGCCGTCGTCAACGGCTTCACCGGCTCCAGCATCTGGCACTCGATCTACGCGTTCCCGCCGACGTCCCAGGCGTACTGGGACGCCGGATTCGCCGATTTCGGCAAGCGCTTCCGCCCGATCCTCAAGGCCTTCGACGAGGTGAACGTGAACTTCGCCCTCGAGGTGCACCCGACCGAGATCGCCTTCGACATCGCCTCCGCCCAGCGCGCCGTCGCCGCGGTGAAGGGCCACAAGCGCTTCGGCTTCAACTACGACCCGTCCCACCTCGGCTACCAGGGCGTGGACTACGTGAAATTCGTCCGCACCTTCGGCGACCGCCTCTACCACGTGCACATGAAGGACGTCTGGTGGGGCCACGGTGACGGCACCGTCGGCACGTTCGGCGGCCACGTGAACTTCGGCGATGCCCGCCGCGCCTGGGATTTCCGCTCGCTCGGCCACGGCGATATCAAGTTCGAGGACATCATCGTCGCGCTGAACGACGTCGGCTACCGCGGCCCCCTCTCCGTCGAGTGGGAGGACATCCGCATGGATCGCGTCCACGGCGCCACCGAGGCCGCCACCTTCGTCCGCAAGGTCGACTTCCCCTCCAGCGCCCTCGCGTTCGACGCGGCGTTCGACAAGAAAAACCAGTAACCCGGATTATTTCTCGCAGGAGGAAAAGGAGAGAACTGAGATCTCATCCGCCTTGCTCCGTTCCCTCCGTTTCCTCCTGTAAAAGCAGCACTCTTCTATGAATCGTAAACTTCGTTTTGGCATGATCGGCGGCGGACGCGGTGCGTTCATCGGCGCCGTCCACCGCATTGCCGCCATCATGGATGGCAAAGCCGAGCTCGTCGCCGGCGCGTTTTCCTCCGACGCCGCCCGTTCCAAGGCCTCCGGCGCCGACCTGTTCCTCGACCCGAGGCGCGTCTACGGCAGCTACCAGGAAATGGCCAAGGCCGAGGCCAAGCTGCCCGCCAGCCAGCGGCTCGACTTCGTCGTCATCGTCACGCCAAACCACCAGCACTTCCCGCCAGCGAAGCTGTTCCTCGAGTCCGGCTTCAACGTCGTCCTCGACAAGCCCGCGACCTTCAACCTCGCCGAGGCCGTCAAGCTGCGCGCGATCGTGAAGAAATCGAAAAAGGTCCTCGTCCTCACGCACAACTACACCGGCAACGTCATGGTGAAGCAGGCACGCGAGCTCGTGGCCAACGGCAGCGTCGGCGAGATTCGCAAGATCGTCGTCGAGTACCCGCAGGGGTGGCTCAGCACGTTTTTGGAAAAGACCGGCCAGAAGCAGGCCGGCTGGCGGACCGACCCGAAGCGCAGCGGCGCCGCCGGCTGCATGGGCGACATCGGCACACACGCCGAGAACCTCGCGCGCTACATCACGGGCCTGCACATCGAGTCGCTCTGCGCCGACCTCACCACGTTCGTGAAGGGCCGGAAGCTCGACGACGACGGCAACGTGCTCGTGCGCTACAAGGGCGGCGCCAAGGGCGTGCTGCACTCCTCGCAGATCAGCATCGGCGACGAGAACATGCTCAACATCCGCGTCTACGGCACGAAGGCCGGACTCGAGTGGCGGCAGGAGTTTCCCAATGAACTCGTCGTGAAGTACGCCGACCAGCCCCGCCAAACCTGGCGCCGCGGCAACGGCTACCTCACACCGCGCGTCGGCCGGTTCACCCGCATCCCCGCCGGCCACCCCGAGGGCTACCTCGAGGCGTTCGCCAACATCTACCTCGAGGCCTACCGCGCGATCAGCGCCGAGGTCGAGGGCAAGCGCCAGCCGAAGGATTTGGATTTTCCCACGATCGAGGACGGCGTCGAAGGCATGGTCTTCATCGAGACCGTCGTGAAGAGTTCCAAGCTCGGCGCGAAGTGGCTCAAATTCCCGAAAGCGTAGTTTTCGGAAATTTCGGAGTCTTTACGCCGTAGAGGTGGGGCGTAGCCTTCATCCTTGATTGTCATTGCGAGGAGGCCGTAGTCCGACGCGGCAATCCATGTGTCTCCGCCTTTTCGCATGTCCGGGAAGTCCTATTGGGTCTACATTCTCGCGAGCCAGAAAAACGGCACGCTCTACATCGGCGTAACCAACAGTCTCTCCCGCCGGATCAGGCAACATCGGGAAGGGATCGATGGGAGCTTCACCGCTCAATATAGAGTGAGCCGACTCGTTTACTTCGAAGAGTTCAGTTACGTGGACAACGCCATCGCGCGTGAGAAACAGCTCAAGGCCGGATCCCGCATTAAGAAGATCGCGCTGATCGAGAAAATGAACCCCGAGTGGCTGGACCGGGCAGAGAAATGGTAGACTTGGCATTCATCACCGATTGTCATTGCGAGGAGGCCGCAGGCCGACGCGGCAATCCATCTGGATGGCAAACCTCAAACACGGATGGATTGCCACGTCAGCCCGATGGGCTTCCTCGCAATGACAATCAGGGCGGGTCAAAGGCCCGCCCTACCCGGACCCGAAAACGGCATCCGCTGATGCCTGCTACTTCTTCGCTCCCGCCTCGTTCTTCGCCACCCAGGCCGCGTAGGCCTTGCGGGGCATGAATTTCAGCGAGGCGCTGTTGATGCAGTAGCGCAGGCCGGTCGGCGCGGGGCCGTCGGGAAACACGTGGCCGAGGTGCGCGCCGTCCACGTTGCAGTGCACTTCCGTGCGCTCCATCCCATAGCTCACGTCGGTCGTCTCGCCCACGAAGGCCTTCTCGATCGGCTTCGTGAAGCTCGGCCAGCCCGTGCCGCTCTCGAACTTGTCGCGGCTGTCGAACAGCGGCGTGTCGCTGCACACGGAAAAATAGACCCCATCCTCATGGTTATCCCAGTACTCGTTCTGGAACGGCGGCTCGGTCCCCTGCTTGCGCGCGACCTGAAACTGGCGCGGGTTCAGCGTCTGCAGCCATTCGGCGTCGGTGCGCTGCACCTTGGCCTTGCTCATGTCGATGACGACATTGGACGGCAGGCCGCAGGCGGATTTCTCGCCCAGTTTGCACTCCAGGGCGTCTTTGGCGGGTAGGTTGGATTTCATCATGTCGGTTTCGGCCCCGGCGACGAGCGCCAGCGCGGTAAAAAAGGGAAGATAACGAAACAATCTCATGGCTCCTAAGAGTAGCCAGCGGAGGGAATTATTCCAACGGGAGGGTCATTCTTCCGCCCGGACCTTCACCGACCCGTCGCTGAACTCGTTGCTCAGCCGCTGGCCGGCCTTGACCGCCGCGCGCCGCGACACCGGCCGGCCCTGTTCGTCCCGCACGATGGCAAACCCGCGGTTGAGCACCGACGCCGGGCTCGCCGCCTGCAGGCGCTTGTAGAGCGAGAGCAGCTGATGCGACCCCAGCTGCACGCGCGTCTCCGGCGAGGCCTGCGCCAGCCGCGCCCGCACCTCGCCGAGCTGCTGGCTGCGCCGCTGCACCGTGGACCGCAGCGCCGCGGCCAGCCGGTTGGAAAAATCGTCGAGCCGCAGGAAACCCTGCTCGATCTGCGCCGCCGGCGTCAGCAGCCGCAGCCGTGACCGCGCATGGTCCAGCCGCTCACTCGCGCGCTCGACCGCGCCGTTCCCCGCCGCCGCCATCGCGTCGGCCGCCCGGCCCGCGCGCTCGGCGCCGTCGATGAAATGACTCGAAATCAGCTCCGCCGCGCCACTGGGCGTCTCCGCCCGCACATCCGCCGCGAAGTCGCACAGCGTGAAGTCAATCTCGTGCCCCACCGCCGAGATCACCGGCACCGTGCACGCCGCCACCGCCCGCACCAGCGGCTCCTCGTTGAATGCCCACAAATCCTCCAGGCTGCCGCCGCCGCGCCCGATCACCAACAGGTCGAAAATTTCCAGCTCCTGTGCGAGTCCCAGCATCGCGACCATCTCCGCCGCCGCGCCCTCCCCCTGCACTTTCGCCGGCAGCACCACCAGCCGCCCGCGCCAGCCGCGCCGGGTCAGGATGCGCATGAAATCCTGCACCGCCGCACCCGTCGGCGACGTGATGAAGCCCACGGTCGCCGGCATCATCGGGATCAGGCGCTTCTTCTCCGCGGCAAACAGCCCTTCGTCCGCCAGCTGGCGCTTCAGCCGCTCAAACTCCTGCTGCAGCCGGCCCACGCCGTCCTCGATCACCGCGCGCACAATCAGCTGATACTGGCCGCGGGCCTCGTACACGCTCACCTCGCCGTAGACCACGACCTGCTGCCCGTCGCGGAGCTTCACCGTCTGCCGCGAGGCATCCCCGCGGAACAGCACCGCGCTGACCGACGCGTCCGCGTCCTTCAGCGAAAAATACACATGCCCGCTCGCCTGCGCGCGGAGGTTCGACACCTCGCCGCGCACCCAGCCCGGCCTGAGGCCGCTCTCGAGCAGCGCCTTCACCTTGCGGGTGAATTCGCTGACCGACACCACCTGGTCCGACTTCCCGCCGAGGTCGATTTCCCGGCCGGTTTTCATGCCGCGGATTTTTTCTTCTTTGCCGAAAAATGACGGCGCACCAGGTGCGTCGCCGCGACCAGCGCCACCAGCAGGCCGGCGATCATGGCCACCATCCGGCCCTTGCCGTGCATGATGGCGTCGCCGAAGAGGATCGCCGCGACGTTCTGCGGCAGGGACAGCACCGCCGTCCACAGGAAGTATTTTCCGAACGGCACCTCCGCCAGGCCGAGCAGGTAGTTCTGAACGCAATAGGGAATGCCCTGCGTCACGCGCATGATCACGATCAGGCTCGTGGCGTCGCCTTCCTCCGCGCGCGGCAGCTGGTAGCCCAGCCGGGTGACAAGCTTCGTGAGCAACGGGCGGAACGCCCACCGCGCCAAGCAATACGTCAGGGTGAAATTCACCGTCAGGGCCAGCAGCGAGAACAGAACCACAGTGCCCATGCCGAGTTTCTCCCCCCACAGCGGCCCGGCGGAGAGCACGAAGGCCAGCGCGGGGGCGCCCACCGCCGGCAGGAGCGCCATGGCCGAGAAAAACGCCCACGGACTCGCACTGCGGATCAGCGCCATGCCCTGGTCAAAATAGCTGCGGAGGTTCAGTCCGCGCAACAGCAGTCCGGCGATGACCACGATTACCAACGCGCCCACGGCAAGTTTCACCCACGGGATTTTTTTGGCGGCGGAAGCTTCGGACGGCATGCGTCCAGCCTGTCCGCCCGCGCGCGTCACCGTCAAGCGCGGGGGATGATACGAGGATTGTCATTGCGAGGAGGTCGCAGACCGACGCGGCAATCCATCTGATGAACGTTGCCAGCCCGGATGGATTGCCACGTAAGCCCTTTGGCTGCCTCGCAATGACAATCGAGAAGTCATAAATCATGTCCGCTTGTTCGACGCGCGGTGGAAAGTTCGGCGATCTCCAGGCTCTACGAAAACACGCCCGCTCCTGTGCCCTCATTCGTGCGTCAATTGAACGTAAAACCAATGCCGCCATGGCAGGTGACCGCCCAACCCGGTCCCATTCCGCTGCCGGCAGGCTTGCCGCCGACGGAGGGCTGCGTTGTCCTGAGCCACTTCCCCGCGCATGCCCGCCACGCCGTCCGCCCCCGCCAGTTCTCTCCGTGCCCTGTGGCCGGTCGCGGTGCCGGTGGTCGTCGCCCTGGCCTATGCGAGCGGTCACCTGGGATGGTATCTGACGACACCCCTCGGCCGGGTGCCGGTGCTCGATGAGCGCGAAAATCTCGCCCTCGCCGAGTCCATCTTTCGCGGCACGTTGCCCGCCGAGCCGTTTTACCGGGCCTCCGGTTATGCCCTCGTCCTGGCTTCACTGCGCAGTCTCGGAGTGGCGGCCGGCGCCTTGTTTTCCACCGCGCTCGCCCTCGGCGCCGTGCTGCACGCGGTGAATGCCGGCCTGATCGCGCTGCTCGCGCGCCGCTGGTTTGGTCCGGTGGCCGCGCTCGCGGCGGGCCTCCTCTGCGCGCTGAATCCGGTGTTGGTCCACTATTCGACGCAGGCCCTCGACGCCGTGCCGGCCCTCACGCTGTTTCTGGCCGGACTCGTCTGCCTCGCGCCGTTCCTCGGGGCGCCCGCGGGCTCCGGCGGCACCGCCCGCTGGCTCGGCGCCAGCGTGTTCTGGGCCGCGGCCACGCTGCTGCGGCCGAATTACCTCCTCGTCTGGGCGCTGCTGCCGGTCCTCGCCCTGCCCGGTTGGCGCACCCGGCCGGGTCGCCGGCAGTTTGCCGCCGCGTTCACCGGCGGGCTGCTCTTTCTCGCGACGGCCGGCTGGCAGGAAAAGGTCAGCGGCGTGTCCGGATTTCTCCCGTGGCAGGGCGCCTACAATCTCTGGGCCGCCAACCAGCCCGGTTTTCACGGACGCTACTATACCCAGCATCTCAGCCTGCCGCCGGCCCTGGCGGAGAAAAACCCCGCGCGGGCGGAATCGATGCTGCTCTATCAGCAGGAAACAGGGCGCCCCCCGACCGACATCCCGGCGATGAACGCCCACTGGCACGCGAAGTTCCTCGGTTACGTCGTACAACATCCCTTCGCGTGGTTCGGCCAGCTCGCGCGGAAATTGTACGCGCTCCTCAACGACTGGGAGCAGTACAACAACAAGACCTACGCCTTCCATCACGCGCTTTCGCCGTGGCTCTGTTGGAACCCGCTGGCCTTTGGCGTGCTCTTCCTGCTGGGGCTCATCGGGGCGGCCCGCCTGATCGTGGAAGCCCCGCGGACCGCGGCCTCACTCGCACTCATCACCGCCGTCTGCGCCGCGTCCGTACTGCTGTTTTTTGTCAGCGCGCGTTTCCGGCTGCCACTCGCCGCCCTCGCCACTATTTTGTCGGGCGGCGCCTTTGCGTCCTTCAGCTACTGGCAGGTCTGGCCGCTGGCGCGCCGTCAAATCCTGGCCGTGGGGTGGGTTCTCGCCGCACTGCTGACGTTTTCCTCCTTCGACGGCGTGCGGAGCCGCGCGACCTTTGTGCAGGACCACGCGCTGCTCGCGCACGCCGCCGCCACGGTCGGCGAGGACGCTCTCGCTTGGAACGAGGCCCAGGCCGCGCTCGCCCTGCAGCCCGGCCATCCCGATGCCGTGCGCATCGCGGTTGCCTCGTATTTCAACCAGCTGCTCGACGGCACCGCCCGGCCGGCGGATGAGGCGGCTTGGAAACGCGCCTGCGGTGATTTACTGAACGACTCGCGCACCGACGCGCCCGACCTGCGCGCGGTGGCCACTCTGGCCCTGTGGCGCTCCGGCCAGCGCACCGGCGCACTCACCCTCTGGCGCGAGCTGGGCTCGACTCCTTCCGCGCTGGCTGCGCGGGTGCTCGCCCAGGATGAAACCGTCTCCCGTGCCGAATTTTCCGCGCTGCCTGAGTCCGCGTGGACCCAGCCGCTGGTGCGGCTCGCCGCTGGGCAGCTCGACATTTCCCCGCCGGCGGGCGTCATGCTCGAGGCCCTGGACCGCGTCGCCCCGCAGGTGAAACGAATTTTTGCCCCCACCCCATGAGCGCCTCCCCCCGTCCCCTCAAGTCCAGCGCGGCCACCTGGATCGCCGCGGCCCTCGTCGCCCTGCCCTTCCTGCAGGCCCTCGCATTTGATTTCGACCGTTGCGGCGCCCTCGTGCTGCTCCTGCCGGCGATCTGGGCCGGGCGCGTGGAACTCGCGCAGGCCATCGCCCGCCTCCAAGCCGGCCCCGTCTGGCTGAAAATCCTCCCGAGTCTGGCGGGTCTTGCGGTTCTACTTTCGGTGGCGGTTTCCCGCCAGTTTGCCCCCGGGCTGGTGACTGCTGCTTCCTGGGTCCTGCTCACTGCGGCCGGGTTGATCGCCGGACAGTGCGTGGCGAATGACGCGGCCGCCGGCCGCCGCATGCTCGCCGGCCTGGCCCTGGGTGCCGCCGCCGGTACATTGACCGTCTGGGCCCTCTGGATTCTCACCGGTCGGAACGGCGTCCCGCTTTACCCTCACCCTCGCATCCTCGGCCTCCACACGCTGGCCGGGGCCGTCGCGAGTGTGGCCCTCATCACGCAAAAGGATGTCCACCGCGCCGGCCGCGGATTCTGGCTGGCGGCGGGCGTCCTCACGTGGGCCGGCTTGTTGTGGTCCGGTGGACGCGCCCCGGTGCTGGCCCTCGCCGTGGCGCTCGGCCTGTGGATGCTGCTGAGCCCCGCGCCGCTGCGCCGGGCCTTGCTTCGCACTTCGGTGCTTCTGCTGCTCGCGGGATTGGTGGTGTCCTTCGCGGTCTCCACTCCGAACTGGGGCGCCCATCCCGACCTGGGCTGGTGGCACGCCATCG
This sequence comes from uncultured Opitutia bacterium, assembly GCA_903839035.1. Taxonomy (GTDB): domain Bacteria; phylum Verrucomicrobiota; class Verrucomicrobiia; order Opitutales; family Opitutaceae; genus Opi-474. The sequence goes on from CAIMAQ010000094.1 coordinate 31,308, forward strand.
GCCGCACGGCTTCCGCCGCCACCACGGGCAGCGCCAGCCAGCTGAGTTCCACGCGCACGGAATTCTGGGCGGAAGTCGTGTCCCGCGCGCGGGAGACGCCCTGGCTCGGGCACGGTCCCGACTCCTACCGGTTTCTCACGCCCAAGCTCGACGGCCAGCAGCCGCATAACCTTGTCCTGCAACTCTGGCTCGATCTCGGCGCGGTTGGCGCAGTTCCGCTGCTCGCCCTGCTGGCCGGTCTGTTCGTCCTCGGCTGGCGCCGCGCCGTGGTCGCCGCGCCCGTGATCCCGCCGGCCTGGCTCGCGGTGCTGACGGCGAGCCTGGTCGCCGGCCTGCTGGACGGCGTGTTTTATCACCTGCTCGCGTTTCTGCCCGCGATGCTCGCCCTCGGGGTGGCGGTCGGTCTCATCTCCAACCTCGCGCCCCCCGCCCGCATTTCCCATGCGCCGCGGGTCGTCATCGGCATCGCGACCGCGGTGCTGCTCCTGCACATGGGCGTGTTCTATGTGCTCGCGGTGGGCCCGGTGCCCGCGCCGACGGATTGGCGGGCCACGGGCGTCAGGATTTTCCCCAGCTCGACCTTCGGGCTGTGGCGCTGGCTGGACGACTGGCAGCCCGGCCATGCGAGCGACGTGCTGGAATGGACGCGCTGGGCGCAGGAGCATTCGCCCAACCCGGTTTTCTTCCATGTGTACGCCGCCCGCATCCTGGCCGCGCAAGGCGACGGCAAGGGAGCGGAAAAGGAATTGCATGCGGCGCTGGCCAAGGCCCATTGGAGCATGCGCCCGTCGATTGAGCTGATGCTGCGCCAACTCCCTCCCGCCACCCCCTAAGCTGCCGTGCCCCGCGCCACCTCCCACTCGCTCCGCGAAACCATCGTACCCCTCGCCCTGATCGCGGGGGACACCCTGGTGACCTTCGCCGGTCTATCGCTCGGCTGGTGGCTGCGTTACGCCTCACCGCTGGAAAAACTCGGCATCGCCGTGCCCGGCGCCACCTTCCCGCACTACCTGCCGCTGCTGCTCGTCGGCGTGGCGCTGCTGATCGGCGCGTTCACGCAATTCGGCCTCTACGACGCCCGCCTGCTGTTGCGCCACTACCAGAGCCTCAACGCCATCCTCAAGGGCGCGGCCTTCTGGCTCTTCGCCTATCTGGGGGTGTCGCTCGTGTTGAAATTCGACCCGCCCATCTCGCGGTTGTTTGTGGTCGTGGCGTTCGTGTGCGTCGTCGCACTGCTCTACGCTTGGCGCGCGCTCGCCTACGCGCTGATCACGCACAGCCCGCTGCTCGGGCAACTGCGCCGGCGCGCCGTGCTGCTGGGCTGGAACGACGAGGCCCGCGCCCTGACCGCCGAGATCGCGCGCGATCCCGCGCACCCGTTCGTGCTGGCCGGGATCGTGAACATTGGCGGCGACACGTCCGCCTTCTCCGCCGCGGCGCCGGAACGGCCCCGGGCTCTGGGGAGTGTCGCCGAACTCGCGGCCATCCTCGCCCGCGAGCAGCCTGACCTCCTGATCGCCACGCGGCTCGACCTGCCCCGCGCCGAGGTCCGCCGCATCGTCGAGACCTGCGAGCGCGCCTACGTCGAATGGAAGATCGTGCCGGGCGCCTTCGACATTTTCCTCAGCGGCCTGCGGCTGCAGACCATCGGACGCGTGCCGGTGCTCGGCGTGGAGGAACTCACCATCCACCGGCTTTTCAACCGGGCGCTCAAGCGCGCCTTCGACCTGGTCGCGGCGGTCATCGGGCTGGTCATCTCCGCCCCCCTCATCCTCGTGCTCGCCGCGCTGATCAAGCGCGAGTCACCGGGCGGCCCGGTGTTTTTCCGGCAGACGCGCGTCGGCGCGGGCCACCGCCCGTTCACGTTGTGGAAACTGCGCAGCATGGCGCCCGGGGCCGAGGCGACCGACGCCGCCCAGCAGAGCACTGCGCGCAACGATCCGCGGCTGCTGCGCATCGGCGGCTTCCTGCGTCGGTGGAACCTGGACGAGCTCCCGCAGTTCTGGAACGTCCTGCGCAGCGACATGAGCCTGGTCGGTCCGCGACCCGAGCGCCCCAGCCACGTGGACCAGCTGGCCGAGTCCATCCCGCACTACCTGCCCCGACATCTCGTGAAGCCCGGCATGACCGGCTGGGCGCAGGTCAACGGCCTCCGCGGCGACAGCGACCTGGCCCTGCGCGTGCAGCACGACATCTATTACATCGAGAACTGGTCCATCTGGTTCGACGCCCAGATCGTGCTCCTGACCTTCGCCCGCTGGCGGAACGGCAGCGCCTACTGACGGTGTCGGTCAGGGGCTAACTTCGTTTCTGAGCC
>CAIMAQ010000095.1 GCA_903839035.1 uncultured Opitutia bacterium
CGCGGCCAACGCTTCCCATGCCGTGAACGATTTCCGCAAGATCGCCGGCCTCGAGGCGTATGCCCCGACCGACAACGTCTCCGAGCTCACCGCCCGCACCAACGACGAGGGCTGGGCCAGCGTGTTTGCCGAGTGGCTCCGCGGTTCGCGGCTCAACGCCAAGGATGCCCTGCTGATCCTGTCCGTCGGCGGCGGCAACGTGGAGCAAAACGTCTCCCCCAACCTCGTCGCCGCCCTGCAGCTCGCCAAGCAGGTCGGCGCCCGCGTGATCGGCATTGTCGGCAAGGACGGCGGCTACACCGCCCGGGTCGCCGACGCCTGCGTGATCATCCCGACGGTGAACCCAAACAACATCACGCCGCACAGCGAGGCCTTCCAGGCCGTGGTCTGGCATCTCTTGGTCTCCCACCCCGACCTCAAGGTGAACCAGACGAAGTGGGAAACCGTGGCCCAGGCTAAATCGTGAGGGATCCCGTTTCTCCGCCGCCCCCACTTATTCCGCGAGTCATGACTAGCTCCCTGCCCGCCTCCACCGCCCGCTACCTCGACGGGGTGCGGGATTTCTACGACACCGCTCCGACGGAACTGCGCTGGGGCGCCCGGGGCTACCGCGCCCTGCTCGCGCACTACTACAACCTGATCGTGCCGGCCGACGCCAGCGTCCTTGAAATCGGCTGCGGTTCCGGCGAATTGCTTTCCCGACTGAACGCCGCGCGGAAAACCGGCCTCGACCTTTCCCCGCGCCAGATCGAAGCCGCCCGGCGTCGCGTACCGGGCGCCACGTTCCACGTCCAAGCCGGCGAGCTCCTCGAGTTGGACGAGCAGTTCGACGTCATCATCATCTCGGACACGCTCAACCTCGCCGCCGATGTGCAACTGCTGCTGGAGCGGCTGCAGCGCTCGGCCCACCCCGGCACGCGGCTCATCATCAATTTCCAGAATTCCCTCTGGCGGCCCCTGCTCACGCTCGCCCGCTGGTTGGGCTTGAAGGCCCCGCAGCCGGAGAACAGCTGGCTCGCCTCCTCCGACGTCCTCAACCTCCTGTGCCTCGCGGGCTGGGATCCGGTCTGCCGCCAGAGCCGCCTGCTGCTGCCGGTGCCCATTCCCTTGCTCGCGCCGTTGTTCAACCGCTGGCTGGCCCCACTTCTCCAGTGGTTCTGCCTCACGATCTTCATCGTCGCCCGGCCCGTCCGCCCTGCGGCGCAGCCCCGCACCGTTTCCGTCGTGATTCCCGCCCGCAACGAGGCCGGCAACATCGAGGCGGCCATCCAGCGCACCGCCGAGCTCGGCGCCGGGACCGAGATCATTTTTGTCGAGGGCCATTCGCGCGACGACACCTGGGCCCGGATCCAGCAGGTCGCCCGCGACCACCCGGAACGGAAGATCAAAATCATGCAGCAGACCGGCCGCGGCAAGGGCGACGCCGTCCGGCTCGGCTTCGCCGCCGCCACCGGCGACATCCTCATGATCCTCGACGCCGACCTGACCATGCCGCCCGAGGAGCTCCCGAAGTTCTACGACGTCATTGCCAGCGGGCGCGCGGAGTTCGCGAACGGCGTGCGGCTCGTCTACCCGATGGACGAGGAGGCGATGCAGTTCCTGAACCTCTGCGCGAACAAGACCTTCGGCCTCATCTTCACCTGGCTCCTCGGCCAGCCCGTGAAGGACACGCTCTGCGGCACCAAGGTCCTGTCCCGCGCACACTACGAGCGCATCGCCGCGAACCGCGCGTACTTCGGCGACTTCGACCCGTTC
>CAIMAQ010000096.1 GCA_903839035.1 uncultured Opitutia bacterium
CGCTGGGTGATCCCGGGCACGCTCTGTCTCGCCCTCGGCTGCCAGATGATTCTGACCAGCTTTTTCCTCGGCGTGCTGCGACTCGACACGCGCGGTGACCAGGCATGAACGGTGAGCAGCATCCGCCCGTCCGCCGGTGGTTCTGGGCGGGAGTGTTGCTGACCATGGTGAAGCTCTGGCTTGTGCGCGGCCAGGCGATCTACGCCATCGGGCCGGCCGATCATGACGACCGGCTGTTCCTGCAACTGGCCGAGCACCTCATCCACGGTGACTGGCTGGGTCCCTACAACCAGCTGACACTTGCCAAGGGTCCGTTTTACTCCTGCTGGATCGCGCTCGTCTATGCACTCGGGCTGCCGCTGTTTTTCGCGCAGCACCTGCTGTATGCCGGCGCGGGGGCGCTCTTCGTCCGGGCATGCCGGCCCGCCATCGCCTCGGGCCCCGCGCGGTTTGTGATGTACGCGCTGCTGCTGTGCAATCCGATGAGCTTTGACGCCTCGAGCATGGGACGCGTGCTGCGGCAGCAGGTTTACGGTCCGCTCGCGCTGCTGATCTTCGCCGCATTGATCGCGTTTTACCTGCGCCGCGCCCAACCGCTCCGCCGGCTGCTGCCGTGGGCGGCCGTGCTGGGTCCCGCCTTCGCGGGCTTCTGGCTCACCCGCGAGGAGAGCATCTGGATCGTGCCCAGCCTCCTGCTGCTGGCCGGCACCTCGCTGGTCAGCGCGTGGCGCTCCTCCCGCGAAAATTTCCTGCGCCTGGTCCGCGCCTTCGGATTCGCCGGGCTTTGCGGCATGCTGCCGCTGCTCGTTGTGAGCGGGCTGAACTATTCGCATTACCGCTGGTTCGGCACGGTGGAAACCCGCACTTCGGCCTTCGAGGACGCCTACGGCGCCATGTTGCGCGTCAAGGCCGGCCCCACGCTGCCATTTGTCTCCGTCACGCGCGAGGCCCGGGCGGCCATGTACGCAGTGAGTCCCACCTTCGCCGAACTGCGCCCGCACCTCGACGGCGGCATCGGACGCGACTGGGCGGAGGCATCGGAGTTTCTCACGCACCTGTCGCCCGATAAACGCCAGATCGGCAACGGCTGGCTGATGTGGGCCCTGCGCGACTCGGTGGCGGCCGCGGGTCACGGTCAAAATGCCAAGCGCGCCCTCAAGTTTTACCGCCAGATGGCCGACGAGATCAACCGAGCCTGCGACGACGGCCGCCTGCCCGCGGGTCCGCCGCGCCGCGGTTTCCTGCCGCCGTGGCAGCCGGGCGAAACGGCCGAGGTCGCCAAAACCTTCGTGGAGTTCACCGACTTTACCGTGAGTTTCCGGGGCTTCAGCGCGTATGCACCGCCCTCCGTCGGCACCGCGGAGGACCTGGAACTGTTCCAGCGCTTGACCCGTGAAAAAGTCTCCCCTGGACCGGGCACTACCACCCTGCCGGCACCCTCGGTCGGTGACATCGAGAAAACCGAAAGACTCCAGCGCATCGGCCGGGCGTTGCGCCCGGTGCTGCTCGGGCTGTTCTGGGCCGCCCAGATCCTTGCTCTCGTGCGGGTCGTGGAACTGGTCTGGCGCCGACGCGGCAGTTTTCCCCTCACCGTGGCGGCCACCGCCTGGGGCGCGGGCGTCGCCTGCCTGCTCATCAACG
>CAIMAQ010000097.1 GCA_903839035.1 uncultured Opitutia bacterium
CGGCCCGACGAACGGCGCGGTGAATCACTACGCGCTGCGCACCACGCGCCTCGATGCCGTGGCTGAGCGGGTCCGTGCCGCCGGCTACAAGATCACGATGGAACCCCGTGACGTGACGATCCCGAACACCACCAGCCTCGGACCCGTGCCCGTCCGCATCTTTTTCTGCGAGGGCCCCAACGGCGAAAGCATCGAGTTTCTGCAGAATACGGTGACTTGAGGGCGGGCGGGATGGCCCGACGCTTACCCGCGCAGTTCGCGCAGGTACTTCACCAGCTCTGCGACCACGGCCGTGGCGACCAGCTCCTGCACCGGCACGCGCGTGGCACCCGGGCACTCCATCCGGCCGCTGCGCACCGTCCGGCGGCCGCCGCCCAGCTCGTGCGCGAGCGCCCAGAACGCGAACGGCGCCGGCACGCCGGGCGCCGGCTCGGCATAACCCGTCGTCGCCAGTCCGAGTTCACTGCCAAAGAGCGCGCACACCCCGCGGGCCATCTGCTCCGCCACCGCCGCCGCCACGCTGTTCACCGGCGCGGCCACCGCGCGGTCCACGCCTAGGTGCTTCACCTTCTGGTCGAGCGTGTAGGCGGTGATGCCGCCGAGGAAAAATTCCGACGCGCCGGAAATCGCGCCGATGCGCGCCTGCACGCGGCCACAGGTCAGGCTCTCCGCCACGGCGAGCGTGCGGCGGGCCGGCTGCAGCATGAGCTCCTTGAGTTCGGTCATCGCGGTAAAATCCTGCACTCCAGCTGCGCAAAGGCCACGCGAATCACGCCAGCTCCAGCCCCACCGGGCAGTGGTCGCTGCCCATGACCTCGGGCGAGATCCACGCGCGCTTCAGCGCCGGGCGCAGCTTTTCCGAGGCCACGAAGTAATCGACGCGCCACCCGATGTTCCGCGCCCGGCAGTTCATCATCTGGCTCCACCAGGTGTAGTGGCCGTTGCCCGGCTCGAACTCGCGGAACGTGTCCACGAAGCCCTTGCTCAGCACCGTGGCGAAGTTGTTGCGCTCCTCGTCCGTGAAGCCCGCGTTGCGGCGGTTCGTCTTGGGGTTCGTCAGGTCCAGCTCGGTGTGCGCGACGTTGAGGTCGCCGCAGAAAATCACCGGCTTCCCCTTTTTCTCCAGCTTCCGCAGGTAGGCGAGAAACACCGGGTCCCACTCCTGCGTGCGGTACTCGAGCCGCGTGAGCCCGCGCTGCGAGTTCGGCTGGTAGACGTTCACCAGGTAAAATTGATCAAACTCCGCCGTGATCACGCGCCCTTCCTTGTCATGCGCCTCCGACTTGAGGCCGTACGTCACCTCCCGGGGCTTGATCCGCGTGAGCACCACGGTGCCGCTGTAGCCCTTCTTGTCCGCGCTGTTCCAGAACGGCTCGTAGCCCTTCGGCCAGGCGACGTGCTGCACGTCACCCGGGTGCGCCTTTGTCTCCTGCAGGCAGATCACGTCGGCGTCCACCGCCGTGAAATAATCCATCGCGCCCTTGCGCAGCGCGGCACGGATGCCGTTGACGTTCCAGGAGACCAGTTTCATGCGCGCCCGTTCAATGCGGGCCCACCCCCGGGCGCAAACCGTTTTATCGCGGAAACGCGGAGGGGCGCATGACGCACCTTCCTGTTGCCAAGCCCCGGCCGCCGGCCGACACTCGCCTCCCCCCCCCCCGCCCATGTCCGTCTTCACCCCGCTTCCCCTCGGCCAGCGCATCCCGGCCAGCCTGCACGCCGTCTCGTGCAGCCTGCCGACGATGGCCGCGGTGCGGGGCTACGAGGAAAAAGACCCGGCCATCACGCAGCACCTGACCTCGGGTTACCCGCGCTTCGTGGTGCATCCCTTCCTCCAGCAGCTCGCCGCCGAACTGTCGCGTGTCCACGGGCTCGGGGAACACACGCTCTGGCTGACGTCCTCCGCGGCGATGGCCGGCCGGCTCGCGGTCCAGCTCGGCACCGCCTCCGTCGTGCGTGTTTCCGACCACGGGATCCACGGCCTCGCCCACCCGCCTTCGCCGGAACTGGCCGCGCGGGCCAAGGTGTTTCTCCAGAATGTCGGCGGCTTCCTCTCCTCCCGCGCCGCGGAGGACGAGTTGGTCCGCCGCGGCCTGCTCCCTGCCGCCGCTCCCGAGGAGCTGTACGCCGGCGACGCCGCCACCGAGGTTCGCCGGCAGCTGCGCCCGGCATTCCCCGGCCTCGCGGACGACCAGCTGCTGCTCACGAACTGCGGTATGAACGCCGTGGACGGCGCCTTCCGCGCGATTTCCGAGCTCCAGGCCGCGGCGGGTCGCACGGTCTGGATCCAACTCGGCTGGCTCTATCTCGACACCATCGCCCTCCTGCAGAAATTCACCCGCACCCCCGGCGACTACGTGCACGTGGCGGATGTGTTCGACCTCGCAGCCCTGGAGCAGGTCCTCGCCGCCCACCTCGGCCGGGTCGCCGGTATCGTCGCCGAGGTGCCGACCAATCCCCTGATCCAGACCCCCGATGTCGCCGCCCTCGCCGCGCTCGCCCGGAAACACGGTGCCCGCCTGGTGCTCGATCCCTCGATCACCTCGGCCTTCAACCTCGCGATTCTGTCCCACGCCGACGTCGTGGTGAGCAGCCTGACCAAATACACCGCCAGCGACGGCGACCTGACCGCGGGCCTGGTCGTGGTGAATCCCGCGACGCCCGACGCCGCGCGGCTCCGCCGGCTCATCACCGAAAAACTCGAGCCCGCCTACGCCCGCGATCTCGCCCGGCTCGCCGTGGAAATCAGACGCACCTCCGCTGTGCTGGCCCGCCTGCACGCCAGCGTGCCGCAGGTCGTCGCCTTCCTCCAAAACCATCCCGCCGTGCGCGACGTTTACTGGGCGCTGCACCCGGCCTCGCGGAAAAACTACCTGGCCATCGCCCGCGCGCCCGGCGCGGTGGGCGGCGTGATCACGTTCACGCTGCGCGGCCCGCTCGACCGGTCCTACGACCGGCTGCGGCTGCCGAAGGGCCCGAGCTTCGGCATGACCACGACCCTGATCTGCCCGTTCATGTACCTGGCTCACTTCGATCTTGTGAGCACCGCAGCGGGCCGCGCCGGGCTCACCGCCGGCGGACTCGATCCCGACCTGCTCCGCCTGTCGATCGGCACCGAACCGGTGGACGACATCATTGCCACGCTCGCCGAGGCCCTCGGCTGAAGATGCCGTCCCCGTCCTGCCTGCTCGCGCTCAAGGCGATGCCCAACGCCCCGCGCAACGCGGTCGCCGGCTGGCTCGGGGACGCGCTCAAGGTGAAGGTCCACGCGCCCGCGCTGGAGGGCCGCGCCAACGATGAGCTCTGTGACTTTCTCGCGGCGCAGCTCGCGCTCCCCCGCCGGGCCGTCACGGTGGCCCAGGGCGGCAAGTCGCGCCAGAAGCTGGTCCGCATCACCGGCCTGACGCTCGCCGAGGTAAAAACCCGGCTCGCCGTCCAGGCCGCCCACCCGCCGGGAAAGTTGTAACCCATTAGGTTACAATCCCGGCAGGGGCGCCGGGTTTTTGCTGGCGTCGGGTTCAATATCCCGCTTTCAAGCGACTCAAGTTCACGCCCCCGCATGACTTCAACCCCATCATTCGGAACCCCCTCCATCGCCGCCGCGAGCCCAAGGTGGGAACGTTGGGCCGGATGGCTGCTGCTGGCCGGGTTTGCCGCGGCGGGGTTCAATCATATCCACACCAACACGGTCTTCGGGCAGGATTTTTATCTGCACACCAAGGGGACCGAGGCGATGCTGGCGGATGCCGGCCGGTGGTTCCCCCAGGATTTCACCAACCGCCCGCTGCTTTACGCCCTCGGGGTGATTGGGCACTGGCTGACCCACGGCAAGGCGCCCTACGAGATGGCCGCCGTGATCTACGTGCTGATGAACACGCTCGCCCTGTGGTTCGTGCACGACACCACGCGTCGTTTCATCGCGTCGCCATGGCTACGCCTCGCCGCCGTCGCGTTCGTGGGCTTTCTCCCCTCCACCCAGGTGGCTGTCGTCGTCTACGCTGGGGATACGATCGCGCAGCTGCCCTTTGCCCTCACGGTCTGGGCCTTGTTGCGCTGCCTCGAGTCGGTCTCCTTCCGCGCCTGCCTGGGCTATGCCGCCCTGACCGGCGCGGCGCTGGTCCTCGGAAATTTCGCCCGCTTCCCCTTCGTCATCCTGCCAGCGGCGGTGCTGGTGTCGGTGATCCTGGTCTGGCGCTGCCGGCGGCTCTCGTGGCAGCGGGGATTGCTGGTCGCCGCCCTAACGCTGCCCGCCCCAACCCTGGCCTTCGCCTACATCAACCACCAGGCCGCGGTCCAGCTCGCGAAGGATCCCAAGCACCACTCCTTTCACTGGGAGGGCGCGGGCGACATGACCTGGCGCGACCTGCTGCTGGTCAAGTCCACGGACGTCCGCATCTTTAACGCCCCGGGTTACTGGGAGAACGAGATGATCAACGGCGCGCTGCATTACGGCCTGCCGTATCACCAAAACTACAGTTACCCGGCCCTGATCCAGCTCAGCACCTACACCGACGTCCTCGACTACGCCAACGACGGTCAGCTCGACAACGGCCAGGTGCGGCCCGAGCCGCAAAAAGCCCTCTCCAAGTGGTCCGTGCGGCTCGGTCTGGTGACCTCCGTGGGCATGCTCCTCGCGATGCTGCTGTTCACGTTCCGGACGGTGGCCACGCTGGTCAAACCGCGGTTCGCGCCGTCCACCGGCGTGATCATCTGGGGCATGATGGCCCTGGCCTGGTACCTGCCACTCGTCCTGAGCTTTCCCTACATGGAAAATGTCTACGACTGGGGCTACTGGCTGTCGCGCCTCGTCATCCCGTCGCTGTGGGGCTTCGGCCTGGTCATGTTTGCCGAGGCCGACCAGCGGCTCGCGACCCGGACGCGCTGGGTGACGGTCCTCGTGGCGGTCCTGATCTTTGCGCAGGCGGCCTTGCACCTCCGCAGCGTGTGGTTCTAGCCGGCGCCGGGCCGGCGCGGCGTGGCGCGGGCCCCGCTCAATTCACCTCGCGCACGCGGATGGTGTATTTTTTCGCCAGGGTGTTCGCCGCGGTGAAGCGCACGGCCTCGGTCGCGTTCGCCGCGAGCTCGACGGTCTCGAAGGGGGTCTCGTCCCCCGTGGTAAAGCCCGCCGCGTCCTTGAACACGCAGTTGACTTGGATCCGCACCTTGCGGCTCTCGCGGTTTTTCACGCTGGCCACGACCTCGAGGCGGCCATCGGGCAGCACCCGCGGCTGCAGGCCGGTGCCGGCCACCGCGGTCTGGGTGGACTTGCCCAGCAGTTCGAAGTTCTCGGTGTTCTCCAGGGTGTATTTCGTGGAGTCCTGCGGCGCGGTCGCGCCGGGCTCGCTCGCGCAGCCCGCCCAAAGGGCAAGGGCGGCCGTGGTGGTGGCGAGGGCGAGGAATGACTTGGTCTTCATGCGGTCAGAATGGGTGAGACTGCGAACGGGGGATAAAGTTCACCCGCAATTTATCGGCGGCCGCGGGCCCGGGCGCAAGCTGCGCCCGCGGGCCGCGGGATTATTTGGCCCCCACGAATTTGCCGGCGGCGACAGGTGCCGCGGCGGTCCGGCGGTGCCTCAGCCAGGTCGTGAAACGGTCCATGTAGACGAAGATGACCGGCGTGATGTAGAGCGTCAGCAGCTGTGACACGAGCAGCCCGCCGACAACCGCCAGGCCGAGCGGCCGGCGCGAGTCGGAACCGGTGCCGAGGCCCAGCGCGATGGGAAACGCGCCCGCCAGGGCGGCGAACGTCGTCATCATGATCGGCCGGAAGCGCACGAGGCAGGCCTCGACGATGGCTTTCTCGGCGTCGAATGCCTTCCCCTGCTCGTGCTCCTTCGCAATCGCGAAGTCCACCATCATGATGGCGTTCTTCTTCACGATGCCGATCAGCAGGATGACGCCGACGTAACCCATGATGTTCAGCTCCTGGCGGAACGCCCACAGCGTGACCAAGGCGCCGAAGCTCGCCGCCGGCAGGCCGGACAGGATCGTCAGCGGATGGATAAAATCCTCATACAGGATGCCCAGCACGATGTAGATGACAATGACCGCCGTGATCAGCAGCAGGCCCATGCCCGCCAGCGACGAGGCGAAAGCCTGCGCCGCGCCCACAAAACTGTAGCTCACGGTCGGCGGCAGGTCCTCGTCGGCGAGCTTCGCGATGGCCGCGGTCGCGTCGCCCAGCGACACGCCCGTCTTGAGGTTGAACGAGATCGTGACCGCCGGGATCTGGCCGAGGTGGGTCACCGTCAGCGGACCGACGTCGCGGCGCAGCGTGGCCACCGTGTCGAGCGAGACGAGTTTCCCGCTGCGCGCGCGCAGGTAGATGAGCGAGAGCGCCGCGGTGTCGCGCTGGAATTCCGGCGCCACCTCCATGATGACGTAATACTGGTTGGTCGGCGTGTAGATGGTGGAGACCTGCCGCGTACCGAAGGCGCTGTAGAGCGCATCCTCGATCTGCGCCGGCGTGATTCCAAGTGTCGCGGCGCGGTCGCGCTGGATGTCCACGCGCAGCTGCGGGCTTGTGATCTGCAGGTCGCTGTTGACGTCCACCAGCAGGTCCGGGAGGCCGCGGAATTTTTTCTCCATGGCGCCGGCCACCGTGTAGAGTTCCTTGAGGTCGCTGCCGGTGAGCGTGAACTGGTAGAGCGCCTTGGTGAGCTGGCCGCCGATGCGGATGGCCGGCGGGATCTGCGGGTAGGCGCGGAGGCCGGGCACCACCGCCAGCTTCTTGCGCAGGTCGTTCATGATCACGTCAATCGACGGTCGTTGGTCGCGCGGCTGCAGGCGCATGAAAATGCGGCCCTGGTTCATGGTGCCGCTGACCGCCCCGCCCGAACCCATCGCCGACATCATCGCGGCCACGTACGGTTGTTGCGCGACGATCGCCGCCGCCGCTTGCTGGTGCCGCACCATCTCCTCGAACGAGATGTCCTGGGCGGCTTCCGTGAAGACCAGCACAATGCCGGTATCGTCCGTTGGGATGAAACCCTGCGGCAGCACCTTCACCAGCCCGATGGTCAGCCCGGCCATCAGCGCCGCGATTGACACGACCGCCACCCGGTGGCGCAGACTGAGGTGCAGTGTGCGCTCGTAGAATTTCTGCACTCGGCCGAAGGCCTGTTCGCTCCACGCATACAGCCGGCCGTGCGCCGACGTCCCGGCGGGCAGGCCGGTGCCGTGCGGCTTCAGAAACCGGCTGCAGAGCATCGGCGTGAGCGTCAGCGAGACCACGCCCGACACCAGGATTGCCGCCGTGATGGTCACCGCAAACTCGTGCAGCAGCCGGCCGAGGATGCCGCCCATGAACATCAGGGGAATGAACACCGCGACCAGCGACAGGGTCATCGACATGATCGTGAAGCCGATTTCCTTCGAGCCCTTGAACGCCGCCTCGCGCACGCCCATGCCGCCCTCGATGTAGCGGATGATATTCTCGAGCATGACGATGGCGTCATCCACCACAAAGCCCACCGAGAGCGTCAGCGCCAGCAGCGAGAGGTTGTCCAGCGAGTAGCCGCAGAAATACATCGCGACGAACGTGCCGAGCAGCGCCATCGGGATGGCCACGCTGGGGATGATCGTCGCCCAAACCGAGCGCAGGAACATGAAGATCACCAGCACCACCAGCGCGACCGAGAGCAGCAGGGTGAACTCGACGTCGTGCACCGAGGCGCGCACGGCCTCGGAATTGTCACGCAGGACGCCCAGATGCACCGACTCGGGCAGCTGCTTCGCGAAGATGGGCAGCAGGGCGCGGACGCGGCCGACCACCTCGACGGTGTTGACGCCGGGCTGCTTCTGCACCGCCAGCACGATCGAGCGCGCCGGGTCCAGTTTTCCGTCGGGGCCGCGCTCGGCATACCAGTTGGCCACGCGTGCGTCCTGCACGCTGTCGATCACCTGCGCGAGTTCGCCCAGACGCACGGGGGCGCCGTTGCGGTACGCCACCACGAGGCCGGTGAACTCCGTGGCGTTCGCCAGCTGGCCGCTGGCCAGGATCTGCACCGACTGCCGGTAGCCGTCGAGCAGGCCGGTGGGCTGGTTGACGTTGTGGGTGCTGAGTGCGGTCTTCACCTCGTCGAGCGTGATGCCGCGGCTCGCGAGCAACCGCGGGTCGAGCCGGACCCGCAGCGCGTATTTCTGCGCGCCGTAGACCTGCACCTGGGAGACGCCGTCCACGCTGGAGATGCGCTGCGCCATCATCGTCTCGGCGTATTCGTCCACGACCGACAGCGGGAGCGTGGGGGAGCTGAGCGCAAGGTAGAGCACCGGCTGGTCGGCCGGGTTGGTTTTGCGCAGCGAGGGCGGTGACGGCATGTCCGTCGGGAGCCGGCGCTGCACCGCGGCAATGGACGCCTGCACGTCCTGCGCGGCGGCGTCGATGTTGCGGTCGAGCGTGAATTGCAGGGTGATTGAGGTGGAGCCCGTGCCGCTCGTCGAGGTCATCGAGTCGATGCCCGCGATCGTGGAAAATTGCTGTTCGAGCACGGTCGCCACCGCGCTTGACATCGTCTCAGGCGTCGCACCCGGCAGGCTGGCACCGACCACGATGGTGGGAAAGTCCACGGTGGGCAGGTCGCTTACCGGCAGGAGCCGGAAGGCCATGACGCCGAAAAGGCACAGCGCCCCCGTGAGCAGTGTGGTCATCACCGGCCGGCGGATACAGAGTTCCGGGAGATTCATGGGCGGCGCGGGTCAGGAATTCTTGGGCGCCGCCGCGGGGGCGTCCGCCGTGACGGGTTGGCCGGAAATCCGGTGCGCCTCGACCTTCATGCCGGGCAGCAGGCGGAGCTGGCCGTCGGTCACGACCGTCTCACCGGGCTTGATGCCCTCGGCCAGCAGCGTGTTGTCCCCGTCGGTGCGGGCCACCTTCACCGCGCGCAACTCGACGGTGGCGTCGGGCTTCACCACATAAACCGTGGAGCCGCTCTGGCTGTTCTGCACCGCGGTCGAGGGCACGACGATGGCGCCGCGATCCACGCCAACCTGGGTGACGACGTACACGAAGCGCCCCGGCCAGAGGGCGTCGTCCTCGTTGGGGAAGACCGCCTTGAGGGTGACCATGCCGGTGGTGGGATCGATGGTGTTGTCGATGAACTCCAGCCGGCCGTTCTCGCGGGTGGTCCCGGATGTGCGCTCTGTGACGGAGACCGTGGCGCGGCCGGCCGCAAAGGCCTGGCGGATCTCATCCAGTGCGCGCTCGGGCACCGCATAGGTCACGGCGACGGGCGCGATCTGGTTGATGGTGACGAGGGTGAAACTGTTGTCATTAGCCTTCACCAGCGCGCCCTCGTGCAGCAGGCGCTGGCCGGCGCGGCCGGCGATCGGGGCGCGGATCGAGGTGTAGCCGAGCAGCAGTTCCGCGTTGCTCACGGCGGCCTCTTTGGCCTGCACCTGCGCCTTGGCCGTCTCCGCCTTCGTGACGTACTGGACATACTCCTCCTTCGAAACCACGGCCTGCCGGTCGAGCTGCTGGTAGCGGTCGAGGTCGGCCTGGGCTTGGGCGGCCATCGCGCGGGCGTTGGCCAGGTCGGCCCGGGCAATCAGCAGGCTGTTTTCAAACGGGCGGCGGTCGAGGGAGACAAGCAGGTTGCCCGCCTTCAGCTCCTGGCCCTCCTGGAAATTCACCTCGGCAATGATGCCGTCGACCTGGGATTTCACGCTCACCGCGCGCAGGGCCTGCACGTTGCCGATCGCCTCCACCCGGCGCGGCACATCCCGCTGCACGGCCACCGCCGTCTGCACCGGCACCACGGGCGCGGTGGGCGCGGCGCTGCCGGAGCGGCTGCAGCCGGCGGCGGACCACAGGAGGGCCCCGCCCAGCAGGGACAGGACGGCAGGTTTGAGAGCCGGGGAAAGGGTGGAGAGTTTCATCGGTGGGCGTTCGCCTCCATTTGGAGAAGGTTGGTTTTGACGTGTAAGAGGTCGTTGATCAAGGCCGTGCGCCGTGCGGCCGGCAGGCCGCTGAGGTAGTCCTCGCGCAGCCGCCCGGCCAGGCCGGTCAGGCGCAGGGCGATCCGCTCGGCCTTCGGCGTCAGGTGCAGGTGATAGGCCCGGCCGTCCCGCTGGTGGTCGCGGCGCTCGATCCAGCCCGCCCGTTCCAGCCGGCTCGCCTGCCGGCTGACGGAAATGCGCTCCATCTGCAGGCTCTCCGCCAGCTCGCTCTGCGTGCAGCCGGGCTGCCGCGCGAGGTGGTAGAGAAAGAGCCACTGCGAGCGCGTGAGCTCCAGGCCGGCCACGCGGCGGTCAAATTCCTTGCGCGCCAGCCGGCTGATATCGCTGAAAATGAAGCCCAGGCTGCGGTCAAACGTGGTCGGGCGGTGCGCCATAAGGGTGAAATTGGTAAGCTAGCTTACTTTCCCGTGCAAGCCCGCGCCGAAAATTTTTCCGTCCCGGCTCTTGCGGCGGCCGACCCGCCGCCCGAGTCTCCTCCACCCCCCGCCATGAGCCGGAAATTCATCCTCGCGCTCGATCAGGGCACGACCTCGTCCCGTTCCCTGGTCTTTGACCGCCACGGCCGCGTGCGCGGCGCGGCGCAGCAGGAATTTCCCCAGCACTTCCCCCGCCCGGGCTGGGTCGAGCACGACCCGGAGGATCTCTGGGCCACCACGCGCCGCACCGCCCTCGCCGCCGTCGCCGAAGCCAACCTCACCGCGCGCGATCTCGCCGCCATCGGCCTCACCAACCAGCGCGAAACCACCCTGCTCTGGGACCGCCGCACCGGCCGGCCCCTCGCCCCGGCCATCGTCTGGCAGGACCGCCGCACCGCCGCGCTGTGCGAAAAACTCCGGCGCCGCGGCCTCGAGCCGCTCTTCCGCCGCCGCACCGGTCTTGTGCTCGACCCGTATTTCAGCGGCACCAAGCTCGCCTGGCTCCTCGACCATCTCCCGGGCGCCCGCACCCGCGCCGCCCGGGGCGAGCTCGCCTTCGGCACCGTTGACACCTGGCTGCTCTGGAAACTCACCGGGGGCGAGGTCCATGCCACCGACGTCTCCAACGCCTCGCGCACCCTCCTGCTCAACCTGCGCACCGGCGCGTGGGACGACGAACTGCTCCGCATCCTCCGCATCCCGCGCGCCGTTCTGCCGGCCGTGCGCGCGAGCAGCGAGGTCTACGGCCACGTCACCAGCATCCCCGCATTGCGCGGCGTGCCCATCAGCGGCGTCGCCGGCGACCAGCAGTCCGCCCTGTTTGGCCAGGCCTGCTTCCGCCCCGGCATGGCCAAGAATACCTACGGCACCGGCTGCTTCCTGCTGCGGCACACCGGCGAAAAACCCGTCGTCTCCCACCACCAGCTCCTCACCACCATCGCGTGGCGGCTCGGTCCCGACGGCCCGCTCGAATACGCCCTCGAGGGCAGCGTGTTCATCGGCGGCGCCGTCGTGCAATGGCTGCGCGACGGGCTCGGGCTCATCCCGCGCTCCGCCGACATCGAGGCGCTCGCCGCCCGCGCCGCCGACAACGGCGGAGTCTATCTCGTGCCCGCGTTCACCGGCCTCGGCGCGCCGCACTGGGACGCCTCCGCCCGCGGCGCCATCACCGGGCTCACGCGCGGCACGACCGCCGCCCATCTCGCGCGCGCCGCGCTCGAGAGCATCGCCTACCAGAGCGCCGACCTGCTCCGCGCCATGGAGGCCGACTGTGGCGGCAAACTGCGCGAGCTGCGCGTGGACGGCGGCGCCACCGTAAACAACGCCCTCATGCAGTTCCAGGCCGACCTGCTCCGCGTCCCCGTCGTCCGTCCGCGCACCCGGGAAACCACCGCGCTCGGCGTCGCCTACCTTGCCGGCCTCGCCGTCGGCTTCTGGAAAAACCGCGCCGAGATCGCCCGGCTCTGGCGTGCCGAGCGCACTTTCCGCCCCCAAATCCCGCCCGCCACGGCCCGCCAGCTGCTCGCCGGCTGGCATCGCGCCGTCAGCCGCGTGAAAAATCCGGGCTGATGGCGCCTCCTCCCGCAGTTCGCTTGCAGCGCCGCGTAAAATATTTGTCAGCCACAGGCGGCGGCCGATTCCCGCATTGAGTCCATGGGAAAAGCACTTAGGATTGGATTTCATGTCAATGTTCGCCCGAGCCGCGCTGTTGATTCTGCTGTCCCTCGGTTTTGTCCGCCTCGTTGCGGCCGATTCCGATGAACTCACCCTGCTCCGGTCCAAGGCGGAGCACGGCAACGCCCTCGCGCAGTATAATCTCGGCTTGGTTTACGCCCAGGGCCGCCTCGCGCCCGCCGACCCGGCTGAAGCCTTCGCCTGGCTTTCGATCGCCTCCGAAAGCGGCGCCACCGGCAAGGCCCTCGACAGCCTCCTTGGGAATATCACCGACCAGCAGCTCGCCGAGGGCCGCCGCCGTCTCGGGGTCTACCGCACCGCCCTCGCCAACGCCAACACCGCCGTCACTTCCCATTCCACCCCGAAGCTCGCCCCGCGCGGCTTCACCGTCGACGCCACGCCGGTCGCACCGCCCGCCGCCGATCCCTCAACCCCGCTCACCAAGGCCCCGGAGGTCGTCGCCCCACCCGCCACCACCACCCCGGCCGAGGGCTCCGGAGTGACCGAACTCGCCCAAGCGCGGAAGGAACTCGAGCAGTCCCGGGCCGAATTGCAATCCGCCAACACCGAACTCGCTACCCTGCGCGCGTCCGTGGCTCGCTTGACCGATGAATTGGCGGCCGCGAAGCGCGAGCTCGCCACCCTCAAGCCCGTCGCCGATCTCACTCCCGCTGAAAAATCCAAGGCGGAAGATTCCGCCCGCCCCCGGCCATGAACTTCCTCCGCATCAGACTCTGTTTGCTTCTGGCCGTGGCGTTGTCCGCCACCGCCATCCTGTCTGCCGAACCGGCGGAAATCGCCTCGCTCCGCACCAAGGCCGAAAAGGGCAACGCCATCGCCCAGTACAACCTCGGCCTCGCCTACGCCGAGGGCCGCGACGATCTGCCCGCCGACCAGGTGCAGGCCTTTGTCTGGCTCACCCTTTCCGGTGACAGCGGCAGCACCCGGAAGGCGCTCGCCGCCGTCCTCGCCACGATCTCCGACGCCCAACTCGCCGAGGCCCGCCGCCAGCTCGAATCCTACCGCGGCACCCCCACCGCCCGGAATCTCGCCGGCGCCAGCCACAGCACCCCGGCCAAGTTCGCGTTCGTGGCTCCCACGGCCTCCACTCCCTTGGTCCCGGCACCCATCCCGGCAGCTCCGGCGGTCAAGCCGGCGGAAACCCCAGCCAGTCCGGCTGAGCCTGCGGAAACAGATGACGTCGCCACCCTCCGCAAGGACAAGCACCAGCTCAGCGACGAGCTCGCCATCGCCTGGAAGGAAAACGACCGGCTGAAAACCAGCCTCGCCACCGCCCAGACCGCTTCCACCCGCGACCAGCAGATCATCAAGCTGCTGGAACAGCGCGGCGCGGAGCTCACCGCCGCCCAAGCCGAACTCGCCCAAACGAAGACCCGGCTGGCCGAGGCGGACGCCCACGTTGACCAGCTGCAGGCCGAGACCACCGCCCGCAACGCCACCGCTCTCAAGGCCCGCGACCAAGCCGGGGAGTCCGCCCTTCAGCTCGCCGAGGCCCGCTCGCGCATCTCGGATCTCCAGGCCCGCCTCACTTCCGCCGAGTCCGCCCGCGCCAAAATTACCGCCGACCAGGAATCCCTCGCCACCCAGCTCACCGCGGCCAAATCCGCCGCCCAAGCCGGCAGCTCGGCCCACTCCAAGGTCGCCGCCCTTGCCACCGAACTCGCCGCGACCCAACAGTCGCTCGCCGAATCAAAGCAAAAACTCGCCACGAGTGAATCCGCCCGCACCAGCACCGTGGAGGCGTCCCACCGGATCGAAGCCGCCGGCAAATCATCCGCCGACCAACTCGCTGTCCTGCAGTCCCGCGTGAAATCACTCGAGGCTGAATCGGTCGCAACCGCCGCGCAGGCCCGGGGTACCGCCAAACTCTCCGCCGAGCTCGAGGCAACGCGCCAGGAAACCGCCCGCGCCCAGGCCAAGTCCGCCGCCGCCCTCTCCGCCGCCGTCGCCGAGAACATCCGCCTCGTCAACGAACGCGATGCCGCCGAAACCGCCCGCACCCAGCTCGCCGCGGACAAGGAAAAGCTCGCCGCCCAGCTGGTCGCGGCCAACGCGGCCGCCCAGAAGGGCAGCTCGAGTCAGGCCAAGACCGCCGAACTTTCCGCCGAGCTCGAGTCCTCCCGCCAGGCGCTGTTCGAGGCCCGGCAAAAACTCACCGTCAATGAGACCAGCCGCACCGCCCTGGCCGAGCAGCTCAACCCGCTCCGCCTGCAGGTGAAGGAAGCCCAGGCCGCCCTCGCCTCGGCCAATGGGCAAAACCAGAACCTGGCCACGGAACGCGACGGCGCGGCAGCCCGGTTGACCGTCGCCACGGCGGCCCTCGCCACCCTGGAAAGCGACCTCGAGAAGGAGCGGCTCGCCCGCGCCGACGTGGTCAGTGCCCTCACCTCGGCCCGCAAGCGCCTCGAGGAACAGTCCACCGCCAATCTCAAACTAACCGCCAAGCCCGCTGCGGTCGCGCCCTCCCCCCAGCTCACCGCCGAGCTCGAATCGAACCGGCGCGAACTCGCCGCGGCGAAGGACCAGCTGTCCACGCTCTCCACCGCCTCGGCCTCGGCCCGGGCCGCCGCCGCAAAGTCCGCCGCGCAAGTGGCCCAGTTACAGGGCCAGCTGGCCGCCGCCGACGCGGCCGGCGAAAAATCCCGTGCCGATCTGCGCGCCACGAATGCTGAGCTCACCACCCTGCGCACGAGCGTCACCCGCCTCGAGGTCGAGCGCGCGAGCGCGACGGCCGCCGCCGGCAACGCCGCCCAGCAACTGGCCCAGCTCTCCGCCATGCAGGCCCAGGGCACCGATCTCAAGGCCCGCCTCGCCGCGAGCGAATCCAGCCGGCAGACCCTCTCAAACCAGCTGGCCACCGCCGCAGAGGCCGAGAAAAATTCCACGAGCCAGCTCGCCGTACTGCAATCGCAGCTCGCCGACGCCAAGGCCGCCGCCACCGCCCCCGCCGCAGCGCAGGCCGAGGCCGAGGCCAAGCTCGCTGTCAGTCTGCGTAGCTACAGCGTGCTCCAGGCCGAAAACGACGAGCTCAAGTCCCGCAGTGAAAAGCTCGCCACGGAAAAATCCGCCCTCGAAACCTCCCTCGCCGGCGTGCGCAGCGCGGCCACGGAAGCCGGACCGTTGCGGGATCAGCTGCGCCAGGCGCAGGCCCAGGCCACCGCGCTCTCCGCGGAAAACGCCCAGTTGAAGACCCGCCTCGCGGCCGGCGTTCCGGTCGCCATCTCCGCCCCCACGCGGCCCAATGCCCCGTTCCCCGCTGCGTCCATTCCCGCGCCGGCCTCCGCGGCCGCTCCCCGTTCCCACCTCGTCGTGCCCGGTGACACCCTCGCCAGGATTTCCCGCCTGTATTACGGCGTCCCCACCCGCTGGCCCGAGATTCTCGCCGCCAACAAAGACGTGCTAAAGGACGAGCGCAGCTTGGTTGTGGGCCGCACCCTGGTCATTCCCTGAGTCTCCCGCCGGCGTTTCCACCCTTCGCGAAAGATTGCCTCAACGGTCGTTTCACCCCATCCCTGTCCCCATGCGCTCCTCCCCTCTTCGCCCCGCGCTCTGCCTCACCGTCCTCCTCGCCGCGGCCCCGTTCAGCCGCCTTTTTGCCGCCGAAGCCCCGGCCCCGGTCGTCGCGCCCGAGGACACTCCCGCCGCTCCCGCCCCCACGCCGGCCGCTGCTCCCGCTCCGGCTCCCGCCGTCACCCCGGCTCCCGCGCCGGTGCCGGATCAGGACAGCGCCGAGGCCAAGCTCGCCGTCGTGCTGCGGAGCTACACCCTGCTGCAGGAGGAAAACGACCAGCTGAAGGTCGCGGCGGAAAAAAATGCGACGGAGAAATCCGCCCTCGAGGCCCAGCTCGCCGTGGCCAAGGACGCCCTGCCCCTCGCCGCCCAGGCCGCCGGCCTGCGCGAGCAGCTCCGCCAAACGCAGGACCAGCTGGGTGCGCTCGCCCTCGAAAACAACGTGCTCAAGACCCGGCTCGCCGTTAATCCGGCGGCGCCCGGCGCCAGCAATCTCACCCCCGTCAGCGTGCCCACCACCCTGACCCCGATCACCGCGCCTGCCGCGCCCATCACGGCCCCGCGCATGCACGTCGTCGCCGCCGGTGAAACCCTCAGCAAGATTGCCGTCCAATATTACGGCAGCGCCAGCCGCTGGCCCGACATCCTCGCCGCCAACAAGGACGTGCTGAAAAACGAGAAGAGCCTGCTGGTTGGGACGAAGCTGAAGATCCCGTAAGCGGCCGGAGCGCGGCTCACGCCGCCTTCTTGAGCAAAAACGGCGCGACCTCCGCGCGGCATTTCTCCACTTCCGCGCGGTACGCGGGACTCTTGCGCAGCTCAGCCACGATCGCCTGCGCCGCAACCCGACCCCCGGCCACGTCACTCGGGAAATGCACGCCGCCGATGACACGGCCCCACGCCACGCGATGGGCACGGGTGAATAGGTCCGCCTGCCGGTCCGGGAAAACATCCCCCAGCACCGCCGCCCACACAAATGCGCGCAGCGAGTGGCCGCTGGGATAGGAATTGGACTTGGGAATTTTCACGCAGGGCTGCACCGTCGGCTCCACCGCCGGGGGCCGGTGCCGCGGGTAGAGGTTCTTCATGCGGTTGCTCACCAGCCAGGCGTCAGCGGTGACCTGCGAGAGAAAATTCGCGAGGACCGGCAGGCTCTTTTCCTCCAACCAGGGTCCGAGCACGTCGCCGTAATCGGCAAAGACCTTGTCCTGCTCGATCAACTTCGCCCACGCGACATCCGCCGGCGTGCGGGCGGCCTGCACCTGCAGCACCGTCTCCAGATCGCCCAGCGCCGCGATCGAGCCCGGAGCCGGCGGCGCCGGCAGGAGGGCCTTCCAGTCCACGGCCTCGGGCTGGACAAAGTGGGCGGCCGCCGGGGCGGTCTTTTCCTCCAGGGTTTGGGCGCGCGCCAACGGCAGCGCGAGACCAAGCAGGAGCATCAGCCAGGGAAACGGGGAACGACGCGTCATGGCCGGCACCGTGCCAGATTCGCCCCGGTGGCGAAACCAGAATTTTCGGCGTCACAGATTGGTTGCGCCGGAAGGGCGGGTCCGTCCTTCCTCAGGTCCAGACTGACAATCGCGTTGTCCAGCCCATCCGATTCATCCACGGTCGCGCCCCATGAGACTCCTGCCCGCCTTGCTCCCCCTCTTGGCCGCCGGTTCCGCACTGTTCGCCAGCGAACCCGCCGCCCCGTTGCCCGCGGCGGTGCAAAAACTCCCCAACGGACTCTACGCGGAGATCGTCACTGCGCGCGGCATCATCACCGCCGAGCTGTTCTACGCCAAGGCCCCGCTAACCGTGACTAACTTCGTCGGCCTGGCCGAGGGCACGCTCGGTCCGAAGCCCGGCACGCCATTTTTCAACGGCCTGAAGTTCCACCGCGTGGTGCCGAACTTCGTCGTGCAGGGCGGCGACCCCCTCGGCACCGGCGAGGGCGATCCCGGGTACACTTTCCCCGATGAATTCATCCCGGGCCTGCACCACGACGCCGCCGGCGTGCTCTCCATGGCCAACAGCGGCCCCGACACCAACGGCTCGCAGTTCTTCATCACGCTGCGCGAGGTCAACCGGCTGAATTACCTCCACAGCGTCTTCGGCCGCGTCGTCCGCGGACTCGAGGTGCTGCCGCTGATCCAGCAGAATGACGTGATGACCGCAGTGAACATCCGCCGGATTGGTCCCACCGCGACGGCCTTCCATGCCGACCAGGCATCGTTTGACCGGCTCGCGTCCACCGCGAAGAAAGCGGTCCTGCCCCATTTCGAGGACCCCGATTCGCTCCTGCCCGCTGACCCGCCCCGCGCCCTCAACTTCCAACGCAAGCTCGCGAACTACGAGCGTGGCACCGGCGTGAAAATCTACGCGCGGGTCTACGCCAAGTTCACCCCGGAAACCCCGGACCAGCGCCCCGGCAACCTCGTCGGCTCCCTGGCCAAGCAACTCAAACTGCCCCCATCCTCGACCCTCGCCGTGTATTTTGCCGCCACCGCCCAATGGGGCCTGTGGATCGGTTCCGACGCCCTGCCGCAATTCGTCGGCCGGGCCGGCACCGTCCAGGAGTTGGTGAAGGATGGCGCCCTGCACCATGCCAAGCAGGACTTCCTCACCATCGCCAAGGCGTTGGGCGATCGCTACACCGCCGAGGCCGCCAAGGCGGCCCCGCCCGACAAGCCGCTGACCAACGGCCAGAAAATCAAATACCAGGTCGACGCCGTGGTCGACGGCCTCATCTTCAAATTCGAGCCCAAATCCTGATCCCATGAAAATTTCTCCGACCCTCCTCCTCGCCGCCCTCGTTACGCCCCTGTTCGGCACCGCCGCCGTTCCGATCCGCGAGGTCGCCGCCCAAAAAGTCGCCGCCGATTTTCCCACCCTCCTTTCGTTCTATACCGACCTCCATCTCCACCCCGAGCTCTCGCTCATGGAGAAGGAGACCTCCGCCAAGGTCGCCGCCTCCCTGCGCGCCTCCGGTTACGAGGTCACCGATCATTTCGGCGGCTACGGCGTCGTCGGCGTGCTCAAAAACGGCCCCGGCCCCGTGCTGCTCATCCGCACCGACATGGACGCCCTGCCCGTCCTCGAGGTGACCGGCCTGCCCTACGCGAGCAAGGTCCGCGTCACCGACCTAGCCGGCCACGACGTGCCGGTCATGCACGCCTGCGGCCATGATGTGCACATGACGGTGGTCACCGGCGCCGCCCGCGTGCTGGCCTCCCTCCGCGACCAGTGGTCCGGCACGCTCGTGTTCGTGGGCCAGCCCGCCGAGGAACGTGTCATCGGCGCCCGCGCCATGCTCGCCGCCGGACTCTACCGCCAGTTCCCCACGCCCAATTTCGCCCTCGCCGTGCACGACGAGAGCGAGATCCCCGCCGGCACGGTCGCCACGATGGAGGGCTTCAGCCACGCCAACGCCGACACCGCCACGATTCTCATTCACGGCATCGCGGCCCATGGCGCCATGCCCTACAAGGGCAAGGATCCCGTTGTCCTCGCCGCCCGTATCATCCTCGCTCTCCAGACCATCGTCAGCCGCGAGCTGAAAGCCACCGACCCTGCCGTCGTCACGGTCGGCTCCATCCACGGTGGCACCAAGCCCAACCTCATCCCCGCCGAGGTGAAGCTCGAGCTCACCCTGCGCTCCTACTCCGATGATGTTCGTGCCTATCTCATCTCCGCCATCCGCCGCATCTGCCGCGGCGAGGCCATCGCCGCCGGTCTGCCCGACGAGCTGATGCCCGAAGTGACTGTGACCGCCGGCGAAGGCGCCACGTCCGTCTACAACGACCCCGCCCTGACCAAGCGGGTGCGCGCCGCCATGATCACCTGGCTCGGCGAGGACCGCGTCGAGACGTTCCACGCGTCCATGGTCTCGGAGGACTTCTCGGAGTTTGGCCGGACGGTCGAACACGTGCCCCTTTGTATCATCCGCCTTGGAGCTTCCGCCCCCGCCGCCATCGCGGAAAGCACCCGGACCGGCACCCCACTTCCATCCCTGCATTCAGACAAGTTTGCCCCGGTGCCAGAACCCACCCTCAAGACCGGCGTGACCGCCCTGACCGCGGTGGCCTTGGATATCCTGAAAAAATAACCGGATCCAACCCGCCGGTTTCCATCTCACTCCAACCAGGCCACGCAGTTATGGATTATATTGCATCCCCTGCCGTTTTAAGTCGGGATTAGTACTGTTACGTACCCAAAAAATATTGCGGGCGTTCCCTTACAAACTGTGCGTGATTCCGTGAGACACCCCTTCGCCAACCTGATGAAAACCCGACCTAACTCTGGCTTTACGCTGGTCGAAATCATGATCGTCGTGGTCATTATCGGCATGTTGGCGGCGCTGGCTATCCCGGGTTTCCAGAAAATCCGCAGTTCTTCTCAGGATAAAGCCGTGATGAGCAACGCGCGCCAACTGGCGGCGGCCACCGACCAGTACATGATGGAGTACGGCAAATCCACGGTGTCGATCAACCGGCTCGTCGGCCTCACCAATTACGTCAAGAGCCTCGATACGGTCGCCCAGGAATCTTACCCCCTCGTCTATACGGCGGGCGTTCCGATCACAGTGACCGGTGTCGGCGGCGTCCGCACCATCACCTACGGTCTCTGAGGGCTCGCCCTCGGGTCGTTTGCTGTTTCGCTGTCGGGGCATGACTGCCTCCCCTTTGCCTCGCGTTGCGCTTCTGGTCATCGCCCTGGCCTCCGGCCTCCGGTCGTTCGCCGCTCCTGCCGCCGCCCCGTCCGTCACCGCGCAAATCCAGCTCGTCCTGCAAGTCCAGGTCGACGCGTGGAACCGCGGTGACATTGACGCCTTCATGCAGACTTACGCGCAGGTCGACGACCTGCGCTTCGCGTCGGGCGGCAACGTCACCTACGGCTGGCAGCCCACCCTCGCGCGCTACCAGCAGCGCTATCCCGATCGCGCCGCCATGGGCACCCTCGCCTTCAGCGAGCTCACGGTCACCGCGCTCTCCCCCGACGCCGCCCTTCTCTTCGGCCACTGGCAGCTGACGCGCGCCCACGACACGCCCCACGGCCTGTTCACCCTGCTGGTCCGCCGCACTCCCGCCGGCTGGAAGATTTTCGCCGACCACACGTCCTCCGCGTCGCCGTAAACCCGGCGCGCTTGCACCGGTACCGGGACATGCCACGGTAGGGTTTCCTGTCATGCGTAACGCGCTCTACCTTCTCCTGCTCGGCCTTGTGCTCCTGACCCTCGCGCTCGTTGTGCGCTCCGGCCTGATGGCCCGCCGCGAGCCCGGCCGCCCCATCAACAGCGCCATGCGCGAGGCCATGGCCGAGGAGGCGCCGCAATGGAGCGAGGCCGACACGACCGTCATCCGCCAGAAATTCGCCAACGCCCACCGCCTGCACTCGGGCCTGCTCTACGTCGTGCGCGACCCCGGCACCGGCAACGCCACCCCCCGCGAGGGACAGGAGGTCATTGTCCACTATGACGGCCGCCTGCTCGACGGCACCAAGATCGACAGTTCCTACGAACGCGGCGCGCCCTACACGTTCCGCCTCGGCACCGGTGCGGTCATCCAAGGCTGGGATGATGCGCTGCTCACCATGAAAAAGGGCGAGAAACGCACGCTCATCATACCCTACTGGCTCGGCTACGGCATCTCCGGCCGCGCCCCCAAGGTCCCGCCGCGCGCCACTTTGGTCTTCGACGTCGAGCTGCTTAATTTCCGCTGAGGGTCTGTAACTAATCGCGGAAACACGGAGGAGCGGAAAAGCCGGGAAAAGGATTTAGCGGGAAGCCAAGCAAGCCAGAGCCAACCTCCGAACAGTTATTCCTGGTTTCCGGGCTTCCCCCTTCAGTTCACCTCACTCGTGGCAGTGCGTCAGCGGCGCCCGCAGGCTGTCGAACAGCCGCTTCGCCTCGCTGCTATTCTCCGTGAAAAACTGCCGCGCCGTGAAGCCGACCGCGAGCAACGCCCGGCGCACCAGCCGGCTTTTTTCTTCCGGCCCGGTCTCTTGGCGCCCCGGGCGGAATTTTTGGCGGTGGAATTTTTGCGGTGAAGCCCGGCGAAGCTGCCGGACACGCCGTTACCGTACATGCTCCGGAAATTTCTTCCAACGGGTGGAATCGATCGTAACCCACCCGTTGTCAGGCCCGCCGGGCTTCCCGCGTAACACCTAAAATCTAGCACCTAACACTGAGCCGCGCCCAGGCGCGGCTCACGCCTGATGCGCCATCGGGTTCGGCGCGAGCGCCGCACTGTCGCGCGGCCGGCGGTAGTTCACGCCGAGCCGGTCGAACCGCGCGAGCAGCCCGTTGAGCCGCGTGCGGAAATCCGCGAAATCCTTCCGCTCCACCGGCGACCACACGACCTCGGCCAGCGCGCTGAGGCGCGGATAGGCCCGGCGCTCCACCACGCTCAGGCTCGGCATGCGCTCGCGCCAGAGCTGGCCCTGCGCCCCGAGCACGCGGGCGTGATACGCCGGCTCGACGCCCGTGAGGGGGTCGAACGAGTAGACTTTTTCCAGCGTGGTATGCGCCCCGATCTGGCCACCTTCCTCCTCGGCGGTGCCCTCGGTGTAATCGAAATACGTGTGCGACGTCGGCGCCATCACCACGTCGTGCCCGAGGCGGGCCGCCTCGATCGCCCATTTGACGTCACGCCACGCCATCATGGCCGCGCCCGGCGCGAGCCCGCCTTCCTGGATCTCGTCCCAGCCGATGAGCCGGCGGCCGTGTTTCGCCAGGAAATTTTCCGTGCGGCGGATAAACCAGCTTTGCAGCTCGTGGCCGTTCTTCAGCCCGTTCGCCGCCATGAAAGCCCGCGCCGTGGGCGAGGTTTCCCACTGCTCCTTCATCGCCTCGTCGCCGCCCACGTGGATGAACTTGGAGGGAAACAGCGCCAGCACCTCGGTGAACACGTTGTCCAGGAACTCGAGGGTCTCCGGCTTCGGCGCGTACGTCTCGGGAAAAATCGTCCAGCGCGGCTGCACCACCGGCGCATAGCCGGGGGCGTCGGTGTTGCCGAGGTGCGGATACGCCGCGAGCGCCGCCGAGCTGTGACCCGGCACCTCGATCTCCGGCACCACCGTGATGAAACGCTCCGCCGCGTAGGCCACGACGTCACGGATCTCGTCCTGCGTGTAGAACCCGCCGTGCGGGATGCCGTCGGACACCGGTTCGTTGTCCACCCGCGGCGTCGCCGCCCGCCACGCGCCCACGCTCGTGAGCTTCGGGTATTTTTTGATTTCGATGCGCCAGCCCTGGTCGTCGACGAGGTGCCAGTGGAAGACGTTCAGTTTGTGCAGCGCGAGCGTGTCGAGGTACTTCTTCACCTCGGCGACCGGGGAGAAATGCCGGCTCACATCCAGCAGCGAGCCGCGCCAGCCGAAGCGCGGCCGGTCCTCGATCTCCACCGCCGCGACGGTCGTCGCCCCGCCACCCGCCCGCCAGCCAAAGCGCTCGATGTCCGGCGGCAGGAGCTGCCGCAGCGACTGCATCCCGTAAAACACCCCCGCCGCGCCGCCGCCGTGGATCGTCACGCCCTGGGCTGTGACCGAAAGCGTGTAACCTTCCCCGCCGAGTTTCGGGATCAGGGCCGGGTCAAGGCCAAGCGCAATGACGCTGCCGCCCGCGGGCGCCGACTCCGCCACCGTCACCGCGAGCAGTTTGGCCAGCTGCGCCGCCACGCCGCGCAGCGCCGCATCGCCCCCGGTCGCCACCACGGTCTGGCCCGTGAGGGCAAAAGGCGCCCCGCCCGTGAGGCGGCACGAAACTGGAATCGGGATGATGCTCGGGGTCTGGCTCATGGGATAAGGCGGAAAGGGATTATTTTTACCGGAGGCAACGGAGAGGACGGAGGGTTTCGAAGCCGGGAGCAAACCCTCTCTCCGTTTCCTCCGTGCCTTCCTGTAGAATCCGGATCCTCACAATCCGAGCAGGCTGCCGTTGCGCTTGATCCACTTCTCCGCGTCGCGCCAGGCGGGACAAACCTCCTCCACCCGCGCCCAGAAGCGCGCCGAGTGGTTCATTTCCCGAAGGTGCATCAGCTCGTGGTAAATAATGTAGTCGCGCACCAGCTCCGGCGTCTGCACCAGCCGCCAGTTGAGCGAGATCGTCCCGCCCGCCGAACAGGAGCCCCAGCGCGAGCGCTGGTTGCGCACCGTCACCTGCTTCACGTCCACGCCCGTGATCGCCGACAGCTCCCACGTGCGCGCCGGCAGCTCCACCTTCCCGCGCCGCAGAAAGTGCGCCTCCAATGTCGGCCGCAAATCGCCGTCGAGGGACGGAACCCGGAAAACATCCGCGGCCAGGCAAACCTGAGGCCGGGCCGGTTTATCTTCCACAAAACCCACCGGCAAACCGTCGGCCTGCCCTTCGGAGCCTTGGCGAAGGAGGGCGGAACGAACCTCGCACATCTCCCCCCGCCACAACACATGGGTGCCGAGCGTCCAGACCTCCGCGCCGCGCGGCCGCCGCGCCTGCCGGGCCCGCGCGCGGTCCAGCCAGTCGCGGTGCTGCTCGACGAACCGCTCCGCCTCACGCACCGACCCGCGCGCCGGGATCACCGCCACCGCCGTGCCGTCGCGCCGCAGCGTGAGCCGGTAGTTCCGCGCCCGCGGGCTACGCTCAAACACCACGTGGTCGCCCTCCGCCGGCGGCGCCTTGTGCACGCCCGGCTCCGGGGAAAACACGCCAAACAAATTCTGCTGCTGCTCACTCATCCAAAGTTCGTGTGTTTCGTGTTTTTCGTGGTGGCAAACTCCTAAACTCGCACGAACTCCCAGCTCGTCAACTTCCCGTCGTGCACGGTCAGCCAGGCAAAGCTCCGCGCCGAGTCGCCGCGCGGCCGCGTGATGCAGCCCGGGTTGAGCCAGCGCACCCCGCCGATCGTCTCGTCGCGCGGCACATGCGTGTGCCCGTGCAGCACCGCCGCCGTGCCCCGCGGCACCTCCTCCGGGGGGATATGCGTCAGGAAAAACCTCATCCCCCCGCGCTCGAGGGAGAGTTCCAGCGGCCAGCCCGCCTCGGCATCGCAGTTGCCCTGCACCACGACCAGCGGCCGCCCGAGTTCCTGGAATTCCAGCAGCGTCTCCGGTGCACAGACATCCCCCAGATGCCAGATCTCATCCGCCGCTTTCATCCGCTCCGGCAACCCCGGCGGATACCGGTCGTGGGTGTCGGAAAAAACCGCAATGCGCATGGGCCGCACCTTGAGGAACGTGCTCCTCGTTTGACAGCGGATTTTCCGGGCCAAACCTCCCCCTGTGCTCCGCGCCCTGGCCATTGATTTCAATTCCTTCTTTGCCTCGGTCGAGCAGCAGGACCGGCCGGAGCTGCGCGGGAAGCCCTTGATTGTCGTGCCCGTGCTGGCCGAGACGTCCGGCGCCATCGCCATCAGCCTCGAGGCCAAGCAGCACGGCCTGAAGCGCAACTGCCGCGTCGCCGAGGCCCGCGCCCAGATCCCCGGCCTGATCGTCGTCGAGTCGCGGCCGGAACTCTACATCGCGTACCACCGCCAGCTGAAGGAGGTCGTCGAGTCCCTCGCCTTCGTCAAAAAGGTCCAGTCCATCGACGAACTCGAGTGCGAGCTGTCCGGCGTGTTCGCCGAGCCCCCGCGCGCCCTCCGCCTCGCCGGGGAAATCCGCGCCAGGATCTACGAAAAAGTCGGCCGCTGCCTGCGCTGCTCCATCGGCATCGGCCCGAATTGGTTCCTCGCCAAGCTCGCCTCCGACATCATGAAGCCCGACGGCCTCGTGCTCCTCGACGAGGCCGATATCCCGGAAAAAATCCTGCCCATCGACCTCGGCGACTTCACCGGCATCGGCGAAAACATGGCGCAACGCCTCCGCGCCGCCGGCATCACCAACGTCACCCAGCTTTACGCCGCCGACAGTGCGCGGCTCCGCAGCATCTGGGGCAGCGTCGAGGGCGCCCGCTTCCACGACTGGCTCCATGGCGGCGTCCAGGAGCGCGAGCCCGTCAAGCACAGCACCGTCGGCCACAGCGCTGTGCTGTCGCCAGACAAGCGTAACGCCCCCGCCGCCCTCGCCGTCCTGCACCGCCTCCTCCAAAAGGCCGCCATGCGGCTGCGGCACGAGGGGTTCTTTGCCGGCGGCCTCCGCCTGTCGGTGAGTTACCGCGATGGGACCGAGTGGAGCTCCGACCTGCGGTTCAATGAGACCCAGGATACCCTCCATTTCATCCACGTCCTGAACGAGCTCTGGTCCCGCCGGCCGCAGGCCCACGCAACCAAGGCCCCGATGTCCGTCGGCATCATCCTCCACCAACTGCTCGCCTCCGACCTCCACACCGCCGACCTGTTCGAGTCCGCCAAGGAAAACAGCCGGTCGCGCCTGCTCGGCGCCGTGGACACCCTTAACCAGACCTTTGGCAAAAACTCCGTGTATTTCGGCGGCGCGCACGGCGCCACCGCGTACGCCCCAATGCGCATCGCCTTCACCCGCATCCCCGAGCCCGAGATCGAGGAAATCGACGCCTCCCGGAAGCGCCGCCTCCGCCCGAAAAAGGAGCCGGCCCCGCCGCCGGAGGAGTAACGCCGCCGCTGTCGTCGGCAATAATCGCAAAGCCACTTGGTCCTTAGGTCATTACAGAGGGCCGATTACCCTTAAAACCCGGCCCTTGACACTCCCTAGGGCGTCAGGCACCTCTAACCCTCTTTTTCTTCAATAAGTCATGCAACCCACATTCCGCCCACACCGCAAGAAGCGCGCCCGCAAGATTGGTTATCGCGCCCGCATGGCCACCCGTGGTGGCCGCAAGGTCATCCGTTCCCGCCGGCTCAAACGCCGCAAGCGTCTGACGGTGGTCTGACCCTGCTCGCCGTCGCGAGCCGCATTCCCATGCGTTTCCGCCCTGAGCAGCATCTGCGGCGCCCGGGTGAATTTCGCACCGTGCGCGAACAGGGCCGCCGCCTCGACTGCGGCGCCTTCACTGTCTGGTTTTTCCGGCCCGAGCCCGGGCCCGCCCCGACCCCCCTTCCGCGCGTCGGCGTGGTCGCGTCCATCGCCCAGGTTGGCGGCGCCGTCCAGCGCAACCGCGCCAAGCGTCGGCTCCGTGCCGTCTTCCGCTCCCACCAAGCCCTCGTGCCCGCCGGCTCCGACCTGCTCCTGGTCGCGCGCGCCGCGGTCAACCGGCTCACCTATCCGGCCTTGGAACAAAAGTTCACCGACGCTTGCCGCAAACTGGTTCCCCCGGCACCTGTCTGAGCGTCCGCCCATGTCCGACCGCCCGTCCTTTTTCTCCCGCGTGATCCACCTGCCCGTCGCCGGCCTGCTCGGGCTGATCTGGCTCTACCAGCGCACGCTCTCGCCCGTCCTGCCCGTCGTCTTCGGCCCGGCCTGCGGCTGCCGTTTCTCCCCGACGTGCTCGCACTACGCCGCCGGCGCCATCCGCAACCACGGCGCGTTCCGCGGCGTCTACCTCGCGGCGCGCCGCCTCGTGAAATGCACGCCGCTCCACCCGGGCGGCTTCGATCCCGTGCCCGCGCCACGCGCCAAATTTTCCTGCCTCAACGTCGCCAAGGCCACTCCGGCCGAAGGCTGACGCCCAACATCCCTCCTCCTTTTCATGGATAAGAAGAACACCACCATCGGCGCCATCTGCATCATCGCCGCGTTCGCCAGCCTTTACCTGGGCCAGAAATTCGCCCCGCCGCCGCCCGCCACGCCGCCACCGGTCAGCACCGCGGTGGTGAAAACCGTCAACGCGGCCACCGGCTCCGCCACCGTCCCCGGCGCTCCCGCCCCCACCACGGCCATCCCCGCGCTCAGCGCCGTCGTGCCGGACGCCCCGGCCGCCGCGGTCACGACCCTCGAGAACGAGTACATCACGGTCCACTTCACCAATTTCGGCGGCGCCATCCGTGACATCGCCCTGCGGAAGTTCCCTGCCGAGCTCGGCCACCCGCTGCCCTACGTGTTCAACGCCGTGCACACCGACCCGATGCTCGGTTTCGTCGATTTTCCCGGCCTCGACCGCAACACCGGCTTCGAACTCGTCTCGGCCAGCGCCACCGAGGTCGTCTACCGCGCCGTGTTCGCCGGCGAGATCGAGGTCACACGGCACTACTCGCTCGTCGCCACGCCCGACGACACCCACGACCCCTACCAGCTGCGCCACGAAACCACGTTCCGCAATCTCACCGAAAAGCCCGCCTCGCTCGCGCGCTTCGCCCTCAGCCTCGGCACCACCGCGCCGATCAGCGACAGCGTCTACGGCCAGCTGGTCACCACCGGCTACTCCGACGGCAGCAGCCAGACCTTCATCCCGCGCACCAAGCTCGACGGCGGCAGCGGCATCCTCGGCCTCGGGGCGAGCGAGATGAAGCCCTCCCTGCTCACCAGCAGTGCGATCACCTGGGCCTCCGTGGACAACCAGTTCTTCGTCGGCATCCTCACACCCGACCAGCCCGGCGTCGGTCTCCTCACCAGCCGCGTCAAACTCCTTCCCGCCGCCCCCGACACGCAGCATAACGCCTTCGGCGTTTCCGGCGCCGCGCAGTTCGACCTCAAGCCGCTGCCCGCCCACGGCGAGTCCACCCTCGGCCTCAGCTTCTACGTCGGCCCGAAGGAATACCGCCGCCTCTCCAAGTCCGCCATCTTCAAGGCCGACCAGGACAAGGTCATGCAGTTCGGCTTCTTCAAGTGGTTCAGCCAGCTCCTGCTCACCCTGATGACGTGGGTCCACAGCGGCGTGCCGAACTGGGGCGTCGCCATCATCCTCACCACGCTGCTGCTCAAGGTCATCTTCCTGCCCTTCACGCTCGCCGCCTCGCGCTCGGCGAAACGCATGCAGAAAATCCAGCCCGAGATGCAGGCCGTCCGCGAGAAATTCAAGGACAACCCCCAGAAGCTGCAGTCCGCGACGATGGAGCTGTTCAAGAAGCACAAGGTGAACCCGCTCGGCGGCTGCATCCCCATCCTGATCACGCTGCCGTTCTTCTTCGGCTTCTTCCAGATGCTGCGCAGCGCCGCGGAACTGCGCTTCCAGCCGTTTCTCTGGGCGCCCGACCTCTCGGTCGCCGACACCGTCGGCCACGTCTTCGGCGTCCCGATCAACATCATGCCGATCCTCATGGGTGCCACGACCATCATCTCGATGCGCCTCACGCCGCAGCCCTCGGTGGACAACGCCCAGGCCAAGATGATCAAGTTCATGCCCTGGATCATGACGCTGCTCTGCTACAGCTTCTCCTGCTCCC
This sequence comes from uncultured Opitutia bacterium, assembly GCA_903839035.1. Classification (GTDB taxonomy): domain Bacteria; phylum Verrucomicrobiota; class Verrucomicrobiia; order Opitutales; family Opitutaceae; genus Opi-474. The sequence goes on from CAIMAQ010000097.1 coordinate 28,772, forward strand.
TCGCCCTCTACTCCACCGTCAACGGCCTCTTCACCATCGGCCAGCAGCTCGTCATCAACCGCATGAAGGATGAGGGCGATGTCGCCTCCCCCGCCGGCATGGCCATGGAGGACGCCGCCGCCCTCGCCGGCAAGCCGATGAAGAACGTCACGCCGAAGAAGCCCAAGCCGTGAAGCAGGCTTAAGTTTTTGAGCGTAAGCCGCCCGCGCCTCTGGCCGTCGCTGCATCCGTCTTAAGCCTTACCCCTTAAACCTTACACCTCCAGATGGCCGGCCATAACAAGTGGTCCAAAGTCAAACGCGGGAAGGCCGTCACCGACGGCCGCCGCAGCAAGATTTTCTCCCGCCTCTCGCGCGACATCACCCTCGCCGCCAAGACCGGCGGCGGCGACCCCGATGGCAACGCCCGGCTGCGCACCCTGCTGCTGAAGGCCCGCGACGCCAACATGCCGGTCGATAACGTTGACCGCGCCGTCAAGAAGGGCACCGGCGAACTGCCCGGGGTCGTTTACGAGGAAATCACCTACGAGGGCTACGGCCCCGGCGGCGTCGCGTTTGTCGTCAAGGTCATGACCGACAACAAAACCCGCACCGCCCAGGACGTGCGCGCCGCCTTCACCCGCCACGGCGGCTCGCTCGCCAGCTCCGGCGCGGTCGCGTTCCAGTTCCTCCACGCCGGCCAGTTCCTGCTCACTTCGGACAAGACCACCGAGGAGGCCCTGATGGAAATCGCGCTCGAGGCCGGCGCCGACGACGTGCTCACCAGCGACCACGGCTTCGAGGTGCGCTGCAACATCCACGCCTTCGACAAGGTCTCCCACGCCCTCGAGCAAAAGGGCCTCAAGCCCGACAGCGCCGAAATTGCCTACATCCCCACCACGACCGTGCCGGTGACCGACCCCGCCGTCGCCAAAACCCTCCTCAAGCTCCACGACACCCTCGAGGAGAACGACGACGTGCAGGCGGTTTTCTCCAACGAGGAAATGGACGAGGCCGTCAGCGCCGCCGCGCAGTAGGGCGGGTCTCCGACCCGCCATTTCCGATCCCGAGCGGCGGGTCAAAGACCCGCCCTACCCCAAAACCACCTGTCATAATGACAGCCGGCGCGCTTGTCTCCGGCCCGCCATCCGCAATCCTTCTCCCTCTCGTATGACCGACCCCGAGGAAAACGAGTCGCCCCACAGTTCTCTCGCGTCCAGCGAGGTGGGCCTCGTCGTGCCGCGAGACTTCGTTTGCGCGCAGCCCTTCACGTTCAAGAGCGGCCAGACGCTTCCCGGCTTCACCCTGCGCTACGAGACCTACGGCTCGCTCAACGCCACCCGCGACAACGCCGTCCTCATCTGCCACGCGCTCAGCGGCGACCACCATTGCGCCGGCGCGCATGCGGCTGACGACCGCAAGCCCGGCTGGTGGAACAACCTCATCGGCCCCGGCAAGGCCGTGGACACCAACCGCTTCTTCGTCGTCTGCGCCAACGTCCTCGGCGGCTGCGTCGGCTCCAGCGGCCCGTCCTCCGTCAACCCCGCCACCGGCCAGCCGTATGGCATCAGTTTCCCGTTCGTCACCATCCTCGACATGGTGCGCTCGCAAAAACTCCTGCTCGACTACCTCGGCGTCGCCTCCGTCCACGCTGTCATCGGCGGCTCGATGGGCGGCATGACCGCCCTGTTGTTCGCGATCGAGTTTCCCGCCTTCACCCGCCGCGTGCTCGCCATGGCCACCACGTCGCGCGAGAGCGCGCAGGCCATCGCCTTCAACGAGGTCGGCCGCCAGGCGATCATGCAGGACCCCGACTGGAACCACGGCGACTATCCCAAGGGTGGCGGCCCGCGTGTCGGCCTCGCGATCGCACGCATGATGGCGCACATCACGTACGTCTCGGACGCGTCCATGGACCGCAAATTCGGCCGCCGCAAAAAGAACCCCGCCAACGGCGAGGCGTACAACTTCGACGTGCAGTTCGAGGTCGAAAGCTACCTGCGCCACCAGGGCCAGGCGTTCATCAACCGCTTCGACGCCAACTCCTACCTCTACATCACCCGCGCGCTCGACCAGTTCGACCTCGCGCATGCCTACGGTTCGCTCGAGGCCGCCTTCGCACCTGTGCAGGCTGAGTGCCTCGTCGTGGGCTTCACCAGCGACTGGCTCTTCCCGCCCGAGCAGAACCGCCAGATCGCCCTCGCTCTCCTCCGCGCCGGCAAGTCCGCCAGCTACGCCGAGCTCTCCACCGACCTCGGCCACGATTCCTTCCTGCTCGAGTCCGAGGAACTCTACGCCCTGGTCCGCGCCTTCCTCGAGCGCCACGAGTCCGCCGCCGTGGATTTCTCCATCTGAACACCATGACCAAGCTCGTCGAAAAACGCACGGTGGACATGGAGGTGATCGGGGAATGGGTGGACCCCGCCTCGCGGGTCCTCGACCTCGGCTGCGGCCGGGGCGCGCTGCTGCACTACCTCGTGCAGACCAAGGAGGCCGCCGCCGTGGGCGTGGACCTCGATTTCAAGCGCATCACCGCCTGCGTGGGCCGCGGCCTGTCCGCCTACCAGGGCGACATGACCGGTTTCATGCGGCAGTTTCCCGACCGGCACTTCGACCGCGTCATCTGCTCGCGCACTGTGCAGGAACTGGACGACCCGACGGGCGTCATCCTGGAGGCACTGCGCGTCGGCCGCGCGCTGACGGTCGGATTCGTGAACCACGGCTTTTGGAAAAACCGCGTCGACGCCCTCCTGCGCGGCCGCAAGGTCCGTAACGACGTCTACACCACCGAGTGGTTCGAGAGCAGCCCGTCGAACCCCGTCACAATCGCCGATTTCGAGCATTTCTGCGCCGCCAAGGGCATCACCATCACCCGCCGCGCCCACCTGCTCGGCGACTGGCGCACCCCCTGCCCCGCGCTGCCCAATCTCTTCGCCGGCTACGCGCTCTACGACCTGGCGCGATAAGTGGGCGGGCACGTCCCTGTGCCCGGCATGGGAAGGCGTTTTCCGCGCTTTGCCCTGCCCGTCAGTCTACATTGTGCCAGCCCATGTCGGCACAGGGACGTGCCCACCCACCTTGGCTTACCCTTGCCAGAAGGCCCTCTCCGCCCTCTCCGGTCGTTTTCACTTAATAAGTGAAAACGACATTGAGCCCGGCGCGGGTTGAAATTTGCCGGCCGCACCCCATTCTCAACCTCATCCCATGAGCCTCGAGGCCTACTTCGCTCCGTTCCGCGCCAATATCATCGGCATCAACCAGGACTTCGAGTCGCCCTACGGCCGCCAGCGCATCCTCTACGCCGACTGGACCGCCAGCGGCCGCATGTTCGGCCCAATCGAAAAGATGCTTAGCGAGGAAATCGCGCCATTCGTCGGCAACACCCACACCGAGACCTCCGTCACCGGCACCACCATGACCCGCGCCTACCATGAAGCGCTGCACATCATCAAGGACCACGTCCATGCGTCCACCGACGACGCCATCATCTGCTACGGCTCCGGCATGACCAGTGTGGTCAACAAGTTCCAGCGCATCCTCGGCCTGCGCGTGCACGAGAAATACACCGCGCAGGTGAAACCGCCCGAGGCCGAGCGGCCGATCATTTTCGTCACGCACATGGAGCACCACTCCAACCAGACTTCGTGGATCGAGAGTGTCGCCGACGTGCGCGTGATCCAGGCCACTGCCGACGGCCTCGTGGACCTCGCGCACCTCGCGGAGCTGCTGGTCCAGTATCGCGACCGCCCGGTGAAAATCGCCGCCGTCACCAGCTGCTCCAATGTCACCGGCATCATCACTCCCTACCACGCCATCGCCGCCCAGCTGCACCGCGCCGGCGGGCACTGTTTCGTGGATTTTGCCGCCAGCGCCCCTTACATCACCATCGACATGCACCCGGCGGGCCGGCCCGACCAGTCGCTCGATGCCATCTACTTCTCGCCGCACAAGTTTCTCGGCGGCCCCGGCACCACCGGCGTGCTGGTCTTCAACAAGCAACTCTACACCAACCGCATTCCCGACAACCCCGGGGGCGGCACCGTCGACTGGACCAACCCGTGGGGCGAGCACAAGTACTTCGACGACATCGAGGCGCGCGAGGACGGCGGCACCCCGGGGTTCACCCAGGCTATCCGCACCGCGCTCTGCGTGCGACTGAAGGAGTCCATGGGCGTCGACCAAATCCTGCAGCGCGAACACGAGCTGATCGATCTCGTCTGGGACCGCCTCGCCGCGATCCCCGGCCTGCACCTCCTCGCCGGCCAGCACCGCGACCGGCTCGGGATCATTTCGTTCTACATTGACGACCTGCACTACAACCTCGCCGTGCGCCTGCTGAACGACCGCTACGGCATCCAGACGCGCGGCGGCTGCTCCTGCGCCGGAACCTACGGCCACATCCTGCTGCAGGTCACACCCGAGCACTCGAAGTCCATCACCGACCAGATCAACCGCGGCGACAAAACCGAAAAGCCCGGCTGGGTGCGCCTTTCCTTCCACCCCACCACGACGAACGAAGAAGCCGAGCGCCTGGTCGAGGCCATCACCGCGCTCACCGCGAACCACCGCACCTGGGCGCAGGACTACACCTACAGTTCAGCCACCAACGAATTTACCCATCGGGTCGAAACCGGCGCCATCGGCCGCCGCGTGCATGAATGGTTCGACGAGTTTGGCCGCAAGGGCGTCGTCGCCACCGAGTGGGAGCCGATGGGCCTCGGGTATGAGATTTGAACCCCGGGTGGGTTCAAATCGGAGATGGCAGCTGGGGTCGGTCCAAGTCTGGATCGCATTCCGGGAATTTTCCCCTCTGTTATCTCCCATCTCCGGCGCGCTTCGCGCGCCCTATCTCGCAAACACATCCGACTGCCGGCTGAACTGCTTCTCCAGGCTCCCGCACACCAGCTCACAGAGCTGGAAAATCGACGGGTCGGAAATGGCGTAGAACACCTGCAGGCCTTCCTTGCGCCGCGTCAGCATGTGCGCCTGCGTCAGCGTCTGCAGGTGACGCGACACGTTCGTCTGCGTCCCGCCGGTCAGCGCCACCAACTCGTTCACGCTCTTCTCGCCGGCAAACAGCGCGTGGAGCAGCCGCAGCCGCATCGGCTCGGCCAGCACCGAAAACCGCCGGGCAATCAGGGCCATGGCGTCGGCGGACAGAACGCGGGGAGTTTTTTTCGGGGAGACCATTCGTGGCTTGACGATGTCTGTTTATATGAGCATACATACATATAACGCAAGCTGAAACCCTCCCCCCTATGAAAATCGACTCCTTCATCCGCGCCATGGCCGGTTCCATTATCCTGCTCAGTCTGGCCCTCGCCCACTTCGTCAGCCCGTGGTGGCTGCTGCTCACCACCTTCGCCGGCCTCAACCTCCTTCAGTCGGCCTTCACCGGCTTCTGCCCGCCCTCCATAATCCTGTCCAAGCTCGGCTGGCTCGACGCCGACGGCGTCATCCACTGGGGCGGCAAGCGCTGAACCCATCCTGACTTCCGCTTCAGGCGCTCACCCGACTTTCCCCTCGTGCCCTTCCCCTTGAAACGTCTTTACCCGCTACTCACCGTGGCGCTCGTGTTGGCCAACGGTTGCAGCCGGCCCGCCGGCACGGCCCCGGCCGCCTCCCTGCCCGCGGTGTCGGTGCGCGTCACGACTGTCGCCCTGACTGTCGCGCCACAGACTCAGCCCGTCGCCGGCACGATCCGGCCGTTCGAGCACGCCACGATTGCCGCCAAGGTCACGGGGACCATTGCCACGGCCAATCTTGCCGTGGGCCGCAGCGTGGCGGCGGGCGAAATCCTCGTCACGATCCAGGCCGGCGAGCTCGATGCCCGCGTCGCCCAGGCCCAGGCCGCCCTCGACCAGGCGCGGCGTGAATCTGAGCGCGAGCAGGCCCTGGAGGCCAAGGGCGCCGCCACCACCGACGCCGTCCGCGCCGCTGACGATCGCCTGCGCGAGGCCCGCGCAGCGCTGCAAGAGGCGGAGGCCATGCTCGGCTACACCCGCATCACCGCCCCCTTTGCCGGTGTGCTGACCCGGGAGTTTGTGAAACCCGGCGATCTCGCCACGCCCGGCAGCGCCCTCTTTGAAGTCGAGGGCGTGGACCGGTTGCGCGCCGAGGTCCAGGTGCCCGAGTCTCTCCCACTGCCGGCCGCCGGGACCGCACTCACGGTGCTGGCCGGCGACGAGTCCCTGCCCGGCAAACTCGCCGAGCTTTCACCGGCCGCCGATCCCCTCTCCCGCACCCGGCTCGCCAAGATTGACCTGCCCGCCGCCTCCGCCGCCCGCTCGGGTGCGTTCGTGCGAGTGCTCTGGCCCGCGGGCAACCGCACCGCCCTGACGGTCCCCGCCACCGCCGTCCAGGTCTTCGGACAGATGGAGCGCGTTTTTGTCGTCACCGCCGGTCGGGCTCATCTTCGTCTCGTGAAAACCAGCGCGCGCGAGGGCGAGTGGGTGCAGGTTTCGTCCGGTCTGGATGCCGGTGAATCCGTCGTCGTGGCCCCGTCCCCCCTGTTGCGCGACGGCTCGCCCGTGGAGATCCAGCCGTGAATCCGCCCGTTCCCGGGCCGGAGCCGCGCTTCGGCTTCGCCGGCCGTCTCGCCGCATTTTTCATCGATTCCAAGCTCACGCCGATCGCGATCATCGCCTCGATCCTCCTCGGCCTGTTCGCCGTGCTCGCCCTCCCGCGCGAGGAGGAACCGCAGATCAAGGTCCCGATGATCGACGTCATGGTCGCCATGCCCGGCGCCACCGCCGCCGAGGTCGAGAACCGCGTCACCCGCCCGATGGAGAAGCTGCTCTGGGAAATCCCGGGCGTGGAATACCTCTACTCCACCTCCAGCCCCGGCGGCTCGATCGTCATCGTGCGCTACCAGGTCGGCACCGATATCGAGGCCGCCCTCGTCCGCCTGAACCAGAAGCTGCAGGGCAACTACGACCGCATCCCGCAGGGCGTCGCCCCGCCGCTGGTGAAGCCGCGCACGATCGACGACGTGCCCATCCTCGCCCTGACCCTCCACAGCTCCACGCAGGACCATCTCACCCTGCGCCGGCTCGCCGCCCAGCTCGACGACGTCGTGAAGTCCATCCCGCAGGTCGCCGAAACCACGCTCATTGGCGGGGTCCGCCGCGCCGTGCGCGTGCAGCTGGACGTCGCCGCCCTCGCCGCCCGCAACCTCACCGCCAGCCAGGTCGTGACCCAGCTGCAGTCGGCCAACCGCCAGCTGCATGCCGGCTCGCGGCCGTTCGCCAACACCGAGATCCTGCTCGAGACTGGTGCCTTCCTGCGCGACGCCACTGACGTCGGCACCGTCGTGGTGGGCGTTTTCCAGGAACGCCCCATCTACCTGCGCGAGGTGGCCACCCTCACCGACGGGGCCGAGGAGCCCGCCAGTTATGTCTTGCACGGCAGCGCCTCCGCCGGGCTGGAGGCCGCAGTCACGCTCAGCCTCGCCAAGCGCCCCGGCGCCAACGCCATCGACGTCGTCAACGCCGTCCTCGCCAAGGTCGAGACCGTACGCGGCACGCTCCTCCCGGCCGACGTGACGGTGACCGTCACGCGCGACTACGGCCACACCGCCGCCGAGAAAAGCAACGAGCTGCTCTGGCACATGGGCATCGCCGTCTTCGGCGTGGCGCTGCTGATCCTGCTGTTCCTCGGCTGGCGCGAGTCGCTGGTCGTCCTGCTCGCGATCCCCTCCACCCTCGGGCTGACCCTGTTCATTTTCTTCCTCCACGGCTACACGCTGAACCGCATCACGCTCTTCGCGCTGATCTTCTCGATCGGCATCCTCGTCGACGATGCGATTGTCGTGGTGGAGAACATTGTCCGCCACCTGCGGCTGCCCGGGGCGCGGAAAAAATCCCTCGGCCAAGTTGCCCTTGAGGCCGTGGATGAGGTCGGCAACCCGACCATCCTCGCCACCTGGGCCGTCATCGCCGCGATCCTGCCCATGGCCTTCGTCGGCGGACTGATGGGACCCTACATGCGGCCGATCCCGATCGGCTCGACTGCCGCCATGCTGTTCTCCATCGGCATTGCCTTCACCATCACGCCGTGGGCCGCGATCCGCGTGCTGCGCCGGCGCTTCGCCGCGATGGCCGCAACCGCCGGCCACGATCCCCACGCGCCCAATGACCTGCTCACGCGCCTCTATCATCGCGTGATGGGGCCGCTGCTGGACCACGCGCGCTGGCGGTGGCTGTTTCTCGCGGGCATTGCCGGCCTGCTGCTGCTTTCCGCCGGCTTTGTGCTGACCGGCGCCGTCACGATCAAGATGCTGCCCTTCGACAACAAGTCGGAGTTTCAGGTCATCCTGAACACCCCCGAGGGCACCACGCTGGAGCAAACCGCGCGCATCGCCCAGGAAATGGGTGCGGCGCTCCAAAAGGAGCCGGAAGTCCGGGATTACCAGATCTACGCCGGCACAGCGTCGCCCTTTAATTTCAACGGCCTCGTCCGCCATTACTTCACCCGCCGCGGCCCGAACGTCGCGGACATCCAGGTCAACTTGGTGGAAAAGTCCGCGCGCTCCGCCCAGAGCCACGCCATCGCCAAGCGCGTGCGCCTCCGGATCGCCCCCATCGCCGCCCGCTATGGCGCCGCCATTGCGGTTGCCGAGGTGCCGCCCGGCCCGCCCGTGCTGCAGTCCCTCGTCGCGGAAATCTACGGCCCGGATGAAACGCAGCGCCTGGCCTTGGCCCAGGCGATCCGCGGCATCTTCGAGCGCACCCCGGGCGTCGTGGACGTCGACTGGTACGTCGAGGAACGCCAGCCGTCCGTGCGCTACGTCGTCGACAAGGAAAAGGCCGCGTTCCACGGCGTGAGCACCGGGGCGATCGCCGAAACACTCGCCCTCGCCACCCAGGGCAGCGCCGTGGATCTCCTCCACGTCCCGACCGAGCGCGAGGACGTCCCAATCGTCGTCGACCTGCCTGCCACCGCCCGCGCGCAACCCGAGGCCTTGCTGGCCCTGCAGGTCCGCGCCGATCTCGATCCTTCCGGATCGCTCGTGCCGCTCTCAGAGCTGGTCCGCGTCGTTCCCACCCTCGGCGAGCGCAATCTTTACCGCAAAAACCTGAAACCCGTGACCTACCTCATCGCCGATGTCGCCGGCGCCGTGGAAAGCCCCGCCTACGCGCTCTTCACCATCAACCGCGAAGTCGGCAAGATTGATGCCCGCCAGTTCGGCGGCGCGGAGGCGAAGCTGCCGGTTTACCACCTCAACCTGCCCTTCGACGACACGCAGCCCGCGCTGAAATGGGATGGCGAATGGCACGTCACGCTGGAGGTCTTCCGCGACCTCGGTTTGGCGTTCGCCGCCGTGCTCGTGCTCATCGCCATGCTGATGGTCGGCTGGTTCCGCAGCTATGTGACCCCGCTGGTGGTGATGGCCGCGATCCCGTTTTCCCTTATTGGCATCCTCCCGGCCCACTGGGCGCTCGGGGCGTTTTTCACCGCCACCTCGATGATCGGGTTCATGGCGGGCGCGGGGATCGTGGTGCGCAACTCGATCATCCTCGTGGATTTCATCGAGCTGCGCCGCGCCCACGGCCTGGCGCTGCGGGACGCCGTCGTCGAGGCCGGCGCGGTGCGCTTCCGTCCGATGCTGCTGACCGCGCTGGCCGTCGTCGTCAGCGCAAGCGTCATCCTCGCCGATCCGATTTTTCAGGGCCTCGCCATCAGCCTGATGTTCGGCGAGATCGCCTCGCTTTTCATCAGCCGCCTCGCCGTGCCGGTGCTCTATTACATGGCGAACCAACGCCGTGCCGCGAAGCCCGTCCCCGCGGTCAGCGCCAAGTGCGATATCTCTTCATGAATCCTCTCAAAATGATGAAAGCCATGTTCACTTCCGCTCCGCGGTTGGATCCATCCGGGTGCGCCGCCCGCGTCCGCAGCGGCAAGGCCCTCCTCGTCGATGTGCGTGAACCCGCCGAGTGGGCCACGGGGGTCGCCCAGTCTGCCCGGCTGCTTCCGTTGAGCGACCTCACCGGGGCCCGCACTCAGTGGAAAAACTTTCTCACGGAGGCGGTCGGCCGTGAAGTCCTGCTTTATTGCGCTTCCGGCGGCCGTTCCGGGATAGCCACGAGTATCCTCGTCGCCGAAGGCGTCCGGGCGGCCAATACCGGCGGCCTGAGCGACTGGCTCGACGCCGGCTGGCCCGTTGCCAAAACGACGGCGCCACGCCCGAAAAAACTTTCCCGGAAATAAACCCCCAGCAAGCCATCCCCATGAAAACCAACGTTGGATCTGTCGACCGCACCCTTCGCATCATCGCCGGCCTCGCCCTGCTCGGCGCCGGCTATTATTTCAAAAACTGGTGGGGCCTCGTCGGCCTCTTGCCGCTTTTGACCGGCCTCGTCCGCTTCTGCCCGGCCTATCTGCCATTCGGGCTCAGCACCTGCCCCAAAGACGGGAAGTGAGTCTACCGGTGGGTGCCGGCCTCAGCCCCCGGGCGTCTGCACCCCCCCCGCTGCATCATCGCACCCACACCGTCGTCGGCGCATGAGCTTTGAATTTCGCACCCTCTGCGGCACGGAAACCTCGCGTCCGCCCCACCGCATTGCCGGTGGGCTCATGTCGGTCGGCGCCGCGCTCTCATTGCTGCCCTGGACTCCGCCTTGGGCCGCCTTGCTGGGGGGCACGGTCCTTGCCCTCACCCTGGGCAATCCCTGCGCCGGCGCCGCCAGTCGGGCCGCAAAATGGCTGCTGCAGGCGGCCGTCGTGGGCCTGGGGGCCGGCGTAAATCTCACCGTGGTTGCCCGGGTCGGCGGACAGGGTCTGGGCTACACGCTGGTAGGCTTGGTCGCGACCTTCGCCCTCGGGGCCTGGCTTGCTCACCGACTGGGCGTGGGGGCAAAGGTCGCCGCCCTCATCTGCGCCGGCACCGGCATTTGCGGCGGCAGTGCCATCGCCGCCGCAGCCCCCGCCATCGAGGCCAAACCGGAGGAGACCTCCGCTTCGCTGGCCGTGGTATTCCTGCTCAACGGCGTTGCCTTGCTCGTATTTCCCCTGATCGGCGGCTGGCTGGGACTCGATGCGCACCAGTTTGGGCTCTGGTGCGCACTGGCCATCCATGACACGAGTTCCGTCACCGGGGCTGCGCTGACGCATGGCCGCGACGCTCTGGCCGTCGCGACCACGGTCAAACTTGCCCGTGCCTTGTGGATTGTGCCCGTCGCACTCGCCCTCGGCGCCTGGTTCCGCCGACCGGCCGGCTCCACCGCACCTCACCGCGGGCTGCCGGTGCCTTGGTTTATCGCCGGGTTTGTCGCCCTGTCTGCCGCCTTCACCTTTGCGCCCGGCCTGCAACCCCTGGCCGGGCCCGTCGGCGCGATTGCGCGGGCCCTGCTGACTCTCACCCTTTTTCTCATCGGCTCCGGCCTGAGCCGGGCTGTTCTCCGCACCATCGGCATCCGGCCACTGGTCTTCGCGCTGTTGCTGTGGATTGCCATCGGCGGCGCCAGCCTTGCTGCGATCACCGCGCGCTGGATTCACTGACCACCCACTCGGCGCGATGGCCGGTGACTTGAACGCAAAATGCCACCAACAATTGCCAATTGATGCACAGGCTTTGGGACGGGGAGGAGTAGAATTGGGCTCAACCCTACCCTGATTATCATGAAATCAATCGTCTCCCGCCCCGTGTTGCATACCGCCGGCATTCTAATGCTGGGCGCCGCCCTCGCCCTCTGTGCCCGGGGGCAGGAAACCGAGAAGGTGGTGATCGTCACTCCCTCCACGCCGCAACAGCAGGAAGTCCAGCGCATCGGTGAAACCGCCATCGACCGCCTCGCGTTTTCGATGGTGAACGAAGTGCGGTCGGCCCTGCGCGGCGGGGATCCGACGGACGCCCTGGACTTCTGCCATCTGAAGGCGCTCCCCACGACCCCCGGCACGATAATCAGCGGGATGCCGCGGATCCTTGCCGTCAAGTTTACCAGCCTGCGAATCCGTTCCCACGAGAATCTCCCCGACGCCTCGGACAAGGCCGCCTTGGACTACATCGACCAGGCGTTGAAAAACGGCAGCGATGCCCCCGGGGTGGTCGTGCAGCGCATCGACAGCCCCGACAGCCAGCCGGAGTGGCGCGTTTACAAGCCGATTGCGGTCTCGACGAGCTGCCTCGCCTGTCATGGCGACCCCGCCGACCAGTCGCCCCGCCTGCGGAACAAGCTGCAGGCGATGTATCCCGACGACCAATCCATGGGCTACAAGGCGCATGAGTGGCGGGGTGTCATCCGGGTGACCGTGGCGGATGGTCCCAACCCATGAGCGGATTGCAGTTTCGGACCCAGGCCTTACTGCTTGGGTCCGGGAGGGCGGCCTCCGCCCTCCCTTCGTTTGGCTCCTGCAACCCCACTACCCCATAAAAATGAAACCCAACGTTGGCGGTCTTGACCGCATTGTTCGCATCATCGGTGGCCTCGTGATCCTTGGCGCCGGTTATTACTACAAATCCTGGTGGGGCCTCATCGGCATCGTGCCCCTGCTCACCGCCATCTTCCGTTTCTGCCCGGCGTACCTGCCCTTCGGCCTGAGCTCCTGCAGCTCGAAATCCGAACCCAAGGCATAATTCCCCGCCGTTAGTCCCATGTCGTTTTCACCTAATAAGTGAAAACGACGTTGGCGTGACCGTGTGGATCGGCATCAGGGGCGCAGTCAGACTGCGCCCTCTCCGTTTTTCGGCGTAATCCCGGGTACACCCAGCCTGCACCTTCACGAGCCAAGGGTCTTCAGCCACGCCACATACGCAGCCGGGCGGCGTGGATGACGCAGACGCAGTCCGCCCCGTCCTCCGTCGCCAGCCAGTGCGGCTCCAGCGCCGCAAATTCGCGGTCCATGGCCGCGCCTAATCCGCCGACCTCGATCAGCACAATACCCGACGGCGTGAGCCGCGTCCGGGCCTGGCGCAGCAGCTTGCGGATGATCACGAGCCCATCCCTGCCGCCATCGTGCGCCACGCGGGGCTCGGCCTTGAATTCCGGGCTTTGCGCGTCGACGTGGGCGCTCGGCTCGTAGGGCGGGTTGCTGAGGATCACGTCGTACTTCACCGCGGGCACCGCGTCGAACACGTCACTGCGGTGCAGTGTCACGCGCCGCGCCAGCCGGTGCTCCTTCACATTGATCGCCGCCACGGCCAGGGCGGCGGCGGACAGATCCAACGCGTCCACCTTCGCCGCCGGGAAATGCTGCGCCAGGAGGACGGCCAGGCAGCCGGAGCCGGTGCACACATCCACGACCCGTCGGACTTTGGCCGGGTCCGGCAGCCAGCTGTCGAGCTGCCCCGGGATGATCTCCACAAAATAGCTGCGGGGGATGATCACCCGCTCGTCCACGTAGAAGCGCTGCCCGCCCAGCCAAGCCTCGTGGGTGAGGTAGGCCGCCGGCACGCGGTCCACGGCCCGGCGAAACAGGATCGCCTCCACCGCCGCCCGCTCGGCCGCGGTGAGTTTTTTCGCCAGCACCCGGGGCGAACTGTCGAGGGGCCGGCCGAGCGCGTGCAGCAGGAGATACAGCGCCTCGTCGTGCGCCGTCTCCGCGACCTGCCCGAGCGCGAGGTTCTCCCGGGCGTAGAGCTTCTCCGCGAACCTCAGCCAGTCGCCCAGCGTCACGCACCGGACCGTACCGGCCAGCGGGTTATTTTTTGGCCGCGTCATTTTCGACCAGCACGTGTTCGTGCGCGAAAATATGGTCGGCGCAGTAGCACTGGTCGCCGGCGCATTTCGAGCAGTAGCGGAAATCCATCTGCGGGTGCGTCAGGTTGGTCTTCCCACAGGTGTAACAAGTGTGGCGTGCCTCGGGCTCGTCGTCGGCCGGGGCGAGGCGCTGCGCCTGCTGCGTCATGGCGCGCTGGCGGTGCCGCATGGTCGAGAGGATGTCGCGGGCGAAAAAGAGCAGGAAGTTGCCCACGGAGGCGAGGATCTGCAGCCGCAGCGGCCAGCCGCCCGTGATGAGGTAATAGCCGTTCACGAGCCAGGTGAAGAGCGCCAGCCACTTGATCTTCACCGGCAGGATGAAAAAGATCGCCAGCTCGAAGTCGGGGTTGAGCCACGCAAAGGCCAGGAACACCGACGTCGCGATGAACAGGTTGGTCGTGGGCGCCAGCGGCGTGACAAACGCCGCCGCGACCGTCAGCGCAAAGCCGGTGAAGAGAAACAGGTTGAAGCGGAACTCGCCCCAGAAGCCCTCCAGCGCGCCGCTCATCAGGTAGAAGATGTACCAGGCAAACGCCGTGAAGATGTACCCAAACATTCCCGGCGGCGGGGGCAGGAAAATAAAGGAGATCACCCGCCACCATTCGCCCTGCCGGGCGAGCTCCGGGATGAGCACGAAATAGCTGAGGTCCAGGAGCCCGAGCATCGCCGACAGCAGCACAAAGACCTGCCCGATCACCAGGTACAGTGCCAGGTTGGGGATGGCGAAGCGGCCGAGGCGGCGTTCCAGTTGGTCGAGCAGGGGCATGCGGCGGATAAAGGCGGTTTACTTCTCTCCGGGCGGCGGGAGTTGGGCAACGAGCTTCTGCTTCTGCGCTTGCAGCGTGGGCTCCGTCACGGTGTCGAGCAGCACGTGCGCGTGCTCGGCCTTGCCCTGTTTGAGCAGGACGTTGATCACGTGCAACCGCATGGTCTGGCGCTCGAGCTCCGTCGGGGCCTTGGCCTCCAGCGCATTCCACGCCTTCAGCGCCGCATCCCAGTCCGGGTTTTCCAGATCATAGAAAGACTCGGCATAGCGGTAGGTAAACTCGATGCGGTCCGGCGCCAGCTGCGCCGCCTGCCGGAAGGCCTCCTGCATGGCGTGGCTCAGCCCGTCCACGGTCCACTCACCCGACTTGATGAAGTCATCGTGCGCCACGTAGAGCAGCGTGCCCAATTGGTAGTGATAAAGCGGCTCCTTCGGCTCCAGTTTGATCGCGGCGAGGTAATACGGCAGCGCCTCGCGCGGGTGGCCATCCTCCGCGAGGAAATTGCCGATCTGGTTTTTCACCAGCGCCATGTCGGGATCGAGCTTGTTGGCCCGCAGCAGGATCGCGATCGACGCCTTGTGCTGGCCGATCTTGCCCAGCAAGTAGCCGTAGGCGGCGTAGCCCGGGGCATAGCTGGGGTTGTCGCGCAGGAGCACCTCATAACCCTGACAGACCAGCTGCATCTGCGTCTGGAAATTATCTTGGTCAAAACCCGGGCTCTTCCTCGCTTCCTCGGCCAGCAGGTCCTTCTGCCGCTCCACGAGCTGCTTCAGGGTGCGGTCGGCCAGCGATTCCGGGTCCGCCGCCCGCAGGGGCGCGGCCAGGGCCAGGGTCAGGGAGAGCAGGAGCAAAAGTGATTTCATCGGGCCCAGTCCGACATCCTCAATCGGCCAAGGTGCCGGCGTAAACATTCATCCGCGTCCCGCGCAAGAAGCCCACCAGCATCTGCCCGCTCGCCTGCGCAAACTCCACCGCCGCACTCGTCGGCGCCGAGATGGCCGCCACGCACGGAATCCCCGCCGCCAGCGCCTTTTGCATGATCTCAAACGACACCCGCCCGCTCACGAGCAGGATCGTGCCGGCCAGCGGGAGCTTTTCGGCGAAAAACGAGTGGCCCACCACCTTGTCGAGGGCGTTGTGCCGGCCGACGTCCTCGCGCACCACCTGCAGCCGTCCTTCGGCGTCAAACAAGGCGCTCGCGTGCAACCCGCCTGTCGCCGCAAACGCCGCCTGTGCCGCCCGCAGCTGGTCCGGCAGGGCCGCCAACACCGCCCGCCGCGGCGCCAGCGGTGCGAAAATCGCCGGGAACTGCATCCGCACGGCGTCAATGCTCGCCTTGCTGCAGATCCCGCAGCTCGAGGACGTGAAGACGTGGCGCGTCAGCCGGGCGACATCCACCACCGCCCCCGGCGCCAGCACCACGTCGAGAATGTTCTCCTCCGGCTTGCCGCCATCGTTCCGGCAGTAAATCAGGTCGAGAACATCCTCCCGCCGCTTCACCAGGCCCTCGGTGACCAAAAAGCCCGCCACCAGCTCGCGGTCATGGCCCGGTGTGCGCATCACCACCGCCACGCTGTGGCCACCCACCCGGATTTCCAGCGGTTCCTCCGCGGCGACGGAATCGTCGCGCGCCTCGGCCGCCGCCAAGCCGTCGATGCGGGCGATCGCAACGGGACGCGTGGTTTTGGCGAGGGACATGCCGCCAGCGAAGCGAATCACCCCCCAGAAGCAACTCCGCCGGAATGTTAGCCGCAAAAAGTCCGAATTAATGAAATCCAGATTGCTTACCGCGCACAGCCTTTGCGGCGGGGACGAGCGCCCGCCCTTTCCCTTCCGCCCATCCTAGGCCGCGACGCGCCGGTCTTGTCATCCCCGGCCTCACCGACCACGAAATGCCCGCCATCCTCGAGGCCGCCGCCGCGGGGTGAAAAGCGCCGGCTATCTCGTCATGCGGCTGCCGCATGCGGTGAAGGAGATTTTCCTCTCGTGGCTCGAGGCGCACGCCCCGACGAAAAAAGCCCGTGTCGTGGACCGCGTCCGCGAGATCCGCGGCGGCCAGTTGAACGTCAGCGACTGGGGCGCCCGCCTGAAGGGCGAGGGCATCTTTGCCAACCAGCTGCGCGAACTCTTTGCGGCCTGCGCCCGGCGCGCCGGCCTGAACCAGGAGCGCTTCCCGCTCTCCACCGTGCACTTTCGCCCGCCCGGCGGCCGGCAGTTGACCTTGTTCTAACCTGGGCGTTTAGCAGAGGCCGTCTCATGTGCACCCGCTACCTGCTGTTGGAACGCGATTACCGCGCGACCCTCGAGGCGCTCGATGCCGCCGTGGCGGAGGAGTTTCTCTCGCGCTACAACATTGCGGTCAGCTCGATGATTCCCGTTGTGCGCGCCCAGCCCGAAAAAGCCGGGCGCGAGGCCGTCCGCCTGCGCTGGGGCCTCGTGCCATCGTGGTCCAAAGCCGACGAGGGGGCGAGACTCGCCAATGCCCGGGCCGAGACTGTGGCCGAAAAGCCCTCCTTCCGCGATGCGCTGCGGAAGCGGCGCTGCGTGATTCCCGCCAGCGGCTTCTATGAGTGGGAAAAAGTCGGCCGCAACAAGCAGCCCTGGCTTTTCCGCCGGCGCGATGAATCGCCCTTCGGTTTCGCCGGGCTGTGGGCCAGCTGGTCCGCCGCCGATGGCACGACCCTCGAGACCTGCACGTTCATCACCACTGAACCCAACGAACTTATGCGGCCTATCCATGACCGCATGCCGGTGATGCTGACGCCGGCGGATTACGCGCTGTGGCTCGACCCGGCGGTCACGGAACCGGCCCAGCTCGCCCCGCTGCTCCGTCCGCCGCCGGCCCGCTCGTTGTCCGCCATCACGGTCGGCTCGCGCGTTGGCAACGTCCGGTTCGACGACCCGTCCTGCCTCACGCCCGTCGCGCCCCAGCTGTCGCTCGGATTTTTGTAGGTTGCCCCCTCGCGCGCAACCCACCCTCCGTGGTGGTCGCCGATATCCCCATCGGCGATAGCGGCGGGGGGGACACCGACGCCCACTATAATTTGCCGAACCCGCCAGCTTGCAGGTTGTCAGGAGCTCATTCGTCTGCGAGGAACACCACACCCGACCGTGACCCTACTCGACCGCTACATTTTTCGGAGCGTGCTTTTCACCTGCCTGGCGGCCGTGGGCCTGTTTGCGTTCATTGTGCTCGTGCCGAACATCGCGCGCGACCTGCTTGCCTACGTGCTGGCCGGGCAGCTCTCCACGGCGGCGTTCGGCCGACTCATGCTCCTGCTCGTGCCCCTCGCCATCACGTATGCGCTGCCGATGGGGCTGCTGACCGGCGTGCTGCTGACCCTCGGCCGGCTCTCCGCCGACCATGAGATCACCGCCATGCGCGCGGCCGGTCTGAGCCTGCCACGCCTGACCGTGCCCGTCCTCTTTCTCGCTGTGATCGGCGCCGGCGTGGGCCTGTATTTCAACTTCGAGTCCATGCCGCGCGCCCGGGTCGAGTACCACCGCGAGCTCGCCGACGCCGTGCGCGCCAACTCGCTCAGTTTCATCGAGGAAAAAACCTTCATCCGCACCTTTCCGGGCTACGTCGTCTACGTGAACGAGAAAGCCGGGGCCGAACTGAAGGACTTCTGGCTCTGGGAGCTCGACGACCAGAAGCGCGTGACCCGCCTGGTGCGCGCCGCGGCGGGGCACCTGGAGTACGATGACGCGGAGAACACCCTCATCCTGACGCTGGCCCACGCGCAGGTGGAGACCCGGAACGACAAGAATCCGGAGAGCTTCGCCGATACGTCCCCCATTGTGTCGTTCGAGAAATCCGAGCCGGTGCGGCTGTCACTCAACCGCTTCTTCAAGCCGGGCAGCGTGCGGGTGAAGCCGGACTGGATGACCTTCAGCCAACTGCGGACCGAGCGGGTGCGCCTCGCCGCCCGCGTTGCCCCCCCGGGCCAGGCGAAGGACTATGCCCGTGAGGCGATGAAGCTCGAGCTGGTGTACCAGGACAAATTCAACACCGCGCTCGCGGTCTTTTCCCTCGCGCTCATCGGCGTGCCGCTCGGGATCAAGGTGTCCCGCCGTGAGACCTCCGCCAACTTCGGCGTAGCCCTGCTGCTGACCCTCGGCTATTACCTGCTCACCGTGGCCGTGAAGGCCCTCGACCGGCACCCGGAGTACCGGCCCGACCTCCTTATTTGGGTGCCCAATCTGCTCATCATCGGGATCGGCGTGTGGCTGTTCTCCCGGATCGAGAAGAAATGAGGCGGGCGAAGCCCGCCGGGTTATGGGTCATTGGTTATGGGTGATGGGTAATACCCAATCATAGCAGTGGCCTGCCGCAGCTCGCCCATGTCCCATCACCTATCGCCTATCACCCGGGCCGCCTGTGGCGGCCCCTGCGTCGCCACGAGCCCGGATCGGCCGTCCACGGTCCCCAGCACTTGGTCTCGCACCGGGATCGCCGCCCGGTTCGCCAGCAGCTCGCCCGCCAGGTCATCCATCCGGATGAACTCCACGCCGGCGTTCTGGCAGGCCGCCAGCAGGTCCTGAAACAGCGACCGCCGGCCCATGCCCTCGATCTCCGCGTGGAGGGTGAAGACATTGGGCTGGTCGGCGCGCAGCAAGGACATGAAGTGCGGCACGATGCTCTCATCCGGGTATTCCGGCCGGCCCATCAGCTCGTCAAAGGTCGGCAGCGTGCTGGGAATTTCCAGCGTCTGGAACACCTGCCCGTCCACGCGTGGAAAAAACGGCGCCCCGCCCCGCGTGTCGCTCGCATACAGCAGGCCCGCCTCGTCGTACACCTGCCGGCTCTTGCCGTTGCTCTGCCAGCCCGCCGCGCCGGCCGTGCGTGCCTCCGTGCCAAAGATACGCAGGAATTCCGCCCGCGCCGCAATGAACTCCGCCCGCACTTCCTCCAGCGGCATCGTCTGCACGTAATCCTGCCAGCGGTAATGGTTGTAGGCGTGAATGCCGACTTCGAAGCCGGCCTCGCGCACGTTGCGCATGACCGCGGCGTTGCGCCGCCCGATGTGTGGCGCTGGCAAGAGAGTGCCATTCAACAGCGTGCGCACGCCGTAGATCGAGACGACGCTGGTCCGGCTGACTTTCTGGAAAAATCCGGGCCGCAGCACCCGGGTGATCGCGCGGCCGGTCTGGTCCGGCCCAAGTGAAAAGAGGAAAGAGGCCGTCGCGCCGGCCTTCTGGCAGTCCTCCACGAGATTCGGCACGCCCTCCCGCGTCCCGCGGTCGGTGTCGACGTCAACTTTGAGCGCTAAGCGAATGGCCATGGTTAGACGTCAGCTAATTCTCACGCAGAGTCGCGGAGGCGCAAAGAATGCATGTTAGTTTCGTACCAGCCTGTACTCCGAACTTGGCGCCTCGGCGGCTCAGCGTGAGACCCCTCACTCGAGCTGGTAATCCTTGTGCGCGAGGTGGTAGTCCAGCGTCAGCTTGATCGCCGTCTTGAGGTTCACCTTCGGCGTCCAGCCGAGCTGCTTCTTCGCGTGGCTGATGGAAGGCACCCGCTTCTGGATGTCCTGGTAATATTTGCCGAAGTACTTGCCCGACGGCACAACCACGACCTTCGCCTTCTTCACGTGCTCGGCGTAGTCGGGATAATCCTTGAACGCCGTGATGATCAGCTTGGCGAGCTCGCCGACGCTCACGTCGTTCTTGGGGTTACCGATATTGAAAATCTGCCGCGAGGCGCAGCCATTCTTGTTCTCGATGATGCGGAGCAGCGCGTCGATGCCGTCGTCGATGAACGTGAACGAGCGGCTCTGTTTGCCGCCGTCCACGAGTTGCAGCGGCTTCTTGAAGATGACGTTGGAAATGAACTGCGTGAAAAGGCGCGAGCTGCCCTCCTTCGGCTCAAACACGTCGTCCAGCTTCGGCCCGATCCAGTTGAACGGCCGGAAGAGCGTGTAATCCACGTTGTCGCGCACGCCGTACGCATAGATCACGCGGTCGAGCAGCTGCTTCGAGCAGGCGTAGATCCAACGCTGGCGCTCGATCGGGCCGTACACGAGCGAGCTCGTGGCCTCGTCGAGTTCCTTGTCGGGGCACATGCCGTAGACCTCGGACGTGGACGGGAAGATGATGCGCTTCTTGTACTTCGCGCACTGGCGGACGACGGCGAGGTTGGCCTCGAAATCGAGCTCGAAGACGCGCAGCGGGTCCTTGACGTACTGGATCGGGTTCGCGATCGCGACGAGTGGGATGATGGCGTCGCACTTCTTGACCTGGTACTCGATCCACTCGCGGTTGATGGTGACATCACCCTCCATGAACTTGAAGCGCGGGTTGCCCAGGCTGTCCTCCAGTTTGTGGCTGCCGATGTCCATGCCGTACACCTCCCAGTCCTTCTGCTTGAGAATCGCGCGCGTGAGCGAGCTGCCGATGAAACCGTTGACGCCGAGGATGAGGACTTTGAGGGGCATGAGTGGAAAAGTTAAGGAAGAGGATTAACCACGAAAGACGCGAAAAGACACGAAAGATAAAAAGCCACCAAGCATAATGAATTAACCGCGAATGGACGCGAATTTACGCGAATTCAGAACAGATGCCTTGGCCGGTCCGGATTCGTGTTCATTCGCGTCCATTCGCGGTTAAAAATCAAATCACCTGCCCCACCCGCAGCCCCGCCGCAGGAGCCGGCCGCGACTCAGTCTTGGTTAATTCCAACGCGCCATCCTTGGTCGCAACCACCAGCGGGGAAACCGACAGCACCTCACCCGGTGCACCGCGTTTACCACGCGTCGCTGGTGAATCGGGCTCCGCCCACCACACCATCAGCCGAGCCGGACCCACGTCGGTGAACGCCCCGGGATACGGGTCTGTCACCGCGCGGATGAGGTTGAAAATCTGCTTCGTCGTCTGGCTCCAGTGGATCCGTCCGTCCTCAGGTTTGCGTCCGCCAAAATACGTGGCCATCGACTCGTCCTGCGGCCTCTCCTTCGCCGTGCCGGCGAGCAGCGCATCAATCTGCCGCGCCAGCACGAGGCGCGCACAGGGCAGCACCTTGCGGAAAGCCTGCTCGGCCGTGTCCCGCGGACCGAGGTCCACACCGGCCTGGTCCACGATCGCGCCGGCGTCGGCCGACTTGACCATCCGGTGCAGCGACATGCCGATCCGCGGTTCGCCGTGCAGCACTGCCCAGTTGATCGGGGCCCGGCCGCGATACCCGGGCAGCAGCGAGCCGTGCATGTTCCAGGCGCCCAACGGCGGCAGCTCCAGGATCTTGGTCCCGATCATGTTCCGGTAGTACACCGAGAGAATTAGATCGGGCTTCAGCGCGGCGATCCGTTCGCGCCACTCGGGATTGTTGACGCTCTCCGGGGTAAAGACCGGCACGCCTCTCTCCTTGGCGGCGACCGCGGGCGTCTTGAACCAGATTTTTTCGTGCGGGTTGTCTTCGTGGGTGATCAGCCCGACGACGTTGTCCCCGCGCTCGAGCAGCAGCGACAGGCATTCAAAACCGACTTCGCTGTAGCCGAAGAAAAGAATGCGTGGTTTGGACATGAAAAACGTGGAGGATTTAACCGCGAATGGACGCGAATTTGCGTGAATTCAGAGCAGATGTTTTGTCCGGTCCGGATTCGCGTTCATTCGCGTCCATTCGCGGTTAAAACTCACTCCTTCGTCTCCAAAATCTCCTTCACAAAATACCGCTGGCGCGCGCGAACGACCTGGTAGGTGCGGCCGACGTATTCGCCAATGATGCCAATGCCGACCATCGCCACGCTCAGCAGGAAGATCACGATCGCCAGCAGCGTGAACACGCCAAAGGTCTCCCGGTCCAGGTTGTAGACAAAGCGGCGGACCAGCAGCAGGATCACGAGCGCGAAGCTGCCCAGCGAGGTCAGGCCGGCGAACATCGTGAAATACTGCAGTGGCGCGAGGGAGAAGCCGGTGATCAGATCGAAGTTCAGGCGGATCAGCGCGTAGAACGAGTAGTTCGAGACGCCCGCGTGACGCTCCTCGTGCTTCACGCCGACCTCGGCCGGATTACTCGCGAAGCTGTACGCCAGCGCGGGAATGAAGGTGTTGATCGCCCCGCTCCGCACAATGGCGTCAATCACCTGCCGCGAATACGCGCGGAGCATGCAGCCCTGGTCCGTCATCTCGATGCTGGTCGTCTTTTCGCGGACGAAATTGATGAGCTTCGACGCGTACGTGCGGAAGAACGAGTCCTGTCGGTTCAGCCGGTAGCCGCCCACGTAGTCATGGCCGGCGGCAATCTTCTCGAGCAGCTTGGGAATTTCCTCGGGCGGGTTCTGCAGGTCGGCGTCGAGCGTGATGATCACGTCGCCGCGCACCCGCTCAAACGCCGCCATGATCGCCATGTGCTGGCCGTAGTTGGCGTTGAAATCGATCACGCGGGTCACATCCGGCCGCGCGGCATACTGCGCCTTCAGCAGCTCGATCGAACGGTCGTGCGAGCCGTCGTTGGTAAAGATGATCTCGTACTTGCGGCCGAGTCCGTCGAGCACCGGGTAGAGCCGGGTGAAGAGCGTCGGCAGGTTCAGCTCCTCGTTGTAAACCGGGATGACAACCGAGAGCGGGAGATTCGGCGCGATGCTCATGATTTTTGGTGGGCCCGGAGGATGCCCGTCAGGGTCTCGACCACGCGGACGACATCGGCGCGGGTCATGGCGGGGAAGAGCGGGATCGTCAGGATGTTCCGGCCGGCGTATTCCGCGAGCGGATAGTCGCCGTCCTTCCAGCCCAGCCGGCGGTACAGCGCAAAGAGATGGATCACCGGGTAATGCACCTGGCAGCCGATGCCGGCGGCCTGCAGCTGCGTCATCACCTCGGCCCGCTTGATCGTCAGTTTCTCCTCGGGCAGCACGACCTGGAACATGTGCCAGTTGGTCGTCGTGAAGTCCGCCACGGGCAGCCCGAGCCCGAGCGCGCGGTTGGCCGGCGTGTTCAGCAGCTCAAAATAAATTTTCACCAGCTCGGCCCGCTTGGCGTTGAACGCATCAAGGTGCGGCAGCTGGCCGAGCCCCACCCGGGCCGCCACGTCGGTCAGGTTGAATTTTCCACCGACCAGCTCGACTTCCATGCCGTCTTGGCCGGTGCGCACCACGCCCTGCAGGCGGTACTGTTCCGCCAGCTTCGCCTCGCGCTCGTCATTCATCACCAGGCAGCCGCCTTCGATC
>CAIMAQ010000098.1 GCA_903839035.1 uncultured Opitutia bacterium
CCACAGATATGGATCGCCTCACCCATCGTCGCCGCCGCCGACTCCATCACGGCTTCGCTGAGCGTCGGATGCGCGTGGATCGTGTGGTGGATGTCCTCAACCGTGCCCTCCATCTGGATCACGAGGCCGTACTCCGCGATCAGCTCGGTCGCGTCGGCGCCAATGATGTGCGCGCCGAGGATCTCGCCAGTCTTGGCGTCGCTCAGGACCTTCACAAAGCCCTCTGACTCCGCCGACGCCACGGCCTTGCCGGACGCGGTGAACGGGAACTTGCCGACCTTGTAGTTCAGGCCCTTTTCCTTCGCGGCCTTCTCGGTCAGACCCGTGCTCGCCACCTGGGGCGCGCAATACGTGCAGCCCGGAAAATTTTTTACGCGGTGCGGCTGGCTGTGGCCGAACATGCCCTGGACCGCATTCACGGCCTCGTAGGTTGCGACGTGCGCGAGCCACGGCGGCCCGATGATGTCCCCGGCACCGTAGATGCCCTTCACGCTGGTCTGGTAATCGTCGCCGACCTTCACGTAGTTGCGGTCGAGCTCGAGCTTCACCTTCGGCGAAAGCACGCCGGCGAGGTTCGGCACCACGCCGATGGCGGACAACACCGTCTCCGCCTCGATCTCCTCGCTCTTGCCGTCCTTCACGAGGGTGAGCTTCACGGAGCCTTTCCCGACGCGAAAATTTTCACACTTCGTGGCCACATGCACGGTGATGCCGTGCTTCTCGAACGAGCGGTGCAGCAGCTTGGCGACTTCCTCATCCTCCACCGGCAGGATCTGCGGCAGCATCTCCACCAGCGTCACCTTCGTGCCGAAGGCGTTGTAGAAATACGCGAACTCCACGCCGATCGCGCCGGCGCCGACGATGACGATGGACTTGGGCAGCACCTTGCCGGCCAGCGCCTCGCGCGAGGTCATCACGCGTTCGCCGTCCACGGCGAGATCGGGAATGCGGCGCATCTTACAGCCGGTCGCGAGGAGGATGTTTTTCGTGCGCAGGAACTTCCCCTTGAGCTCGCCCTCGGTGATTTCGACCATGCCCGGCACGGTGATCTGCGCCTTGCCCACGAAGTAATCGACTTTGTTCTTCTTGAACAAAAACTCGACGCCCTTGGCCATCTGGCCGGCGACTCCGCGCGAACGCTCCATGACCTTCGCGAAGTCAAAGGACACGTCCTTGACCGTGATCCCAAACGCCTCGGACTTCTTGATTTTCTGGTAAAGCTCCGCGCTCTTCAGGAGCGCCTTGGTCGGGATGCAACCCCAGTTGAGGCAGGTGCCGCCGGCGCGCTCCATCTCGACGCACGCCACTTTTTTGCCGAGTTGCCCGGCGCGAATCGCGCCCGCGTAACCCGCAGGACCACCGCCAACGACGACCAGGTCATATTCAATGGATTCAGCCATCTCCCAACGTCGCCACGCTGCCAAAACCCGTCAAATGGAAACTCGACCGGCCCGCCCGCATCCACCCACGGGCGCGACCCGGCGGGTTCAAATGTCGATCACATCGCCCCGCGGCGGCGCCTTCGGCGGCTTGGGCGGCCCGCGCGTGATCACGCTGATCACGAGATTCGTGAGGCTGACCACCACCGCGCCGCCGATGGCGGACCAGAAACTCGCCACATGAAAACCCGCGACCAGGTTTCCCACCCAAAAGAACAACAAGGCATTGATCAGGATGACCCCCAGCCCCATGGTGAGCAAAATGAACGGCAGCGTAAACAGCAGCAGCACCGGCTTGAGGATCGCATTGAAGAAACTCAGCAGCAGCACGACCACGATCAGCGTGGTGCCGTCCGAGCACGAAATCCCGCTCACGAGCTTCGTGGCGAGGAGCACTCCCAGGGCCAGCACTAACCAGCGGACGAGCAATTGTTTCATATGCGAATGGTGACCTCCCGATTTTCGCCCCGCGGACGCGCCGAGCAATGAAAATCCTAGTCGTTCAGGACTTCCTGCGCAGCGGCGGCACCGAGCGTCAGTCCATCCTGCTGTCCGGCGCCTTCGCCGCCGCCGGACATGACCCCACTTTGCTCACGTTCCGCCCGGGCGGAGCCCTAGCCGCCACCGTGAGCCCGGCCGTCACCCGCCGGGTGCTGCAATCCTTTGACACGAGACTCGACTGGTTTGCCCCCGGCCTGATCCGCGCTACAGCGGCGATCGCGCCCGACGTCGTCCTCTGCATGGGCCGGATGGCGAACTGCTACGCCGGCAGCCTCCAGAAAAAATTCCCCGCCGCGGTGGTGCTGGCCACAATGCGCACCGGCAAACCGCTGCCCGGCCTTTTTCGGCGCTCCCTGCGCACCGTCCGGCACATCATCGCCAACAGCCAGGAAGCGAAATCCAACCTCGTCGCCCAGCATGCCCTGCCCGGCGCCAAGATCTCGGTCATCTACAACTCGCTCGTCTTTCCGCCCGATTCCTCCCGCACCCGCAACACCGCCCTCCGGGCCCATTACGGCGCGGAACCCGGCACGGCGGTTCTGATCTGCGTCGCCATGTTTCGACCGGAAAAGAATCAACGGGAGCTCATCGAACTGGTTGCAACCCTTCCCGCCGGCACCGACTGGCAACTGTGGCTCGCCGGCACCGGGCCCGCCCTTGCCGATTGCCAGCGCCTCGTGACCGACCGCGGACTCGGCGCGCGGGTCAAACTGCTCGGCTTTCAACCCGATCCCTCCGCGCTCTACCGCGCCGCCGATATCGCCGTCCATGCCTCCCGCAGTGAGTCGCTCTCGAACTTTCTCATCGAGGCCCAGGCTCATGGCCTGCCCGCCGTCGTGTACGAAGCCCAGGGCATCGGCGAGTGCTTCCTCCCCGACCAGACCGGCTGGGTGTTGCCGCAGGGCGACCGCGCCGGGTTCCTCGCCCGGCTGCAACCCCTCCTAGCCGACGCGGCCTTCCGCCACAGCCGCGGGGCCCAGGCCCGGGCCTCGGCGAGTGCCCGGTTTGATCCCGTCGCCCAGCCGCGCGCGTATCTCGACCTTTTCACCCGGCTTGTGCAGAACTCCCCCCGGCCATGACCAGCAAGCAGCGCACTGATTCCATCGAGCGGTTCATCCGCGCCCACCAATACGCCGACCTGCACACCCTCGCGGCGAAGTTTGGCGGCTCGCTCTCCACCGTGCGGCGCGCCCTCGACCAGCTGGAGGAGCGCGGCGTCGTGCGCCGCCACCACGGTGGCGCCTCGCTGATCGAGACCGATGTCGTGGCGCAGGAATACGACTTCATCGCCCGCAACCAGCGCCACCCCGACGAAAAATTCGCCATCGCCAGCCTCGTCGCCGCCCAGGTGCAGCCGGGCATGACGGTGATCCTCGACGGCGGCAGCACCACCTACGCCGTCGCCCGGCTCCTCGCCGAGAAACGCCTGCAGGTCATCACCAACTCCCTCCCCGTCGCCAGCCTCTTCAGCGAGGTCGGCAGCGTGGAGACCATTGTCACCGGTGGCAGCATCTACAGCCGGCTCGGCGTCGTGCTGGGCCCGATGTGCGAGGATTTTTTCAACCAGGTCCACGCCGACCTCGCCATCCTCGGCGGCGCCGGCATCACCGAGAACGGGGTCTGGAACCACAACGCCCTCATCGTCGCCGCCCAGCGCAAGATGATCGGCGCCGCCACCCGCAGCATCTTCGCCCTCGATAACTCCAAGTTCGGCCGCAAGGCCCTCAGCCTGACCACGCCGTTTGCGTCGCGCTTCACCATCGTGACCGACACCCGCCCCAGCCCCGCCGTCACCCGCGCCATCTCCGCCGCCGGCGCCAAACTGACGCTCGCCCAATAGCCGGGAACGCGGCCGCCGATTTGGGCTTGAACCGGCCGCCCGCCGCTATCAGCTGATAGGCTATCATCCGATACCCTATGCTCACCGAACGACAAGAGGCCGTCCTGGATTTCGTAAACGAATATCAGCGCCACCACGGGGTCGCGCCCTCAACGCGGGAAATTGCCCGCACGTTTGAGTGCAGCCAGCCCACCGCCCTCAAGCATCTCCAGTCACTCGCTCGCAAGAGCCAGTTGGACAAGCTCGCCGACGGCAAGTGGGGCTTCAAGGCCGTGCAGGTCCAGGGCCATCTCTTCTCCGCCCCCGTCTTCGGTTCGATCCCCGCCGGCTTTCCCGCCATGCAGGAGCAGACGCCTGAGGAGACGATCACCATCGACCCCGCACTCTTCGGCGTGCGCTCCGCCCGGAAGGACTATTTCTGGTTTCTGCGCGTCACGGGTGACTCCATGACCGGCGCCCACATCCTCGACGGCGACCTGATCGCCCTCGTCCGCCGGGAGCCAAAGCCGGGCGACATCATTGCCGCCCTCGTGGATGAGACCACCACGACCCTGAAGACTTTCCTGAGGGAGAAGGGCCGGGTCCTGCTCCGCGCCGCGAATCCGCGCTACGCCGACATCTTCCCGTCGCACCTCGAGTCCCAGGGCGTCGTGGTGGGCGTGATCCGCCGGCAAGTGGCTTGAATCCGCCCCGGCTGGCCGCCCGTTGAGAAATCCTCGCGACCCAGTTGTGTTTCCGCCGCGCCCACGCATCCGTTTCACCTCCAGTGTCCAAAGCCGCCTCCCTTGAATCCATCCGCCTCCGCGGCGTCCGCCAGAACAACCTCAAGGGCTTCGACCTCGACCTGCCGCTCGGGCAATACGTCGTCGTCACCGGGCTGAGCGGCGCAGGCAAGTCCTCCCTCGTCTTCGACACGCTCCACGCCGAGGGCCAGCGGCGCTACGTCGAGACGTTCAGCGCTTACACGCGCCAGTTCCTGGACCTGCTCGACAAGCCCAAGGTCGACTCGATCGAGAACATCCGCCCGTCCATCGCCATCGAGCAGACCAACACGGTCAAGACCTCGCGCTCGACCGTCGGCACGATGACCGAGCTGACCGATTTTTTCAAAGTCTGGTTCAGCCACGCCGCCCGGTGCTTCGATCCCGCCACCGGCGAGGAGGTCGTGGACGACACGCCGCAGTCCATCTGGGAAAAAGTCCACGGCGCCCACCCCGGCCGCACGGTCATCATCGGCTTCCAGGTGCCCAAGCCCGCCAACCTGACCTGGGCTGAGATCCTGACCAACCTCAAGGGTCAGTCCTATGTCCGTGTCCTGGTCCCGGACGCAACGGGCACGCTCGCCGTCCATCGGGTGGATGACCTGCTCACCGAACCCAAGCCCCTTGCGGCCGCCGATCATCTCTTCGTCGCGCAGGACCGGCTCGACGTCGCGCCGGCCCAAAAGCCCCGCTTCATCGAGGCCGTCGAGACCGCGTTCCACTTTGGCCAGGGGCAGGTCCGGATTTTCTCCGCCAACCCCCTCACCGGCTTCGGCCATTTCTCCCGTGGGCTCCACTCGCCCGCGACCGGCCGCACCTTCCGCGCCGCGACGCCCCCGCTCTTCTCCTTCAACTCCCCGCTCGGCGCGTGCCCGAAATGCCGCGGTTTCGGCCGCGTCATCGACATCGACTACCGCCTGACCATCCCCGACCAGTCCCTCTCGATCGACGACGGCGCGATCAAGTGCTGGGAGAGTGAAATCTACGGTGAGTCGAAGAAGGACCTCCTTGTATTCGCGAAAAAGAAAAAGATCCCGACCGACGTCCCCTTCGCTTCGCTGACCCCGGCGCAGCAAAGCTACATCGTAGATGGCGAGCCCGGCTACGGGGAGGAAAACGGCAAGCCCTGGCCGAAATACTGGTACGGCATCAAGGGCTTTTTCCGCTGGCTCGAGAAGAACACCTACAAGATGCACGTGCGGGTCTTCCTCGCGCGCTACCGCACCTACAACCCCTGCCCCGCCTGCGGCGGCCAGCGGCTCCAGCCCGAGGCGCTCTGCTGGAAATGGCGCGGCCACACCCTGCCGGAGCTTTATCAACAGCCCGTGTCCGACCTGCTCGTGACCCTGGCCGAGGCCCGGCCTGCCGTCCGTGACCACCAGTCCGAACTCGCCTACGACTCCATCGTCACGCGTCTCCGCTATCTCGAGCAGGTCGGCCTCGGCTACCTGACGCTCGACCGCCAGTCCAAGACGCTTTCCGGCGGCGAGGTCCAGCGCGTCAACCTCACCAGCTGCCTCGGCACCTCGCTCGTGGACACCCTGTTCGTGCTCGATGAGCCCAGCGTCGGCCTGCATCCGCGCGACATCAACCGCCTGATCGCCATCATCCGTTCCCTCACCGACGCCGGGAACACCGTCGTCGTGGTTGAGCACGACGAGGCCATGATCCGCGCCGCCGACCACGTCATCGAGGTCGGCCCCGAGCCCGGCGGACGCGGCGGCCACATCGTGTTCCAAGGCACCATCGCCGGCCTGACCGACTCGCCCGCCAGCATCACCGGCGCCTATTTCTCCGGCCGCGAAACCCTCGCCGCCCCGTCGTCCCGCCGGCCCGTTCCCGCCCGGCACCCGTCGATCCATTTTACGCGCGCCACGAAGCACAATCTCTCGGGCCTCTCCTTCCGCCTGCCGTTAAACCGCTTCGTCTGCCTCAGCGGCGTCTCCGGCTCCGGCAAGTCCACCCTGCTCGACAACGTCATCTACCAGGGCCTGCTGGCCCAGCGCCTGCAGCTCGCCGAGGACGCCGCCGCCATCGAGTCCATCAAGAGCGATGCCGCGTTTGGCGCGGTCGTCCTCGTGGACCAGTCACCGCTTTCGCGCACCCCGCGCTCCAATCCCGCGCTCTACACCGAGGCCTGGGACCTCATCCGCGAGCTCTACGCGCAGACGCCCACCGCGCGCGCCGCCGGGTTCAGCGCGTCAAGTTTCTCCTTCAACAGCGGCGACGGCCGCTGCGATCATTGCCTGGGTCTCGGCTACGAGCGCGTCGAGATGCAGTTTCTCTCCGACGTCTTTGTGCCCTGCCCCGTCTGTGAAGCCCAGCGCTTCAAGCCCGAGGTCCTCGCCATCCAGTGGAACGGCCGCTCCGTCGCCGACCTCCTCGCCACCAGCGTCACCGACGCCCTCCCCCTCTTCTCCGCGCACGCCTCCATCCGCTCGCGCCTCGCGAGTCTCGACGCGGTCGGCCTCGGCTATCTCACCCTCGGCCAGCCCCTCAACACCCTCAGCGGCGGCGAATCCCAGCGCCTGAAACTCGTCAGTTATCTGGGGGCGTTCAGCGGCCAGCAATCAGCGGTCAGTTCTGTTTCCGGAGCTGACAGCCGGTCGCTCAAAGCGGACGGCGCCGGAGCTCTGCTCCTGCTTGACGAGCCCACCACCGGCCTGCACCGCCATGACGTCAAACGCCTCCTCGGCGTCCTCCAGGCCCTCGTGGACCGCGGCCACAGCGTCATCGTCATCGAGCACAACCTCGACGTGCTCAAGTCCGCCGACTGGATCCTCGAGGTTGGCCCCGAGGCCGGTGCCGGCGGCGGCCTGATCGTCGCCGAGGGACCGCCCGAGAAAGTTGCCGCCACCAATACCGCCACCGCCTCGTTTCTCCGCGGTGCCCTCGGCCGGCCCACGGCTGCGGACGAGGCACTCGTGCTCCTCGCCGCCGAGGAAGCCGCGGCCTATGAATCCTCGGCCCCGCTCGCCCACGCCACCGGCGGCCTCACCATCATCGGCGCCCGCGAGCATAACCTCAAAAACCTCTCGCTCTCGATTCCCCACCGCCAGCTCACGGTCGTCACCGGCGTCTCCGGCTCCGGCAAGTCCACCCTCGCCTTCGACATCGTGTTTGCCGAGGGCCAGCGGCGGTTCATGGAGTCGATGTCGCCCTACGCGCGCCAGTTCGTCGAGCAGCTACCCCGCCCCGCCGTGGACCGGCTTACCGGCATCCCGCCCACCGTCGCCATCGAACAGCGCGTCACCCGCGGTTCCCGCAAGTCCACCGTCGCCACCATCACCGAGGTCGCCCAATACCTGCGCCTCCTCTACGCGCGGCTCGGCGTGCAGCATCACCCCGACACCGACAAGGCCGTTACCCCGCTCTCGCCGGGCGCGTTGAAAAGACTCCTCGCGAAGATCCTCGCGACGCCAAAGGCCCGGAAGGCCAAGCATCTTTATCTCTGCGCCCCGCTCATCCGCGGCCGCAAGGGCCACCACCAGCCCATCGCCACCTGGATCGCCAACCAGGGCTACGAGCTCATGCGGACCGACGGCCGGCTGACGCGGGTGGATGCCTTTCAAAAACTCGACCGCTACAAGGAGCACGATGTTGAAGTCGTCATCGCGGACCTGAAACACGGCAAAAGTGTCACGCCCAAGGCCGGCGCCGCCCTCGACCGTGCGTTGCAGGTCGGCAAGGGCGCCTGCTTCCTGCTCACCCCGGCGGGCGAAGTCCTCTCCTGGTTCTCCACCACGCGCACCGACATCGAGTCCGGCGAGTCCTTCCCCGAGCTCGAGCCGAAGAATTTTTCCTTCAACTCGCCGCGCGGCTGGTGTCCCACCTGCCGCGGACACGGCCGCATCCTGCCGTGGATGCTCGAGCCGGACGATGACGAGGGTGACGCCAACCTCGACCGCCTGCGCCAGCTCGGGCTCGAACCCGGCGAAGACCTGGCCGCGGACGGCGTGCCCTGTCCCGAGTGTCACGGCGAACGCCTCAGCCGCATCAGCCGGGCTGTGAAGCTGCACCTGCGGGGCAAACAACCGCCGCTGTCCCTGCCCGCGCTGCTCACCAGCACGCCATCCCTCCTGCTCACCCGGCTGCGCAGCCTCGAGCTTGATGCGCGCGGCCAGCTCATCACGCAGGACATCGTGCCCCAGATTGAGGAACGCCTGAAGTTCCTCGACCACGTCGGCCTCGGCTACCTTTCGCTCGACCGCCCGACCGAGACGCTCTCCGGCGGCGAGGCGCAGCGCATCCGGCTCGCGGCGCAACTCGGCTCCAACCTCTCCGGCGTGCTCTACGTGCTCGACGAACCCAGCATCGGCCTGCACGCCCGCGACAACGACCAGCTCATCCTCACGCTCCAGGCCCTCCGCGAAAAGGGCAACACGCTGCTCGTCGTCGAGCATGACGAGGAACTCATGGCCCGTGCCGACCGCATCATCGACCTCGGTCCCGCCGCCGGCATTCACGGCGGCGAGCTGCTCGCCAACGGCACGCCCGACGAGATCCGCCGCAACGAAAAATCCCTCACCGGCCTGTTCCTCAAGTCCGGGCTCAAGCATCCCCAACGCGGCGCCTACCGGTTGGTGGACAAGGCCTCCGTTCCGGGCTGGCTCGAGCTGCGCGGCGCACACTTCCGTAACCTCAAGGACTTCGACCTGCGCCTCCCGCACGGCCGGCTAATCATGGCCGCAGGCCCCAGCGGCGCCGGCAAATCCACCCTCTTCCGCGACCTGCTCCATCCCGCCGTCACCCACGCGATCAAGGCCCGGAAAACCCGGCTCACCGGCCGCGAGTTCGTCAAGGCCACCGGCTTCGTGTCCGATCGCCTCGCCGATGACCAGACCCCGGCACCACCCTTCACCGAGCTCACCGGCGCGAGCGGCTTCAAGTCCGTCATCGAGGTGGACCAGGCACCCATCGGCAAGACGCCCCGCTCCACGCCCGCGACCTACCTCGGCATCTTCGACCTCATCCGCCAGTTCTTCGCCTCGCTCCCCGAGGCCAAGATCCGTGGCTACACTGCCTCGCGCTTTTCCTTCAACGTCGCCGGCGGACGCTGCCCCACCTGCGAGGGCGCCGGCCGCATCAAGCTCGAGATGGCGTTCATGCCCGACACTTACCTGCCCTGCGATGACTGCCGCGGCCTGCGCTACGGCCCCGAACTCAACGACATCACGTGGAAAAATAAAACCATCGGAGCCGTCCTCCAACTCACCTTCGAGGAGGCCGCGCAGTTCTTTGATTTCCACTCCCAGCTCTCCCAGATCTGCCAGCTCATGGTCGATTGCGGGCTGGGCTACCTCACGCTTGGCCAAAGTTCGCCCACGCTTTCCGGCGGTGAGGCGCAGCGGCTTAAGCTGGTGACCGAGCTCTCCACCGGGCTCGCCACCTACCGCGAGCGCAGCCGTGGCACGCTGCCCCGCAACCTCTACCTCCTCGAGGAGCCGACCATCGGCCTGCACCTGAGCGACTGCGAGAAGCTCATCCGCGTGCTTCACTCCCTCGTGGACCAGGGTCACACCGTGGTCGTCATCGAGCACCACCTCGACCTGCTCGCCGAGGCGGACTACATTCTTGAGCTCGGCCCGGTCGGCGGTCCTGACGGCGGCGAGCTGCTTTACCAGGGTGAACTCTCCGGCCTGCTGCGCGTGAAACGCAGCCCAACCGCACCCTATCTGGCCGCCCGGATCAAATCCTCGCGCTAGGGCCCGGATGCCGGCCAGCGCCTGGCCTGATCCGGCGGCAATATTGCCTCCACCCCCCCCGGCTCACTTCGTCGCCAATGCCTTCTGGATCGCCCGCTTCAGCTCGTCGGGGTGCGCCGGCTTGAGGATGCAGGCCGACAACCCCGCCAGCGGCACGGCGCGGGACAGCAGTTCGGGATTGATGTAGCCTGTCAGCATGATCCGGCGGGTGGCGGGGTGCCGCTCGGCGGACCGCATCAGGAACTCCAGACCGTTCTGCCCGGGCATGACCTGGTCGCACACGATCAAATCGTACTGGCGCGTACCGGTCAGGAGCGTCGCTTCCTCCGCCGAGGTCACCGTCTCGACCTCGTAGTCTTTTTCGAGGCCAACGCGCATCAGCTCCAGGATATAGGGCTCGTCATCGATGAGCAGCACGGAGGGTTTCGAGCCTGGGACGGGAGCGGTCATGGCAATGGTTGGGCGCGGTGGTGACGAACGTAGCCCGGCTCACCTCAGCCGGCGCTCACGCTGGCGTCGTGCATTTTGGCGGCATCATGCACCACCTGGAGCAAGTCCGGCAGCGTCACGGGCTTGAGCAGGTAACGGAAAAGCGCCGCCTCATTCACGCTACGCATCAGCATCTCGGGCTTCATGTAGCCGGTCACCAGGATGCGCTGCATATGCGGGTATTCCTCCCGGGCGCGCACCAGAAATCCCATGCCGTTGCCGCCGGGCATCAGGTGATCCGCGATCACCACCTTGAACGACCGCTTGTGCAGGATGAATTCCGCCTCGCGGGTCGAGGAGGCGGTGGCGACGTCAAATTCCGTCGCGAGCGCGCTCCCGTAAACTTCCAGCAGGGTCTGCTCATCATCGATCAGCAGCACGGCGGCCTTGGGGGCTGACGACGCTGACTTGGCTTCCGCTGGATTCATTCTGCGCGATGGTGCTTGGCCTCGCGTGCATGGCAAACTGATTTCTGCCCGTGTCCGCCGCGGCTTTTAGTTTGCCACCGCGCCACCCTGAAACTTCCCTCGCGCCGGCTGCGCCATGGAAACCTACGACCTGCACGAGGCCGCCCGCTCGGGCCTGCTGACGAAGCTTCCGCCCGATGTCCTCACCCGCGAAAGGCTGGTTGCGCGCAATGCCGCCGGGAACACCCCGCTCCACGCCATCGCCAAATACGGCGGCCTGCGCCTGGTCCCCGCCGGCCTGCTGACCGCGGACACCCTTTCACTGCGCAATGACTCCGGCTACACGCCGTTGCACCACGCCGCCTTGGGCGGCCATCTCGACGAGGTGCCGCCCGCCCTGCTCACGGCGCCGCTGCTCGGCATCTGCAGCAATTCCGGTTATACCGTCTTCCACGTCGCCGCCGCCAACGGCCACCTTGACCAGCTGCCCGCCGCGCTCGTCAGCCCCGCCATCCTCCTGTCGCGGACCCATCTCGGCAACACCCTGCTGCACGAGGCGGCGGAAAGCGGCACGCTCGACCGGCTGCCCGCCGGATTCCTCACCGCCGGGCACCTCCTCGAGCGCAACCTCGGCGGCGAAACCGTCCTGCACGTCGCCGCCTTCAACGGCCATCTCGACCAGCTGCCGCCAGCCCTGCTCACCGCCGCCGCCCTCTGCGAGACCACCACCGCCGGCGACACCGTCTTCCACGCCGCCGCCATCTCCGGCCACCTGGGGCAGGTACCCACCGGACTCCTCACCCACGACAACCTCGTCATCGCGAGCAAGACCGGCTTCACCGTCATCCACGCCGCCGCCGAGACGGGCCAACTCGCGCAGATCCCGCGCGAACGCCTCACCGCCGACCTCCTCCTCACCCGCAACGACAACGGCGACACCCCTCTTCACGCCGCCGCGTACGAGGGCCACCTCGACCAGGTGCCCGCGGCGGTGTTCACCGCCGAACTGCTCAATGTCCGCAATTACGACGGCATCACCGTCGGCCGCCTCGCAGTCCAGGGCGGCTTCGCCGGGCAGATCCCCGCCAAACTCCGGTCCAAGACCCCCGGAGCCATCAGCAAGCTCCTGACCCGCCTAGGCATGAGCCGCGCACCGTTTTAAGGGGGGACGACGGCGCATCGTGGGTCGGGGTTCATTCCCGACAGGCCGTCAGCACATGGCGGGGATAAACCCCGACCCACCGCGGCCATGCGCTGTGTCCTACGCCCGTTTTCGCCTTCCCCTTGCGCGCCCCGTCACTTTCACTCCTCGCTGACTTTCACTTCTGCCTTCTTCCCTCTTCCTTCCTCCTTCCCATGAACACTGCCATCTCCTCCCTGACCGCCCGTGAAATCATCGACTCGCGTGGCAATCCCACGATCGAGGTCGACGTGCGCCTCGCCTGCGGCGCCCTCGGCCGCGCCGCCGTGCCGTCCGGCGCCTCCACCGGCGAGCACGAGGCCCTCGAGCTGCGCGACGCCGATCCCAAGCGCTACGGCGGCAAGGGCGTGTTGCACGCCGTCGCCAACGTAAAGGCCGCGATCGCCCCCACCCTGCTCGGCTTCGACGCCTGCGACCAGGTCGGCGTGGACCACGCCATGCTCAAGCTCGACGGCACCAAGACCAAGTCGAAGCTCGGTGCCAACGCCATCCTTGGCGTCTCCCTCGCCACCGCCCACGCCGCCGCCGCCGCCCTCGGCCAGCCGCTCTACAAGTACCTCGGCGGCCCCAACGCGAAGGTCCTCCCCGTACCCATGATGAACATCATGAACGGCGGCGCGCACTCCGACGCCCCCATCGATTTTCAGGAATTCATGATCATGCCCGTCGGCGCCAAGTCCTTCAAGGAGGGCCTGCGCATGGGCTGCGAGGTGTTCCACTCGCTCAAGAAGGCGCTGAAGGAAAAGGGCCTCGCCACCGCCGTCGGCGACGAGGGCGGCTTCGCCCCCAAGCTCGCGTCCACCGAGGCCGCGCTCGACATCATCGCCCTCGCCGTGAAGAACGCCGGCTACAAGCTCGGCAAGGACATCGCCCTCGCCCTCGACGTCGCCGCCTCCGAGTTCTACGTGAAGGAAAAGAAGCGCTACGTCTTCAAGAAGTCAGACGGCCGCTCGCTCACCGGCGACCAGATGGTCGAATTCTACCGCACGCTCACCGCCAAGTATCCCATCGTCTCCATCGAGGACGGCTGCTCCGAGAATGACTGGGAGACCTGGAAGAAGCTCACCGACGCCATCGGCGGCCAAACCCAGCTCGTCGGCGACGACCTCTTCGTCACCAACACCGAGTTCCTCAAGCGCGGCATCGACACCGGCACCGCCAACTCGATCCTCGTTAAGGTCAACCAGATCGGCACGCTCACCGAGACGTTTGACGCCATCGAGATGGCCAAGGAGGCGAATTACACCGCCGTCATCTCGCACCGCTCCGGCGAGACCGAGGACGTCACCATCGCCGACATCGCCGTCGCGACCAACGCCGGCCAAATCAAGACCGGCTCGCTCTGCCGCACCGACCGCGTGGCGAAGTACAACCAGCTCCTCCGCATCGAGGAGGAACTCGGCGCCAGCGCGATCTACGGCGGCAAGCTGTAAGCGCGTCATGGCGAGGTGCCCCAGGGGCGACGCGGCAATCCATCTGCTTGGATCGCCCTGGTCACCCAGGCTCTGTCTCTCTCAGGCCGGGCCCAGCCCGGCCTTTTTTGTGCCCGCACCGCGCACTTCCGGTCCGGTCCGCGTTCCAATCCCGCCTATCCCCTCGACTCCGCGGCGGACCCGCCTAGGTTGACCCTGACCCACACCCTCGCATGAAAACCACCGTTCGTTTTGCCCTGATTACCGCGGTTCTTTCGCTTCGCCTCTCCGCCGCCGACACCCCGGCCAGCACCCCGGATCAGACTCCGTTTGCCGAACCACCGCCCGGTTGCACGCCGGCCGCGACGCGCACACCGGATGAACAGAGGAAGCTCGAGGACGCCGTCCGTCTCCGGCTCGCCGAACACGCCCTGAAAAAAGCCGGCAAACCCGCCACCGCCACGACGGCCACACCGGCAGCGCCTGCCAAGGACGACCCGACCATGCTGCTTCCCCGCATCGAGGTGAGCAAAAGCCGCATCACCGAGCTCGCCATCGCGCTGCATGAGAAGGACGTCGAGATCGCCCGGGAGAAAAAGAACATCAAGCCCAGTGCCTTGGACGCGTCGCTCAACGACCCCGACGTCGCCCACAAGCTCTCCATCCTGGGCGGTTCCTCGAGCGAAGACCGCTCCCGCCTGGCCGAGGAGCGCGTCAGCCTGCTCGAAGCCGAGCGCGACCTCATCGAGCAGGTCTTCGCCGCCCGCACGGATGCCGAACGCGCCGAATTGCAGAAGCAGCTGAACGAATTGAAGACGATGCGCCGCGAACTTGAGCGCTCGCCGAAGGACGACCGGAAGTAAGCCCGCCTTTGCGGGCTTTGCGGTAAAACCCGCCCTACTCGGCCTGCACGATATAGCCGCGCAGGTATTCGCTCTCCATCATCGTTACGAGCACGGGATGGTCGGCCGGCTGGTGGCAGAATTCGAGCACGCGCACCTTGCGTTTCGCATCGGCCGCCGCCCCTGCCAGCACGCCGCGCAGTTCAGCGTCCTGCATGTGATGCGAGCAGGTGTACGTCGCAAGGATGCCTCCGGGGGCCAGCCGCTGCAGCGCGCGGAGATTGATCTCCTTGTAGCCGCGCAGCGCGCCTTCGAGCGCACTCTTGGACTTCGCGAACGGCGGCGGATCGAGCACGATGACATCCCACAGCGGCTCGCCCGCACGCGACGCGTCGTTGAGCCAGTCAAACACGTTGGCCACGCCAAACTCCGCCTTCACGCCGTTCCGCTCGACGTTGCGGCGGGCCGCCGCAATGGCGTCCTCGGCGCTGTCGAGCCCGAGCACCTTCGTCGCACCCGCCCGCGCCGCGTGCAGCGCGAACGGCCCCTGATTGCAGAACGCATCCAGCACGCGCTTCCCTGCGCAATACTTCGCCACCAGCGGATGCTGCGCCCGCTGGTCGAGGTAAAATCCCGTCTTCTGTCCGCCCGATAGGTCGAGCCAGTATTCAAAGCCGTCGATGTTCACCCAGCGCGGCTCCCACGCCGCCCCGGAGCGCGTGTGCACCTCGAGCGGCAGGCCCTCAAGCCGGCGAATGGGGGCATCGTTGCGAAAAATAATCTCCGCGGGTTTCAGCACGTCCGCCAGCACATCGCCCACCAGCACCGACCGCTTCTCCATCGCCGCCGTCTGGATCTGCACCACCAGCGTGTCGCCAAACTGGTCCACCACGAGGCCGGGCACGTCATCGGACTCCGACCACACCAGCCGCCGGTTCCGGCCACTCATCCCGGCTCCTTCGCGCCGTGCGACGGCTCGCTCCACCGCCCCGCGCAAATACGCCGCGTTGAGCGCCGCGCGCTCGCGGCTGAACCGCCGCCACACGATCTGCGACTTGGAATTGTAGATGCCCGTGCCGAGAAAGCGGTCCGCGCGGTCGCGGCATTCCACGATCTCGCCGTCCTGGTCGGCCGGCAGCAGCACTTCGACTTCGTTGGCAAACACCCACGGGTGGCCCGACAGCACGCGGGGCTTGGCGTTGGCTTTGAGTTTGAGCGTGGGCGTCGACATGCCCCCATTCACCCCAAGCCTCCCCGTTTTCGCAACCAGCAATCCTGCGCTCCACGGCCGCTCAGACTTCGTAGGCGTACACAGCGTTGAGCTGCAGGTCGGGTGGACGCGCGAGCACGAGCCGCGTGATGAAATTGCGTCCGCGCACCATCAGCGGATTTTCCCACTGTCCGATTATCCCGATGCGGCGGGACTGCCGGGCTATGAACGCCGTTCGGGTCTGACGCCGGCGCTCGTACGTCCGGAAGGCCGCGGCTAGGTTCGGCGCCCCGGGGAGCAGTTTTGCGAGACACGCCGCATCCTCAATCGCCATGCAGGCCCCCTGGCCGACATTGGGCGTCATGGGATGCGCTGAGTCGCCCAGCAAAGTCACCACCCCGCGGCCCCAGGGCCGGAGAGCCGGGCGGTCACAGGCGTCGTTTTTCAAGATGCTGGCTGCGGGCGTCGCCTCGATCAGCGCCGGAATCAGCCCATGCCAGTGGCGGAACAGTTCCAGTACCTCGGCCTTGCGTCCCTCCGCGGCGTCAGGCTGCGACCGCGGCCCGTTGCGGGTCGCATACCAGCAAATGCGGGCCTGCCCGATCGGCATGATGCCAAACCGCTCGCCGGCCCCCCAGGTTTCACTGATGTGCCCGCGGACCAGGCCGCCGGGATCGGGCGCCAAGCCGCGCCAGATGCAATAGCCCCGATAGGCCGGCGGCTCCGCCCCGTGCAACTGCGCCCGGATCAGAGAATTGATCCCGTCCGCGCCGATCAATCCATCCGCCCGGACTTCATGGCCGCCGGCAAACTTCGCCGTGACGCCCCCGTCATCCTGGGTAAACGACTGGAAAACCTGGTTGGTCTCCAGGCATCGCGCCGGCAGCGGCTGATACAGGGTCCGGTGCAGCTCCGCCCGGTGCATGCACAGCGCCGGCGTCGGATATCCGGTCATGGGCACCATGGAGATCAGGCGGCCGTCAGGGCGGAGCAGATTGAACTGGGTGACCAGTTCGCCGCGCGCCATCACCTGCTCCAGCACCCCGAGGGACTGCAGGATCCGGGTGGCGTTCGGCCAGAGGCTCATCCCGGTCCCGACTTCGGCAAAAGCCGGCGCACGCTCGAAGACCGTCACGTCCAGCCCGGCGCGGTGCAGGGCCAGGGCCGCCGCCATCCCGCCAATTCCACCTCCGGCCACGATCATTTTACGGCTCATGGATGCTGGGACCAGCGGCGGATAATCATGGGGGCGCTCCTCTGCGACCGGAGGCTGGGCCGCCGGGTTCCCTCCGCAAACCCTTTCGCCGGCGGGGCGGCCCCTACCCATCGGAATAAATAATTCTTCCCCTTTTCCCCTTTGCACCTTTGCGTGACCCCTTTCCGTCATGTCCCCCGCCGCTGAAATCGCCCGCCGTCGCACCTTTGCGATCATCTCGCACCCTGATGCGGGCAAAACCACGCTCACGGAGAAATTCCTTCTCTACGGTAACGCCATCCACCTGGCGGGCTCCGTGACCGCGCGCAAAAACCAGCGCGCCACCGCCTCCGACTGGATGGAACTCGAGAAGCAGCGCGGCATCTCCATCAGCTCGACCGTCCTGCAGTTCGATTACGCGGGCTACGCGGTCAACCTGCTCGATACCCCGGGCCACAAGGACTTTTCCGAGGACACCTACCGCGTGCTCACCGCCGTCGACGCCGTCGTCATGGTGATCGACGCCGCCAAGGGCATCGAGGCCCAGACGCGCAAACTCTTCGAGATCTGCCGCCGCCGCGGCATCCCGATCTTCACGTTCATGAACAAGTGCGACCGGCCCACGCGCAACGCCCTCGAGCTCCTCGACGAGCTCGAGCAGATACTCGGCCTGCAGTCGGCGCCCGTGATCTGGCCCCTCGGCAACGGCCCGTCATTCCGCGGCGTCTTCGACCGCCGCACCCGCGAGGTCCATCTGTTCGAGCGCGTCGCCGGCGGCAAATTCCAGGCGCCCGTCAACGTCACCTCCCTCGCCGACCCCGCCGTCCGCGAGAAACTCGACGACTACACCTACGGGCAGGTCACCGAGCAGCTCGCGATGCTCGACGGCGCCGGCCACACCTTCGACCTCGCCGCCGTGCGTGCCGGCCAGCAGACCCCCGTCTATTTCGGCAGCGCCGTGAACAATTTCGGCATCCAGCTCCTGCTCGACGGCTTCCTCCACGACTCCGTCCCGCCGCAGCCGCACAAGAATGCGATGCTCGAGATTTCCGCCGGCCACACCAACCAGCCCACGGTCGGCCCGATCGTCGCGGTGGACTACCCGCGCTTCTCCGCCTTCGTCTTCAAGATCCAGGCCAACATGGACCCGCGCCACCGTGACCGCATCGCCTTCGTGCGCATCTGCTCGGGCAAGTTCACCCGTGACATGCTCGTCACGCATCAGCGCACCGGCAAAACCGTCCGCCTTTCTTCCTCCCACAAGCTCTTCGGCCAGGAACGCGAGACGGTCGACGAGGCCTGGCCCGGCGATGTCATCGGTCTGGTGGGTCATGGCGAGTTCCACATCGGTGACACGCTCACCGAGGACCGGGGCATCGCCTACGACGAGATTCCCCGCTTCCCGCCCGAGGTCTTCACCTTCATCAGCAACCCGAACCCGTC
Source organism: uncultured Opitutia bacterium (assembly GCA_903839035.1). GTDB lineage: Bacteria > Verrucomicrobiota > Verrucomicrobiia > Opitutales > Opitutaceae > Opi-474. The sequence continues at coordinate 18,446 of CAIMAQ010000098.1, forward strand.
CGACGCGAAAAAATTCCGCGCCGGCCTCGACCAGCTGCTGCAGGAGGGCGTCGTCCAGTCGCTCACCCTCCGCGCCGGCATGACGACCTCCACCCTCCTCGCCGCCGTCGGCGCCCTGCAGTTCGAGGTCGTGCAGTTCCGCCTCGAGAGTGAATACGGCGCCGCGTCCCGCCTCGATCCGACCAACTGGACAATCATGAAGTGGCTGGCGCCCGCCAACCCGGACGAAAAACTCCCCGACGTCACCCGCCTCATCGTCGCCAGCGGCGTCGCCTTCGGCACCGACAAGCTCGACCAGCCCGTCGTCCTCTTCCCCAACGATTGGACCCTGCGCTACTTCATCGAGAAGAATCCGGAGTTGAAGCTGCACGACCTTCCGCTCGAGCAGGTTTGAAAGTCTGCCGCGCGGCCAGCCCCGGACGCGATCCGCCTCAGGCGGGTTTGCGCGGATTGAAGGTGGAAGCCTTGGCCAATTTTTCCCACTCCGCCCGCTCCTCGTCCGACACCGTCGCCGGCACCTGGATGTGCACGGTGGCATAGAGGTCACCGCGGGTCTTGTCCTCGCGCAGCAAGCCCAGTCCGCGCAACCGCAGGCGGCTGCCAGCCGCCGTACCCGCCGGCACGCGCAATGTGGTTAGGCCGTCGAGCGCCGGGATTTTCACCGCCACGCCCAACACCGCCTCCCAGGGCGCAAGGTCGAGGTCGTAGTTCAAATCGGCGCCCTCGACGGTAAAATCTGGATGCCGGGCCAGCCGCACCCGCAGGTAAAGGTCGCCCGCCGCCGCGCCGCCAAATCCCGCGCCGCCCTGACCCGCGAGCCGGATGCGCTGGCCTTCGCGCACCCCCGCCGGGATTTTTACCTCATAGGTATTGAGCCGGTCCTCACCGCCACGCTGCGCGGGCCGGCGCAGCGTCACCTTGCGCTTCGAACCGCGGAACGCGTCCTCCAACGTCACCAACAGGTCGGCCTCTACGTCGTTGCCGGGATGAGAAAACGTCTCCTCGTCCTCGTCCATCGCCACCGGTCCGCGCCGGCGCGGACCCGCCCCGCCCCGGCCGCTGCCGAAGAACGACTCGAAAAAGTCGCTGAAGCCCGTGCCATCGAACTCGAAGTCGGGTCCGCCTGCCGGACCCCGTCCGCGCATGCCGCCGCGCGGCCCGGTGCCATCGGCCTGCTGGCCGCCGGTGTCCTGCCAGTTCGGCCCCAGCTCGTCGTAGCGCTTCCGCTTGTCCGGGTCGCCCAGCACCTCGTAGGCCTCGTTGATCTCCTTGAATTTTGCCTCCCCGGTGGCCTTGTTTTTGGCCACATCGGGGTGGTGGATCCGCGCGAGCTTGCGAAACGCCTGCTTGATTTCCTCCGGCGTCGCCGTGCGGGCGACGCCGAGGGTCTGGTAATAGTCCTTGAATTGAACGGCCATGGGAAAACGAACCCAACCCTTATCCAAAGTTGCGCGCAGCACAACCACCGGGGCGCAAAATAGCCGCGTGTTTCTGCTCGCCCCGCGCCGCGAAATCCCTGTTCGCTCTCACGCATGATTTTGCCGCGTTCGTTCCTCGCCGTTTTCCTGCTCGGTGCCGCCACGCTCGCCCCGGCCACCGCCTCCGCGCGCGCCCGCCCCTCCCGGCCGGCCAGCGTCCCGGATGCCAACGCCTACAAGGGCGCCGTCATCATGGACGCCGCCACCGGCAAGGTGCTGTTTGAGGATCACGACGGCGAGGCCAGCCCGCCGGCGAGCATGACCAAGCTCATGACGTTCCTCGTGCTCCACGATAAACTCCAGAGCGGCGCCCTCACGCTAACCACGCCCGTCACCATCACCGCGTCCGACTCCAAGATCGGCGGCACCCAGGTCTGGCTGAAAGAAAAGGAAGTCTTCCCGGTCGAGGAGTTGCTCTTCGCCATGATGATCCAGTCCGCCAACGACGCCGCCACCGCCCTCGCGCGCACCGCCGCCGGCTCCGTGCCGGCCTTCGTGGAATTGATGAATGCCAAGGCGCGGGAAATCGGCATGACGCACACCACCTTCCGGAGCCCTCACGGCCTTCCGCCCGCCAGCCGCCACCTCGCCGATGGCGACCTGACCACCCCGCTCGATTTCGCCATTCTCAGCCGCCACCTGCTGCTGACCACCGACGTGCTCAAGTACACGTCCGTCAAGACGCGGAAATTCGGCGAGGGGGTCCGCTCCTTTGACCGCGTCATTGTCATGACCAACCACGACCACCTGCTCGGCAAAGTGGACGGCGTGGACGGCCTGAAGACCGGCTTCACCAACGGCGCCGGTTTCTGCCTCAGCGCCACCGCCCAGCGCAACGGCCGGCGTCTCATCGTCGTGGTCATGGGCAGCTCGGATTCCAAGACCCGCGACGTCAAAGTCGCCGAGCTCATCGAGCGCGGCTTTGCCGCCATGCCGCTCACCGGTTCGACCTTCACGCCGCAGACCGGTCCCGCCCCCGAGCCTTCGCCGGTCACGGCGGCCCCGCTCCCCGCGCCCGCCGGCAGCCCCGCGATCAAGTTCTCCCTGCCCCCGCCCGCCCCCAAGAAGTGATCGGCTGCGCCCCGTCGCCGCCGACCGGCCTTGCGATGGAAATTGGCTTCGCCCCGGCACGGTTCTGTATTGATTGTTCTGCTCCATGAAACCGGACGCCGCCGCGGTTAAAACCTACCTGCTCTCGCTCCAGGACCGAATCTGCGCCGCGCTCGAGCAGGAGGATGGCACCGGCAAATTCCGCGAGGACGCCTGGACTCGCCCCGAGGGCGGCGGTGGCCGTACCCGCATCCTGACCGAGGGCGCCGTCTTCGAAAAAGCCGGCGTGGCGTTTTCCCATGTCACCGGCACGAAGCTCCCGCCCTCCGCCACGGCCCACCGGCCCGAGCTGGCCGGCCGGCCTTGGGAAGCCCTCGGCGTCTCCCTCGTCATCCACCCGCGCAATCCCTTCGTCCCCACCAGCCACGCCAACGTCCGCTTCTTCTGCGCGGCCCCCGCCGCATCCGGATCCGCAAGCGAGAATCGAGAATCGAAAATCGAAAATTCCACGTGGTGGTTCGGCGGCGGCTTCGACCTGACGCCCTACTATGGCTTCGAGTCCGACGCCGTCCACTGGCACCGCACCGCCCGCACCGCCGTCGCGCCGTTGGGTGACACGCTCTACCCGCGGTTTAAAAAAACCTGCGACGAGTATTTCTTTCTCAAGCACCGCGGCGAGCCGCGCGGGATCGGCGGGTTGTTTTTCGACGACTTCAACGAACTGGACTTCGAGCGCAGCTTCGCGCTGATGCGGGCCGTCGGGGACGCCTATCTTCCCGCCTACCAGCCCATCGTCGCCCGGCGCAAGGCCACCGCCTACGGGGACCGCGAGCGCCAGTTCCAGCTCTACCGCCGCGGCCGTTACGTGGAGTTCAACCTTGTCTGGGACCGCGGCACCCATTTTGGCCTCCAAAGCGGCGGACGCACCGAGTCCATCCTCATGTCGCTGCCGCCGCTCGTCCGCTGGGACTACGACTGGAAGCCCGAACCCGGCAGTCCCGAGGCCCGGCTCTACGATACCTTCCTCAAGCCTCAGGACTGGGCTGATTTGAATCGCGAATGAACGCGAGTGGAGGCAAATCCATTCCGGTCTTCTCCCTTGGCGTGAATTCGTGTTCATTCGCGGTTTCCCATGACATCTAGAGAACGTTTCCTCGCCGCCTGTGCCTGCACTCCCCTCGAGCGTCCCCCACTCTGGATCATGCGCCAGGCCGGCCGTTACCTGCCGGAATACCGCGCGTTGAAGGCCAAATCCTCCTTCCTGGAGATGGTCCGCACGCCCGCGCTCGCCGCCGAGGTCACGCTCCAGCCGCTCCAGCGGTTCCCCGGCCTCGACGCCGCCATCCTCTTCTCCGACATCCTCGTCATTCCTGAGGCCCTCGGCCAGGGTTACCGTTTCCGCGATGAGGGTGGCATCGGGATGGACTACCGCCTCGACACCCGCGCCCAGATCGACGCCCTCGCCCCCGCCGCCGCCGTCCCCGAGAAGCTCCGCTATGTCGCCGACGCCCTCGTCCTCCTGAAAAAGGAACTCGCCGGTCAAAAAGCTCTGCTCGGCTTCGGCGGCTCCCCGTGGACGCTCGCGACCTACATGGTTGAGGGCGGCAGCTCCGACGAGTTTGAGCGCATCAAGCTGCTTTTCTACACCGACCGGGCCACCTTTGACGCCCTGCTGGAAAAACTGACCGCCGCGCTAATCGCGTATTTCCAGATGCAGATCCGAGCCGGGGCGGACGCCATCCAGATTTTCGACTCGTGGGGCGGCATCATTGCCGGCCCCGACTACGAAGCCGCCTCGCTCAAGTGGATCCGCCAGATCGTCGCCGCGCTGCCCAAGGATTTCCCCGTCATTCTCTACGCCAAGGGCACGGCCCCGCACCTCACCGACCAGGCGTTTACCGGCGTGCGGGTGCTGAGCGTGGACTGGACCAACGACCTCTCGATTGTCCGCCGCACTTTGCCGGCGAATGTCGCCGTGCAGGGCAATCTCGACCCCGTCCTCCTCAACACCACGCCCGCCATCGTCGCGCGCGAGACCGCCAAGCTGCTGGAATCGATGCGCGGCACCGCCGGACACATCTTCAACCTCGGCCACGGCATCCTCCCGCAGGCCAAGATCGAGTGCTTCGAGGCCCTCGTCTCCACCGTCACCTCGTGGAAGTAGCCCCGGCCTCAGCCTGTCACCACTCCCGTCGGAATAATTCGCGTCAATCCGCGTAATTCGTGGGCTCCTCCGCTCCCAAATCGATCGCCATCCTCGGTGCCGGCATCACCGGTCTGACCGCCGCCCACCGGCTCACCCAGCGCGGGCACCGGGTCCGTCTCTTCGAGCAATCCAGCCGCGTCGGCGGTGCTATCCGCAGCGAAAACACCGGCGGCTGGCTCATCGAGGCCGGTCCCAACACGATCGTCACCGGCGAGCCCGCCCTGACCTCCCTACTCGCCGAAATCGGCCTCACCAGCGCCTGCGTGGCCGCCAGCCCCGCGGCCAAACACCGCTATATCGTCCGTCGCGGACGTCCGGTCGCCGCCCCGCACTCGCTGGCGTCCTTCCTGGGCTCGTCCCTGCTTTCCCCGGCCGCCAAGATCCGACTGCTCGTCGAACTGGTGTCAGGCCGCCGGCTGCGGACCGCGGACCTCAGCCTCGAGGACTTCATCCGCTCCCATTTCGGCCAAGAGATCGTCAACTACGCCCTCAACCCGTTTGTGAGCGGGATCTACGCCGGCAACCCGCAAAAATTATCCGCGCGCTACTCCTTTCCCAAGCTCTGGGAACTCGAGAAGGCCCACGGCTCACTCCTGCGCGGCCTGCTCGCCACCGCCAAGGCTCGTCGCGCCCGCGGCGAGCCCCGGCCGGGGATCATCTCGTTCGCCCAGGGCCTGCAGACGCTTCCGCTAGCCCTGGCGGCCCGCCTGCCGGCAGGTGTGCTCACACTCAACGCCCGGCTCGAGGGCCTCGTGCCCGGCGCCCAGTGGAATGTCATCTGGCACGACGGACACGCGGCCCAGACCGAGACGTTCGACGCCGTGATCACCGCCCTGCCCGCCCCGGCCCTCGCGGCACTCCGCGTCGGTCCGCTCGCGGAGCGTCCCCTCGCCGGCCTCGACACCATCGACCATCCCCCCGTCGCCTCGCTTTTCCTGGGTTTCCGCCGGGAACAGGTGGCCCATCCGCTGGACGGCTTTGGCCTGCTGGTGCCGGCCGTCGAACACCGCTCGGTCCTCGGCGTGTTGTTCTCCTCATCGCTGTTTGCCGGGCGCGCCCCGGACGGTCATGTCGCGCTCACCGTCATGGTGGGTGGCGCGCGGGAGCCGGAAGTCGCCTCGCTTCCGCCCGACCGGCTGCTCGCGCGCATCCGCCCCGACCTCACCGAACTGCTCGGGGTCTCCGGCGAACCGGTCTTCACGCGCCACACGCTTTGGCCGCGGGCTATTCCCCAATATAATCTGGGCTATGAGCACCACCTCGGCGCGATGGCGGCTTGCGAGCGCGCGAATCCGGGCCTGTTCATCGGCGGCCAGGCCCGCGACGGCATCGCCCTGCCCGCCTGTATCGCGGCCGGTGAGGCCCTGGCGGCGCGGGCGGTGCCGGCCTGAAGGCATCTCCCCTTGACTCACTCTGCGCGGGGCCTAGCCTCGCGCGTTTTCTTTGGCATGGCGCACGAACTTAAAGACACGCTGCAGCTCCCTAAAACGGACTTCCCCATGCGGGCCGGCCTGGCCCAGCGCGAGCCCGGTCGCGTCGCGCACTGGGAGAAAATGGGGCTCTACGAGGCGATTCAGCGGAATCGTGCCGGGGCCCCGACCTTCGTATTACACGACGGCCCGCCCTTCACCAACGGCGACGTCCACATCGGCACCGCGCTGAACAAAACCCTCAAGGACCTGCTCAACCGCTACAAGTCCATGCGCGGCTTCCGCACGCCGTACGTCCCAGGCTGGGACTGCCACGGCCTGCCAATCGAGCAGAAGGTCACCAGCGAGCTCCGGGCCAAGAACGAGACTGTCACGACCGCCCAGCTGCGGGCAAAGTGCGACGCCTTTTCCGAGTCCTGGATCGCCAAGCAAACCGCCCAGTTCAAGCGCCTCGGCGTCCTGGGTGACTGGCAGCACGAGTACAAGACCAAGGCGCCCGCCTTCGAGGCGGACATCGTCCGGACCTTCGCCGCGTTCGTCGAAAACGGCCTGACCTACCGCGCCAAGAAGCCGGTGTACTGGTCCATCCCTTTTGAAACCGCCCTCGCCGAGGCCGAGATCGAGTACAAGGACCACACCTCCATCGCCATCTGGGTGAAGTTCCTCGTGCCGGCCGGCGAGGCCGCGAAGTTTGGCCTGCCCACGGACAAGCCGCTCTACCTCGTCATCTGGACGACCACGCCCTGGACGATCCCCGCGAACCTCGCGATCGCGCTGCACCCGACCGTGGACTACGTTGTCGCGGATGTCGGCGCCGAGCGTCTGATTGTCGCCGAGGCCCTGCTCGGCTCCGTGCTGTCCGCCGCCAAGATCGAAGCCGCTCCGGCCATCGTCGCCACGCGTAAGGGCGCCGAACTCGAACATCTCGCCGCCCGCCACCCCTTCATCGACCGCGCCTCGCCCGTCGTGCTCGCCGACTATGTCACGACCGACAGCGGCACCGGCGCTGTGCACACCGCGCCCGGTCACGGCGCGGACGACTATCTCACCGGCCTGAAGTACAAGCTCGAGATCTACTGCCCCGTCGGTGACGACGGCAAATACCTCGATGACGGGCGCGTCCCCGCCGACTTGGTCGGCCTCACCACTCTCGAGACCGTCGAGGACCTTGCCGCCAAGAAGCCCGCGCCCGCCAACCTCGCGGTCCTGAAGAAACTTGCCGCCGCCAACGCCCTGCTGGCCAAGGCCAAGTATGCGCACAGCTACCCGCACTGCTGGCGCTCCAAGACCCCGATCATCTTCCGCGCGGTGGACCAGTGGTTCGTCGCCCTCGACAAAAACCACACCCGCACCACCGCCCTGGCCGAGATCGGTAAAATCGCCGCGCACCAGGGCTGGATCCCCGCGTGGGGCGAGGCCCGCATCCGCGGCGCCGTCGAGTCGCGCCCGGACTGGTGCATCAGCCGCCAGCGTTCCTGGGGCGTGCCCATCCCCGCGTTCTTTGACGCGAAGAAAAACGCCTTCCTCGACGCCGGCGTCGCCCGCGCCGTTGCGGACAAGCTCGAAAAACTTGGTTCCAACTTCTGGTACGACGCCACCCCCGCGCAAATCCTCGAGGGCGTGAAGCTCCCCGCTGGCTGGCCGGCGGCCGCCGAGCTCACCTGCGGACGCGACACGCTCGATGTGTGGATCGACTCGGGTTCCTCTCACGCCGCCGTGTTGCGACACGGCCAGGGCGGCACATCTTGGCCCGCCGACCTCTACCTCGAGGGCAGCGACCAGCACCGCGGCTGGTTCCAGTCCTCGCTCTGGACCAGCGTGATCGCCTACGGCGCCGCGCCGTACAAGGCCGTCCTCACCCACGGCTTCATCGTCGACCAGGAGCGCAACAAGATTTCCAAGAGCAGCTCCTACGAAAAGCCCCAGACCAGCGATGCCTACATCGGTGAATATGGCGCCGACGTCATCCGCCTCTGGATCACCTCGCAGGATTTCCGCGACGACATCCCAATCTCGAAAGAGATCCTCGGGCACGTTGGCGAAACCTACCGGCTCATCCGCAATACCTTCCGCTACCAGATCTCGAACCTGTTCGACTTCGACGCGGCCCGCGACGCCGTGCCCGTCGCGCAGCTCGACACGCTCGACCGCTGGGCCCTGCACCAGACCGCGGTGCTGGTGCGCGAGTGCACCGCGGCCTACGACGCCTACGAGTTCCACCGGGTTTACCAGCTCTGCAACCAGTTCTGCTCGGTCACGCTCTCCGCGACGTACCACGACATCCTGAAGGACCGGCTCTACACGCTCGGCACCCACTCCCCGCTCCGGCGCTCCTCGCAGACCGCGATCCACCACATCTTCCGCGCGCTGGTGAAACTCCTCGCGCCCATCCTGACCTTCACCGCGGACGAGGCCTGGTCCTTCGCCACGACCGGCAAGGAATACTCCGCCGACTCCATCCACCTCCAGGACTGGCCCGTCGCTCCGGCCGAGTGGACCAGTCCCGCGCTGGAATCCGAGGTTGCCGCGCTGCTCAAGGTCCGCGCGCAGGTCAACGAGGCCATCGAGCCCCACCGCGCGGCGGGCAAACTCGGGAAATCCCTCGACGCCGAGGCCACACTCACCGGCGCACCACAAGACGAAAATTTTCGCCTGCTGGAAAAACACCGCGACTTTCTACCAGAACTTTTTATTGTCTCTCATGTCACTCTAACGCCCTCCGCCGGAACTGCACTCGGGGTCCAGGTCCGCTCCTGCAGCGAGCTTGGCCACGTGCGTTGTCCCCGCTGCTGGCGCTGGGTTCCAGCCCTCGAAACCAATCCCACCTACGGCGACGTTTGCCCCCGCTGCATTGACGCCCTGAAAACCTGAGCTTTCTTACCCTCCCCAATTCTCCCCATGGCTAAACACAAATCGAAACCGCCCGCGAAAAAGCCCGCTGCGAAATCCGCCAAGCCCGTGACCAAGAAGTCCCCGACTCCTGCGCGGAAAGCTGCCCCGGCTCCGAAGCCGGCTCCGAAGCCGGCGGCGGCGGCCGGCAAGGCTCCCAGACCTTCCATGGAAAAACCGTCCAAGAAAACCACTTTGCGCGATAACATCCTCAAGCTGAAGCAGAAGGCTCCCGTGAAGCCCATCGCCTTCAGCCTCGACGAGGTCCGCGCCATCGCGAAAACCGTCACCAGCAAGGCCGCCGCCCCGCTGGCCAAGGGTGCCAAGGCGCCCGTCAAGGCCCCGGTGAAGGTCCTCGAACTGCCCAAGACCAAGCCGCACCACATCAAGGCCGCCTCGCTCTCCGAAATCCTCGGCTTCAACCCGAAGCGCGCCAAGGCCCCCATTCCCGACGAAGGCAAGGACGTGCCCGAGAAGTTCAAGCGCTTCTACAAGCTGCTCCTGGACCTCCGCAACCACCTCACCGCCGGCATCACCCTCCACTCCGAGGAGACGCTGAAGCGTTCCAGCAAGGACGACAGCGGCGACCTTTCGAGCTACGGCCAGCACATGGCCGACGCCGGCACCGACACCTTCGACCGCGACTTTGCCCTGAGCCTCGTCTCGAGCGAGCAGGAAGCGCTTTCCGAGATCGATGCCGCCATCAAGCGCATCCATGCCGGCACCTACGGCATCTGCGAAATCACCCAGAAGCCCATCTCGAAGGACCGCCTGCTCGCCGTGCCGTTCACGCGGCACTCGGCCGAGGCCCAGAAGGGTCTCGAGCGCAACCGCTACCGGGCCCGCACGGCCGGCGGCCTCTTCGGCGAACTCGGCGAAGAGGGTGGCAAGATCTCCGACGACAGCGGCAGCAGCGGGGAGGAGTAAGCCGCCCCTGCCCTCCTGTGCCGCCCGACGCGCCCACCCCTGAGACCCCACCGGCGGTCGCCCCGGTTCCCCTCCACCGCCGCTGGTTCGCTTACCGCGTGCTGCTGGCGCTATTCCTGGCCGTGGTGGCACTCGACCAGGCCAGCAAGGCTTGGATCAACGCCCACGTGCCGCTCGGCACCTACGGCCCGCCCTTTCGCATCACGGTCATCAAGGGCTTCCTCTACATCGTCCACGTCGGTAACACCGGCGCAGCGTGGAGCATGCTCACCGGCCGCAGCGTCCTCCTCGCTTCCCTCGCTGCCGCCACCCTGCTGGGAATCTTCTTCTGGCGCCGCGCGCTTGGCCTGCGGGACCGGACCGCCCAGGTCAGTTTCGGCCTCCTATGTGGCGGCATCATGGGCAACCTCACCGACCGCCTGAGCTACGGCCATGTGATCGATTTTCTGGATTTCCACTTCGGCAACTACGTCTACCCGACGTTCAACATCGCCGACTCAGCCATTTGCGTTGGGGTGCTGCTGTACCTCGTCCACTCCCTGCGCCAGCCGGAGTAGACTGAAACGCGCGGCGCTTCAGCCGGAGATCGAAATTCGAAGTTCGGAGTTCGAAATACCGACTGCAGACCGGCCCAGGAGGGTTGGATCATCGCACACCTCTGAGGGTAGATCTCAACGCTTTCGCTGGACCATCCGCCCCCGAACTCTGATCTGCGCTCTCCGAACTCCAAACGTGAACTGACGGCGCCGCCGTTATTCCACGTTGGCCATCTGCTCGCGTACCCGCTCGAGCTCGTTCTTCAGCTCGATCACGGCGCGGGAAATGGCCAGGTCGTTCGCCTTGCTGCCGATGGTGTTCACCTCGCGGCCGATTTCCTGAAGGATAAACTCGGATTTCCGGCCGACCTCGCCGTCGGATTTGATCAGCGAGGTGAACTGCTCGAAATGGCTCCGGAGCCGCGTCAGCTCCTCCGTCACATCGCAGCGGTCGGCAAACAGTGCGATCTCCTTCAACACCCGCTCGTCGTTCACGTCCAAGTCGAGTCCGGCCTGCCGCAGCCGCGCCAGCAACTGCTCGCGGTAGCCCGCCGTGACGTGCGGCGCGCGGGCCCCGACCGTCTCGACCTGGTTGCGCAGGGTGTTCAGCCGCGTGATAAAATCGATCAGCAGAGCCTCGCCTTCGCGGGCACGCATGGCCCCGAAGCCGCGCAGCGCCTCGGCCAGCGCCGCCTTGACCACCGGGGCGGCCTCCTCGGCCGGCGGCAACTCCGCGTTCTTCCGGCGGGAATTCGCAATGGACCAGAGCAGCTCCGCCGTGGGTTGAAAGCTCACCCCGCGTGCATCCGCCAGGTCCGACAACCGGTCCAGCACGGCGCCGATCTCCACCTCGTCCCAGACGAGCTCGCTGGTGCCGTTTTCGCCCGTCAGCTCGATGACGACGCTGACCCGGCCGCGCGATGCCACTTTGCGCACCTGTTCGCCGACTGCGGCCTCGAGGCTCTCCCACTCCTCTGGCAGCTTGATCGCGAGATCGAGGGTCTTCCGGTTCACCGAGCTGACCTGGACCGTAAGTGTGTACGTGCCCAACGTTGCGATTCCGCGTCCATAGCCCGTCATGCTTTTCATAGAAAATAATAATTAACCACGAAGGACACAAAGCGCACGAAGAGATTGCTGCCTTGGTCTTCGCGTGCTTCGTGGTGAACCAATCAGGGGGTCTTTCCCAGGATCTTTGCCACCTGTTCCACGTCTTTATCTCCACGGCCCGAGAGATTCACGATGAGGATCTTGTCCTTCGCCAGTTGCTTCGCGCGCTTCAGGCCGTGCACCAGCGCGTGAGTGGACTCGAGCGCCGGGATGATGCCCTCCAGCCGTGAGCAGAGCTGGAGCGTCTCCAGCACTTCGTCGTCCGTGGCGTAGGCAAACTCGATCCGGCCCCGGTCGCGGTAAAAGGCGTGCTCGGGTCCCACGGCGGCGTAGTCCAGGCCGGCGCTGACGGAATGCGTAAGCTCGATCTGCCCCTCGGCATCCTGCAGCAGGAAGGTCTTGCAGCCTTGCAGCACCCCCAAGCGGCCTCCGGCGAAGCGTGCGGCGTGTTCCCCAGGCTTGATGCCGTGACCGCCGGCCTCGACGCCGAACATCCGCACGCCGGGCTCCTCCAGAAACTCAAAAAAGAGACCAATGGCGTTGCTGCCGCCGCCGACGCAGGCAATGAGCTCGTCCGGCAGCCGGCTTTCGCGGGCGAGGATTTGCTCCTTCGCCTCCAGGCCGATGACCCGGTGGAAATCCCGCACCATCATCGGATACGGGTGCGAGCCATACGCGGTGCCGAGGATGTAGTGGGTGCTGCGGACATTGGTCACCCAGTCGCGCATGGCCTCGTTGATGGCCTCCTTGAGCGTCTTCTGGCCGGCCTCGACCGCGCGCACCTCGGCGCCCATCAGCCGCATCCGGAAAACATTCAGGGACTGCCGCGCCATGTCGTGTGCGCCCATGTACACCACGCATTCCAGGCCGAACTTCGCGCACGCCGCCGCCGTGGCGACCCCGTGCTGGCCCGCACCGGTCTCCGCGATGATGCGCTTCTTGCCCATGCGCTTCGCGAGCAGGGCCTGCGCGAGGGCGTTGTTGATTTTGTGCGCCCCGGTGTGCAGCAGATCCTCGCGCTTCAGGTAAATTTTCGCCCCGCCGGCATGCTGGGTCAGCCGCTCCGCAAAATAGAGCGGCGTCGGCCGGCCGGCGAATTCCTGCAAATGGCGCCGCAGTTCCGCCTGGAAGGCCGCATCGTTCCGGGCCACCTCGTAGGCCGCCGCCAGCTCCGAGAGGGCCGTCATCAGCGTCTCGGGCACAAACACCCCGCCATAGCCGCCAAAATGACCCGCGCCATCCGGCAGCGAGAAGCGGTCGAGTTGCGGGGCGGGGGCGGAGGCGGGCATACGTGGCTCGGAGTGAAAGGAGGTCCGCCCGGGAGGCAAACCTCTCTTTGCCGGTCACACCCGCTTGATGGTCACCAGCGTCAGGTCGTCCCGGAGGGCCGTGTTCCCGGCAAACCGGTGGACCGTTTCCAGGATGCCGTCGTTGAGTTCACGGGCGCTGCGCGCATGCAGCGCATGCACCGCATCCGCCAGCCGGGCCCCGGAAAACTCCTTGTCCTCCTCGTTCGGCGCCTCGGTCAGGCCGTCGGTGTAGAGGACCAGCGCATCCCTCTGGTGAAACGGCTCCGTTCGGTCCTGGATGACCGCGGTGAAGATCTCGTCGGGCACCAAGCCGAGCGGCATGCCCTCGGACCCGACATACTCGCCCACAGCCACGCCGGTCACCCGGTCCCGGCGCGAAAACAGCGGCAGCTCGTGGCCCGCGCGGGCGAACGTCACCTCGTTGCGCGCCGTGTCGATCACCGCGTACAGGATCGTGATGAACATGCCGCGCAGGTCGCCGCCGAGCGCGCGGTTCACCTCGGCGAGGGTCTGCGCCGGCGACTCGTGCCGCGGCGCAATCTGCCGGAGGTTCGTGCGGCACATCGCCATCAGCAGCGACGCCGGGATGCCCTTGCCCGACACGTCCGCGACCGCGACGCCGAGCCGCGTCGGCGAGAGCGGGAACAGGTCGTAGAAGTCGCCGCTGACCTTCTGCGCCGGGGTGTAACGGGCGTCGATGTCGAGGCCGCCCATTTGCGGGGGCTCCTTGGGCAGCAGCATCTGCTGGATGCCGCTCGCCAGGGAAAGGTCGAGGTCAAGCTGGCGCTTCTCGATCTGGTAATTGAGGAACTCCGCGTTGTGCAGCGCGAGGGCGGCCTGCTCCGCGAGGGACTGCATGAGGGAGAAATCCGTCAGCGTGAACGGCTCGCCGTCCGCCGAGTTCGCCACGGCCAGCACGCCAAAAAACCGGTCGCGGAATTGCAGCGGCACAGCGATGAGCGAGCGAACCTTCAGTGCGGGGTCCTCATGGAGCACCACGCGGGCGTCGGCGGCGGCATCCGCGATCAATTGGCCCCGGCCGGTCTGCACGACCGCGCCGACGATGCCCTCGTTGGCCGGAAAGGCCTCCGTCTTGAGCACCTGCTCGATGAAGCGGGCACGGGTGGCGAGTTTTTCCCGGACCGCCGCCGGCAACGGCCGGTGCGGCGGGAAAAGTCCCTCCACCGCCGCGCTGCGCATTTTGCCGTCCTCGGTCCGCTCAAACAGGCAGGCGCTGAGGGCGCCCGAGCACAGGATGGCCGCATGGACGATGCGCTGGTGCAGCGCCTCGCGCGTCAACCCCTCGCCCAGGGCCTCGACCATGTGGTGCATGAAGTCCACCACCAGCTGGCGCTCCTGCGTCACCTGCGCCTTTTCCTCCTCGAGGCGGCGCACCGTCCGCCGTGACCGGTAGACGGGCAGGAACATGGCGAGGGCACCGAGGATAAGGCCAATGACTAGGACCAGAAACATGGGAGAGGCATGGGTGTGGCAGGCCCCGCGTCGTCCGGCAATGGCGGAGTGTACGGATACCAGGCACCCGACACCTTATTTTATGTCTTAAAGATGGTCGCCGATGTCCTCATCGGCGATCGCGCTGGTCGGAGACCGGCGCCCACCCTTGGAGGCGGGGTCAGCGACCCCGCCCTGCATTACTTCTGCTCGACCCGGTTCTTCAGGAACGCGAGCACGTCCTGGAACTTGCCGCGGTTGGTCTCGTCCACCGCGATCAGGGATTCGTGAGCCTCAAGCACCATCCGGGCGCTTTCCAGCTCGGAGCGATCCGGGCACTGCAGCGCGGTGTCGCACTTGTCGAAACTCATCTGGAAGTCCCCCGCGTCCACCGTCAGCAGGCGGTGCAGGCCGAGGTTGCGGATCAGCTCGAGGTTGCGCGGGCCGACCCGCGCCAGCACGAAGCTGCTGCCCGCGGAGGCCTTTTTCAGTTCCAGCGCCGCCCCGGCCAAGACCCCGAGAAACGTGCTGTCCATGCTGGTGCAGTGCAGGAAATCGAGCACGAAGCGCGTTTTCCCCTGGTGGATCATCTCCGTGACAAAATCCTTCAGGCACGCGCTGTTTTGAAAGCAAGCGCGGCCGTCAATGCGCACGACCACGGGGTCGGAATAGGCGTCGACAAGAAAGGTGGGTTTGCCGGTTTCGGACATGAAGGAAGGGACCAAACGCTAATCACGGCCGCCGCATCGGCAAGGCCGCCGGGATTAATTCTTTGTTACGATCTGCCGCAGCACATAGGGCAGGATCCCGCCGTGCTGGTAGTAATCGATCTCGATGGGCGTATCGATCCGGCAGCGCACGGACACGTTTTCGACCGTGCCGTCCTTCCGCGTGATCTTGAGCGTGAGATCCTGCTGCGGCTTGATGGCGGCGCTGAGGCCCACCACGTCGTAGGTTTCGGTGCCGTCGAGCTTCAGGGTTTGCGCCGTCGTGCCTTCCTTGAATTGCAGGGGCAGCACGCCCATGCCCACAAGGTTGGAGCGGTGGATACGCTCGAAGCTCTGGGCCACGACGACCTTCACCCCGAGGAGGTTCGTGCCCTTGGCCGCCCAGTCGCGCGACGAGCCGGTGCCGTACTCCTGGCCCGCGAGGATGATGAGGGGCGTCTTGGCGGCGATGTGCTTCACCGCGGCGTCGAAGATCGCCATCTTCTCCCCTGTCGGCTGGTAAATCGTGTTCCCGCCCTCTTCGCCGCCGAGCATCAGGTTCTTGATGCGGACGTTGGCAAAGGTGCCGCGGGTCATGATGCGGTCGTTGCCGCGGCGCGAGCCGTAGGAGTTGAAGTCCTCGAAGGCCACGCCGTTCTCGAGCAGGAACTTCCCGGCGGGCGAGGTCTTCTTGATGGCGCCGGCCGGCGAGATGTGGTCGGTCGTAACCGAGTCGCCAAAGATACCCAGCG
This sequence comes from uncultured Opitutia bacterium, assembly GCA_903839035.1. GTDB lineage: Bacteria > Verrucomicrobiota > Verrucomicrobiia > Opitutales > Opitutaceae > Opi-474. The sequence goes on from CAIMAQ010000098.1 coordinate 34,293, forward strand.
CGCGGGCGCCCTTGATCTCGGCGATGGAACCGGGCTGCAGCGTGAAGTTCGTGAAGAACGGCGGCTCTTGGATGTAGGTGGACTTGGCCTCGAAGGCGTAGACATTGCCGGTCGTGGCCGGGATCTCGTTCCACTTCGGGTTCTGCGCGGCGAAGTTGGTGTAGAGCCGGCGGAAAACCTCCGGCTTGAGCGCCGCCTGCATCTGGTCGCGGACTTCCTGCAGCGTCGGCCACAGGTCCTTTAGGAAGACATCCTTGCCATCCTTACCCTGCCCGATCGGCTCCTTGGACAGGTCGATATCCACGCGGCCGGCGAGCGCAAACGCGACGACGAGCGGGGGCGACATCAGGAAGTTGGCCTTGATGTTCTGGTGGACGCGGGCCTCGAAATTGCGGTTGCCCGAAAGGACGGACGCGGCGACGAGGTCGTTCTTGACGATGGCCTCCTCGATGGCGGGGTGCAGCGGGCCGGAGTTGCCGATGCAGGTGGTGCAGCCGTAGCCCACGGTCTGGAAGCCGAGCTGGTCGAGGTACGGGGTGAGGCCGGTCTTGTCGAGGTAGTCGGTGACGACGCGCGAGCCGGGAGCGAGGGAGGACTTCACGGTCGGGTTGACCTTGAGCCCCTTCTCGACGGCCTTTTTCGCGAGCAGGCCGGCTGCGAGCATGACGCTCGGGTTGGAGGTGTTCGTGCAGCTCGTGATGGCCGCAATGAGCACGGAGCCGTGGCCGACATTGCCCTCAATGCGCGGAGCGCCGTTGGGCACTTGGTCCGGCGTCGGGCGGTTGTTGGCCATCTCACGCTCGGCGGCGGGATTGGTGTCACCGGCCGCGGCGGTGGCAGCGGATACCGGGGCCTGGCTGCCGCCGCCGGAATGGAACGAGCCGGTGGCTGCGACATGGATCTTCTGGCCGAGGTCCTCGGCCTTCTTGCCAAAGCCGTTTTCCGTGACCGGCTTCGAGAACGCCGTCGTGAATTCCTGCTTCAGCTTCGGGAGCTCGATGCGATCCTGGGGACGCTTCGGGCCGGCCACGCTGGGGACCACGGTGGAGAGGTCGAGATCGAGGTCCGTCGAGTAGTCGATCGCACCCTTGGCCGGGATGCCCCACAGGCCCTGGGCCTTGTAATACGCTTCGTACAGCGCGATGTGCTGGTCGTCGCGGCCCGTCGCACGCAGGTAGTTCGAGCACTCCGCATCAATCGGGAAGAAGCCCATGGTCGCGCCGTATTCGGGCGCCATGTTGGCGATCGTCGCGCGGTCCACAACCGGCAGCGCGATGGCACCGGGACCGTAGAACTCGACGAACTTGCCGACAACCTTCGCCTTGCGCAGCAGCTGCGTGACGGTCAGGGCGAGGTCGGTCGCGGTCACGCCTTCGCGCAACGCGCCGGTGAGGTGCACGCCGACCACGTCGGGCGTGAGGAAATAAACCGGCTGGCCGAGCATGCCCGCCTCGGCCTCGATGCCGCCGACACCCCAGCCGACGATGCCAATACCGTTGATCATCGTCGTGTGCGAGTCCGTGCCGACGAGTGTGTCCGGGTAATGGACGCCGTTCTTGTCCGCGAGGATGCCCTTGGCGAGGTACTCAAGGTTGACCTGATGCACGATGCCGATGCCCGGCGGCACGACCTTGAACGTGTCGAAGGCCTGCATGCCCCACTTCAGAAACTGGTATCGCTCCCGGTTGCGGCTGAACTCCAGCTCGAGGTTCTGCGCCAGCGACGCGGCGCTGCCGGAGAAATCCACCTGGACGGAGTGGTCCACCACGAGGTCCACCGGCACGAGCGGCTCGATGATCTTCGGGTTCTTGCCCAGCTTCACCACCGCGGAACGCATCGCCGCGAGGTCCACCAGCAACGGCACACCCGTGAAATCCTGCAGCACAATGCGCGCGACGACGAAGGGAATCTCCTCCGTGCGCGGGGACTTGGCGCCCCACCCCGCCAGTTCGCGGATCGCCTGCTCCGTGACGCGCTTGCCGTCGGCGTTGCGCAGCAGCGACTCGAGCACCAGCCGGATGGACACCGGCAGGCGCGAGACCTTGAAGCCGGCTTTTTCCAGTGTGGGCAGCGAGTAGAACTGATGCGTCGCGCCGTTCGCGGAGAACGTCTGCAGCGTCGAGAAGGGATTGGGGAGGCTCATCGCAATGCTTTCGGGTGGGCGGAGGGTTATTTGGCCAGGGCGGCTTTCACCGCGGTAAAATTGGGCAGGTCCTTCGGCGTGGCGGTCTGCTCGGCGTACTTGACCACGCCGTCCTTCCCGATGACGAAGGCCGCGCGGGCCGACGTGTCGCCGATGCCGGCGAGGCCCGGGAACACGACGTCGTAGGCCTTGGTCACGGTCTTGTTGAGGTCGGAGAGCAGCGTGAGGCCGATCTTGTTCTGTTGGGCCCAGGCCTCGTTGGCGAACGGGCTGTCCACGCTGATGCCGTAAACCTCGGCGCCGAGCCCGGTGTACTCGTCGAGCCCGCTCGTCATGTCGCACATCTCTTGGGTGCAGGTGCCGGTGAAGGCCAGCGGGTAGAACAGCAGCACGGTCTGCTTCTTCCCGAAATTGTCGCTGAGTTTGATGTCCTTCAGCCCCGAGGCGGTCTTGGTCTTGAGGGTGAAGTCAGGGGCTTTGGAGCCGACGGCGAGAGGCATGGCGGAAGGGTTGGACGAGGATTGTGGTTGGGTCCGCGGCCCGGGAACGGGCGCGACGGCAGAACGCAAGGAATAGACCGCGTGGCGCCGCGGCAGCAAACCGTTTTTCCCAAAAGAAGCGGGTATTCTATTTTCGACGTCTTCGTCATAAGTTTTGTTTTGCGCCGCTCCGGCTCCGCCCCGTTAACTCGCCCGTCCCCATGACGATCCTCGAAGACCTCCAGTGGCGCGGCTTGTACGCCGATTGCACCGACGCGGCGGCGCTAACCCAGCGCCTGGCCGAGGGCCCGATCGCGCTCTATTGCGGCTTCGACCCGACCGCCGACTCGCTCCACGTCGGCAACCTCGTGCCGCTGCTCGCCCTCCGCCGCTTCCAGCGTGCCGGCCATCGCCCCATCGCCCTCGCCGGCGGGGCCACCGGCATGGTCGGCGATCCGTCGGGCAAGTCCGATGAGCGCAACCTGCAGACGCCGGAGCAGGTCGCCCACAACATCACGGCCATTCGCGAGCAGCTCTCGCGCTTCCTGGATTTCACGGCGGCCGGAAATCCGGCGCGCCTCGTGGACAACGCCACCTGGACCGCCCCGCTGAGTTTCCTCGAGTTCCTCCGCGACGTCGGAAAGCATTTCTCCGTCAACGTGATGATGGCGAAGGACAGCGTGCGCTCGCGGCTCGAGGGCGACGGCGGCATCAGCTACACGGAATTCAGCTACATGCTGCTTCAGGCGAATGATTTCCTGCACCTGCGCACCAACCTGAACTGCGAGTTACAGGTGGGCGCCACCGACCAGTGGGGCAACATCACCGCCGGCACCGACTTGATCCGCAAGAAGCTCGGAGCGCCCGCCTGGGGCCTGACCTTCCCGCTGCTGACCAAGGCCGATGGCACCAAATACGGCAAATCCGCCAGCGGTGCCGTATGGCTCGATGCCAAGCGCACGTCGCCCTACCGCTTCTATCAATTTTTCATCAACGCCGACGACGCCGACGTCATCAAACTCCTCAAGGTGCTGACGTTCCTCTCCCACGAGGAAATCTCCGCCCTCGAGACCGGGATGAAGGCCAACCCCGGCGCCCGCGCCGCGCAAAAGGCCCTCGCCCGCGAGCTCACCACCTTGGTTCACGGCGGCGGCGCGCTGACGGCGGCCATCAAGGCCAGCGAGATTCTCTTTGGCGGCTCACTCGATGGGGTCACCGAAGAGCTCTTCAACGATGTCGTGGGCGAGATCCCGACCAAGGAACTCGCGTCGTCGTCCCTCGCCGAGCCCGGCGTGCCGCTGACCGACCTGCTCGTCCACTCGGGTCTCGCCACCTCCAAGGGTCAGGCCCGCAAGGATATCGAGGGCGGCGGCATCAATTTGAATAATGTCCGCGTCACCGATGTCGCGCGGGCCGTCACGACCGCCGACCTGCACTTCGGCAAGTACGTCCTCCTGCGCAAAGGCAAGCGGACGTACGCCGTGATCAACGTCAAGTAATCCCCCACCGCCCGCCCGGGTGGACCCGCCGCTCCCTTTTCCGGCAACCCCCGCCGCCCGGCCCGGTCAGTGTCAGTGTCAGCGCATGGCCTCTCCTCCCTCCGATTGCTCTCCCGACGTCCGCTGGCTGCCCACCGGCGAGGAGGCCTATCGCCGCATGCTCCCGGCGATCGCGGCGGCAAAGCTCTCGATTCGCTTCGAGATGTACATTTACCATGCCGACGCGTCCGGCGAAATTTTCCGCACGGCGTTGACCCAGGCCGCACAACGCGGGGTGCGCGCCCAGCTTCTCCTCGACGGCCTGGGAGCGGGCGGGCTGCCCTCCGGCTACTGGGCCGACCTGATCGCGGCCGGCGGCGTGGTGCGGATCTTCAATCCCCTTTCCGTCCGCGGCTTCCTCTTCCGCAACCACCGCAAGCTGCTGCTCATTGACGATGCCGTGGCCTTTGTCGGCGGCTTCAACATCGCCGACGAATACAACGGCGATGGCGTGACCCAGGGCTGGCGCGACCTGGGCTGGGAACTGCACCGGCCGGACACCGTGAAACAGCTCGCCACGGCCTTTGACGGGATGTTCCGCGCCTACGACCTGCAGCACCGGCTGCTGCACCGCATCCGCCGGCCCCTGCGCCGCACACATCCCCGCCATCCCCGCGGGCCCGTCCTGCTCGGCGCGCCGCGACTGCTGCGCAATCCCTTCGGCGTGAGCCTGCGGCAGGCCCTGCACGGGGCGAAAAGCGTGCAGCTCATCTCCGGCTATTTTGTCCCCAATTTCCGCCTGCGGCGGGCCCTCCGTCGCGTCGCCCGCCGCGGTGGCAACGTGGAGTTGATCCTCGCCGGGAAATCCGACGTGCCAATCGCCCAGACCGCCGCCCGCGCGCTCTACGGTTCGCTGCTGCGCGCCGGCGTGAAGATTTACGAATACCAGCCGCAGATCCTGCACGCGAAACTGGCCGTCGTGGATGACGTGGTGTTCGTCGGCTCCGCTAACCTCGACATCCGCTCCTTCGGCATCAACTACGAGGTGATGATCCGCGTGGAGGATGCCTGCCTTGCCGCCGAGGCCCGGGCCATCTTCTGCGCCGATCAGAACCACTCGGTCCAGGTCACCCGGGAGGACTGGCGTACCAGCCGGAGCTGGCTGACCCGGCTCCGCGGCCACTGGGCGGTTTTTTTCTTCACCAAGATCGACCCCTGGCTCGTCCGCCGGGCCCTGCGCGGGCTATCCTGACTCGATCCTCTGGGTGAAAACGCGGGCACTGGAATTACGGAACCGAGCCTCAGTTTTCCCGGAAGCCCAGTCGTCTCCCGCTTCCGCGATCCACCTTGGAAAACGGACGCCCGGCGTTAGATTTCCAGCGTTGAAACGTCCACTCACCTTTGGATTCATTTGGCTGTACCTGGCGCTCGGCAGCCTCCTCGCCAACGGAATCGCGCCTGATTCTGCCGCGAATCCGTTGCGTACCGTCCACTTACTCGAGACCGGCCAGCCGGTCCGTATCGTCTGTTTCGGCGACAGCGTCACGGGGGTTTATTACCACACCGGCGGCCGCCGCGCCTGGTGTGATCTCGTGGGAATTGCGCTGCAGCGCCTCTACCCTCGTGCCCACCTTGAAATGATCAACGCCGGCATCAGCGGCAACAGCACGGCCGATGCGTTGCCGCGCATGGCGGCCGATGTCCTCCGTCACCGACCCCAGCTGGTAATCGCCATGTTCGGGTTGAACGATGTGACGCGCGTCTCCCCGGACGATTTTCGCGCCAATCTCCGGCAAATCGTGCAACGTTCCCGGCAAGTCGGCGCCGAGGTCATCCTGATGACACCGAATCTGGTTTCGGCCGGGGACGACAAGCGCCCCCCCGGGAGAGTGGCGGCCTACGCGCAAATCACCCGCGAGGTGGGTCAGGAGTTGGCGGTGCCCATGACGGATATCTTTCGCGCCTTCCAGTCCGTTCAGACCACGGACCACCGTGCTTGGCTCGGACTCATGAGCGACACCATCCACCCCAATCTGCGCGGCCACAAGTTGCTTGCCGCGGAAGCTATCCGGACCGCGACCGGCCAGCGCGTGTCCCTCGCCGAACTGCCCGGCCTGCAGCCCGGCCTGCCCCGGGTGCGGGCGCGATTGCAGGCGAAGGAAACGGTGAGAATCATCGCGATGAAACCCTACGACGCCCTGGTCGGCCCGGCCCTGCAAAAACTCTATCCGGGCGCCCAGGTCGAGGTCACTGCCTGGGATGCAACCGGCAAATCCCTCGCCCTGATTGAGGCCCAGGCCAAGGCACTGGGTTGGCCGAAATTTCGGGAGCAACCGAGCCTGACCCGCCCTGATCTCTATGTCCTGGCGGTCCCGGCCGCTGCCGGTGCGGCCAGTGAAGATGAATTCTTCCACTGCTACACCTGGATCATGAACTGGTCGCTGAGCTTCAACCCGCCGAACTGGGACTGCCTTGTGATCCTGCCCTCCGTCGCCCAGCCTGATCAGGATCAGGCCCAGCGCGCCGCCGAGAGTCTCGCGCACGAGGTTATCCGGGGCCAGGACCTGCCCTGGCTGCAGCGAACGCCGGGGGACCCGCGGCCAACCGCGGAATTACTGGGCGAAGAACTGGCAGAACTGCTCGAAGCCCCAAAGCCCTGAGCCAACCGATCGCGGAAACGCGGAAGAGCGGAAAAACTGAGCCGAACCTTCCCGGTATTTCTGCCCTTCCGCGATCCGGCCTTAAAAAAACATCGCCTCGCTCAGCGCCGCCTCAGGGACGAGGAGGCTGATGGCCGCAGGGAGTGAGGTGCGGCCAGTGCCGAAGTCCGCCTCGAAGTGCGCGGTGCCGCGCGCAAGGTCGCCCGACCAGGAGAAAGTCTTCTTTCCCCCCGCGTAGGTGAAACCGAGGGTGAAACTGCCCGGCTGGTCCGCCGCGAGTGGCGCCAGGGAATATGCCGCCTGGTTGCGGCCGCATTGCCCGATGCGCTCCTTCAGCCACGCCAGCAGCACGCGGCCCTCGGCCGGATGCGCGGCATCGTGCGCCAACGCGACGGTTTGCAGCCCCTCACAGAGGGCGGACATCGGGTAGCGGCTGAGAAACTGGCCGAGACTCTGCCGGATCGGCAGCAGCCGCGAGTGGACGAGATCCCGCAGCGTCTCGGGTCGCGGCCAGGGATAGGTCATCGCATCTGGCGGGGCGATGGCACTGTCCAGCAGCACGCGCTGCGCGCGGGTCAACAGGTAGTTGTAATCCGCGAGCTTCACACTGGCCGAGAACCGGTGCGCCCAGTAATACATCGGCAGGTCGGTCGAGAGGCAGATGGACACCTGGTTCTCCAGAAACTGGCGCGCGCTGCGCGGGTAGCTCAGCATCACGAACTCGACGCAGCGCTTGTCGCTCTTCGATTTGCCGAGGTGGCACTCGCCGTAGATCTTGGCCCGCATGTCCATGCTGGCCGTCTCCTCGCTCAGCGGGCACAACACCACCACCCGGCTCGGGTAACGCTTCGAAAATTCCACGGCGGTCTGGAACTGGGCGACGGCGTCCTCCGGCGTGGTCACGAAGCCGAGATGGAGCACGAAATTGACCTGCGTCGCCTTCGCGTCCTCCGAGGCCGGCGCGGCGCGGCCCGCGGCCGCGGAGTCCGTCCACATCTGGCCGAGGCTTTTCGCAATCGCCCCGACGGGCACCTCGATGCCGGGCAGGGCGTTGAAGATGTCCGGCATGGCGGCTACGGCTGGCGCCAGACGTGGTTTTTCTGGGCGAGAATCGCGTCGCTGCACGGCGGACCCCACGAGCCGGCGGCATAGCTATCGAGGCCGGTGCGTCCGGCCTTGGCCCACGCCTCCAGCACCGGGGTGTAGAGTTTCCACGAGGTCTCGGCCTCGTCGCCGCGGATAAAGAGCGTGCCGTCCCCGATCATCGCATCGAGCACCAGGCGCTCGTAAGCCTCGGGCGTGTTGGAACCGAAGGTGGTCGCGTAGCGGAAGCTCATCTTCACCGGCTGCAGGCGCGTTTCCAGGCCGGGAATCTTGGTGTTGAGGATGAGGCTGAGGCCCTCGTCGGGCTGGATCTGGAACGAGAGCGTGTTGGCCGCGAGGTTGAAGCGGTTGCTCTCGGCGAACAGCGTGCCGGGCGCGGGCTTGAAGTTGATGGCGATCTCCGAGACGCGCCGGGCCATGCGTTTGCCAGAACGAAGGTAGAACGGCACGCCCTGCCAGCGCCAGTTGTTGATCGAGAGGCGGATCGCCGCGTACGTCTCGGTGGCGGACTGCGGCGCGATGCCCTCCTCCTGCAGGTAACCCGGGACCGACTTGCCGGCCATCATGCCGGCGGCGTACTGGGCGCGGGCGACATCGCCCCCGGGCCCGAGATTGAGCGGCTGGATGGCCTTGAGCACCTTCACCTTTTCATCGCGGATGGCCTCGGCCTCGTAGGCGACCGGCGGCTCCATCGCGGTGAGGGCGAGCAGCTGCATCGTGTGATTCTGGATCATGTCCCGCAGGCAGCCGCTCTGCTCGTAATAACCGCCGCGCGCGCCGACGCCGACCTCCTCGGCCACGGTGATCTGGACGCTGTCGATGAAGTTGCGGTTCCAGAGCGGCTCGAAAATGGCGTTGGAGAAGCGCTGCACGAGCAGGTCCTGCACCGTCTCCTTCCCGAGGTAGTGGTCGATCCGGTAAACCTGATACTCCTCAAACACCCGGCGGAGCGTGGCGTTGAGCTGCTGCGCCGACGCGAGGTCGTGGCCGAAAGGTTTCTCGATGATCACCTTCGCGTGGTGAGCCTGGCCGATGTACTTGGCGGCGAGGCCGGAGGCGCCGAGGTTGAGCAGGATGGGCTCGAAGACGGACGGCGGCGTGGAGATGTAGAACAGCGTCTGCACCTCGCGGCCGATGGATTTCTCGATCTGGGCGATGTGCGCCGCTAGCCGGTCGAAGGCGGCCTTGTCGTCATAGCCACCGGCGACGTAGCTGGTGTGGGCGGCGATGCGGCCCCAGGAATCCTGGTTCAACTCGCGGCGGGAAAACTCCTTGATGGCATCGGCCGCGAGGGTGCGGAACTCCTCGTCGGGGATCGCCTTGCGGCCGTAACCCACGAGGTAGAAGTCGGCCGGGAGCAGGTTGTCCACGCCGAGATTGTAGACGGCAGGGATGAGCTTGCGGGCGGTGAGGTCACCCGAGGCGCCGAAGATGACGACCACGGTCGGCGGTGCGCCGCGATGCTTGCTGAGCCCCTGCAGGAATGGATGACGCGAAATTTCGGCCATGACGGAGGGGAATCCTCCTCACCGCCGCTCCGCGCGCAAGGGAAATGCTGGTCATCCGCGGTAGTGTTTCGGAAACAGGGGCACATTTGCAAAGTGCCGGACCTCCGGCGCCCCTTCCGCCCCGTCCGCCGGTAGCGCGACTTCGACCACGTCGAGGCGGAACGTCCGCGGGCGCACCGGCAGCTGCCCGAGATATGCGCCGCAGGCCCGCAGCAGGGCCCGTTTCTTGCGCCGGTCGACGGCGTAGTAGCCAGGCACGAGTGTGCCGGCCGTGCGGGTCTTCACCTCGACAAACACCAACACCTCGCCGTCCCGGCAAACGAGGTCCAGTTCCGCCCGCCGGTCGCGGGGCGAGCGCCAGTTGCGCACCACCACACTGAAACCACGCTCGCGCCGCAGAAATTCCGCCGCGAGCCGCTCGCCGGTCTCGCCGCGCGAACCGGCGGCGGTTTCACGTCGGAAGAGGAGTCGCTTGAACCAGTCGAACATGGTGGGGTTTATCCGCGCCGCGGGCTTTCTTTCTCATTGCGGGACCGGGCCTTCGCTGACAATTCCAGATTCGCATCCCGACGCGCCCACCTCATGGCCACACCCAACATTGCCGGTACCCTGCGGCGTTCCCTGCTGATCAAGATTATCTCGAAGGCGGCGCCCAGCCGCGAGGATCTGGACTCGGTCGTTGAGCTCACGGCCTCGAAGGTCGTAGAGGCCCTGCAGTCCCAGTCGATGACGTTTTACATCGTCGAGGGCAACGAGATCACCTTCCGGCACATTTACTACTCCCCCACCCTGTGGGCCAAGGACCCCGAGCTGGAGCTGAAGCTCAAGGAAACCACCACCAAGCTGCTCGCCCTGCGCCTGCCGCTCGGCACCGGCGTCGTCGGCAAGGTCATCAGCACGTCCGAGCCGGTCTTTTACCGCAACTCCGACAGCCAAGCGCCGTTCATGTCGTCCATGGCCAAGAGCACGGGCTTCGAGGTCCGCTCGATGCTCACCGTGCCGCTGAAGAGCAACGGCAAGGTCATCGGCGCCATCCAGGTGCTGAACAAGGAGCACACCGCCGGCACCGACGGCGAATTTACCGACAAGGACCTCCTGCTGCTGAAGGAAGTGGCCGAGTACTCCGCGGCGCTGCTCCAGCGCATGCTGGACCCCAAGTTCGAGCTCAGCGCCGACGACACCGCGAAGTTCGTCGCCAAGCTCACCGACCTGCCCCTCGTCACCAAGATCGAGGAGGTCGAGGTGGATGACAAATTGCTCGAGGTCATCGGTTACGCCCTCATCCGGCGCGAGGGCATCTTCCCGCACAAGCGCTGCAGCCCGAACTCCGTGGCCGTGTTGATGAGCAACCCGCTCGACTACGCCAAGCGCGAGTCCTTCACGCAGGCCACCGAGATGAGTATCGAGGAGGTCCGCGTGGTCTCCGCCACCCTGTTCGAGGCCCTGCTCAAGAAATACTTCAACACCAAGGCGGCCAGCCCCGATGCCGTGGACGTCGGCTCCGTCGTCGAGGTCATCAGCTCCACCTACAACACTGACACGGCCACGTCGGACATCGCCGCCGCCGATCTCGAGAAGGAGGACTCCGCCCCCATCATTCAGCTGACCAACCGTATCATCGAGGATGCCTACGTCTCCGGCGCGTCCGACATCCATATCGAGCCGATGGAAAAGGATCTGCTGATCCGCTACCGCATTGACGGTCTCTGCCAGGAAAAGCTCCGCCTGCCAAAACTGGCCGCGAACTCCATGGTCACGCGCATCAAGATCATGTGCAACCTGGACATCTCGGAGCGCCGGCTGCCGCAGGACGGACGCATTGTCTTCAAGAAGTACACGAAGAAGAACATCGACATCGACCTGCGCGTGGCCACCGGCCCGATGAATTACGGCGAGAAGGTGGTCATGCGTATCCTGGACAAGCAGAAGTCCACCCTGCCGCTTCCGGCCCTGGGCTTTTCCGACGAGAACCTCGCCCGCTACCGCGAGTGCATCCGCCAGCCTTATGGCATGATCCTGCACTGCGGCCCGACCGGCTCCGGCAAGTCCATGACGCTGTACTCCGCGCTCGGCGAGGTGAACACCCCGGACGTCAACATCCAGACGGCCGAGGACCCGATCGAGTACACCCTTCCCGGCATCAACCAGATGCAGATGAGCCGTGCCATCGGGCTGACCTTCGCCCGCGCCCTGCGCTGCTACCTGCGTATGGACCCCGACATCATCCTCGTCGGTGAAATTCGCGACGAGGAAACCGCCGGTATCGCCGTCGAGGCCGCCCTCACCGGTCACTTGCTCGTCTCCACCCTCCACACCAATGACGCGCCCTCGACGATTGCGCGTATCGGTGAAATGGGCGTCGAGCCGTTCAACATCTCCGCCTCCCTCGTCTGCGTCTGCGCCCAGCGTCTGCTCCGCCGCGTCTGCAAGAGCTGCAAGGTCGCCTACGAGCCCGAGGGCCGTGAGAAGGAGCTCATGGAAAAGGCGCTCGGCTGGTCCGGCCAGGTCTTCAAGGCCAAGCCCGACGGCTGCCCCGCCTGCGGCGGCCTCGGCTACAAGGGCCGCGTCGGCATCCACGAGCTCATGATCAACAGCGAGGAGCTCACCGAGGCCATCAACAAGGAGGTGGAGGTCGCCGGCCTGAAGCGCATCGCCATGAAGAACGGCATGAAGACGCTCCACCAGGACTCCTTCCTCAAGGTCAAGATGGGCCTGACCACGATCGAGGAAGCCCTCAGCAACGTCCCGCCGGACCTGATCTCGGCCTAAGGGTTGGCCGGTCGCGGTGCAGACAGCTTCCGGAATATGGGTCCCAGAGATCTTATCTGACCGATAGGACCTGGGCAATGCCCTCAGCCCAACCTTACACCAGCGCCACCGGCTTGGCGCCGCTCACCGATTCCGCGATGTTCGGCGCATGCACCTCGGCCTCGCCGCGGTCCTGGTTGAAGCGCATCGAGACGGTCTTCGACACGCCGCGCTCCTCCATCGTCACGCCATAGATCGCACGCGCCGCCGAGACGGTACGCTTGTTGTGCGTGATGATGATGAACTGTGATTCGCTCACAAATTTCTTCAGCAGGTCGGTGAACCGCCCGATGTTGGACTCGTCGAGCGGTGCATCCAACTCGTCAAGCAAACAGAACGGCGACGGCTTCACCATGTAGAGCGCGAAGAGCAGCGCGACCGCCGTGAGGGTCTTCTGGCCGCCGGAGAGCAGCGAGATGCTCTTCAGCTTGGTGCCGGGCGGCTGCGCCACGATCTCGATGCCGCTCTCCAGGATGTCCTCGGCCTGGATGAGCTCCAGCGCGGCGCGGCCGCCGCCAAAGAGCGTCTCAAAGGTGTAGGCGAAGTTCTTTTTGATCTGATCAAACGTCACCTCGAACTGCTTTTGCGACGTCTGGTTGATCTCATCAATGGCCTTGAGCAGGTCCGCCTTGGCCGTCGTGAGGTCGGTGCTCTGCGCCGTGAGAAAGTCATGGCGCTGCTTCAGTTCGGCGTACTCCTCGATGGCGACGAGGTTGACCGCCCCCATGCTGTTCAGGCGGGAGCGCAGGGCGTCCGCCTCGACTTTGATCTCGTCCCAATTGGTTGCGTCCAGCGCCGCCAAGTCCGCCTCGGTGGGTTCGCCGCGCGGGGCCTTGGCCTTCCGCTTCTTCGGCTTGGCTTCGCCCACCGCCGGATCCGGCTGGCCGCTGGCCGCTGCCAGCTGGGTGCCCTCCGTTTCCTCCTCCTCATCCAGGTCGAGCGGCTTGACGCCCTCGGGCTCGTCCTCGGCGTGCCACAGCAGCTGTTTCCAGTCGAGGGTGGCAATATCCGCCTGAAATTCCCGCGTGACTTCCTCGGCGAGGAACAGGGCGCGCTGGCGTGTCTCGGCGAGTTTCACCTCGTGGCTGCTCAATTCGTCATGTGCGGCCTCGGACTGCGTGTGCAGGGAGGATTGCGCCGTCTCCAGCGCACTGATCGCGCGCTCGAGCTCGACGAGCTCGAGCCGGATCTTCTCCACCTGCTCCTGCGCGACGCCGAGCGTCCCGCTGATCTGGGCGGCGCGCTCACGCTGGGTGGCGGACTCACGCTCGAGTTCGTCCGTCTGCCCGGACCAGGATTCGATTTCCGTCTGACGCTGCACCAGCAGGTCATCGAGCTGGTGGCGGCGCTTTTCCATCTCACCCAGGCCGCGGTCGAGCACTTCAACCTTCTGGCGGCGCTCCGCGAGCTCGAGCCGGGCCTGGGCCAGCGACTCGCGCTTCACGTCGCGGTCCGTGCGGGTTTCGACGATGCGGGTTTCGAGTTGGTGAATTTTTTCGCGCTGCGCCGTCGCCTCGGCATCCGCCGTGGCCAGCCCCCCCTGCGCCTTTTCCCAGCGGGCATGCGCCTCGTTGCGCGCCTGCTCCAGGGTCGTGAGCTCGGTTTCCATGCGCCGCAGGCGGTTGCCCACGTCTTCCAGTGCCCGCTGGGCACTGCGCTGTTCCGCCTGCACGGCTGCCACATTCTGCGTGATCACCAGCACCTCGGCACGCCGCTGCTCGACCGCCTGCTCGGCAGCGGCCAGCTTCGCACTGAGGGCGTCAATCGCCGCCTTCTGGTCGTCATGCAGCTTCTGGTCGTCCGCGAGCGACTTGGCCGTCTCGCGCAGGTCGATCTCGCGTTGGACGATGCTCCCCGAGGACTTCCGGGCGCTGTGATGTCCGCCGTAAACCAGGCCACGCCGGTCCACCAGGTCACCCTTGCGGGTCGCCACGGCGAGAAACGCGAAACCGGGGTTGGCTTTCCAAAATTCCAGGAACGCCCCGAGGTCGTCCGCAATGTAGCAGCTCGCCAGAATGCTCGCCGCCGGATGCCCGTTCGCTTCACCTGCCAGGGCCTCGGTCGCCGGACGGAGAAACGCCGGCCGCTCCGCCGCGTCTGCGCCGGCGGCCTGCACAACTTCGCCAATCTGCAGCACGGCCGAGCCGATCTGCTCGTTGTCCAGCTGTGCGAGGATGCGCTGCGCCGTGGCGAGATCACTGACGCTGATGGCCTCGGCCGCAGAGCCGAGAATCGCCTCCACCGCCTTGCCGTACTCGGGCTTCACCTCGAGTCCGGACGTGATCGGCGTGGCCTTGGCACCGGCGAGAGCCGCATCGAGCCGGCCCTGCAGCACGGCCTTGGCGCCTTCGCCGAAGCCTTCCCACTTTTCCTGCAATTGCTGAAGCAGCCGGAGCCGCGCCGTGCGTTGCGCCAGCTGGCGGTCGATGTCCTGGAGCTTGCGCTGGGCGTCGCGGAATTCCCGCGTCAGGTCCGTGATGGTCTGCTGCGCGGCCGTGGCCTCGTTGTGAATGCGCGATTTCTCCGCCAGCATCGTTTCGGTGCGGGCCGTGAGCTCGGTGGCGGTCTGACCGGCGGAGGTGTGCTGCGTGCGGACCTGCCCGATGTCTTGCGCGACGGCGTCGTGCCGCAGCGCGCTGGTCTTCTGGTCCACCTCGTAGCCGGAGCAGTCGGTGCGCAGGCGCGCCACCGTGCTCTCGAACTGGAGGAGCTGGAATTTCGCCTGCTGCAGCTCCTGCTCGAGCTTGCTCAGCTCGCCCTCGGCGATGGCCTGCTCGCGGTTGCGCTGCTGGAACACCGCGTCGCTGCTGCCGAGCAGTCCGAGCTGCATCTGCTTATCCTGGGCGCCGGTGTCGACCTGGGCCGACACCTCGCGGAGCTGCATCTCGATTTCGCCGAGGTTGTCGCGCGACGAGGCGAGACGATCCTCGAGCCCGGTGCGCTTGATCTGGGCAAGGTTGGCTTGGTTCTCCGCGGCTTCCTTCTGCGAACGGAGGTCGAACACGGCCTGCTGGGCGTCCTGCACGCGCTGGTTGAGGCGCGAGCGCCCGGATTTCTTTTCCTCCAGCGTGCCCTGCTGCGCCTCGAGGCCCGCCCGGCGGGCGTCGGCCTCGGCGCGCAGCGCGGCCACCTTGGTCTCCAGCTCACCCAGCGTGGCGGAAAGCTGCGCGTGCTGGTGGCTGCTCCAGGCAAGGCTGAGGTGCCGGAGGCGGAAGCTGAGGCGCTTGAAGCGCATGGCCTTGGCGGCCTGGCGGCGGAGACTGCCGATCTGGCGGCCGACCTCGGCCACGACATCGGCGACGCGCGCCAGATTCTGGTCGGTCAGCGCCAGCTTGTTCATCGCCTCGCGACGGGCGCTCTTGTACTTGGTGATGCCCGCGGCCTCCTCGAACACCGCCCGGCGCTCCTCGGGTTTCGACGACAGGATCTGGTCAATCTGGCCCTGCGCCATGATCGAGTAGCTGGTCCGGCCGACGCCGGTGTCCATAAAAAGCTTCTGGATGTCCTTCAGCCGGCACGTCTGGCCGTTGAAGGCGTACTCGCTCTGGCCGTCGCGATGGACGCGGCGGGTGATCTCGATCTCGTGAAATTCGCTGCCCAGCTGCTTCTCGCACTCCGTGAGGAGCAGCGACACTTCACAGAGCTGGGAGGCCTTGCGGGTGTCGGCGCCCTCGAAGATGACGTCCTGCATCTTGCCGCCGCGCAGGGCTTTCGCGCTTTGCTCGCCGAGCACCCAGCGGATCGCGTCCGCGATGTTCGATTTGCCGCAGCCGTTGGGGCCGACAACCGCGGTCACGCCGGGTTCAAATTGGAGGGTGGTGGCATCGGCAAAGGACTTGAAGCCGTGCAGTTTTAGCGCCTTGAGATACATTAAAGGCGGAGAGTGTGAGCGGGCGGCGCGAGCGCGGGCAAACGGAAAGTGACGGGCCTCTTTTGGCGCTCGCCAAGCCCCCTTTCCCGCTCCATCCGCCGCCGGCGGCCAAAAGTCGCCGTTGCGAAGCCGGCCGGGCTGGTTAGCCGTGCTCGACCGTGCCTGCCGTACCCGCGACCGAGCCGATCCTCTCCGCCGAGACCCGGCGCTATCTCCCCTGGCTCGTGGCGCCGTTCATGGGGAGCCGGGACGCAACCGTCGGACTCAGCTCTCCTCCAGCCGCTTCCCCATGCTCACGACTTCGTCGCGCTTGAAGCCGAGCCGTTCGTAAAATGCGATGACCCCGGTGTTGGTCGTGCGCACCTGCAGGTTGATCTTGGCGCAGCCCACCGCCCGCATCAGGCGCTCGGCTTCGGCCAGGAGGGCCTTGCCATGTCCGCCCTTCTGATAAGCCGGCGCCACCCCCAGCAGGTTGATCCAAGCCCGGTGGCCTTCGTAGCCCAGCATGCAGGTCGCCATGACCACGCCTTCGATCTCGCCCACGAGGAACCACTCGGGATTCACCTTCAACTTCCGCGCAATGTCCTTCCGCGGGTCGCTCCACCGCTGCAGCCCGCACTCATCCCAGAGCGCGATAACCGCGGACTCGTCCGCGGCGCGGTAGGGACGGATTTTCATGGCTTTTAGCGTTGTCATTCTGAGCGGAGCGAAGAATCCAGTGAGCGTCCGCCGCAAACTTCGGCAATATCCAATTGGATTCTTCGCTCCGCTCAGAATGACAATCTGTTGAGCGCGCCCCGTACCCCGGCTCACTTCGCCGGGTAGTTCAGGATCGCCCGTTTGCCGCCGCCGATGAGGTTTTCCCGCGGCGTGCGCCGGGACTTGCCGGAGTTGGAAAAATGCGACGACCACACGACCAGCATGCCTTCGTCGACGAAACAGATCGACGGGTAGATGTTCTCGCGGGTCGGCACCTCCGGGTCCCAGCCTTCGTCGTCCACGAGCACGGGTGCGCCCCAGGTTTTACCATCGGCGGAAACGGCGTAGACCAGCGGGCAGCGCGGAAAGAGGCTGCCGGGGCTTTCCTCCTTCACGTGGTTGTAGAACACGATCAGCCGCCCGTCGGGGAGCGTCTTCAGCGTGAGCGAGGTGCACGGCGAAAGCAGCGCGGTGTTTTGCGGCGCCGACCAGGTCACGCCACCATCCTGCGACCACGAGTTCACGAGGCAACCCGTGCCCGAGCGGGCGAGCATCAGGACGTGCCCGTTCGGCAGCTGCGCCACGCACGGCTCCGCCATGCCGCGCAACGCGCCTTTCGGTTTCACCAGTTGGGAAAGTTTCCACGTCGCTCCGTTGTCATCACTGTAAAAACAGCCTGATTCCGCCAAATCACCCTCCGGTCCGCTGCCCGGCACGGCGTGGGCCACCGGGATCAGCAGCCGGCCGCTGTTCAGCTGGACCAGGCGGTCATTCATGATGTACCAACCGTCGTCCGGTGCGACTTCCTGGCCGACGATGCGCGCCGGTTTCCACGTGGCTCCGTTGTCCGAGGAATACGAGATGACCGGCAACCCTCCGCCCTTGTTGTCGGGCACATAGCGGTGTCCCACCAGCGCCAGCCGGCCGTCCATCAGCCGCAGGAAGGAGAAGCCGCCGTTGTTGATCGTACCGGTGATTTTCCAATCCATCGCAATGCGCTGCTCCTGCGTCCAGGTCCGGCCGTTGTCGGTGCTGCGGTAAAAATTCGGCAGCGGGTAAACCCCGCGCAGCTCCTGGAATTCCGCCGGAGCGGAACCCCATGGGGCAAGCATGAGAATGTCGCCGTTGGGCAGCTGGGTCGTGCCGGGACCGATGAACACGCGGTCCGATTCGTGCGGAATGACCACCCCCGGCGGCATGACAAAGCGCGCCCAGGCGTACGGCAGCGTTTTCACTTCAGGATCGCCGAACGCGGAAAGAGCGAGGAGGGCGAACAGCAGGACGGGGTATGATAGGCGCATGAGGATAAGAAATCGGAATTTATCGCAAAAGCGAGAAATGGCGAAAATCGCGAAGGGAAAGCCGGGAGAGATTGAATCGGACGATCTTGGCGCTTCCGCCATTTCGCGCTTTTGCGATACCTCAGGAATTTAGTGATTCCTATTTGTGATCCCACGGCAGATGCACCGCGAGCTTCGGGTATTTCCAAATCCGCACCGGCGCAAACATCTTGCCGGGATTCAGGATGCCGCGCGGATCAAGCGCATCCTTCACCGCCCGCATGGCCTTCACCTGCGCCGCGCGGTGCTGCACGCGTAAAAAAGGCGTCTTCGCCAATCCGATGCCGTGCTCGCCGGAAATCGCCCCGCCCAGCTTCACCACCGTGCGCATCAGTTCATTCACCGCCACCTCGGCCGCGTGCGACTCCTGCCGGTTCGCACGGTGATACATGATGTTCACGTGGAGGTTGCCGTCGGCCAGGTGGCCAAAGGTCGGGATGGGTAAACCCGACCGACGCTTCAGGCCGCTGAGAAATTGGATGAATTTCAGGTAGTTCCGCATCGGCACCACGATGTCCTCGTTGAGCTTGGCATCGCCGAGTTCGAACATGGCCCCCGAGCACTTGCGGCGCACCGCCCAGAGCGTCTCCGCCTCGGCCCGGCTGCGCGCCGCGCGGTAGCCGGTCGCATTTTTCTTCGCCCAGGCCAGCACGACTGCCTTGGTCTCGCGCACCTCGGCGGCGCTGCCCGTGAATTCGAGCAGGATCACCGGCCGGCCCGCCTGGCCGGGGAATACCGTCGTCCTCGTCGCCCGTTCGGCGCACAGCACGCTCTCGCGATCGAGGAACTCGCAAATCGCTGGCTGCACGCGCTGACGAAACAGCGCCAGCCCCGCGCGCAACGCCGCCGCCTCATCGCGATAGGAAGTAAGCAGGGTCCAGCGCGCCGCAGGCTGCGGGATGAGCTTCAGCACCGCGCCAGTGACGATCCCGAGCATGCCCTCGCTGCCGATCCACAGGTCGCGCAGGTTGAAGCCCGCGGAAAATTTCTTCGTGGCCGTCCCCCACTCCACGTAGTCGCCCGACGCCATGAAACCGCGCAGCGCGAGGATGAAGTCACGCGTCACCCCGTACTTGCCGCCGTGCATGCCGCCGGCGTTGCAGGCGATGTTGCCGCCGATGGTGCAGTACTCCTTGGAAGAAGGGTCCGGCGGATAAAACCAGCCCTGGGCCTCCGCCGCGCGCTGGATGTCCGCCACTTTCGCCCCGGCCTGCACGAGCGCCATGCCCGCCTCCCCGTCGATCTGGATCCGGTTCAGCGCCAGCATGTCGATGACCCAGCCGCCGTGCACCGGCGCCGCCGAGCCCATCAGGGTCGTGCCCCGGCCGCGCACCGTGACCGGTACGCGGTACTTGTGCGCCAGCTGCAGCGCCACGCCGATATCGGCCTCCTTGCGCGGCCTGATGACCGCCTCAGGCAGGAAGGAGATCTTGCTGCTGTCAAACGATGCCTCGAACAACGCGTCCTTGCCGGTGGAGACAACCCGTGAACCGAGCCGGCGCTTGAGCTTGAGGGTGGCGGAACGAAAGGACGGCATGGAGTGGTGCGGATGAAATTGCCCACGGAACCCACGGAATACACGGAAAAAAGCCAAAGCATCCCAACCAGACCTACCAGACCTGATGGTGGTTACTGATGTTCGAATTCCGTGTGGTCCGTGTGTTCCGTGGGCCCTCCCGGTATTCTGAGCTTCCATTTGAGCCCCGGTGGTTTTGAAGTGCTGCTCTGCCCCGCCATGAGCCTTACTCTCAAGCCCACCGCCCAATGCCAGTTTGACGAACTCTCGCTCGGCGAGGTCATGCTCCGTCTCGACCCCGGCGAGACCCGCATCCGCACCACCCGCGCCTTCACGGCCTGGGAGGGTGGCGGCGAGTACAACGTCGCGCGCGGCCTCCGCAAGTGCTTCGGCCTGCGCACCGCGGTCTGCACCGCGTTCGTGGACAACGAGGTCGGCCACCTCATCGAGGATTTCATCCTGCAGGGCGGCGTGAACACCGACTACATCCAGTGGCGCGAGGATGACGGCATCGGCCGCACCATCCGCAACGGCCTCAACTTTACCGAGCGCGGCTTCGGCGTCCGTGGCGCCGTCGGCGTCTCCGACCGCGGCCACACCGCGGCCAGCCAGCTCAAGCCCGGGGACTTCGACTGGGAGAAAATCTTCGGCTCGCAGGGCGTGCGCTGGTTCCACACCGGCGGCATCTTCGCGGCGCTGTCCGAGAGCACCGCTGCGCTCACCCTCGAGGCTGTGAAGGCCGCGAAGAAGCACGGCACGATCGTTTCCTATGATCTCAATTACCGACCGTCGCTCTGGAAGAGCATCGGCGGCCAGGCCAAGGCGCGCGCCGTCAACCAGGAGATCGCGAAGTACGTGGACGTCATGATCGGCAACGAGGAGGATTTCACCGCCTCGCTCGGCTTCGAGGTTGAAGGCGCGGACGAAAACCTGAGCCACATCGAGACCGACGCATTCAAGAAGATGATCACGAATGCCGTCGCGAAGTACAAAAACTTCCAGGTCGTCGCGACGACCCTCCGCAAGGTCACTTCTGCGACGACGAACGACTGGGGCGCGATCTGCTACACCGACGGCAAGTTCTTTGAGAGCCGGGCCTACCCCGCCCTCGAGATTCTCGACCGCGTCGGCGGCGGCGACAGCTTTGCCAGCGGCCTGATCTACGGCTTCCTCAAGACAGGCGACGCCGCCAAGGCCGTCAACTACGGGGCCGCCCACGGCGCCTTGGCGATGACCACCCCCGGCGACACCTCGATGGCCACGCTGAAGGAAGTCGAGAAGCTGATGTCCGGCGGCAGCGCGCGCGTAGTGCGCTGAGGCGCTGGAAGCCGTTAGGCTTTCAGCACTTCCCCTTCTGCTCCGCCACCTCCAGCGCCAGCTCGCGGCAGCCTTTCAAGTCGAGTTTGCCGGTGCCGAGGACGGGGATGTTCTCCACGCGGGCGACAATCTTCGGGACCCAGAGATTGGGCAGGCCGTCGGCGAGGAGCTTTTCGCGGATTTGATCCGAGGTGACGTCACGGGTCGTCAGCAGCACCAGCGCCTCGCCTTTTGTGGGATCGGGCACGCTCATCACGGCCACGCTGACACCCTCGGATTCGTCCCAGCCAAACACCTGGACGAGCTTCTGCTCGACCGTGCCGTGCGGCACCATCTCGCCGCCAATTTTTGAAAAGCGGGACATGCGGCCCTCGATGAAGAGAAAGCCGTCGTCGTCCATGCGGCCGAGGTCACCCGTCACAAACCAGCCGTCCCGGAACGCCGCCGCGGTTTTTTGCGGATCGTCGAGGTAGCCGCTGAAGACATTCGCGCCCTTGAACCACACGATGCCCTGCTCACCCGACGGGACCTCCTCGCCGGTCTCGGGGTGTACGATCCGCACCGCCATCCCGGGCAGGAGCCGGCCGGTGGAACCCGTGCGTTTGCCGATCTGCGGCTCGGCGGTGGGCGTGGTGACGAGTGGGTGCGGCTGGTTGATATTGCTCGCCGGGGTCGTCTCCGTGAGCCCGTAACCCTGCAAGATCTCGATGTGGAACGTCTCGAGGAAGGCCTTGTACAGGTCGTCGGGGAGCTTCTCGGCGCCGGTGACAACAAGTTCCAGCGAGCGGAGTTCGGCCGGCTGGGCCTTGCGCAGGATGGGCCGGATGAACGTCGGCGCGCCCAGCAGCACCGTCGCCTGTTCGTCCTTGATCGCGTCGATGATTTTCCGCGTATCGAGCGGACTGGGTACCGTCACCACCTTGCAGCCGCGAATCATCGGGTACCAGAGCGTGACGGTGAAACCCATGCTGTGGAACAGTGGCAGGCAGCCAACCAACGAGGCGGTTTCGGGCAGGATGGAGAGCGAGGAAATCTGGGAGCAGTTGGCCAGGATGTTGCGGTGCGAGAGCGCCACGCCCTTCGGTTCACCGGAGCTGCCGCTGGTAAAAAGCAGGCCGGCCTCGGCGTTGTCGCCGACCTTGGGCAGGCCCAGAAAATTGGCGAACCACTGGTTAGGCAGGATCCAAGCGGCGATGAGCCACGGGAAGATGGCCTTCTTACCGCCCATCGCCTCGAGCGTTTTCGCGAGGTCGAGGGTTTGCTCAGGCCAGGGAAAGTTGGCGACCCGCGAGCAGAGTGCGTCGGCGGACAGGATCGTCTTCACGCCGGCAATCTTGATGCTGGCCTCTGAGGCGGCGCGGCTGGAGGTGAAATTGAGGTTCACCGGGATTTTCCCGGCGCACATCACGGCGAGATTGGCGATGAACGCGCCCGCGCCCGGCGGCAGCACGATGCCCACGCGTTTCTCGGGCACGGTTTTTCGCAGATGCCGCGAGAGCGCCGCAGCGACAGCGGCGAGCTGGCCGGCCTTGACCTCGCGGCGGCCGACCGTGCGGTCCACCACGGCGATGCGCCAGGGATGCTTCACCAGCGCGCGGATGCACTCGCGTCCGAGATGGCGTTTCAGCACCGGCCGCTCCCCAAACGCTTCGGCCCCGAGATCGAGCAGCACCTGGCGCACGCGGACCGGAGTGGCCTCCTCCGGTGGGATGGGCGCACCGAATTGCACGAACACCTGCGTCGGCATGACCCGGGGTGGTTTCCACAGGTAGCGGTTGCCGGCGAAGGAAAAGACGGAGCCCCAGACGCCATCAATAAACGCCGCCACCACCGGCACGCCGGCGCGGCGCGCGATCACTTCGAAGCCCCGCTGGATGGCCATCAACTGGCCGGTGCGCGAGATGTGGCCCTCGGGAAAAATCGCGACGACCTCCCCGGCGGCGAGCGCCTTGATGGCGAGGCGGATGCCATCGGATGCGTTTCGGGAGGAAATCGAGAGCACACCCGCCTTGCGGAAGCTCCAGTCAAACAGAGGGTTGTCACGCAAACCCTTGTAGCCAATGAACCGGATGGGGCGCGGGCAGGCCAACTGGAGCACGACCGGGTCGATGTACGACAAATGGTTCGCGATCAGGAGCACGCCACCGGTGGGCGGGAAGAGTTCCGTCCCTCGGTTCCGCACGTGGTAAAGCAGGCGGGCCACGGCCCGGGCGGGGTACTCAAGAAACGCCGGCACATACGATCGCCGGCGGGGAAGCAGGGGTAACATGGCGCGAAGCCGTTATGCCGACGCGGACACGGATATTTTCAACGCTATTCCTTGGCCGGGCACAGCCAGCCTGCGCCCCTACTCCGCCTTCACCACCACCAGGTCGTCCGTGTGGAGGCCGCAGTAAACGAGGTCCCCGGCATGGAAGATGTCGCCCAGGGCGCTTTCGTTGGCCACCACCACGCCGAGCCGCGTGCCGTCGGCGGGGACAAGGATCAGATGGTCGGTCGCGCCCTGGAAAATCTCCTCCTCGATCCGCGCCCTGGATAATATTGGCCGCGCCGGGCGCAATGGCGGTCGAGGACTGCGACTTCGAAACGTGCACCTTCTCCGGCCGCATTGCGATGAGTGCAAAGGGTGGCGCCGGCCGGCCAGGCGGCGAGCGGCAGCGTCAGCTCCAAGCCCCCGTCACCGCCACCCGCACGCACTCGGAATCCTGCAGCAGCAGTTGCGCCTCCAGCAGGTTGGCCCGGCCGACGAAGTCCGCGGCGAAGCGGTTCGCTGGCCGGTGGTTAATTTCATGCGCCGTGCCGAGCTGCTCGATCCGGCCACCGTTCACGATGGCGATCCGGTCGCTCATCGTGAGCGCCTCCTCTTGATCGTGCGTCACAAAGACAAACGTGATGCCCAGCTGGCGTTGCAGCCGCTTGAGCTCGAGCTGCATGGACCGGCGGAGCTTGGCGGCGAGCAGCGGTCAGGGGCGCGGCATTGCAGGGGAGAATGCAGGAACTATGCGAGCCGGGATCCTTGCGCAAGGAGAGGCTTTCAGCGCGCTGCGCTGAGCGCAGACAGCCTACTTCCTAAACAGACTGTCCAGCAGGCCGCTACGCTCGAGCGCCGAGTTCAGCAGCGCATCGCGGATGGCCGTCGTATCCGGCCGCTCGAGCGTGCCGCCCAGCTTGAGCGGCACGGCAAAGGCCGAATAACCCAGATTATCCAACTGGGGCTCGAGGAGCCCCGCACGTTTCATGAGGTCCCCGAGCCGGCCCCGCGTGCCCAGGCTGAGTTGAGCCTGAAGCGACTGGGCCAGCAGCGGCACCCCGGTCGCGTAGCGGATGTTGCCGCTTCCGCCGATCCGCACTTCGGGGGAAATGAGGGTGAAATCCCTGACCAGCAGGTTCAGCGACTCGTCGCGGGTCGCCGTGAGGCTCAGCTGGTCATACGGAATCGCGGAAAGCGATTTCGTGATGTCGGCGAGGATCTTGGTCTTGTTGACGAAATCATCGGTGACCACGCCCAGCAGGCTCCCGATTGCCACCACCCGGGACTGGGTTTTTTGGATCCGGTCCGACAGGTCCACCGAGAAGGCGCGGAAGATTCCGCTCTTGCCCGTCACCTTCAGGTCGCCCCGTGTGACCGCAGCCAGATCCGCCAGCGAGGCACTCTGGCCGGTGAGATGGCTCAGCAGGTTGACGCGGCCCTCGATGGTGGGGGGCCGCGTCGGGTCCAGCGCCCGGAACACGGCCGACAGGTCGAAATTATCCAATGCCAGGTCCGCCGCGAAACCGTAGATGGGCGTGCCGCCCGGATAAAACGTCAATCCGCCGCTGAGTTTGACGGTGCTGTCCGGCCCGAAGACCGCCCGCAGATCGGCCAGTTTCAAAACCGTGGGGTCGAGTGCAATTGCGCCACTGAGATCGCTGACCTGCAACTGGTCGTTCCAGATCACCTTTTTCAAGCTGAGCGCACACCGGCCGTTCAACCCACTCCATACGGCCGCCGCGGGTCTGGCCGGCGTCATGCCGGGGGTGAGCGCGGAGGGCTCAGCCGACGCGAGCAGGGGGAGAACCAGAGTCTGCACATCCTCGATCGCCAGCTGGTCGCTCGTGAGCCGGGCGGCGAGTGTCCGCCCGGTCGCGCCCGGGGTGAGCGTGCCCGCCAGCGTGAGGTCGGACTTGCGCCCGGCCCGTTCGAAAACCAAAGGGGCGTTGAAAGTGATCTTGTCCGTGGAATCCACGTCCGCGCGCAATTCGGCCGTCAGCGTGGGGAGGGCCGGGCCGGCGGACGCCACGAGACGGGTGAGAGCCAGCCGGGCTTGAAACTCCCGCTGGGGGCCTAGGCTCGCGGCAAAATTCCCCTGCGCCTCACCCGCGGACAGCAGGTTTCTCCCGGTGGCGAGCGGTTGATCGAGCAACCCCGGCAGTTGGGCGGTCCAGTCACCGACCACCTTGAGCGGCTGGTCCTTGCCGGCCAGCTGGCCCACCTTCAACGCGAGGGCAAACATGGGGGCGCCGCGGCTGCTCACGGTGAGCGACGCGAACTCCACCTGCCAGCCCTGGGGGGCGTAGTCCGCGGAGGCGGACAGCGTGAGATCCACCGCGCGCAGTAGCGGCCGGCCATCCCTGAGTGAAACGGAGACATGGCCCATGGTCAGCGGGGCCTTCGGCCGGAGCCTAAAGCCACCATTGCGGGCGCTGGCCGCGAACTCACCCTGGAGCACGTTGCCCGTCACCATCACGCCGGCCGGTCCCAGCAGCGGCGCAACCCAGGAAACCGGCAGTCCTTGAAAAACCACCCCGAGCAGTTCCTTGGCTGGGTCGGCCACGCTGAGCTCGCCAGTCTTGAGGTTGAACTCAAA
Organism: uncultured Opitutia bacterium; assembly: GCA_903839035.1. GTDB lineage: Bacteria > Verrucomicrobiota > Verrucomicrobiia > Opitutales > Opitutaceae > Opi-474. The sequence goes on from CAIMAQ010000098.1 coordinate 60,063, forward strand.
TGCCTGCAGGGCCCGGACCGTGGCCACGGGCTTCTCGCCCGTGATGGTCAGCGCGAGGCGGTCCACCCGGGTGGCATTGCCGCGCTGGGCGACATCGAAATCCGCCACGACCTGGACGGAGCCAAGGACGGCGAGCTGCGGGTTGATGGCGCCGAGACCGGCGGCGGTCGCATTCAGGCGGCCGCTGGCAATCAGTTCGGTAAAGTCGGTGTCGACGTCGAACCGACCGTCACCCACCGATTCGAACACCGGCAGCTCCTGACCGAGGACAAAGGGCGCGAGGTCCGTGTCGTGCATGTCGAGCCGCCACGCACCGCGCAGGTGGCTCTCCCCGGCGGCGTAGCTCGTCTCGATCGCAGCGATCTGTTTCGCGCCGGAACGCACCGCCACGGCGTAATTTTCGCCAGCGGCCGACCGGGCGGCCGACAGCTCAAGCGCCAGTTTTACCGCGCCGGGAAACTTTGGACCGGTCGCGTCGGCTGTCGTCGCGGCGACGAACCGCGTGAAGGTTCGCGGCGTGTCCATGACGAGGCCCAGCGTACCGCTGACCCGGAGTTCGCGCACGGCGGCATTCTCCCCTTCGAACAGGAACCCCGCGGTGTAGTCGAACTTGCCCGGGTGGTCCGCCGCCAGGTTGCCGCCCGTGAGCGTCACATGCGCCCTGGCCGCTGGGCGGCCGGGTAGCGCCGGCAGCAGCACGTCACCCGCGAGATCCACGCCCGACAACGAGAGATCCACCGGGAGCCGGAGTTGGCTGAAAATTCCCGCAAAGACGACCGGCGGCACCGAGGCCGCGACCTCGGCGTAGGCCGAGGGCAGCAGGGAAAATTCCCGCGGCCCCGACCGGGCCACGGCCGGGACCGGCACTGACCGTTGCGCCTGCGTCAGGTCGAGGGTCCAGCCGTGCGCCACCAGCCGCCGTACCCGCACCTGCTGCCGCAGGAGTGCGGAGAGGATCGGCAAATCAGCATGGAGGGACGGAAGGGTCAGCACGGCGCCGGCGCGGACCACCCGGACATTTTCCAGGCGTACCTGACTCGGGCCGGCGGAAACCCGGCCCAGCGTCACCGCGTAACCCGACTGGCCCTCCAGGGCGCGGCGGGCCGCCCACGTCTGGAAGCCCGGGATCAGGACAATCCCCGCCGCCGCGAGCAGCAGCGCCGCCAGCCCGACGAGGGCAATCAGGAGGACGCGACCAAATTTCATGCGCAGGAAGAGGACACTCCAAAATACGCCAAGTTGCGAGCCCGGGTGAAAAAGTGCGGTCCACCCCTCCACCCCACCCGGCCGCAGCGGGGCTGAGACGCCCGCTCCGGATCAATTGCTCACAAACTCATCCGTCAGACCCATCGCCCGGCGGAGCGCGGCGACCGCGATGTTATAGTTGTAATAGGCCTGAAGCTGGTTGGTGCGCGCCGTGGTGAGGGCGACCTGGGACTGGAGGACCTCCAGCTGCGTGGCCGTGCCAGCGTCATAGCGGGCCGTCGCAAGCCGCACGGCCTCCTCGGCCTGGGCGACCACCTTTTGCGAGGCGTCGGCCAGTTCCGTGGCCTCCTGCCAGGAGGAAAAGGCGCGGCGTACCTCGACCTCGACGTTGAGCTGGGCCTCGGTCTGCGTGAGGCGCGACTGCGCGAGGAGCGACTTGGCCTGGGCGACGCGACCCTGGGTGGCGCGGCCGTCGAAAATATTCCACTGCGACTGGAGCCCGAGCAAAAATCCGTCGGGTGAGTCGCTGAAATTGTTCGTGGGGCCCTTGCGCAGCTCCCACCCGCCGTACAAGGAAAGGTTCGGGTAGTAATTGGAGCGGGCTGTCGTGACCGACTTCTCCCGGGCCTCCGACAGCTTGGCGTAGCCCTGCAGCTCGGGGCGGTTGTTGAGCGCGGCGGAAAAGACCGTCTCGAGGTCAAAGTGGGACGGCGTGTACTCGAGCGTGCCGATGATCTGGGGCACCTTGCGGGTGAATTCGCGCTTGTTGTTGGTGAAACCGAGCGCCTGGCGGAGCGACTCGATCGCGAGGCGGTAGTCGTTGCGCGCGGTGATCAGCGGAACCTGCGCGTTGGCCACGGCGACCTCGGCTTGGAGCTTGTCAAAGGCGGACACCGTGCCGGCCTCGTAGCGGTCCGAGACGTTCTTCAGCTGCTGGCGGAGCAGCTCGACGTTCTGCTCCTGCACCTTGATTTTTTCCCGGTTGAGGAGCACGTCGTAATAGTCGGTGCGCACGCTGAGCAGGGCGTTGTTGATGACACCCTTGAGCTCGAGCAACGCGGCCTCGCGGACGAGGTCGGCGCTTTTGACGGCCGAGCGCACGCCGCCGCCGGCAAACAGGACCTGGGTCGCGGTGAGGTTGATCGCCCAGGATTTGTCGCTCGCGGGAAAACTCTGCGAGAGGGCCTTGTCACTGCGCTGGTAGTAGCCGTTGGCGGCGACGTTGGGTATCTCGCGGGAGGTAATCTCGATGACGACGCCGTCCTGCTGCATGATGCGCTCGCGCGCCTGACGGATGGCGAAGTTGCTATTGATGGCAAACCCGATGGCCGTCTTGAGGTCGAGCGCGTCCGGGACCGGCGTTTCCTCGGGAATGGGCGCGGCGGAGAGCGGGGTCAGGGAGCAGAGCGCGACGGCCGCGGCTACCAGCAGGGGGAATCGGACAGGTTGCATGGGATGGGCTTATTTGACGTGGGTCGCAGTGGCAAGTGCAGGGGCAGCGGAGCGGGCCGGGAGCTTCGCGTGGTCCCGCGCGATGAGGAGATAAAAGGCGGGGACGACAAACAGCGTGAAGACGCTGCCGACGGCCATGCCGACGACGAGGACCCAGCCGATGCTGTTACGGGCCGCGGCCCCGGGGCCGGTGACGAAGATCAGCATGAGGTGACCGAAGACCGTGGCCGCGGACGTCATCAACACCGGGCGGAGCCGGGTGGCGGCCGCCTGCCGGATGGCGTCGATCTTGGCCGCGCCCTGTTCCTGGAGGGTGTTGGCGAACTCGACGATCAGGATGCCATTCTTGGCGATGAGGCCGACGAGCGTGATCAGGCCGATCTGGGAATAGATGTTGAGCGAGGTCTTCCACAGGAAGATCGGCACCAGCGCGCCCACGAGGGCGAGCGGCACCGAGCCGAGCAGGATGATGAACGGATCACGGAAGCTGTTAAATTGCGCGGCCAGCACGAGGAAGATGAGCAGGACCGCGAGGACCGCGGCCTTCCACAGGGCGCTGCCCTCGGTGCGGAGCTGACGAGACTGACCGCCGTAGTCGATGGAGTAGCCCGGCGGCAGGATCTCGGCGGCCTTGGCCTCGAGTTTGCGGAGGGCGAGGTCGATGCTGGGGCCGACGCCGGTGATCTTCACGGAGTTGAGCTGCTGGAAGCGGTTGAGCGTCCGCGGCTCGACCGTGGACTTGAGCGTGGCGATGGTGGACAGCGGAATGAGCTGCCCGGCCGGGCCGCGCACGTGGTAGTCAAGCAACTGGTCGGCATTGAGCCGGGAGCCGCGCTCCACCTGGGGAATGACGCGGTAGCTGCGGCCATCGTTGACGAAGCGGTTGACGTAACCGCCGCCGAGCATGGAGCCGAGGTCGCGGGCGACTTCGCTGAGGTTGAGGCCCATGGAGGCGACCTTGTCCTTGTCGATCTCGATGCCGACCTGCGGCAGGTCGAACTTGAGGTCGGTGTCGGCGAAATAAAACGTGGGCGCGCCGTTCGGGTCGTTGGCCTCGGTATTGGCGTAGAGCGCGAGCTTCTGCGCGTATTCCAGCATCTCGCGATGGTCCGCGGTGGAGCGGATCACGAACTCGATGGGGAAGTTGCCGCCGGACGGCAGCGGTTCGGGGGTGGTGACGATGACCTGCAGGCCGGCGATGCTGGCGGCCGGGCCCTGCAGCGCGTCCTGGATCTGGATCGCGGAGCGCTTACGCTGCGACCACGGCTTGAGAATGATGCCCGAAAAACCGAAGTTGGTGCTCGTGAGCTGGAAGGAGTTTTCATACTCCGGCACCTCGCTGAACATCTTCTGGACCTGGTTCGCGAAAATGACGTTCTGGTCGATCGTCGCCGTCGGCGAGGGCTGCAGGATGCTGAACACCACGCCCTGGTCCTCCTTCGGCGCCAGCTCGTGCTGGGCGAACATGAAGAATGGCGCCAGCAGCATGGCCAGCAGCGCCGCGGTCATCATCGTGTAGTGCAGCCACTGGTAGCGGCGGCCGAGCAGGAAATCGAAGGCGATCGCCAGCACCGCGCCGAGGAGGCTGATCATCAGCAAGGCGCCGCCCAGCTTGAGGCTGGCGCCCAGCACCGGGCCAAAGCCCAGGATGAGACCCAACACCACGATCACCACCGGCCAGAGGGGAATCCAGATGACCAGGGCCCACAGCAGGATTTTCCAGGACACCCGGCGGTCCTCGCGCAACGCGCTCATTTTCCCGACCAGGCCTTCATAGCGGTCACGCACGCGGTCGAAAATCCGGTTGATCCGGCCGCTGAGGCCGGCCTCCTCGTGGTCGTGATCCTTGAGCAAATAGGCGCTCATCATCGGCGAGAGGGTCAGGGCGACAAAGCCCGAGACCGCCACCGCGCCGGCGAGCGTCATGGCGAATTCGCGGAAGAGCGCGCCGGTGAGGCCGCCTTGGAAGGCGATGGGGGCGTACACCGCGGACAGCGTCAGGGCCATGGAGATGACCGGGCCGACCAGCTCGCGCGCGCCGGTCAGGGCGGCGTCCACCGGCGTCTGGCCGGCGCGGATATGGCGCTCGATATTTTCGACGACGACGATGGCGTCGTCCACCACGATACCGACCGCCAGCACGATCGCCAGCAGGGTCAGCAGGTTGATGGTGAAGCCGAACATCAGCATCAGCGCGAGGGCGCCGACAAGGGACAGCGGCATGGCCACAATCGGGATAAGGACGGACCGCAGCGAGCCCATGAACAGGAAGATGACGAGCATGACGATCAGCAGGGTCTCGATGAGCGTGGTCAGGATCTCGCGGAGGGCGTCGTCGATGTATTTCGTGCCGTCGTAGGCGAGCTTGACCTTGAGGCCGGCCGGCAGGCCGCGCTCGATGTCGGGCAGGACGTCGCGCACGCGCTTGATGACCTCGATGGTGCTCTCGGTCGGCAGCACCCAGATGCCCATGAACGTGGCGGTCTGGCCGCCGAAGCGGACCTCGGTGTTGTAATCCTCGGCGCCGCGGACGACCTCGGCGACGTCGGCGAGGCGGATGATGCTGCCGTTGCGCTGCGCGACGACCAGTTGCTTGAATTCGGCGACGTTCTTCAGGTCGGTGTTGGCGACGAGGCTGACGCTGATCATCGACCCCTTGGTGGCGCCGACGGCGGCGAGGGCGTTGTTGGCCTGCAGGGCCGCACGGACATCGGCGGGACTCAGGCCGCGCGCCGCCAGTTCGTCCGGCCTCAGCCAGACGCGCATCGCGAATACGCGGCCGCCGAGCACGTCGGCCCGCTGCACGCCCTTCACCGAGGACAGCCGGGGCTGCACCATGCGGTTCAGGTAGTCGGTGATCTGGTTCTGGTCGAGGGTCGCGGAATAAAAGCTGAGATAGGCGGAGGCAAACTGGCTGTCGGCCGTCTCGACGCTGATCGTCGGGGTCTCGGCCTCGGGCGGCAGTTGGTTGCGGACCTGGTCGATCTTCGAGCTGATCTGCGCCAGGGCGGCGTTGGTGTCGTAGTTGAGGCGCAGGTAGACATCGATCGTGCTCACGCCCGCGTTGCTGGTCGACTCGATGTAGTCGATGCCGTCAGCGCTGGAGATCACACGCTCCAGCTGGGTCGTGATGTAGCCGCGCACCGTGTCGGCACTGGCGCCGAAGTAGATCGTGGTGACCTTGACCACCGCGCTATCGCTGCGGGGGTACTGGCGGGTGTTCAACTTGGTGTAGGACACCACGCCCACCACCAGGATGATGATGTTCACCACCAGGGCGATGACCGGCTTGCGGATGAACAGATCGGTGAAACTTTTGGAGAGCATGATGGTCGCGCGGGAGGATGCTCAGGTATTGGCGGGCTTGGGCGCGGCGTCAGCCGACGGCTTGACGGAGTTGTTGATCTGCACGTGCACGCCGTTGCGCAGCTTGAAGACGCCGGCGGTGACAACCTGCTCACCCGGATTCACGCCCGACTCAATGGCGACCAGGTCACCGCGGGTGGCACCCAGCTTGATGATCTGCTGGCGGGCCCCGAGATATTCGGTGCCGTCCGGGCCCTTCATTTTTTCGACGATGAAGACCGAATTGCCATAGGGGGCATACGCAATGCACGTGGCGGGGAGGACGACCTGGGGCGCACCCGGGGGCAGTTCCACCTCGACCTGCACAAACATGCCGGCGCGGAGCCGCTCCTGCGGATTGGCGAGGGAGGCCTGGACCGAGACGTTGCGCGTGGCGGAGTCCACTTCCGAGTTAATGGCGGAAATCACGCCCGCGAACGGTTCCGGGAAGGCATCGACCCGGAGGCCGATCTTCTGGCCGATGGAGAGCGTGGAAAGCTGGCGCTGAGGGACGGTGAAATTGACGTAGATCGGATCGAGATTTTGCAACGGCACCAGTGCACGGCCGCGGGCGACAAACTGGCCCAGGTTCACGAGGCGGATGCCGACGCGGCCGTCAAACGGCGCGTGCACGTGCTTCCGGTCAATGGTGGCCTTGAGGGCCGTGACATCGGCGGCGGACTGGTTGAGCTGCGCCGTGGCGGCGTCGGCCTCGGCGGCGCTAATGGTGTTCTTGGCGGCCAGTTCCGCCGCACGGCCGTTCTGCAGCTTGGCGAGGGACAGGCGCGCCTCGGCGGCGTTCAGCTGGGCTTCCTCGACACTGGTATCGAGTAGGATGATGAGGTCGCCCGTTTTCACCGCGGCGCCGTTCTCGGCGGCAATCTTCACGATTACGCCGTCGGCATCGGCGGAGAGGGTTACGCCCTCGACCGGGGCCAGAGTGCCGATGGCGTTGATGACCGGCTGCCAGGCAACGGAGGTCGCCTCGATGGTGGTCACCGCCGTCGCCGGCACGATATGAGGCATCGACGACATCTGCTTGATCTGGGCGACCTTGACCGCGCCGAGGGTGAGCACGACGACGATGAAGCCGGTGAGGGTGAAGGCGAATTTCTTGAGCATGGTGATGAGTGGTAAGGGAGAAAAATGAGGATGAACGGTGAGCAGAAGTGGGCCTTAAACGGCGGTGGCGGCCGAAACCGGGCCGGTAAACTTGATGGCCTGCTGCTGGATCTTGGTGAGCAACTGCACGAGGGTTTGGCGCTCGAACTCCGAGAGCGGCGACATCAGTAGCGTCATGTTTTTGAAATGATCCGGAAGAATCTCCTCCAGTAGGGAGCGACCCTTCGCGGTGAGGCGGACCAGCATCATGCGGCGGTCCACCGTATCGGGCTCGCGCGTCACGAGGCCGTCGCGCTCCAGCGTGTCAATCAGCCCGGTCATCGTCGCGCGGCTGACCCCCGCGGCATCCGCCAGCTCGGCCGGGCCCAGGGTGGATGTGTCACCGGCACAGCGGTTCACGAGGATCATGAGCACGCCGAAGCGGCCCTGCGTGATGTTGTGCCGTGCGAGGTTGGCCTCAACCACCCGCGCGCTCTCATCGCCCGTTCGCAGCAGGTGCAAAAACGCCTCGCAGGCCGATGGGTCAAGGTCGGGAAATTCCTTGGCCGCCTCGAGCAGACACTCGTAACGGGGAAGATCTTTAAGGAGCAGATTAGGCACAGGACAGGTGGGCAAAAATAATCAGGGGGCGAATAGTTAGGCGGCTAACCATAAAGACAAGCGGCAAGTGCAGATTTTTCCAATATTCTCCTATGTTCCTCAATGATAGGAACACTGCCAAGGACTGGAGGAGGGTAAATACCCTGACCTAGCAGCTCCGGGCCGCGGCGACCAAGGCCTCGGTGGTGATTCCGAGCTCCTTGAAAACCTGGGGTGCCGGGGCGCTCAGGCCGAAGCGGTCGATACCGACCACCTTGCCGTCGAGGCCAACGTACTTACGCCAGAAACTGGTGACGCCCGCCTCGATCGCGACGCGCTTGCGGCACGCCGAAGGCAGGATGCTCTCGCGATATTCCGCCGGCTGACGGTCAAACCGCTCGGTACAGGGCATCGAAATCACGCGCGTCCCCGCGCCCAGTTCCTTCGCGGCCGCCAAGGCCAGCTGGAGTTCGCTGCCGGTCGCGATGAGAATCAGCGTGAGCGGCGCGGTTTCCTGCACGGCGACATAGCCGCCCTTCAACACGCCGGCCCGGCGCACATGCGGGGGGATGTCAGTGAGCATCGGCACCGCCTGGCGCGTGAGCGCGAGCAGCGTGGGGCCATCGGTGCGTTCGAGCGCGGCGGCAAAGGCGCCGGCCGTTTCCTCGGCATCCGCGGGGCGGATGACATCGAAGTTCGGAATCAGGCGCAGCGCCGACACGGTCTCGACCGGCTGGTGCGTGGGGCCGTCCTCGCCCACGCCGACGGAATCGTGCGTGTAGATATAGATCACGGGCAGCTTCGCGAGCGCGGCGATGCGCATCGAAGGGCGCGAGTAATCGGCGAACACGAGGAAGGTCGCGCACGACGGGCGGAACAGCCCGTCGTAGGCGATGCCGTTGCACATCGCGGCCATTGTGTGCTCGCGGATGCCAAAGCGGAGATTGCGGCCGGAGCGGTTGGTGGAATCGAAATCCTTGTCCGCGTTGATGTAATTGTACGTCGAGCCATGCAGGTCGGCCGAACCGCTGATGAGCAGCGGCAACTCGGCGGCGAGCGGCTGCAGGACCTCGCGGCCGGAGCCGCGGGTGCCGGGGTGCTTCGCGTCGGCGGGGAACACCGGGATTTTCTCGATCAAGTGCGCGGCGGTCGGATGCGTGGACGCGGAGTCGAGCAGCGCGGCCTTGTCGGCGTTCGCTTCGCGCCAGGCCTTGAACAATTTGTGCCAGCGGTTGTAGCCGCGGACGAGCCGGGCCTTCTGGGCGGCAAAGTAGGTGCGCACCTCGTCGCTCACGAAGAAATGCGGGGCGGCGGGCAGGCCGAGCCCGAGGCGGGCGGCGTCCGCGAACTTCGCCCCACCCTCGCCGTGCGCCTTCGCCGTGCCCTGCACCTCGGGGATGCCCTTGCCGATGAGGGTGCGCGCGATGATGAGCTGCGGTTTGCCGCTCTTGGCCTTTTTCGCCTTGTTGAAGGTCTTGAGGAACGCCGCCATGTCGTGGCCGTCCACCGTCTGCACGTCCCACTCGATGGCCTTGAAGCGCGCGGCGGTGTTCTCGCTCTGCGTCTTGTTCGCCATCGCATCGAGCGTCACATCGTTCGAGTCGTAGATGAGGATGAGGTTATCCAGCTTCTGGTGGCCGGCGAATTCCACGGCCTCCATGCCAACGCCCTCCTGCATGCAGCCGTCGCCCGCGAGGCAGACGACATGGTAGTCGAACAATTCGTGCTCCGCGGTGTTGAAGCGCGCGCGGGCCATCTGGCCGGCGACCGCCATGCCTACCGCGTTGCCAATGCCCTGGCCGAGCGGGCCGGTGGTGGCCTCGACGCCGGGCGTCTCATGGAACTCCGGGTGTCCGGGCGTCTTTGAGTGCAGCTGGCGGAAGGCCTTGATATCCTCGAGCGAGAGTTCGAAACCGGCGAGGTGCAGCCACGCGTAAAGGAACATGGAGCCATGGCCGGCGGAGAGGACGAAGCGGTCGCGGTTGATCCAGCGCGGCCGGTCGGGATTGATCGAGAGGGCGTGGCCAAAGAGCACGGCGCCGATCTCGGCGCAGCCGAGCGGCAGGCCGAGATGGCCGATGCCGGCCTTGTGCACGGCGTCAATGGCAAGACCGCGGGCCTGGGCGGCGGCGGAGGCGAGTACGGGCGTCTGGAGCGTCATGGTGAAAAAGGAAGGACATGAGGACTAGGCCGCGCAATGCGCCCGGGGAAGCAGAATAATTCGACGGACCGGGGCTGCGTCCGCGGTGGGCGGGCTTCCCATCGCCCGGCACAAAGGTCCCGGTCCACTCAGCGTGCAATGCGGGCACGGGACGTGCCCGCCCGCCCAACAAAAAAGCGAGCCCCGGTGAGGGACTCGCTTTGAGAAAACGGAGTTGAGAAAACTCAGCTCGCGGCGGCAGGTGCGGCGGCCGGGGCCGCAGCTTCCGCGGCGCGGTTCTCGCGCACCTTGACGGCGACCGCGGCCTTGCCGGTGCGGTGGCGGAGGTAGTAGAGGCGGGACCTCATGATCTCGGACTCGCGCTCGACCTCGATCTTCTCGATATTCGGGGAGTTCACGGGGAACACGCGCTCGACCCCCTCGCCGTAGCTGATGCGGCGGACGGTGAAGGTCTCGTGGATGCCATGACCCTTCCGGGCGATGACGATGCCGGAGTAAACCTGCACGCGCTCTTTGTCGCCTTCGCGGACCTTGGTGTGCACGCGCACGCCGTCGCCCACTTTGAAGGGAGTAGTGTCTTTTTTCACCTGCTCAGCGGTGATTTCGGAGATGATCGGGTTCATGGCTGTTTATTTGAGTAAATCGGGTCGGACCAAACGGGTTTTTTCCACCTGTCGCGCGTGCCGCCACTTCTCGATTTCGGCATGATTTCCGGAAAGCAGGACCTCCGGAACGGACATGCCTCGATATTCGGCGGGACGCGTGTATTGAGGAAAGTCGAGCAACTTGCTGGTGAAGGATTCGTGCGTCAATGACTTTTCCTCCCCGAGCACGCCGGGGATAAAACGGGCCAGGGCATCGATCAAAACCGCCGCCGCCAGGGTGCCGTTGGTCAGCACATAATCGCCGATGCTGATCTCCTGGTCGATGACCGTGTCTCGGATCCGCTGGTCAATGCCCTCGTAGTGCCCGCTGAGCAGCACCAGATGTTGCTGGCGGGAAAGTTCTTCCGCCAGCGCCGGGGACAGCGGCGTCCCGTCAGGCGTCAGGTAAATGCGCCGGCAGCCGGGGGTCTGGACCGCCTCGATGGCGGCAATGGCCGGCTCGGGCTTCATGACCATGCCCGCCCCACCCCCGAACGGCCGGTCGTCGGCCGTGCGGTGCTTGTCGGTGGTCCAGGCACGCAAATCGTGGACGCTCACGCCGAGGTGGCCGGCGGCGATGCCCTTGCCGAGGATGCTCTCCGCCAGGACGCTATCGAGCATCCGCGGGAACAGCGTGAGGACATCAATCTTGAGCGGCATAGTTTCAGGAGTGTCGCACGCAGAGGCGCCGAGTCGCAAAGCCGGATTTCAACAAAAAGGCCCCGGAAATGATCCGAGGCCAAAAACTGCATGACTCCGCGTCTTTGCGTCTCTGCGTGAGAAAAAATCAGGCGGCAGTCGTCGCAGCCGGGGTGGCGCGGCGGGCTTTCTTGATCATCGCGTGGACGGTGTCGGTCGGCTTGGCGCCCTTGCCGAGCCAGTAATCAACGCGGTCGAGCTTGAGCTTGACCGTGGCGCCCTTGAGGCGGGGGTCATACGTACCAACGACTTCGACCGGATCGCCATCGCGGCGGGAACGGGCCTCGGCAATGACGAAGCGGTAGTGCGGCTGGTGCGTGGTGCCGATGCGGGTGAGACGGATTTTGAGAGCCATGACGGTGGTTTTGCGGAGCGATTCTTGCGTGGAAAAGCTGAGGACAACACCCAGCGCAGTTTCCCTTGTCAAGCCCTGACTCCCCCGGGAGGTAGAGCAGTGTGCGCTCCCGATCCCGCCACGTTTCGGCCCCTACCTGGGTTCGACTCCCTTCGTTTACCTCCCGCCCTCCACAAAACGGGTTGGCTGTCTGGCCAGCGAAGAGGTGTCTTTACACCCACTACGCCCATGGGACAAGGTGCGTTATGCGAAACCAATTCCTCAGGATTTTCCTTTGGCTGGCCGTGACACTTTGGGGGATCGCTTTGGGCGCCAAGATCTTCGATCTGGTGGTATTGGGCAGTGCTTGGGGACTATCGCCGCCCTCCTCGTTCATCTACTTGCCCTACGGCAAAAGCTTTCCGGTTGATCCCGGCCTATTCTTCCAGCCCCTCAGCGCCGCCATTCTGGCTCTTACAGTCGCGGCCTTGGCCTGCGGCTGGAAAAGCGCCGCCCGGAACCCACTGCTGCTGGCGATCGGAAGCTTCGTGGTGATTTGGATTTTTACCCCCACCGTATTTTGGCCGATGATCTTCCAACTCTGGGAAATTCACCGCGGACGACTTGCGAGTACCGAGGTCCAGGCCATCGCCTTGGTGCACAAGTGGTACGTGTGGGACTCGTTCCGCATCGTGCTCATAGGCATCGGATTTGTGGCGTCAGTTCGCGGTCTCGCGGCGATCACGGCGGAGAACCGCAAAGTCACCTGAGTCTGCGCGTTGCCCAAAGGTTGTTGGCGGCGCCCACGGCTTTTCCGTTGACCGGCCCCCCGCGGCGCGAGACGGTTCGCACCTTATGCTCAAAGCTGGCATCGTCGGCCTGCCCAACGTAGGCAAGTCCACCCTCTTCAACGCCCTCACCCGCTCCCGCAAGGCCGAGGCTGCAAACTACCCGTTCTGCACCATCGACCCGAATGTCGGCGTCGTGATCGTGCCCGACGAGCGCGCGTACGTCCTGCAGAAAATCGCCAAGACCAACGTCGTGGTCCCCGCCGCCATCGAATTCGTGGACATCGCCGGCCTCGTCGCCGGCGCCAGCAAGGGCGAGGGTCTGGGCAACCAGTTCCTCGCGACCATTCGCGAAGTGGATGCCATCGTCCAGGTGGTCCGCTGCTTCGAGGACACCGACATCATCCACACCATGGGCGGCGTGGATCCCGTGCGCGACATCGAGGTCATCACGACTGAGCTCGTTCTCGCCGACCTCGAGGCCGTGGCCAAGCGCATCGACAAGACCCAGAAGAAGGCCAAGTCCGGCGACAAGGAGGCCATCATCGAGGTCGCACTCCTCGAGAAACTCACGCCGCACCTCAACTCCGGCAAGACCGCGAATACCCTCCCCGCCACGCCCGAGGAAGTCGCGCTGATGAAACTCTTCCAGTTGCTCACCGCGAAGCCCGTGCTGTTCGCATGCAATGTCGCCGAGAGCGACCTCGCCACCGCCGAGCAGAATCCGTTTGTCCAGAAGGTCGCGGAGTATGTCCGCACTCACCATGACGCCGCCTACGTGCCGATCAGCGCAAAGATCGAGTCCGAGCTCATCGACCTCCCGACCGACGAGGCCAAGGCGTTTCTGAAGGACCTCGGCGTCGACGATTCCGGCGTGTCCGCCCTCATCAAAGGCACCTATGCGCTGCTCGGGCTGATGACGTATTTCACCGCCGGCGAAAAGGAGGTCCGGGCGTGGACGATCAAGAAAGGCTGGAAGGCCCCGCAGGCCGCCGGCGTCATCCACACCGACTTCGAGAAAGGCTTCATCAAGGCCGAGATCGTTTCCTACGCCGACCTCACCCAGCTAGGCAGCGTCGCCGCCGCGCGCGAGGCCGGTAAATACCGTCTCGAGGGCAAGGAGTATGTCTTTGCCGATGGCGACGTTGCGCTGTTCCGGTTCAACAACTGAACCGGTTCTGCGGCCGGGTTTGTAAACGCCCGATAAATTGCATTATGGGTAGTAATACCCGTCGAATGACCGTTGTGTATCATAGGCGTTCTCCCCTAGGGTAAAAGCGTTGCAACCGGTGCGCACAGATACCTTGGGACTTCCCCGTCGCCCGTGGCTGATTCTCGCCACGTCAGCCGCGCTTTTGTCCCTAGTCAGCCCGGTCCGGGCGGTCACCCGCACGTGGGCGGATTTGGGCACGGATTTCGCCACGGCAGCCAACTGGGGCGGGACCGCTCCTGCGAACAACATTACCGGCGACATCGGCTCCTTTAACTCGGTGCTGAATTTCCAGCCGGTCCTCGCCGCGAACCGCAGCATCAACGGCCTCGCCTTCACGGTCAACGCCACGGGCAATATCACGCTGTCCGGCGCCGGCGCGTTCACCCTCGGCACCGGCGGCATCAACAACGTGTCCACGAGCGGGCTGAAGCTCATCAACAACAACCTCACCCTCGGGGCCGCCCAGACGTTCACCAACAACGGCGCGCTGACCATCGGGGGCAATGTGACCAACGGTGGCTTTCTCCTCACGCTCGGGGGCACCGGCACCGCCGGCAGCCTGACCGGCAATCTCGGCGGCACCGGCGGGTTGACCAAGACCGGCGCCGGCAGCTGGCTCCTCTCCGGCACCAACACCTACACCGGCGCCACCACGGTCAGCGCGGGTTCGCTCAACCTGCAGAGCAACACGGCCCTCGGCACCACCGCCGCCGGCACGACCGTCGCCAATGGCGCCGCGCTGCAACTGCAGAATAACATCACCGTCACCGGCGAGACCCTGAGCCTCACCGGTACCGGCGTCGGCGCCACCGGCGCCGTGCGGAACATCTCCGGCAACAACATCTGGACCGGCGCCGTCACCCTTGCCGGCAACACCACGGTTGGCAGTGACGCCGGTCTGCTCACCTTCTCCGGCACAATCACCAACGGGATCCGCACCCTCACCGTGACTGGCGCGGGCGACACCGCCATTTCCGGCGTGATCGGCAACGGTTCCGGCGGCGTGACGAAAACCGGCACCGGTACGCTGACCCTCTCCGGCGCCAATACCTTCACCGGCGGCACCACCATCAGCGCCGGCGTGCTCAACATCCAGAACAACAGCGCGCTGGGCACCGCGGGCACCGGCACCACCGTCGCGGCCGGGTCGGCGCTCCAGCTCCAAAACAACATCACCGTCACCGGCGAGGCGCTCACCCTGAATGGCACGGGCATCGCGTCCGACGGCGCGTTGCGGAATATCTCCGGCAACAACACCTGGACCGGCGCCATCACCCTCGGCAGTGCCCCCGGCGCCACGATCCAGAGCGACGCTGGTCTCCTGACCATTTCCGGCGGCATCACCGGCAACACCCGCACCGTCACGGTCCAGGGTGCGGGCGACACCACTCTCTCCGGCATCATCGGCACGACCACCGGCGGCCTCGTCAAGAATAACGCCGGCACGCTCACCCTCTCCGGCAACAATACGTTCACCGGCGCCACCACGCTCAATGGCGGCACGGTCAGCATCAACGCTGACAACCGGCTCGGCACCGCACCCGGCGCCGCCACCGCCAACCAGCTCGTGTTCAATGGCGGTACGCTCGGCACGACCACAACCTTCACACTCAACGCGAACCGCGGCGCCGCCCTTAGCGCGGGCGGTGGCACCTTCGACTCCGCCAGCGGCACCACCCTCACCTACAACGGCATCATCGCCGGCACCGGCGGCCTCACCAAGGCCAACTCCGGCACTCTCGTGCTTGGCGGCGCCAATACCTATACCGGAGCCACCACCCTCAACGGCGGCATCCTGAGCATCAGCGCCGACAACCGGCTCGGCACCGCGCCCGGCAGCGCTACCGCCGACCAGCTCGTGTTCAACGGTGGCACCCTCGCCACCACCACCACCATGGCGCTCAACGGCAACCGGAGTGTCACCCTGAATGCGGGCGGCGGCAGCATCGACGTCGCCTCGGCGACGACCCTCACCTTCAGTTCCACTATTTCCGGCAGCGGCACGCTGACCAAGCTCAGCGCGGGCATCCTCTCGCTGGGCGCCAGCACCAGCATGGGCGGCGAATTCGCCCTGAGCGCCGGCACCCTCGCGCTCAACGGCTTCAATTTCACCGTCGGCACGCTGCACATCACCGGCAATACGATCCTCGATTTCGGCAACTCGGCTGCGTCCATCCTCAGCGCCACCAACCTGGTTATCGACACCGGCGTGACCCTCACGATCAACAACTGGATCAACGCCGTGGACTATTTTTACGTGCAAAACGACCCGGGTGGCTCGGCCGGCAACATTCCGCTCAACCAGATCACCTTCACCGGCGGCACCTACACCAACAACGACACCAAGTGGCTGTCGTACGATAAGCAGATCACGCCGGCGCCCGAGCCCGCGACCTACGGGGCCATCCTCGCCGGTTGCGCCACCGTGCTCCTGGCCTGGCGCCGCCGGCGTCGCGTGCTGCTGGCCTGAGATATCGCTGGGGCCGCGGCGCCCCGCCGCGTCTTGCGTTGAGTCCCCACCGCGGCGAGGGCGCCGCGGCCCCATTTAGAACCGGTACACGCAGAAATACATCAGCGCGATATTCGCCGCGAGAATGGTGAGCGCGATCGGCACCTGCGCCTTGATCACCGCGTTCTTGTCCCGCAGTTCCAGCAGCATCGCCGGCACGACGTTGAAATTTGCCGCCATCGGCGTCAGCAGCGTGCCGCAATAACCGCAGAGCATGCCGATCGCCGCCATGATCGCCGGATTGCCGCCATGCAGCCCCACGATGAAGGGCAGCCCAATGCCGAGGGTGATCACCGGAAACGCGGCAAACGCGTTGCCCATGCAAATCGTGAAGAGCGCCATCCCGACGCAATAGGCCAGCACCGCGACAAAGGGGTACTGCGTGGGGAGCGCATTCGCCACCACGTCCGCCACCACCGCCCCCACGCCCGCCTTCGCAAAGATGCCCCCGAGCGCCGCCAGAAACTGCGGCAGGATGATCGCCCAGCCGATCGTCTGCAGCAACCGGCTTCCCTCGGCGACCGGCGTCGGCAACGGTGCCCCGGTCATCCGCAGGCCCGCCACCACTGCCACCGCAGCGCCGAGGCAAACCGAGGTCACGGTAATGCTCGCCGAGTCGATCAGCCAGAGGTCCCCGAGATGCAGTCGGCTCAAGGCCAGCGTGCCCAAGATGGCGGTGGCCGGGATGAGCAGCGCGGGGACAAATAGCCTGTTCCTCAACCGCGCCGCCGAGGCGACCCGCTCGGCCAGGGGCGATCCCGCCTCGGGCTTTTCCCCGACTTGCTTCGCTGCGGCGAGCCCCACCAGCGCGAGCAGGAAATATCCGATCAGGGTCGGTGGCAGCGCCTTGCCGGCCAGGAATGTCAGGGCCAGCAGTCCCCAAAAAAACGCCGAGCCCCAGCGTTTCGGGTGCGCGCGGTCCAGCGCGATGCGCCCGGCCGCGAGGAGGAGAAACGTCCCGGCGATGAGATAAAACAGGTCGAGGGTGAGCAGTTTCATCGCTCGCCCTCCGCCGGTGCCGCCGCCGTTTCCCGTTCAATCCGCCGGTCGAGCACCCGCACCCGCCACCACATTGCGCCGAACGCCACCAGGGCCGTGGGGATGCCCCAGAGGGACAGCGCCCAGACGCTCACCTTGTGGCCCGACGTGTCCAGCACGCCCTTGATCAGGTAGATCGCGCCCACCGCAAAGATCGTGTCCTCGCCGAAAAAATTTCCCACGTTCTCCGCCGCCGCCGCATTCGCCCGGATCGCCTGGCTGGTCTGGTCCGGCAACTCGCCGTGCCGCGCCCGCGCCGCGCCCTCCGCCATCGGCGTCACCAGCGGCCGCACCATCGCCGCATGCCCGCCGATGTTGATCCCCAGGGCAATCGAGACCTGCCGCACCGCCGTGTAGAACAGCAGCACGCGCCCCGCCGTCGCCGACCGGACCCGCCGGATGAGCGTCTCCGCCCGCTCCCGCAGGCCGTAACGCTCCAGCAAACCGACCACCGGCAGCATCAGGATCACCAGCAGCGTGACGTTCCGGTTTTGCACGAAATACGTCCCGAACAACTCCATGATCTCGTTGAACGACATCCCCGCCACGAGTCCTGTGGCGATGCCCGCCGCCATCACGACCAGCAGCGTGTTGAACCGCAGCGCAAACCCGGCCGCCACGATGAGAATGCCGATGAGTTTGATCATGGTGCTTGGAGAAAGGGCTGCAGTTCCACGCCTGCCCGCGTCAGTTCCGCCTTCAGCCGCCGCGCAAACGCCACGGCATGCGGCCCGTCGCCGTGAAGGCAAACGGTGTCCGCCTTGATCGCGACCTCCGTGCCGTCCGTCGCCCGCACGACACCCTCACGCACCATCCGCAGCACCTGCGCCACCGCGACTGCCTCGTCCGTGATGAGCGCATCCGGATGTGACCGCGGCGTGAGCGAGCCATCGCGCTGGTAGGTGCGGTCGGCAAAAGCCTCCTCCGCCACCCGCAGGCCCGCCGCGCGTCCCGCCCGCACCAACTCACTGCCCGCGAGTCCGAACAAAACCAGCGAGGCGTCCACTCCGCGGACCGCCTCAGCGATCACCTGCGCCACCGCCGCATCCCGCGCGGCCAGGTTGTACAGCGCGCCATGCGGCTTCACGTGCCGCAGCGGGCCGAATCGCGCCAGCGCCGCGATCTGCGTGACCACCAGCGCGTGCAGCGCCGCGGGAGCCAGCAGCATTTCCTTCCGCCCGAAATTTTCCCGATCCGCGAAGCCCGGATGCGCGCCGATCGCCACCCGGTGCTTTTCCGCCAGCGCCACTGTCACCCGCATCGTCGCCTCGTCCCCGGCATGGGCGCCGCAGGCAATGTTCGCCGACGTGAGCAGCGGCATCAGCTCCGCCTCATGCCCGGCGCCTTCACCCAGATCGCAGTTGAGATCAATGCGTGGCATCTCTTCGCGTGAATTCGCGGCCATTCGCGGTTCTCTCCGGTTGGTCGTCATCGGAATTTCTGCGCCAGTCCCTCGTGGAGCAGCGCGATCACGTGCTCGCGGTCGTACGCGAGCTTCTGCGCCTGCTCCAGGGTCACCTCCGCAAATTTCACCCGGTCGCCCGGCCGCAGTTGTGCCATCAGGGGCAGGTCCACGCTGATCACGTGCGCCGCCTGCGGGTAGCCGCCGAGGGTCTGCGCGTCGGCCATCAGCACGATCGGCTGCCCGTCGGGTGGCACCTGCACGGAACCGGGCGCCACGGCCGCGGAAACCAGCTCCGCCGCGCCGCCGATCCGGGTCAGCTTCGCCCCGCCCAGCCGGATGCCCATGCGGTCGGACTGCGGCAGGATCTTGAACTCCGCGGCAAAGAGTGCGCCACCAAACTCTTCCAGCTGGGCGCCGCGCACGACCCGCACCGTCCCCGCCTCCGCGTAGCCCGGTAGGATGCGCGGATCGATCCGCCAATGGTTCGTCAGGTGTCGCGTCACGTCCACCCCTGGCAGCACATCGCCGTCCCGCAACGCCCGTCCCTGAAATCCGCCAAATCCCGCCCGCACATAGGTACTGCGGCTCCCCATCACCACCGGTACGTCAATGCCGCCCGCCACAGCCAGGTAGCCCCGGCTGCCTTTCCGGGCCGCGCCCAGTTTTAACCGGGATCCCGCCGTCACCACCTTGGGCTGCCACGCGGCCAGGCCTTCAAACTCGGCCCCGCCCAGGGCGATCAGGGTGTCCGCGGAAAAAACCAGCTCGGGCCCCAGCAGCGTGCACTCCAGCACGGCGGTATCCTCGGCATTGCCCACAAGCAGGTTGGCCACGCGCAGGGCGAAGGAATCCATCGGCCCGCCCAGCGGCACCCCGGCCGAACGGTGGCCCGGCCGGCCCAAGTCCTGTACCGTCGTCAGCATGCCGCCCCGGATGACGTTTATTTCCATCGGGTAAACTCCTCCGGGGTGATGGCGCGAAATTTCACCTTGTCCCCAACCCGCAGCAGCGCCGGTTCTGCGTCGCCCGGCCGGAACATGGCCAGCGGCGTGCGCCCGATGATCTGCCAGCCGCCCGGTGTGGACAGCGGATAAACCCCGGTCTGCGCCCCGCCGATGCCCACCGAGCCCGCGGGCACGCTCACGCGCGGCGTGGACCGGCGCGGCGTGGACAATTTGGCCGGCAGCCCGCCAAGATAGGAAAAGCCGGGGGCAAAGCCGATCGCATGCACGAGATAATCCGCCTTGGCGTGCAAGGCCATCACCTCGGTCACCGACAGCCCGCAGTGTCGCGCCACTTCCGTCAGGTCCGGCCCGTGCTCGCCCCCGTAACTCACGGGGATTCCGATCGTCCGGCCCCCTGTCGCCGTCTTTTTCTTCGCCTCGCTATCGAGGTGGCGGGCGCATTCGGTGATAAACTGGCAGACCTGCTCGTAGGGCCGCGGGCGGTTCGCGCCCAACCGGCCGGGCTCATAGAAAACCGTGACGGTCGCGTACGCCGGAACCACATCCACGATGCCGGGCGGAAGGTTGGCCCCCAGCAACGTCGTGAGCGCCCGCACGCGCGGCAGCACCGCTTCATCAATGCCGGAGCCGAGGGTCACCACGACTGCGGTATCGCCCAGCGCGGAAAACGTCATGCCGCGTTTATCCGCGGCGGATCGCACCTTGGCAATTTTTTACAGGAGGCAACGGAGGAAACAGAGCGGTGATTCATCCGTTCTCTCCGTTGCCTCCTGTAAATTGGAGAGGGGATTATTCCGTGTAGTCCGTGTGTTCCGTGGGCTCATCGCCCTGCTCGGCCTCCCCTAATCCCCCGCGCATCACGGCCTGATAATTCGGAGGTTTGGGTTGAAGTTTCCCACCAAAACCTTGAGGTCGGGGTTCCATGCGCCGCGTTCCCATCCTCCTGCTGCTCGCCTCGGTCACGCTACTGCCCGCGTGCCGTGAGGCCAAGGTGACGAGCTACCGTGTGCCCAAGGAAAAACCCGACGCCCTGCCCCCCGGTCTGGCCGCCGCCAGTGCCAACGCCGCGACCGCCCCCCTGCCCGGTGCACCGGCTCCCGCCGCTCCGGGCTCGGACATGGCCAGCACGGCCGTCCCGACCGCCGAGGGCTCCGACCTGGCCTGGACCGCCCCGGCCGGCTGGAAAGCCAAGGCCCCCGGCGCGATGCGCAAGGGCAGCTTCACGGTCCCCGGCCCGGAGGGTGACGCCGACCTCTCCATCACCGCCTTTCCCGGCGATGTCGGCGGTGAACTCGCCAACCTCAACCGCTGGCGCGGCCAGATCCAGCTCGCCCCGCTCGCCGCCGGTGATCTCGCCACGGCGACCACCCGACTCCAGCAAAACGGCCTGGGCTTCGTCCTCGTGGACTTTGTGAGCTCGTCCGCCACCAAGCCCGCGCGCATCGTCGGCGCGATGGTGCCGGTCAACGGCGCCACGTGGTTCTTCAAGCTCATGGGCCCCGACGCCACGGTGTCCGCCGCCAAGCCCGCCTTCCTCACGTTTCTCCAAACCGTCCGCGCCCCCTCCGCCCCGTGAACGACACCGTCCGCCAGTTCCGGGATTTCTTCGTCTCGCTCAAGCTCACCGTGGTGCTGCTGGTGCTCTCCATGGGCCTGGTTTTCGCCGCGACGCTCGACCAGGTGAACCTCGGGGTCTGGGCCGTGCAGGCCAAATATTTTCACAGCCTCTTCGTCCTTTGGAAAATCCCCGGCACCGATGTGCCGCTCCCGGTCTATCCCGGCGGCTACCTCCTCGGCGGCTTCCTGCTGGTCAACCTGGTCTCGGCCCACATCTACCGGTTCAAACTGTCGGGGCGCAAATCCGGCATCCTGCTGGTCCACGCCGGGCTCATTCTCCTGCTGGTCGGCGAGTTTCTCACCGGCCTCCTGCAGGAGGAATACCAGATGGCGCTGAACGAGGGGCAGACGAAGAACTACTCCGAGAGCTACCGCTTCAACGAGCTCGTCATCCTCGACACGACCGACCCGAAGTTCGATGACGTCGTCGCCGTGCCCGAGGCGCTCCTGACGACGGGCAGCACGCTCCAGCACCCGAAACTGCCCTTCCGCGTCGTCACCAAGCAATACTACCCGAACGCCACACTCAGCATGCGCAGCGGCGCCACCGGGGAAAATCCCACGCTCGCGACCGCTGGCATCGGCCCACAAATCACCGCCACGCCCCTGCCGCTGACGTACAAGCAGGACGAGCGCAACTGGCCCGTCATCTTCGTCGAGCTGCTCGGACCCGAGGGTACGCTCGGCACCTGGTTGCTCTCCCCGCAGTTGCCCGCCCCGCAGACTTTTGACTACGGCGGCCACAGCTGGCGGCTCGCGCTGCGGGCCGAGCGCGCCTACAAGCCCTTCTCGCTCACCCTGCTGAAGTTCACGCACGACGTCTACCTCGGGACGGATATTCCGAAGAATTACTCCAGCCGGCTGCACCTCACGGCCCCCGACGGCAAGGAGGACCGCGAGGTGCTCGTCTACATGAACAACCCGCTGCGCTATGCCGGGCTCACGTTCTATCAGGCCAGCTTCGACCCCAGCAACGACCACAACA
Organism: uncultured Opitutia bacterium; assembly: GCA_903839035.1. Taxonomy (GTDB): domain Bacteria; phylum Verrucomicrobiota; class Verrucomicrobiia; order Opitutales; family Opitutaceae; genus Opi-474. Next base: position 82,125 of record CAIMAQ010000098.1, read on the forward strand.
CTATCCTCCAGGTCGTGCGCAACCCCGGCTGGCTGCTGCCCTACCTCTCCTGCGTGATGATGACCCTCGGTCTCGTCGTGCAGTTCGGCATCCACATCCTCGGCTTCATCAACAAACGCCGCGCCGTCCCGGCCACCCCCGCCTGATGAAAAAAGCCGTCGTCATCATCCTCCTGCTCCTCGGTCTCGCCATTGTCGCGAAGTCCCTCCTGCCGGCGCGCAATCCCGCGGCCTTTGATGTTGTCGGCTTCAGCCGTCTGCCGGTGCTGGTCAACGGCCGCGTGAAGCCGCTGGACACCGTCGCGCGCTCCTCGCTGCTCGTGATTTGTGGCGCCACCTACAACGACTCCTCGCAAAGCAGCCTCATTTTCACCCCCGACAAGCGGCAGCTGAACCCCGACGAGTGGCTGCTCGACGTGTTATTCCGCCCCGCGCAGGCCGACACCTACCAGGTCATCGCCGTCGACAATCCCGACCTGCTCACGCTGCTCAACCTGCGCCGCGAGGAAGGCCTGGCCGATCGCCGCTTCTCCTTCGCCCAGGTGGAGAAATCACTCGCCGAAATCGACCGCCAGGCTCGGCTCGCCGAGCCCGTCGAGCCCCAGGTGCGGTCCGCCTTCCAAAAGGCCGTCGTGCAGCTGCAGTCCAACATCATCCTGTATGAGCGGCTCAAGGAGAGCCTGATCAGCTCCGACAACCAAAACTTCCTCGCCGAGCTCTTTGCCTTCCAGAACTCACTCGCCGCCAGCGTCGAGGCCGTGCGCGCGAAGCAGGCCGGCCAGCCCTTCGACATGGCCGCGGCCCGGAAGCTGATCGAAAACGGCCAGCGCTTCGACCAGATGGCCCGCATCGGCTACCTGCTCGCCGTGCCCCCGGTGAAGGGCGAGGCCGACCCCAACGGCTGGCGCAACGCCGGCACCGCCCTGCTTGAGACGTTCCAAACCGGCCAGGTCAACCCGCACGTCCTGGCCTACGCCGGGCTCGGCCATTCCTGGGCGGGCGGCAACGCCACCGACTTCAACAACATCCTCCGGCTCTACCGGGACCAGTTGGTGAAGGGCTTTCCCTCGGCTCTCGCGAAGTGCACCGCGGAGGCGCGCTTCAACGCGATGAAGCCGTTCAATACCGCGATGACGCTCTACGTGCTGGCCTTCTTCGTCGCCGTGGTCTCCTGGCTCAAATGGCCCGCCGAGCTCGGCCGCGTCGCCTTCTGGCTCATCCTCGCCGCGTGGCTGATCGCCACCGCCGGCATCGTGACGCGCATGTGGCTGGAGGGCCGTCCGCCGGTCACCAACCTCTATTCCTCGGCGCTCTTCGTCGGCTTCATCGCCGTCGGCTTCTGCCTCGGGCTCGAGTACTTCTACCGCAACGCCATCGGCTCCGTCGCCGCCGGCGTCATCGGTTTCTCCACCCTGCTCATCGCCTACTACCTCTCCCTCGGCGGCGACACGCTCGAGATGATGCGCGCGGTGCTCGACTCGAACTTCTGGCTCGCGACGCATGTCGTGACCGTCGTCGCCGGCTACGGCGCGACCTTCCTCGCGGGGTTCCTCGCCCTGATCTACATCGTCCGCGGCGTGTTCACCAAGTCGCTGGACCAGCCTACCGCCGACGCGCTCGCGCGCATGGTCTACGGCATCGTGTGCTTCGCCACGCTGTTCAGCCTGATTGGCACCGTGCTCGGTGGCATCTGGGCCGACCAATCGTGGGGCCGCTTCTGGGGCTGGGACCCGAAGGAAAACGGCGCCCTGATCATCGTCATCTGGAACGCCGTCATCCTCCACGCCCGCTGGGGCGGCCTGGTGAAGCAGCGCGGCCTGATGTGCCTCGCGGTCGTCGGCAACATCGTGACGGCCTGGAGCTGGTTCGGCGTGAACCTGCTCGGCGTCGGCCTGCACAGCTACGGCTTCGTCGAATCCACCTTCCTGTGGCTGATCCTCTTCGTCCTCAGCCAGGTCGCCTTTATCGCGCTCGCCAACCTGCCGCTGGCGCGGTGGCGGAGCTTCCGACAGCCCTGACGGTAGGGCGGGACCGGCGATCCCCGCCTACTTCCCCAGCAATTCCTCGGCGTGGGCCAGGGCACTTTTCGCCTTGCTGTCGCCCAGCATGCGCGCGAGTTCGCTGACCCGCGCCTTCCGGCTGGCCTGGATCGGATCGATCGTGACCACGGCACGATCCTTCGACTGGTCCTTGGTGACCACGAGGTGACACGTCGCCTGCGCGGCCACCTGCGGGAGGTGGGTCACACAGAGCACCTGGTGATTCCGCGCGATCTCGGCCATTTTTTCACCAACCACGCGGCCAATCTCGCCGCCCACATTCGCGTCCACCTCGTCGAACACCAGCAGCGGCACCTCGTCGAGGTCGGCCAGCACGGTCTTGAGCGCCAGCATCACGCGCGCGAGCTCGCCACTCGACGCCACGCGGTTCAGCGGCAGCGGCGCCTCGCCGACATTGGGGGAAAACAGGAACTCCGCACCGCAGTCGCCCGTCGGCCCCAGTTCGGGCAGGGGCACCACGCGCACCTGAAAATCCGCCTTCTTGAATCCCAGCTGCGCAATGCCCTTGGCCGCGACCTTGGCGAGGTCCCGCGCTGCCTTCTCGCGCAGGGCGCGCAACGCCGTGGCGTTTTTCTTTGCCACCCGGTGCGCGTCGGCGATCTGCTTTTCGAGTTTGGCGAGCGTGCCCTCAAGATCACCCTGCACCTCGAGCCGGCGGCGCATTTCGTCGCGCGCCTCGAGCACCGCGCTCAGCTGGCCGCCGTGCTTGCGGCGCAATTCCAGCCACGTGTTCATCTGCGCGGTCAGCTGCTCGGCCTGCTCGGGGTCAAATTGCAGCTGCTGGCTCAGGGCCGAGAACTCTCCGCCGAGGTCGGTCAGTTCCACCGCGGCCGACGCCAACCGGTCCGCGAGCGGCTTGCTCGCCGCGTCGATGCCCTCGAGCTGACGCGCCTCGCGGAGCAATGCCGCGACGCGGCTCTGCAGGCCCTCCTCGCCCGTCAGGCCCGCCGCGAGGGCCGCGGACAGCTCGATCAGTTCCTGCGCCCGACTCATCCGGGCGAAATCCCGCTCCAGCGCCTCGATCGCCTCCATCGTCAGCTCCAGGGCGTCAATGCGCGCGAGCTGGTTCTCGAGAAAGGCGATCTGGTCAGGCGCGAGTTTCGTCTCGTGGGCGATCCGTTCCCGCTCTGCCACGAGCTCCCGCCAGGCCTGATAGCCCGCCTGATAGGCTGTGAGGATCTCGCCCGCGCGGCCAAACAGGTCGAGCAACTCGAGCTGGCAGCTTTCCTTGAGCAGCCGCCGGGGCTCGCTCGGACCGTGAAAATCCACCCAGTGCTCGCCCAGCTGCTGCAGCGCTGAGAGGGTCGCGAGGCTGCCGTTCACCGTGATCTTCGGCGCCTTGTCGCGCGGGAGGCTGCGCTTGAGGATGAGCACGCCGTCCTCGCAGGGCGGGAGGTCCAAGCCCGCCAGGACAGCATCGATTTTCCGGGAGTCGGTGAAAAAAAGCGCCGCTTCCGCCTCGGCCACCGGCGCCCCCTGGCGGATAATGGTTTTATCCGCCCGCTCCCCCGCCAGCAGGCTCAGTGCACCGAGCAGGATGCTCTTGCCCGCGCCGGTTTCGCCGGTGACGGCCGTGAATCCCGCCTCGAAGTCGAGCGCCACCTCCTCGAGGAGGGCGAGATTCCGGATGCGGAGCGATTGCAGCATGGCGGTTACCGATGAACGGCCGGCCCGCTGACGTCAAAGCCACTTCACCGGAATTTTCCCGCGGCTTCGCGCCCCATCACCGATCCAGGTGGTCTGTTCGTGGATTCGGTTTCCGGTCATCCAGCGCGCCCGCCTCTGCTGGGGTAAACACCGCAGACCGTGAACCATGGCCTGATTGCGCGGTCTGGTCTTCATGCTCAGACCGCGTCTCGCCCTCCCACTCGCCTGCTTATTCTGCTGGGCGCCAGCCCATTGCTTCGCCCAGGTCTTGGCAGCCTTGGCGATCTTCGCGGTTAAACCATGGCCCGGATCCCGCCAGAACTGAAAGCTCGCCAGCCTGCACGCCGCCGCAGATTTTCGACTCATGTTAAACCTGTCCGGCCAGCGCATTTTCATCACCGGCGGCAGCCGCGGCATCGGCCGCGCCGCCGCATTGCTCGCCGCGGGGGCGGGGGCGGATATCGCCATCGGTTATGCCCGCGATCGCGCCGCCGCCCTCGAGACGGTCAAAAAAATCGAGGCGCTGGGCCGCCAGGCCATCGCCGTCCAGGCCGATGTCACCAACGAGTCCGAAATCAAGGGCGCCATCGACCGTGCCGCCGTCACCCTTGGCGGCTTGAACGGCTTGGTGGTTTCCGCCGGGATTTTCGAGGGCAAGCCCGTTGAGGAGATGACCCTGGAGCTCTGGAACCGCGTCCTCGCCACGAACCTTACCGGCACTTTTCTCGCCGTGAAGGCGGTCGTGCCGCACCTGAAAAAAGCCGGCGCCGGCGGGATCGTCATCTACACCTCCACCGCCGGCCAGCGCGGCAGTGACATCTACTCCGCTTACGCGACCAGCAAAGCCGGTCAGATCACGTTCATGAAGAGCATGGCCAAGGAACTCGCCCCGGCGAAAATCCGCGTGAACTGCGTCGCACCCGCCTGGACCGACACCGACATGGCCCAGGAGTCGTTTGCCCGCATCGGTCGCGACCAGATCATTGCCGGTTTCCCACTCGGCCGCATCGGCCGGCCGGACGACATCGCCGGGGCCACCGTTTACCTGCTTTCGGGCCTCGCGCAGTTCGTCACAGGGATGACCCTGACAGTAGATGGCGGCCAGGACATGCGCGGATAGCCCCGCGTGACGGGGCCGGAGCGAAAAACTTTACCGGAATACCCGGTAAACGAGGCGCGATCAGCGGAGGACCGTTGGGACCATATTTTCGTCTGCATGGCCAACATCATCCTGATCGACGACGACAAGTTCCTGGGCTCCATCCTGAGCCAGGCCCTGACCAGTGCCGGCCATAGCGTGGCCATCGCCATGAACGGCTTCGACGGCGTGGCCCTGTACCGCAAAGACTCCACCGACCTGATCCTCACCGAGATTACCATGCCCCATGGCGGGTTGCCCACCATTCGGGTGCGGCGGAGCGAGTTTCCCCACCTCCCGATCATCGCGATGTCCGGCAACCCCAAGCACCTCGAGGTCGCCGGCGCCATCGGCGCCAACCGGGTGCGGCCCAATCCGCTCAGCGTCGAGTGACTAAACTCCGCCGTGGCGGAAGCGCGGGCTGCCGGAAACTAGTGGCCGAGTGTGACCTTGGCCGGATGGACCCGCCGGGTTTGCCCGACCGTCCATTCACGCGTCAGGCATTTGGAATGCCCCAGATATCACTGGGCGCTGAGTGACTCATTTCACCTGTGCCGCGGGCGCCGGTAGGTCGGGCGTGAGGGTAAAATAGACCGGCACCTGCAAGTGAGTGTTAACCGCCACGCCGTTTCTGATGCCCGGCTTGAATTTCCAGCGCGAGACCGCCGCGACCGCGGCCTGGCCAAACTCCGGCTCGGTCGCGGCGATCGCGAAGGCGTTCGCGACGTCGCCCTGGGTGGTGACGATGAAATCAACCGTGGCGCTGCCGGTCTTGCCCTGCTTGTGCAATTCAAAGGGATATTGCGGGGGCGCCTCGAAAATGACGGACGGCACCTGGCTATGGCCCGATTGCGGCGCCGATTCACACGCCGGGAGAAACAGGGCCGCCAGCGCCAGGATCAGGACGGAAGGATTCTTCATGACGTCTAAAGCGCCAACCGTCCGGGCAGGCTCAGTTCGCCCCGATGGCCTTGGCGATGGCCAGGTAGTTTTCTCCGGCGGGGCGCGGATTGTAGGTCCATGCGCCGTGGGTGCCAGATCCGCGGCAAAGGATGGCGCCTTTCGACCAGTGCACGTTCAGCGCTTTGACGCTGGGCGGGCAGTAGCGGATGGTCAGGCCGCAGCGGCGGCGGGCGGAGGTATTGGGATCGGAGCCGTGCGCGAGCATGTCGGCGTGGAGGGAGAACTGGCCGGCCTTGAGCTCGTCATACACCGGCGCTCCAAACTGCTCGATGTTTTCGATTTCCTGGTTGAGCACCGCGGTGTCCTTGCCCACCTCGCGCCACTTCAGGTGGCCGCGGTTGTGCGTGCCGGGCAGGAATTTCATCGCGGCGTTCTCGACCGTGGCATCGTCGATCGCCAGCCACACGGTGACGGTCCGCGCGGGCGAAAGCGGCCAGTACGACGCATCCTGGTGCCACGCCACCTTGCGCGGATCGTGCGCCTGCTTGCAGAAAAAATGACTGCCCCAGGCGATGACGTCGGGCCCGACAATGTCCTGGACGTAATCGAGGATGACCGGGTTGGTCACGATGTCGTAGAGCCCGGCGCAGTGGACGTGAAAGCCATTGATCGAATAGGCGTCGAGGTCGCTGCGGGCCTTTTGGACCTTGGCCAGGAGATCGTCGAAATAGGCGCGATTCTTCGCCGCTTCCGCCGGCGTGAAGGCGTCGAAGGGCATCACATAGCCGGATTCATTGTACGACTTGAGCTGCTGCGGGGTCAGCCGGCGCGGGGCACCGTTCACCACGGGCTGGAAACTCAGGTCCCGCTCTTCTTTCATCGGTGACATTGCCATGGGGAAAATCCGTAGGGGCCGGGGGGCCGATTACCAAGAAAAATGAACCGTGCCAGGGATTCGGAAGGGCCCGCCAGCCTAGTGCGCCGGCAGACGCTGCCGGGCCCGCTCATATTCCGCCGGAGTGAGGATGCCTTTTTTCCGGAGGTCATCGAGCTTCGCCAACTCGTCATTTACTTCCGGTTTTGGCTCGGCCGAGTTCGTGCTGACACGGCGGGCCTGCGGGTCGTTCTTGTCCACCACCCGGAATTCATACTCCACCCTCACCCAGTCACCAAACAGGCCGTAGGCGTGCTCCTGGATGCTGACAGGCACCGCGACCTTGCCCAGACCTTCGGCAAAATCCATCGCCTGGCTGATGGCGCGTTCCTTGAACCTGGGCTCGGCCATGTCGAACACGCCGCTAAAGTCCTGGACCGTGGCCCGGTACTGGCCGGGTGCCAAAGGGACGATCTTGGTGCTCGCACAGCTCGTGAACAAGAGGGCCGGAACCGCCAACAGGAGCAGGACTAGCCTGATGGGCCGCCGGGTCGATGGGTGCGTCATGCCGCGTTGATGTTCTTAAAAATAAAAACGCGCGAGCGAATCACGTCAGCGCTGACAGCGGGCGGCAATCCGGACGGCACCGGCTTTAAACACCCTCAGTTTATTCTCTCAACTCATTGAGATGGTGGACCTTACTGGACTCGAACCAGTGACCTTTTCCATGTCAAGGAAACGCTCTAACCAACTGAGCTAAAGGTCCAAATCTGAGGTCGGCGAGTAACGCCAGCGGGGCGACTTAGCGCAAGGAAAAATCCGTGGGCCAAATCAGCCTGGGATCTTGAAGCTCAATTCCGCTTCCACGCGATCCTTCGCGATCTGGGCCTTCAACTCCTCGAGTCCGCTGAATTTTATCTCCGGCCGCAGGAAACGCAGCCACTTGACCGTCACGTTGTCCCCGGGCCCAAACGGGCAGTCGCCGAGCAGATGCACCTCAAGTCGTGGCTCCAGGGCCTGTTCCAGCGTCGGACGCAGCCCGTAATTCGCCACGCCAGGCAGCGCCTCGACGGTCTTGGCCCCGGCCACCCGCACCACATACACGCCATACCGCGGCCGCAGGTCCGGCGCCCAGGCGAGGTTGAGCGTGGGAAAGCCAATCGTGCGGCCGAGATGCTTGCCATGCACCACCGGGCCCTCGGCAAAATACGTGTAGCCGAGCAGCGCGTTCGCCCCCGCCACATCGCCTTGTTCCAGTCGGCCGCGAATGCGTGTGCTGCTGATGGGCTCGCCGTCGAAATTTACGCGGGGAGCACTGAAGATCGTCAGCCCGTGCTTCCGGCCCTCGGCGACCAGCAGGGCGATGTCGCCCTGGCGGCCGCGACCAAACCGGAAGTTTCCCCCCACGTACACCGCGGCCAGCTGGGGTGCGCGCTGCTTGAGCCAGGGCAGGAAATCCTCCGCCGACACCGCCGCGAACTCCGGCGTGAACGGCTGCGTGATCATCGCCTCCACGCCGAGCCGGTGCAGCATGCGGGCCTTCATGCCCGCGTCCATGATGAGCCGCGTGGGCTGGCCCGGCCGGAAGAGGGTGCTCGGGTGCGGCGAGAAGGTCAGGACCGCCGCCGTCCCGCCGCTGCGCCGCGCCGACTGCACGGCGGCCTCGATCACCGTGCGGTGCCCGAGGTGTACGCCGTCAAACATGCCGATCGCGAGATGCAGTGACCCCGGCGGCAGGGCCGCGTTTTCCAGGCCGCTGAACTGCGCGATCGGGTTCACAGCGCCACGCTGGGCGCCGCCTCGTACACCGGAATCAGGCGCCGTTCGATTTCCGGGATGGGCATCGCCTCGATCGCATCGAGGGTGATGGCCTGGGAGATGTTGAACCGGTCCGTCGCCGTGCGCCGGAGGGCGGAGAGATGCGCGCCGCAGCCGAGCTTCTGGCCGAGGTCGTGGGCGATCGTGCGGACGTAGGTGCCCTTGCTGCTGCGCAGGCGGAAATCCAGCTGCGGCAGCGCGAAGCGCGTCAGGTCGAAGCTCATCACGCGGATGAACCGCGGCTCGCGCACGACGTCCTCGCCCTTGCGCGCGCTCTTGTAGAGCGGCACGCCGCCAATCTTGATGGCGGAGTACATTGGCGGCATCTGGTACTGGTCGCCCAGGAAGCAATTCATCGCCGTCCGCACCTCGGCCTCGGTCAGCGGCGGCACGGGGCGCGTCTCCCTCACCTCGCCGTCGGCATCCTGCGAATCCGTCGTCGCACCCAGCGTGATCGTGCCCTCGTACTCCTTGTCGAGGCTGATGAGGTACTGCGAAATGCGCGTGGCCTTGCCGATCAGCATGATCAGCAGGCCGGTGGCCATCGGGTCGAGCGTGCCGGCGTGGCCGATGCGCCTCATGTTCAGCTTGCGCCGCAGGCGGGCAACGACGTCGTGCGACGTGTGGTCGGTGGGCTTGTCCACCAGCAGGACGCCCTCGAGTTCCTTCGCCTGCCCGATCATGGCGCGACCTTTCCCGAGGCATCCACGAGGGCGATCTGCTTCGCCAGGGCGGCAACTAGCCGCGCGTAAAAATTCTCCGCGCCCGATTTGAGGTTGAGCCCCGCTGCGCTGGCGTGCCCGCCGCCGTTGAACTGCGCGGCAATCAGGTCGAGCCGGTACGCGGCATCCTTGGCGCGGAGACTGGCCTTCACCGAGCCGTCCGTACGCTCCTCGATCAGCACGCCCACGTCGACGCCGTCCACGGCGCGCGCGTAGTCCACCAGGCCTTCGGTGTCCTCCGCGCTCGAGCCCGTCGTCTCAAACACGCCGGCCGGCAGGATCCCGATGCACACGCGGCCACCGCACTCCATGCGGAGCGACGAGAGGTAGTGCTGCAGCAGCTCGAGCTTGCCCATCGATTCGCGCTCGTAGAGCTCGAGGCCCACCTGGGGCGGGTTGGCGCCGGCCGCCATGAGTTCGGCCGCGAGCAGGAAGGTGCGCCGCGAGGTCGAGGCGAAGCGGAACTGGCCGGTGTCGGTTACAATCCCGGTGTACAGCGCCTGCGCCGCCTGGGCATCCAGCGCGAGCCCCCGGTCGAGGGCCAGGCCGGTCAAAATCTCGCAGGTCGCCGCTGAACCCGTGTCCACGAGGTTCAGCTCCGCGAAGCGCGTGTTCGAAAGATGATGGTCAATGTTGGCCAGCGGCCGGGGAAAACGCACTTTGAGCCGCTCCCCCACCCGGGCCTGGTCGGCACAGTCCACGAAGATCGCCGCGTAGTCCGTCGGATCCGCCAGCACGTCGTCCGTGCGCAGGAACTTCATGCCCGGCACGAGAAACTCGAGGCGGCGCGGCACCGCATCCGCATTCACACAGGTCACGTCGTGACCCGCGGCCGCCAGCATCCGGGCCAGCCCGACCTGCGAGCCGATGCAGTCGCCGTCCGGCCGGGCGTGGCCGATCACCGCGACCTTGCGGCCGGTCAACAGCTGGAACAACCGGCCAAAATCCGTCGCGAAGGCGGGATAAAATTTACTCACCGTCATCCTTTTTCGGCGGATCCACCTCGTCGAGCAAGAGCAAGATGCGGGAACCGCGGATGGCGGAATCGTCGAGCACGTAGGTGAAGCGCGGCATGTACTTCAACACGATGCGCTTTCCGAGCTCCTGGCGGATATCCCGCGACTGCGCGCGCAGCCAGCGCAGCTTTTTTTCGATGCTGTCGGCGTCACCCACGATCGAGACAAACACCCGCGCATCGCGCAGGTCGGGCGCCACGCGCACCTCGGTGATGGTGATCGCCACCGCCTCGCTCTGGTGGCGCTGGCGGAGGATGGCGCTGATTTCGCGCTGGATCAGCTCGTTGACCCGCAGGGTGCGATTGGACATCGGATCGGTGGGTTAAGGGGATGGGTGGGACCGGGCGCGAACTGCAGCCGGTCCGACACTAGGCGGAGCCGCCACCCGGAGGCAAACCTCAGAGCGTGGCCCGGACCTTCTGCACCTCGTAGCACTCGATCAGGTCGCCGGCCTGGTAGCCGTTGAAATCGTCGAGCTTGATGCCGCACTCCAGGCCCGCGCGCACCTCGTTGGCGTCGTCCTTGAAGCGCTTGAGCGTGGCGATCTTGCCCTCGTGGACCGTCTCCTTGCCGCGGCGCAGGCGGGCCGACGCGTTGCGGTTGATCTTGCCCTCGGTCACGAGGCAGCCGGCCACAAAGCCCTTGGCGAGCGGGAACACCTGGCGGACCTCCGCCACGCCCGTCTTCGTTTCCTTGAGATCCGGGTCGAGCAGGTCGGCCATCATCTCGCGGACCTTGTCGCCGAGCTCGTAAATGATGGAATAGGTCTCGATGCGCACGCCGTGGTGCTTGGCCAGCGGCGTGACGCCGTTCTCCAGCTTCGTGTTGAAGCCGATGACGACGGAACCGGCGGTGCCGGCCATCAGTACGTCGTTCTTGGTGACGAGGCCGACCTCGGTCGAGACGATCTCCAGCGAGACCTTCGTGCTCTTGATGCCCTCAAGGATGTTGCGCACGGCCTCGGCCGAGCCGAACACGTCCGTCTTGATGATGACCTTGAGCACCTTGGCTTGAGTCGCCGCGATGTTCGCGAAGAGCTGCTCGACCGAGACTTCCTTCGGCGTGGCGTCGGAGGTGGTCGTCGCCTTGCGGATGAGGTGCTGCGCCTCCTCGGCGAGCTTCTCGGCCTCGCGGGCGTTCTTTACGGCCTTGAACGTGGCGCCGCTCTCGGGCGTGCCGGACCAGCCGATCACACGCACGGGCGTGGACGGCGGGGCTTCCTTCAAATTCTCGCCCTGGTCATCAAACATCGCGCGGACCTTGGCCCAGTTCGCGCCGCACACGAGGGCATCACCCACGCGCAGGGTGCCGCGCTGGACGATGACGGTGGCGAGCGGGCCGCGGCCGACATCGACCTGCGACTCGATGACCACGCCGCTGGCCTCGGCCTTCGGGTTGGCCTTGAGCTCCAACACATCGGCCTGGAGGAGAATCATTTCGAGCAGCTGCTCGATGCCCTGGTTCTTGATCGCCGCGACGGGCACAGTGATCGTCTCACCACCCCAGTCCTCGGGGGCGATGTTGCGCTGCTGCATCTGCGCCTTCACCTGGTCGAGGTTGGCGCCCTTCACGTCCATCTTGTTGATGGCGACGATGAGCGCGACCTTGGCGTGCTGCGCATGCGCGAGCGCCTCGTCGGTCTGCGGCATGAAGCCGTCATCCGCCGCGACGACGAGCACCGCGATGTCGGTGACGTTGGCGCCGCGGGCGCGCATCTTGGAGAAGGCGGCGTGGCCGGGCGTGTCGAGGAAGGTGATCTTGCGGCCGTTGTGCTCGACTTGGTACGCGCCGATGTGCTGCGTGATGCCGCCGGCCTCGCCCGCGGCCACGTTGGCCTTGCGGATGGCGTCGAGCAGGGAGGTCTTGCCGTGGTCAACGTGGCCGAGAATGACGACGACCGGAGGGCGCGGGACGAGGAACTTCGACTCATCCTCATCCGGCTTCTCCTTCTTTTTCTCCTTCTCCTTCGCCACCTGGTTCGGATCGCCGCGGTGCTTGATCTCGAGGAGGAAGCCATGCTTGGCCGCAACCGCGACCGCGGTGGCCTCCTCGATGTTGGAATTCATCGAGGCGAAACCGCCGGCCTGGTTGAGTTCGGAGATGAGCTTGAACGGCTTGAGCCCGAGCGCCGTGGCAAAGTCGCGCACCACGATCGGCGGCTTGAGATGGATAGTCTTGATGTCGCCCTGGATGGTGATCTCGGGCGCAACCGACGCAGCCACCGGCAACGGGGCGGGCGACGAACTCGGCGGCGGCGGCGCGCTCGGCGAACCGGGCGAGGCGGGGGCGACGCGCGGCGGGAGCGGCGGGACCGCCAGGGGCGAGCGGGCCACCGGCGCCGGAATGGGCAGAGGGGCCGGCGAGGCCGCGCGCGGGGCGGGCACACTCGGGGCGGGCGCAGCCACCGGCGACGCCGGCTTGAGCGGCGGCGCGATGATCGCGGGACGCGAGGGCGGAAGCTGCGTGATGCGCGGCGGCACGGGCGGCGCGCCGGCGGGCTTCAGCGCGGCGGCCTTGGCTTCCTTTTCGCGCACGATGTCCTGGGCCGACTTGACGAAGGCGCCCGTGGGCATGCGCACCTGCGACGCCGGGGGCGTCGCCGGATCAGCGGCGGGAGCGACCGCGGCGGCCTTGGCCTCAACCGGTTTGGCGGCGGTCTTCGCGGCGAACTCCTTGTCGATCTCCTCCTCGTAAATCTTGGTGACCGTGCTCGAGACCGACTTGGTATCCGCCGAGACGTAGCCGCGCTCCTTGAGCAGGGATAGCATGTCCTTGCCCTCCATGTTGTGGCGCTTGGCTAGTTCGTGAATGCGGATGCTCATCAGTCAGTCGGCGGGGTTGCGTCAGGGTTGTTTTTGCGTGACGCGCGCAATGATGGCCGAGGCTTCCTCGGCCGTGAAACCGGCGCTCACGAGATCGTCGGTTTCGACGCCCTCGAACGCAGCCGGGGAATTGATGCCCATGTCCACGAGGCGGCCCGCCAGGGCGGCGTCGAACTCGTAGGTCTTGAAGAGCAGCGCCACGGCATTGCCGCGCGGGTCGTCGCCGACCGCGTGAAACTCCTCGATGTCGAGCCGCCAGCCGATGAGCCGCGAGGTGAGGCGCGCGTTCTGGCCCTTGCGGCCGATCGCGATGGCCAGATCGTCCGTCGCCACCTTGAGGACGATGCGGTGGTTCTTGTCATCGATGAGGATCTCGCGCGGCGCGGCCGGCTTGAACGCCTCGATGATCATTTCCTTCGGGTCGGCAAAGTAGCGGATGATGTCGATCTTCTCGCCGCCGAGCTCGCGGACGATGGTCTTCACGCGGGCGCCCCGGGCGCCGACGCACGCGCCGACGGGATCCACCTTCGGATCCGTGCTGGTGACGGCGATCTTCGTCCGGTAGCCGGGCTCGCGGGCAAAGGCCTCGATCTTGACGGTGCCGTCGGCGATCTCGGTGACCTCGAGTTCAAAGAGGCGGCGGACAAATTTCGGGCTGGCGCGGGTGAGAATGATCTCGGGGCCGCGGGGCGTCGAATCAATGGACAGCAGGAGGCAACGGATGCGCTCGCCGGGCTGGTACTCTTCGCCGGGGACCTGCTCCTTGCCGGGCATGACGGCCTCGGCCTTGCCGAGGTCAACGTACAGGTCGTTGCGCTCCCGGCGGCGGACGGTGCCGGTGACAATGTTGCCGACCTGATCCTTGAAATCGTCGTAGATGCGGTCCTTCTCAAACTGGCGCAGGCGCTGCATCACGGCCTGGCGCGCGGTTTGCGCGGCAATGCGGCCGAGGGTCGAGGGATCGATCTCCTTCTCCAGGAACTCGCCAATGAGGATCCCGGGCTTGTGCAGCTGGGCTTTTTCGATGTGGATCTCGGTCCGCGGGTTGCTGACGGAATCCACGACCTTGAGCAGCGACCAGGCATGCAGCTGGCCGTTCTTGGGATTGATATCTATCTTCAACTCCTGGCCGGAGTTAACTCCCTTTTGCGCCGCGGTTTTCAACGCGTTCGCAATCGTGGCGATCATGTCGGCACGGGGAATCCCTTTTTCCTTCTCCATGTATTCCAGGACGGAAAGAATTTCGCTGCTCATAGGGTTGGTAATTTGGGAAAAAAAAAGCGGGCCGCAGGGCCCACTTTTTGAAGAGTGAGGTTTATTGAGTCGGTAAATCTACCCGTCGGCGGTAATTTTTGTCAAGCCCTGCGCCCGCCCCGAGCAACTTCTTCCCGTTCCTGCTCGAGTAACCACCCCAGCAGGCCCTGGCCGAGGCCGTGGCTGGCCGGGGAACCGCGGGCCCCGATCAGGCCCAAACCCCGCAGCGACTGTGCGAACATCGGCGGCAGATCGCCCGGAAACCAATGCCACCACAGCCCGGTTTCCCAGCGCGGCTCCGGCCATCCGCCGCGCCTTGCCCCGCGCCAAACTTATCTTCGTTCTGCGCGATCCCACCGAGCGGTTGTACACGCAGTACCTGCGATCCGTGCGCACGGGCAATCGCGCCACCTTCCGCGACTGGGTCGTGCAAGCCATGCAACTGAAACCCGACCGCCGGCAGGGCATGCAACGCCACCCGGTCCCGCTCGATTGCGGACTCTACGCCACCCATCTCCAGCAGTATTTCCAGGGGTTCCCGCGCGAACAGGTCCGCATCTATTTGTACGAGGATTACCGGGCCGATGCGCGCGCGGTGCTCCGGGATATCTTCGGATTTCTGGGGGTGAACGCCGATCACCCGGTCGACCTGTCCCGCCGCCACAATGAAACCCTGGTGCCGCGTTTCCGGGCTTGGGAACGGCTGCGTCAGCGGATGCTTGGCCAAACGCCCCTGACCGCGTGGCTGCCCGCACCCCTGCGCCGGACCCTCCGGGGAATCTACAACCGCGGCAAAGCTCACTACGCGCTCGCGCCCGAAGATCGCCGGTTGGTCATCGACTATTACCGCGACGAGATCCTGCGCACCCAGGAACTCATCGGCCGCGACCTTTCCGCGTGGCTGAAGTAAGCCGCCGCGATAAACCCTCCTTGTCAATTAGCCGGGTCTGACCGTAGTTTGCCGGAGTAAACGACTGCAGGAGAGGTGGCAGAGTGGTCTATCGCGGCGGTCTTGAAAACCGCGTTACTCACTCTAGGCAAGATTGTTACATAGGCGCGACTGCGAACAGTTACGAACGCAAAAGAACAGAATAGGCATTCTATCTGTCAATAGAATGGCAATGGATATGACCGGCCAATCGATGACCTGCAGGGGCCGGGGGGAGGGGGTTCGACGACTGGACGACGAGGGAATCGAAATGCACTCACCCACACTCACCAAATTTTCCCGGCAAAGGAATTACAGATCAAATACCCCCTTAGAGGAGTTCTCCAAGCCGGTCCGTCCCTCCGCTTGGGATTGTCAACCACCACCGAAGTCATCACATCAACCAACGCTGCGGACTAACACTCCACCTGACCCAGTTTTCGGGACCCGCTCAGATGAAACACCGTTTTCGATAATCCGCCTCGTCCTTGAATGCAAAAGTGACTACAAACTGCTAGGGAAGCTGGAGGCGTATTTAGTACAAACCGCACGAGAAAGTCATTGAGCCAGCTACAGCAAAAGACTTGAGCCGACTCTTGATAACCCTACGAAAACCAGCATCCGAATGCACCCCCGCCAGCCTGTGGCAGAACGGCTTCGTCGAGTCCTTCCACGGTCGCTTCCGGGATGAGTGCCTCAATCGCGAGCAGCTCTGGACCCTGACCGAGGCCCGCGTCGTCATCGAGGACTACAGAAACCAATACAACCAACAGCGGCCGCACAGTAAG
>CAIMAQ010000099.1 GCA_903839035.1 uncultured Opitutia bacterium
GAGCTCGAGCGGCAGGAGGCCAGCCTCAAGGAGGCCCGGACCGCCATCAAGGAGCGCGAGCAGTTCCTCGAGGAGAGCGAGACCCGGCTGTTTCAGAAGGTGCAGCTGCAGCAGGAAAAGGAAACCGAGCTGGAACAGCGGGAAGAGGACCTGCGCACCCGTTCGAAGGAATTCCGCGAAAAAGTGGCGGCGATCGACCCGGCGGCCGCCGCGGCGTTCAAGGATGAGCCGGTCAAGAAAGTGGACGAATTCAACGAGTGAGGGCGCGCCTTCGCCCCGGCCGGTAATCCCGGTGTTGACCTCTCGTCAGCCGACCCTGAATCTTTTGAAACATTTCTGCTTTCTGCCCGTCCTAGACTCCTTCCCCGCCTCCCATTTCATGAAACTTCTCTTTCCCACGCTCGGCCTCCTGTCGCTCGCCCTGTGCACCATGGCGCACGCCCAGGAAGATGGCCAGCTGTCGGCCCCGCCGGACGAAATCATCACCGACTTCGGCATCGAGGAGTACCTCGCGATCCCGAAATACACCCTCTCCATCGGCGTGCGCAGCGTCAGCGGGGCGAAGAGCTCCTTCACCGGCCGCGGCTTTGTTTCCTCCTTCCAGCCAGGGAGCGACATCACCACGCCGGGTATTACTCGCATCTACCAGGATGGCAACACGTTAGCGAACACTCCTGACTACAGTTTTGTCATCACCCATGGGGACGGAACGACCACGACCTACACCGCGGCACCGACCCCGGCGGGCTTTACCAACACTTGGTCGTTTCTGAAGTTCGCCCAGGAGCGGGCCGACGGGAACCTCGATTTCCATTCCTATTCGGCCGATGTGGTTGATTCCGGACTGCATCAAAAAAATCCGGCCATGGGTACCGGCGTGGAAGTGCTCGTGCTGCGTGACATGGGAAACCTGGGCAAGAAGATCGAGTGGAAGCTGCTCTTCGGCGCGAGCCTGGCGGACATCAAGTCCAGCACGAGCGACACCCTGGCGGCGTCGGTCACGACGATCACCGACACCTATCTTCCCAATCTTAATGGCGCGGCCGCCCTCCCGTCCTCGCCGCCGTACACGGGACCGTCCTTCAAGCAGATCCCGCGGGTGGATTCGACCGGCTTTCCCGTCTACGACTCGACCGGCTCGCAGATCATCGACTATGCTGAGACCACGATTTACCTGGGGGATCATCCCCTGGGCCGGACGACCACGATCAGCCCCGGCACGGTCTTCAATCAATGGGAGTTAAAAGGTGCATATTTCACCTTCCGCCTCGGCCCGTCCATCAGTTACCTGATCACCGACCACCTGCGCTTCACGGTCAGCGCCGGCGCGGCCTTGGTCTATTCCGGCACATCCTACAACGTCACCCAGACCTTTCAGCCCGAGGCGGCGGATGCGGTGGTTTCGACGGCCAGTGACGAAGAGGCCAAGTTTTTGGCGGGTTACTTCGTCGATGTGAGCATCCAATACGACTTTACCGACCGGACCGGCTTTTATGCTGGCGCCGGCTTTCAGGATACCGGCAGCTACACCCAGTCGGCGGATCTCACTGATCCCTACACGGGAAGTCACGCCAGCTACAAAGCGGCGATTGATCTCAGCGGTCTCTCTGGCTTCCGGATGGGCATGACGTTCCGGTTCTGAGCGCAAACCGCCGTCGGAATTTATTCAGGCCGGACCTCGGGTCCGGCCTTTTTTGTCCGGTTCTGGCTTCCCAAGTTCGCGGGGCTGCGGCTTGCTGAGGCGACGTGAAGAACGACGCCAAGCCGCTCTGGCCGGTGGCCACTCTGGTGGCGCTGACCGGCCTCAATCTGCTGGACTACCTCGACCGCCAGCTGCTTGCGGCCGTGCTCCCGGCGCTGCAGGCGGATTTGCACATCGGGGACCAGAAGGCGGGGACGATCGCGACGGCCTTCATGCTCGGGTACTTTCTCACGGCGCCCATTTTCGGCTGGCTGGGCGACCGGGTGTCGCGGCGCTGGTTGATCGCGGGCGGGGTGTTTGTCTGGAGCCTTGGCACGCTCCTCTCGGGTCATGCGAACGCCTTTATTCCACTCCTGTGCTTCCGGCTGCTGGTGGGCTTTGGCGAGGCCAGCTTTGGGACGATCAGTCCGGGCTGGATCGCCGACCTGTTTCCGCCGCAGCGGCGGAACAACGCCATCACGATTTTCTACTTCGCCATCCCGGTGGGTTCCGCGCTGGGGTACCTGATGGGCGGCTACCTCGCCGTGCATTACGGGTGGCGGTCGGCGTTCCTGTGGGCGGGTTATCCCGGCCTGCTGCTGACGTTCACGCTCTTCCTGTTTCGCGAGCCGGCCCGGGGCGCGAGCGAAACCACCGCCGCGGTGGCGCCGATGGGGGCGGCGGCACCGGCGGGATGGCGCAGCTACCTGCTGCTGCTGAAGATCCCCCGCTATCTGCTGGTGGTGGCGGGGTATGTGGCCCAGACGTTTGCGATGGGCGGCTTCTCGCTCTGGGCCCCGAGTTTCCTGTTCCGGGTGCATCACATGGCCCTGGACCAGGCGGCATTTTTCTTCAGCGCATCGCTGGCCGCGACAGGCCTGGTGGCGACGCTGGCAGGCGGATTCTATGCGACGCGGTGGCAGCGGAGGACGGGCACCGGTTACGCGTGGGTGCTGGCGCTGAGCGCGCTGCTGGCGGCGCCGGTGGCGTTTGCGGCGTTCACTCTGCCTGATCTCGGCCAGGCCAAGGTGGCGCTGGTCGCCACGATGTTCCTGCTGTTCCTCTCCACCGGCCCGGTGAACACCCTGATCCTCGAAACCGTGCCCGTGGCGATGCGGGCCAGCGCCATGGCCGCGTCCATTTTTGCCATCCATCTCCTCGGTGACCTCGGGTCTCCGACCTTTGTGGGTTATCTTTCGGATCGCTGGGGCAACCTGCGGCTGGCGGTGTTGTGGACGCTGCCGGGGGCCCTGGTCGTCTCGGCCTTTTTCTGGTGCCTGCTGGTGCGGGAGGTGCGTCGAACCTCCAACGCGGGTGCGGCGGGCTAAACCGCGAGGTCGCGCAGGACGTCCGCCACGCTGCGGAGCCGGTCTGGCGGGAAAAAGCCGTTAATCCGGGTGATCACCTGCTGGATGATGCCATCGGGACAGCTCGCGCCGCCGGTGATGAGCACGCGTTTCGGTGCGAGGCCGGCGCCCGGAGGCTCGTCGGCCCACAACGGCCGCGGGTCCGTGCGGCCGGCGCCACCGCCGACATAGTGGTGATGCTCCACGGCGGACCGGGAAAGGATGTTGCGCTCGGACTGGATGAAGAACGCATGGCCGTCGAGCTGTTGCTCGCACAGCCGGTAGAGCTGGTAGGTATTGGAGGAGTTTTTACCCCCGAGGACGAAGGCCGCGTCGAGCGGCTCGGCCAGAGCCCGGCTGAGGGCGTCCTGGTTCACCTGGGTGGCGTAGCAGAGCGTGTCGCGGCGGCCGCCTCCGCCGACATGGGTGTCATCGCCGAACTTTGCGCGGAAAACCGCGCGCAGATGCTCGATGATGCCAAGGGTCTCGTTCATCAGCAGCGTGGTCTGGTTGACCACGGCAACGCGTTCCAGGTGCTGCGTGACGTCAAAGCCGGGCGTATGCCGGCCGGCAAAGAGCTCGTAGAATTTCTGCCGGACGGCGAGATCCCGGCTGGCGATGATGTCTCCGAGCTGACGCGCCTCCTCGAGGTTGCGGACGATCACCGCCTGCGCGTAGCGGCGGGTGTTGGAAAATGTGGCCTTGGTTTCCTCATGCTCCTGTTTGCCGTGGATGATCACGGTGAAGCCCTCGCGACCGTAGACCCGCGCGGCTTTCCAGACCTTTTCCACGAGCATGCAGGTGGCGTCGTAATGGCAGACGGCAATGCCCTTCCGGACGAGGCGGCGCTTGTCGTCATCCGTGGCGCCAAAGGCCGGGATGATGACGATATCCTCGGGGGTGAGGGTGTCCCAGAGCAGCGGGACGCCGGTCACCGTGGACGCGGCGCGGCCGCCGGTCGTGTAAGGCACGCCCTTGTCGGTCTGGAGATAGCGCAGGCCGCGGCGGAGGAGGTCCTCGTTGACGAACGGATTGTGGATCAGCTCGGAGAGCATGAACACGCGCCGCGTCGGGTGTTCCGCGAGAGTCTCATAGGCGCGCTCGATGGCGTTTTTCACGCCGAGGCAGAAGCCGAAATGGCTGGGAATGACGTATTGGACTGCCCCGAAATCCAGCGTGACCGGGGCGGCGGCGGAGCGTTCGTGCTGCCGGGCAATGGCCTTGATCGCGCCGCAAAGCTGCGACTGGTAGAGAGCACCGGCAGTGGCGTCCTGGGCGTAGATGGCGGTGTTGCGCTCCTGTGCGGGGCGGAACTTGTAGATAAAGTCGTTTTCGCCCAGATGCAGATAGGGAATCTCGACGAGATAGGGCTCGAGTTGCCCGAGCACCGCCGCGAGGGCGGGTGTCAGCTTGGTCTGCAGGGCGGCCAGGGAGTCGAGCGAGTAAAAGGCGACGGCGGGGACCAGCGGCGCACCGCTGACCTGCGCGAAGCAGACCCGGCAGGTCTGGCCGTCAGCCTTGGTCGTGAAGTATTCCGCGGGCGGGGTGTGTCCGGGAAAGGCGGTCTCCAGTGCGCCCGCGGCGAGGGTGAGGTCGGCACCCGTGAAGGGCAGTTCGAGGCGCAGGCCCGACGCGCGCACTGCGAGCTGGTTGCTCGCATTGAAGGCGAGGACAGCGGTGAGGGCGGGTGATTCCACGGCGGCCGAGGGCATGCGCTAAAGCTGTCCCGACCGGCCGCAGCGTCAAACCTGCAGCAGGAAGCTCTGCCGGTCCAGGATCAGCCCGTTGACCTGAATTTCCAGGTGGTGGCGGCCGGCGTAATGCTTGCGGGTGGTAAAATCCCGGAGCGTCTGGCGCCGGGAGAGGCGGAGAGTCTGGCCGGGGGCGAGGCGGACTTCGCGGAGTTTGAAGACCTTGGGGGCCGTGCCGCCGGAGGCCTTGACGTAATGCAGCCGGTAATCGACGGCAAGCTGCTGGGCCCGCCGGGAAGTCGAGGCGAGAGTGAAGGAAAACTCGAGCGTTTGCCCGAGTTTGAGGCGGGCCGGGGTGAGCTGGAACGCACTGAGTTGGACGGCCGGTCGGCCGGTGAAATTGAAGAGCCGGAGCGCGGATTGATGCCCGGCCTTGATGAGGGTGCGGGCGGCGTGCTTGGCGATCCACTGCGTGTGCGGATGGGTGAGATCCCACGAGGCGAGCCGCGCGATCATCCAGTCGGGATGGTCCTTGGAGATGTCGTTGAGGTGATTGGCGACGGACTTGCGGACGTAGAGGCTCGGGTCGGCGCGGAGGTTCTGGAGGATGGGGGCGGCGGGCGAAGGATCGGCGACGAGCACCTCGAGGCGGAACGACCACGGCAGGCGCGGACGGCTGCCTTCGCTGGCCAGCCGGCGGACGTTTTCGTCGGCGTCGAGCGACCAACGCTCCATCACGGCGAGGGTGCGCGCAAGATCGCGGCGCAGGAATTCACGGATGGCGAATTCGGCGGAGGAAAAGCGCGTGAGGAAACTGAGTGCCGGGAGCGAGGCGTCGAAATCATGGGTGCCGTAAAGGTCGACGAAGTCCGGCAGCATCAGGCCGGTGAAGTCGCCGGTGAGCCGCGGGGCCAGTTTCTGCAGGACGGCGAGGGCGTCAGGATAGCCGGGCGGCAGGGTGGCGTGCAGCGCCAGCGTGCCGTGGCGCAGGCGTTGCAGCAGGGAGAGCGGCTCGAGGCCGGTGGTTGCGAGCCGGATGAAGTGTTTCCGGTCAAACTCCGGGTGAACCTCCGCGACGAGCGTGGCGATCTGGCGGAACCGGGCCGCGCTGAAGATATGCTTGAGCGCAGGCTGGGCGAGTTCCGCCATGGCGGTCAGCCCTTCAGGATCTCGGCCAGCTTGGCGCCATCCTTGCCGCCACCCATCGCGAAGTCAGGTTTGCCGCCGCCCTTGCCGTCGAGCTTGGCGGCGAGTTCGGCCACGCGCTTGCCGGCTTGGTGGCCGGCCTTGATGGCGGCGGGGGAGCAGAACACGGCGAGGCTGGCGCGGCCCTCGAAGACGGCGCCCACGGTGACCACGCCCTCGCCAATCTTGGCCAGGATCTGCGAGCCGAGGGAGCGGAGCGCCTCGGGGGCGTCGACCAGCACCACGGCGGTGACGAATTTGAGGCCGTCGCGTTCGGTGGCATGCGCGGCCAGTTCCTCGGCGATGCCGGCGGCCGCCTTCTGCTGGAAGACTTTGAGCTGCTTCTCGATTTCCTTCTGATGGGCGAGCAGCGACTCGAGTTTCTTGGCGACATCGACCGGACCGGCGGAAAGGTGCGCGCTGACGGCGGCCAGGGCGGCCTCGCGGTGGACGATCAAGTCGAGGGCGGGCTGGCCGGCGACGGCCTCGATGCGGCGGGTGCCGGCGGCGATGGCCATCTCGGCGGTGATCTTGATCACGCCAATTTCCCCCGTGGTCGTGACGTGCGTACCGCCACAGAGTTCCTTGGAATAGCCGCCGATGTCCACGACTCGGACGTACTTGCCGTACTTGTCGCCGAAGAAGGCGAGGACGTCTTCGGGCTTGTTCGTGTATTCGATGTCGGTGGCAACGACCCGGGCATTGTCGATGACCTTCGCATTGACGAGTTGCTCGATCTCGTGGAGCTGGGCGGCGGTGACGGCCTCGAAGTGGGAGAAGTCGAAGCGCAGGCGCTCGGGTGTCTTGTGCGTGCCGGACTGGCGGACGTGCGTGCCGAGGACCTTGCGCAGCGCCCACTGGAGCAGATGCGTGGCGGAGTGGTGACGGGAAATAGCGCGGCGGCGATGATAGTCCACATGCAGCGTCGCGGTGGCGCCCACGCTGACTGCTGAAAGCTGATCGCTGACCGCTACCTTATGCAGGTGCCGGCCGGACTTGTCCTTGATGCAGTCGGTGATGATCACCTTGGCGCCGCCGATGATGGCGTGGCCGCTGTCGCCGACCTGGCCGCCCATTTCGGCGTAGAACGGGGTCTGGTCGAACGCCAGAAAGGTATCCTTCGGGGTGACCACCACATCCACGACCTTGGCATGGGTGACGGAAGTCGGGGTGAGATCGTAGCCGGCGAACTTGGTGGCTTCGGCGGTGGCCGTACCCTCGGTGGCGCCGACGATGACATCTTTCTTCTGGGCGGCGCGGCCGCGCTCGCGCTGCTTTTCCATTTCGGACTCGAAGCCGGCGACATCAACGGTCAGGCCGCGCTCAGCCGCGAGCAGTTGGGTCATGTCGAGTGGGAAGCCGTAGGTGTCGTAGAGGAGAAAGGCCTGGGCACCCGCGAGAACCTTCGAAGTGGGATTCAAGCTGAGGGCCGTTTCGAACTGGCTCAGCCCCTTGTCCAAGGTCCGCCCAAACGACTCCTCCTCCGCGCGGATCGAGCGTTCCAGCATCACGCGCTGCGTCTTGAGCTCGGGAAAAACGTCGCCGAGCGACTCCACCACCGGGCCGACGAGCGATGAGAAGTCGCCGATCCGGAGGCCGAGTTTTTTGCCGTAGAGGACACCGCGGCGGAGGATGCGGCGGATGACGTAGTTGCGGCCCTCGTTGCCGGGGAGGATGCCGTCGGCAATGGCGCAGGAGACGCAGCGGGCGTGGTCGGCGAGGACGCGGAAGGCGACGTCGGTCTGCTGCTGCTCGGTGAGTCCGACATGGGATGTCGGCACGGTGCCCGTGTAGGTCTTGCCGGAGAGAGCGGCGAGCTGGTCGAAAGTCGGCTTGAAGAGGTCGGCGTTGTAGTTCGAGGGCTCGGAGGTGAAGTCGGTGAAGCCCTTGCTCGTGGCGTAAATGCCGGCGACGCGCTCGAAGCCCATCCCGGTGTCCACGTGCTTCGCGGCGAGCGGGGCGAAGGTGCCGTCGGCGTTCGCGTTGAACTGGATGAAGACGTGGTTCCAGATCTCGATGCAGCGGGGGCTGCTGGAATTGACGAGCTGGCGGCCGGCGGCCTCGTCATCGGAGGGCAGCAGGTTGAAATGGATTTCGGAACACGGGCCGCAGGGGCCGGTGTCGCCCATCATCCAGAAATTGTCCTTCTTGTTGCCGTTGACGATGTGGACCTTCGGGTCGAGCCCAGCGGCGGTGAAAAGACCGGCCCAGATATCGTAGGCCTCCTGGTCAAAATCCGCGGGGTCGCCCTTGGCCTTGGTGGGCGCGTAGACGGTGGCGAAGAGGCGCTTCGGCGGGATGCCCCAGACCTTGGTCAACAACTCCCAGCCCCAGGCGAGCGACTCCTTCTTGAAGTAATCGCCGAAGGACCAGTTGCCGAGCATCTCGAAGAGCGTGTGGTGGTAGGTGTCATAGCCGACATCCTCGAGGTCGTTGTGCTTGCCCCCGGCGCGGATGCATTTCTGGGTGTCGGCGACGCGTTTCCACGGGGCGGCCTGGTCGCCGAGGAAGTAGGGCACGAACTGGTTCATGCCGGCATTCGTGAACAGCAGGTTGGGGGCGGTCGGCAAAAGCGACGCCGAGGGCACGACGGTATGCTGCTTCGAATGGAAGAAATCGAGGAACGATTGGCGGATCGCGGCGCTGGTCATTTTCACAGGAGAAATCACAGGACAAAGACGGCGTTGGAGCGAGGCAAGAGGGGAATTGGCGGGGGGGGGGGCGGGTTAAGCACGGTCCGAGCGGGTGCCCGGGCCGTGCGTGCCCCGGTGGATTTGCCGAGCGGGCAAGATGAATCGTATCCACCAATATTCCTAATGATGACGGGTGAGAGCAAATCTGCGGTTGGAAATTCCTCCTTGGCGCCTATTCCATAGGTCGTCCTTGACTGCCGAGGACCATCCCCCCCCGCCCATGCAACCCGACGATCAACTCCAGGCGTCGCTCAAGGAAATCGGCGACCTCAAGGCCGCCCTGGACGAGCACGCGATCGTGGCCACCACGGATCCGCAGGGGAAGATCACTTACGTCAACGACAAGTTCTGCGCGATTTCCCAATACGCGCGGGAGGAACTCATCGGGCAGGACCACCGCATCATCAGCTCGGGTTATCATGCCAAGGAAGTCTTCCGGGACATGTGGGCGACCATCGGGCAGGGCAAGGTCTGGAAAGGGGAAATCAAGAACCGGGCGAAGGACGGTTCCTACTACTGGGTGGACGCGACCATCGTGCCCTTCATGGATGCGCAGGGCAAACCCCGCCAGTATGTCGCCATCCGCACGGACATCACCGTGCTGAAGCAGCACGAGCAGGAGATCGCCCGGCTCACCCGACTCTACGCGGCCCTGAGCCAGATCAACCAGTCGATTGTCCTGAGCCGGGACCGCGACGAGCTTTTCACCAAGATCTGCCAGGCGCTGGTTTCTCATGGCGGATTCAAGATGGCCTGGATCAGCCTGGTGGAGCCGGCCACCCGCAAGGTCGTACCTGCCGGGGTTTGGGGCGATGATACCCACTATCTCGACCAAGTGGATATTTATGCGGATGACCGGCCCCAAGGCCATGGCCCGACGGGCATTGCGATCCGGGAGGCCCGGACCTACATTTGTACCGATTTTGCGCGTGATCCCAACACCGGGCCATGGCGCGAGGCGGCCGCCCGCTCCGGATTCAAAGCCTCGGCGTCCCTGCCGATCCGACAGGGTGGCGTGGTTTGCGGGGCAGTGACCGTCTACGCGGGTGAAAGCGGGTTTTTCCAGGCGAAGGAGATCGCCTTGATGGAGGAAGCGGCGGGCGATATCTCCTTCGCGCTCGACAATCTCGTGCGGGAAAGCCTGCGCCTGGCAGCAGAAAAATCCTCGCAGGAAAGTGCGGAGCGGTTCCGTCAACTGACCGAGAGCATCAATGAGGTGTTCTGGATGACCGATCCACTCACCGGCGAGCTCATCTACATGAGTCCCGCTTATGAAAAGGTCTGGGGGCGCACCTGCGCCAGTCTCTACCAGGCCCCGGAGAAATGGGTGGCCGCACTGTATCCGGAAGACAGCGAGCGAATCCAGACCGCGGCCCGGACCAAGCAGATGAGCGGGGAATACAAGGAAACCTACCGGATTATGCGCCCGGATGGATCGGTGCGCTGGATCCATGAGCAGGCGTTTCCGGTGCGGAACGACGCGGGGGTGATCTGCCGGATGGTCGGCGTGGCCCAGGATATCACGGACAACAAGCTCCTGGAGGCGCAGTTCTTCCGGGCCCAGCGGCTGGAATCGATCGGCACGCTGGCCAGCGGCATCGCCCATGACCTGAACAATATTCTCGCCCCCATCATGATGGCGGCGCCGTTGATCCGTCACAGCAAGACACCCGAGATCACGGAAAAGATGCTGGGCACGATCGAGTCGAGCGCGCAGCGCGGCGCCAAGCTGGTGCGCCAGCTGCTGACCTTTGGCCGCGGGATCGAGGGCGAAAAGAAATCCCTGGTGCTCGAACCGATCATCCGGGAAATTGTCACGATCGCGGAGCAGACGTTTCCCCGTAATATCCAGATCAGCACGACCATTGCCGCGGATATCTCACCCATTCTGGCGGACGCGACGCAGCTGCACCAGGTGCTGCTGAACCTGTGTGTCAATGCGCGCGATGCCATGCCGAACGGTGGCCTGCTCACCCTCAGCGCGGAAAATGTGCACCTGGACGACACCTTTGCGGCGGCCACGCCCGGCGCCAAGGTGGGGGATTATGTCCGGTTGAATGTCGCCGACACGGGCACGGGCATGACGACGGAAATCATCGACAAGATTTTCAATCCCTTCTTCACCACCAAGGAAGCGGGCAAGGGTACCGGCCTGGGGCTGGCCACGGTGCTGGGCCTGGTGAAAAGCCACGGCGGCTTTCTGACCCTTCGGAGCGAGCTGGGGAAAGGGACGTCCTTCCAAGTTTATTTCCCGATCGCTAGCAGCGTCGACACCGCCACGCCCTTTGCCCAGGTCGTTGCCCTGCCGGCCGGCCATGGCGAACTCGTCCTGGTGGTGGATGACGAGGAAAACATCCGGGACACCATCCGCGGCATGCTGATCCAGCAAGGGTACACCGTGGCCGTGGCGGAGGATGGGATTGATGGCATCTCGCGCTACGCCCTGGCGGCGAATGAAATCAAGCTCATCATCACCGACCTGGACATGCCGGCGATGGATGGGGTGACGATGATCCGGGTGCTCAAGCAGATGAACCCGAAGCTGAAGGTCATTGTCTCAAGCGGGATCCTGCGCGGCAGGCAGCTGTCGGGCAACCGCAGCTCCGAACTGACCGCCCTGGGGGTCAAGTCATTCCTAGACAAGCCCTACACCGCCGCGCAAATCCTGCGGGCGGTGCACGACGCGCTGGTGGCCGCGTCCTGATCAAGCCAGGTGGGCGATAACGGCGTCGGCCATGGCGCGGGTCCCGACCGATTTCCCACCGAACGCGATGTCGGCGGTACGGGTGCCGGCAACGACGGCGCGCTTCACGGCGGCCTCGATCCGTGCCGCCGGTGCCTCCAAACCAAAGCTGTAGCGGAGCATCAGCGCAGCGGAGAGGATCTGGGCGCAGGGATTGGCGAGGTCCTTGCCGGCGATGTCTGGCGCGGTGCCGCCGGCGGGCTCGTAAAGGCCGAAGGGCAGGCCGCGGGAGTTCTGGCCGGCGCCGAGCGACGCGGACGAGAGCATGCCGAGGGAGCCGCAGACCACGGCCATCTCGTCGGAGAGGATGTCACCAAACATGTTTTCCGTCACAAACACGTCGAACTGGTTGGGATCGCGCACAAGCTGCATCGCGGCGTTGTCCACGTACAGGTGGCTGAGCGTGATATCGGGGGCGTGCTGCGCGACGTAGGCGGTGACGGTCTTGCGCCAGAGGACGGAGGTCTCGAGGACGTTGGCCTTGTCCACGGAGCAGAGTTTCTTTTTACGGGAGCGGGCGGCGGTGATCGCGGTTGCGGTGATGCGCTCGATCTCACTCCGGCGGTACACCATCGTGTCCACCGCCTGCACATCGCCATCGGGGAGCGTGATGGTCTGCTTGGGCAGGCCGAAGTAGAGGCCGCCGGTCAGTTCGCGGATGCAGAGGATGTCGATCCCGTTGGGGATGCGCGCGGTCTTGAGCGGGGAGGCGTCGGTGAGCTCGCGGTAGAGCAGACCGGGCCGGATGTTGGCGAAAAGGGTGAAGTGCTTGCGCAGCGGGAGGAGTGCGGCGCGCTCGGGCTGCTGGGCGGGCGGGAGCTTTTCCCACTTCGGGCCGCCGACGGAGCCGAAGAGGATGGCGTCTGCCGCGGCGCAGATTTTCAGCGTGGCGTCCGGCAGGGCGCTGCCGTGGCGGTCAATGGCGGCGCCGCCGACGTCGGCCGGGGTAGGCTCCAGCATGAGATTTTCCTGGCGGGCGACGACCGTGAGGACGCGCAGGGCCTCGGACATGACTTCGGGTCCGATGTAGTCTCCGGCGAGGACGGCGAACTTGAGGGCGGGCATAAGGGATAATGGGGTAGCCGGGAGGCGCGGAAAGGGAAGGGCATTTTTCACGGTTGCGCGACGGTGAAAAGGGCATGGATTGGCGGACCAATGATGCTGCATGTCCTGCCCGCCGGCCCGATCCAGACCAACGCCTACCTGCTGACCGCGCCGGAGCGCGGGGAGGCGTTGCTGATTGATGCACCCGGGGACGTCTGGGCGCAGGTGGCGCCCATTTTGGCCCGGGATAAATGCCGGCTGACGGAGCTCTGGCTGACTCACGGGCACTGGGACCACACGCAGAGTGCGGCGGAGGTGGTGCGCACCACGAAAGCGAAGGTCCGTGCCCATGTGGCGGACAGGGCTTTCTATGAGACCCCGCAGATCATGAGTGCGTTCCTCTCGGAGCGCATGAAGCTTGAGCCGGTGTTGGCGGACAGCTGGGTGCAGCAGGGCGAGATCCTGACCGCACTGGGCACGACGTTTGAGGTGCGGCATGTGCCGGGACACTGCCCCGGAAACATCCTGTTTTATGCGGCCGCCCTGCAGGCCGTGTTCGTGGGGGATGCCCTGTTTGCCGGCAACGTGGGGCGCACGGATTTTCCCGGGGGCAGCATGGAAATGCTCGCCGACTCGATCCGCCGGCAGATTTACACGCTGCCGGACGAAACGGTGGTTTACCCGGGCCACGGGCGTGCTACGACGGTGGGCGAGGAGAAACAACACAACCCCCATGTCCGCGACTGAACACGAGACTCTCATGCGGCGCGCCCTGGAACTGGCGCGCCAGGGCTGGGGTGCGACGCACCCGCAGCCGATGGCCGGGGCGCTGATCGTGGAGGATGGACACATTGTGGCGGAGGGCTGGCAAGCCCGCGACGGCGGACTCCACGCGGTGAAAACGGCACTCGCCAAGCTGGGCCGCGCCCCGCGGGAAGGCGCGCTGCTCGTGGTGACCATGGAGCCGGGCGGAACCGAGGATCAGCTGGCGGCGGGCGCGGAGCTGATCATTGGCGCTGGCCTCAAGCAGGTGGTGGCCGGTGCGACGGACCCGAATTCAGCCCACGCGGGCAAGGGATTTGACCACCTGCGCGCGGCGGGCATCGAGGTCGTAACCGGCGTGCGGGAGCCGGAGTGCACGGACCTGAATCTCATCTGCAACCACTGGGCGTCTCTCGGCACGCCGCTGGTCGCGGCCAAGGCGGCCGTGACCTTGGACGGCCGCATTGCCTGCCGCTCGGGGGATTCGCGCGGGATCACGGGCGAGCTGGCGCGGGAGGACGTGATGCGCTGGCGCCGGTTGTTTCCCTCCATCGCGGTCGGCGCGGGCACGGTGATGGCGGAAAATCCCCGGCTGACGGCGCGCCTGCCCGGCGCGAAGGAATGGTGCCCGGTGCGTTTCGTATTCGACGGACTGCTGCGGAGTGTGGCGGACCGGGCGATGCCGCACGTTTACACGGACGAATTCCGGGAGCGCACGATTGTGGTGACGACGCCGCACGGCGGCATGGGTTATGTGCGCAAGCTGCGCGATCTGGGCGTGCAGGTGTGGATCCTGCCCTCGGGCACGCAGCGCGTTCCGCTGGGGGAGTTTCGGAAACGCTGTGAGCAGGAAAAAATCGCCGGGGTGTATTTTGACGGCGACGCCGCGCTGGTGAGCCAGATCTTACAGGAAAAACAGATCGACTACCTGTTTGTCTACCGCGCGCCGGTGCTGCTGGCGGATGACCGGGCCAAGCCGATGCTCAGCGGCCTGCGCACGGAAAAGCTCCTGAATGCGGTGCGGCTGGTGGAAGTCCGGCATGAGGTGCTGGGCGACGACACGCTGACACGCGGTCGGGTGACCTATCCCGGGCAAATGTTCATCGATGAAACTACATTTAGCCTCGGGTAACGCGCACAAGGCCGCCGAATTTGCGTCCCTCGCGGCGGAGGCGCACCTGCCCGTTGGGATCGTCGCGGCCACGGGCGCTGGAGGAATGCCGGTAGTGGTGGAAGACGCGGGCACTTTTACGGGCAATGCGCGCAAGAAGGCGCAGGCGCTGCGCGGACTACTCCCGGCGGGCTCGTGGGTGCTGGCGGACGACAGCGGCCTGTGTGTTGCGGCGCTCGATGGCGGACCCGGCGTGGAATCGGCCTACTATGCCGGGCCGCAGGGCGACAGTGCGGCTAACCTGCGCAAGCTGGTGGAAACAATGTGCGGGGTGCCGGCGGAGCGGCGGCAGGCCTATTTCGCCTGTGCACTGCTGGTGATCGACCCGCAGGGCCGGGAGCACGTGTTTGAAGGCCGCTGCGAAGGATCGCTGCGGGACACGGCGGGTGGCAGCGGCGGATTTGGCTACGATCCGCTGTTTGTGCCCGCGGGGCAGACGCTGACGTTTGCGGAACTGCCGGAGGCGGCGAAGCACGCGCTCAGTCACCGCGGGCGGGCCTGGGCAAAGCTGGCAGCGTGGCTGAGGAACCGGCCTGACCTATCGGCTTGAATGGAGACGCGGCGAGGCTGCCGCATCCCCATTAAACTTCGGGACGAATCAGTCCGACAGGAACCGGCCGAGCTCAAGCACGTCGATCGCCGCGTTGCGGTCATCGGTCCAGATGAGCTGGGAGTTCACGAGCGGGGAGGTGACCGTGTTGACCGTGTGTTTGACGCGGCCGTTGTCCTCCTCGTCGGGGAACCACGTGACCAAGTCCTTCGTCTGGTCCGGCTTGGTGATGATGATGTAATCGGTGGGCGTGGGATCCCAGTCGCGCTCCTTGCCGGGTTCGGTGACGTCTTTCTTGATTTCCGTGTGCACCGCGATGGCCGCCAGGTTCAGGCTGCGGGCGGTGGCCTCCACGACCGGGTAAAAGCGCGAATAGCGGCTCGAGGCGTGCACGATCAGCATGCCGTCCTTGCTGTTCAGGCGGCGCGTGTAGATGCCCATGGCCTCGCGGGTGAGCAGGTGCGAGGGCACGCCGTCGCCCGTGAAGGCGTCGATCACGATGATGTCGTAGTTGGTCTTGGAGTCATCGAGCGCCTTGCGGCCGTCGCGCTGGATGAGGTTGATCCGCGCGCCGGCGGACCGGGCGTCCACGATGTACGTGAAATTCTCCTGCGCGACGCGGATGGACTTGGGATCGATGTCGAAGAAATCATAGGTGTCACCGGCGCGGGCGTACGCCGCGAGGGTGCCGGAGCCGAGGCCGATAACCCCGATATTCATCGCGGGGCGGCTGGCGTGGAGCCGTT
This sequence comes from uncultured Opitutia bacterium, assembly GCA_903839035.1. GTDB lineage: Bacteria > Verrucomicrobiota > Verrucomicrobiia > Opitutales > Opitutaceae > Opi-474. The sequence continues at coordinate 15,613 of CAIMAQ010000099.1, forward strand.
CCATGGCCCGGCCGATGCCCGTGCTCTCGGTGAAATAGAGCGTCGGGCGACGGCGGGCGGCCGCGTCCATGGTCAGCTGCGAACCGTGGGTGGTGGTGTCGCTCGAAAGGACCACGCTGCGGTTATCGGTCTTGAGCATGATGTGGCCGTAGAGATCGCGGGTGTGGCGGATGTTGCCGTTGTCGACGGATTCCCGGTGGGCCTGGTGGATGCCCACGCCGAGAACGGGAATGACCAGCACGGTGGCGATGACCAGCACGACGCTGGGTTCGCGGCGGCCGGTGAGCCAGACGATGCCGGCGGCGAGCAGGGCGACGGAGGCCAGCTCGAATTCGATGGGCCGGTTGAAGATATAGGGGATGACGGTGCTGGAGAACAGGCCGCCGAGGACGCCGCCGGCGGCGAGCACGAGATAGAAGCGCTCGAAGCGCTGGGCGGGGCGCAGGCTATGGAGCAGGGCGTTGCCGAGGAAGCTGCCGCTCGCGGTGAGCAGGAGGAGGCACCAGGCGGTGGTGCCGTTGACGGTGATGGCTGTGAAGCCCTTCAGCACCATGAACCATGTCAGGCTGAGGGCCAGGACGACAATGGACGTCATGGTCATCCAGCGGCGCCAGCGGCCGGAGAACGTGACCATGAAGCTGAAGAGATAAACGCCGAAGGGACCGACCCAGGCAATTGGGCTGGAGCCGATTTCCGCCGTCAGGTGATAGGTGGCGCCCAGCATGCCGACGCAGGTGAGGGCGCTGAGGAACAGCCAAAGGATGACGGTGCCGGGGGCCAACGCCTCGACGGGCTCGGGCGCCTCCTTGGCCGCGCCCGCTGTGGTGTGCTTGAAGATGTAGCCGGCAGTGGCCAGGCCGGCGGCGGTGAGGAGGAGCCCGCCATGCCAGAAGGACGACTGGTCGTTCAGGCCCAGGCTGGTTTCGATGACGAAGGGGTACAGCAGGAGCGCAATGAGACTGCCGGCGTTGGAGATGGCGTAGAGGTAATACGGGACTTCCTCGCCCCGGCGGCGCAGCCAGCCGGTCAGGAGCGGCGACGTGCTGAAAAGCAGCACCATGGCCGGCAGCGAGGCGAAGGCCAAGCGCCAGACCACGCGGGCAATCCCGGCGGCTTCAGCGGTCTCGTCGGAGGGAAGATGGAAAGTGACCACCGCGACCACGGCCAGGACCATGGTGGCGGTCATCTGGAAGAGCGGGGTTTTCCGCACGAGCCACGCGGCCCAGCTGTAGCCGAGCAGGAGGGCGAGCTGGAAGTAAACCATGCAGCCCAGCCACGTGCCGGAGGTACCGCCGTAGATGGGCAGGAGTCGCTTGCCCATGATCGGCTGGATGGCGAAGGCGAGGAACGCAGCCAGCGGCACGGCGGCGATGACGAGCACAGGGAGGGCCTGGGTCAGGAAGTTCTTGGGGCGGTTGGAGTCGTTCATGGAAAGTTGAGTTGGAAAAAATCAGCCGTGGGCGAGCGCCAGCAGGGCGCGTCCGGGGGAAGCACCGATGGCCGGGTAGGCTTCGCAGGGCGTCCAGCAGTTGGGGCATTTCTGCTCCACGACGGCCTGGCGGATGCCGTTGCGGCGGGCGGCCTCGATATGGGGCATCAGGGCGTAATTCGAGTCGCGGACGTTGCCCAGGGGTTGGTCCCAGATCGTGCAGGGATAGACTTCGCCCTTTTCCGAGAGGTACGACGTGGACAGCAGCGCGGAGCAGGTGATGGAAGTCTTGCCCGTGGCGAGATACTTCATGGCTTCGGCGCGGTAGATGCGCTCGACGGCGCGCATGACGGGGGCGCCGCCATGCTTGGGCTTGTTGGCTGCGAGCCGCAGGGCGGCGGCGATCTCGGCACGATGCACCTCGCCGCCGAAGCCGTCTTTCTCGGTGCTCTTCTCCCCGCTGGCGGAGTTGCCGTAGTAATGTTGCGACAGGTGCGGGATGTTGAGGTGGAAGGTGCCCCAGTCGATGGGCGCCTCCTGGCGCTGGACGAGGGCGGCGTTGACGGCGGCGAAGGTGGACTCGACCAGCTCGGAAGTGGTGAGGCCGGTCGACGCCTTGTGGCCGTGCAGGGTCATGCCGACGAAGACCTGGCCCGGCCCGAGCAGGCGGCGGAGCGAGGCAAACGTGTCCACGGCGTGGGCGAAATCATTGCGGATGCCGCGCAGGCGGTCGTTGAGCTCCGGCGGGCCGTCGATCGAGACGGTGACCACGAGCTGCGCGCGGAGGTAGGCCTGGAGCTTTTGCACCGTCTCCGTGATGCGCTTGGTCGCGATGCCGTTGGTGGGAAAATGCACCACGAGCAGATCGGGGCAGGCGTCGGAAAACGCCTGCACCACCTCGACGAAATCCGGCCGGTCGGTCGGCTCGCCGCCGGTGAAATCGATCCACTGCAGGAACGGATTGGCGGCGGCGACCTTGCGGACCTCCTCGAGCGACAGCTCGTTGTCGAGGCCGCCCGGCGTGTCCTTGACCTTCCAGATGTCGCAGTAGACGCAGCGCGAATGACAACGCTTCGTCACGACGAAGATGAGCTTGGTGGGCGTGCTGGCCCGGCCGGCGGCGGCGGCCGCGGTGCGCAGTCCAAAACGGCTCCAGGAATAGAGGGCGCTCATTTGGCGGCAGGGACGGGGTTCGTGGCCGCCTCGGCGCGGGCGTGGGCGAGCATGCGGTCGAGATCGGTGTCGCGCTCGGGGGGCGGAGGCGGCGGACCGCCGAAGCGGGCCATGGCCTCGGGCGTGTCGAGGCGGAAGAGGGCATCCTTGTGCGCGTGGCTTTGCACGCGGGCGAGTTCAACGGCCTTGGTTTCCGCGATCAAAAGGGCCGATTCCCGGGCCATGTTGGGCTCGGCGTTGTGCCAGAAGCTCCAGTGGAGATAGACCCCGCCCGGGTACTGGTTGGCGAGTTCCCTCATGTGGTTGTGAACCATGCTGTCGAGGGTGAACATCTGCGAGGCGTTCACGCCCTGCAGCATCCAGATGCAGGGATCGGGTGTGAGGACAATGGCGCCGCCGGGCAGGGTGGGTGCGACCTGGGCGATGAAGTTCACGTCTGCCTGGGCCTCGACCGCCTCGCGACTCAGGGTGGGCACATAATGCATGGCGGCGACCCAGTTGACCAACCCGCACGCCGCGAGACCGTAGAAAAACACGGGGCGGCGGCGCAGGACGGCGTACCCGGCGGCGAGGCCGATGCCCATGAACACCGCGACGGGGGCGCAGGAAACCACGCCATAGCGCGAACTGGCACCGTAGTAATAACCGCCGGCGTAGAACACGATGAAGGTCCCCCACGAGAAGGCGAACCACGTGCCCAGCGCGAGGCCCGCGGTGCGGTTGCGTCCGAGCAGCCAGAGCGCGCCGGCCACGGCCAGCACGGTGCCCGCGAGGGGAAACCAGCGGGCGTCGATGAAATAGCCGCCGTTGCTCTGCAGGTTTTTGCCGATGAAATCCAAGGCGAAGCGGCGCCCGTCCGAGGCGCCCCAGTTTTCGGTGCGCACGGACCACAAGTGGACCAAGTTTGGAGCCGCGAGGGCTGTGGCGAGGGCGAGGGCTCCCCAGGCCGAGATGTCTTCAATGAAGCGGTCGTCCGTGGACCAGAGGACGGCGGCGACCAGGGGGAAGACGAGGAGGGATTCCGGCCGGAAATAGACCGCAAAAGCGGTGGCGCCGGCGAGGAAGAGACCGCTGGCCGGCAGGCCTTGCGCGGTCTCCTGATCGCGCAGTCGGGCGTGGACGCAGGCGGCAAAAAACGCGAGGGCCGTGGTCGCGGCGGCGGTCGGTTCCACAGCGACCGTGTGACCCCACCACATCACCAGCGGCGTGAAGATAAACAGCAGGGCCGAGGCGAGTCCCGCACCGGCGGGGAGCGTCCACGGCACCAGGGCCAGGGCGAGATAGAGCCCCGCGGCCGCGAGACCCACGAGGGCGCGGTTGAGAAAATGGGAGCTGTTGTCGGACACGCCGGCGATGCGGTAGACCCACGAGAGCAGGTAGGGCAGGCCGTTGGGCTGCTTGTTGACGACGGGGCTGTACATCTCGAACTGGCCGTATTCCACACGGGCGTAGTTGGCGGACTCGGCGCGTCCGGTGTGGGCAATCGTCTGGCCGATCTGCGCGTAGATGTGCTCGTCGAAAAAGATGCGCGTGGTGCCAGGGGCCAGGCCGCAGGCGAGGTAACCGGCCACGACCAAGGCGAGGGCGGTCAGGCAGCGGCGGCGGCCCAGGATCCGGACCAGCGGCAGGCCGATGCCGCCCAGGCCGGCGAGCATGGCAATGACGCACGCGTGCATGCCCCAGACCGTGGACACCGGCACGACGGCGCGTTGCTCGTCAATCGACGGCAGCGAACCCACGCGGTAGGCCCAGGCCGCGGTGAGGACGAGGGCGGTCACGGCGAAGCCGAGCCAGAACAGGCGGGCAAAGCGGGAGGATGTCATCATGGCCGGGAAGTGGCGGGTGAAGGTTTCTTGGAGAGGAGGGCCGAGCCCAGCGCGAGATGCTGCACGCCGCTTTCCAGCCAGGCTTCCACCACACCCTCCGCGGCGTCGGATATGGGTTTGCCGTGCATGTTGAGGCTGGTATTGATGATGGCGCCGGTGCCGGTGAGTACCTTGACTTTCGCCAGCAAGCGGTACCACGGATCGGCCTCGTTTTCGACGACCATCTGCGGGCGACAGGAACCGTCGGGGCCGATGGCCCCGGCGAGCGCGGTGCGGCCGGCGGGCGTTGTGGCGAAGCCGGTGGTCATGTGGAGATTGGTGTCCCGCGCTCCGCGATAATCCGCCAGCAAGGCGGGCGCCTCCGAGAGCAGCATGGACGGGCAGAACGGCTGGAACCAGACCCGGCGCTTGAGCCGCAGGTTCAAATCATCGCGGGCGGTCGTGCTATCGGCGCGGGCGACGATGCTGCGGGCACCAAGGGCCCGGGCGCCAAGTTCCATGCGGCCTTGGGCCCACATGACGATTTCACCCGCGGCGACGCGCTCGGCCGCGGCGGCGGCGATGTCGGCGGGCCGGAGAAATTCCGCGGCATGGGCCCGGGCGATGGCCTCGGCGTCACGGCCAAGGTCGCCGTGGTCGGTACCGAGGCGAAAATCCGTGAACGGCAGCGGGCGCCGACCCGTGACCCTGCGCCAGATGGCGAGGGCCGAGCCCAGCGCGAGACCGCCGTCGCCCATGGCGGGACAGACCTCGAGACGCTCGATCCCGGGGGTGTTGCGGATGAGTCGGTTGACCTTGATGTTGGAGGCGACACCGCCGGCGTAACCGAAGGCGCTGCGGCCGGTCGCGGACGCGAGCATGCTGAAAAATTTCGGGACCAGCACCTGGAGGGTTTGCTGGGCCATCTTGCAGACCTGTTCGCGCGGGGTGCACCAGATCACGCTCGCGACCTCGCGGGCCATGTGCGTCGGCGGAACGGAGCACCGCAGCACCGGGAGGCCCTTGGCGTCGGCCGTGAGGCTGAACCACGCAAGGAAAGGATTGGTGGCGGCAGGCGTCTCGGCGGCGAAGCTGGCGAGGGCCATGACCTTGCCCTCGTCCTCGAGCGGGCGCATCTGCAGCTCGTTCGTCACGTGCTCGAAGAACAGGCCGAGGGAGGCCGAGCCGGGGATGGAGATGATTTTCCGCAGGGTCGTGTCGGACTCGGACCACTCCCAGGCCGAGCCGGATTCGCCATCGCCGATGCCGTCGAGGGTGACAATGAGCGCGTCGCGATCCCACGCAGGCCACATCGCGGCGGACGCGGCGTGGGCCTCGTGGTGTTCGACGAGGAAGATATCGGCCAGCGGCACCGCCAGGGCGGAGGCGAAGGAGCGCCGGGCCCAAGCGCGCAGGAGGCCATTAGTGGGCCACTGGGTGAGTCGGTACTTGGCCCGCTGTTTCAGCCCGTGCAGCGGCCCGGGCGGCACGAGCCGGCGGCGCAGCTGGTAATAGCTTTCCTTCATCGAAGGAAAGACGCGCGTGAGGGTCTTCGCGAAATCGGAGGTGCACGGCGCCCACGCGATGCGCCGGTTGCCGGCGGCCGCGCGCATGGCGGCGATGGCGCGGACGGGCAGCCCGACCTCTAGCTTGCGGCCGGTGAGGCGCTCCTCGTTCAAGGCGAGGACGACGCGGCCATCAATGATCAGGGCGGCCCCGGCATCGTGGCCATCCCACACCCCGATCACGGCTTCATAGGTTGTCTCGCTCATGCGCGGGCAGGGCTGGGTGCTGACTTGGACCGGCAGAGTCCTGCAACCAGGTGCCAGCCATAGGCCAGCCAGATCTTGGGGTTGGAAAGGGAGATTTTTGAATAGCCCGCGGCGCGGCGGCGTTCGTGGGTCGGCACCTCGGCGAGGCGCAGCCCGGCGGCGAGGGTGGTGGAAATCATTTCCATCTCGATCGTGGTGTGGCGGGAGCGGAGGTTGAGCCGGCGGAACACATCGGTGCGGATGGCGCGAAATCCATTCTGCGAATCGGACAGGCGCGTGCCGAAGCGCCAGTTGAACATGTAGGTGATGAAGGCGGAGCCGGCGAGGCGCAGGAATTCATCAAAGCCGCCGTGCAGCTCATCGGAGCCACCGAGGAGGCGCGAGCCCGTGACATGATCCGCCAGGCCCGCCTTGATCGGGGCGGCCAGCATCGGGATGTCGATCGGGTCGTGGGAGCCGTCGGCATCGACGAAGACGACAATCGGCGTGGTGACATGATCCACCCCGAGGCGCAGGGCCGCGCCCTTGCCGAGACCTCGGTCGCGGACGACGCGGGCGCCGGCGGCGGTGGCGATTTCCGCGGTGCGGTCGGTGGAGCCGCCCTCGACGACGATGACCGTGGCGACGTAGTTCAGACACTCGCGCACGACGAGACCCACGGTGAGTTCCTCGTTGCGGGCCGGGATGATGACCGTGACATCGGGATCCGGCTGGTCCTCGGCCCGGACGAGGTCGTCCGCGGTGGTGCGGCCCTGACGCAGCAGGCGCCGGGCGCGACGAATGACGAAGAGGCGTTCCCCTTCGCCGAAGCGGATAATGTCACCAGTGTCATCCATGGTCAAAATATGTGAAAGCAAAGCCGGGGGCCGGAAAATTCCCGCGGGGTTGAGCCCGGCGGGAAAGGTCGAGGCGGCTGATCACCAGACAAAGAAGCTGCCGCGGGAGAAAGCGGTGGTCGTGGGTGAACCCGCCGGCGGGTGCTTGATCAGGCTTTGGTCAAAGGTGAAATTGCGGGCGGCCGGCTTGCCGTAGACCGGGCCGGGCTGCTGGAAGGGGGATTCGAAGCTCTTGGATTCGAACAGGCGGCCAAGGGAGCCGAAGACGGTCACGGTCTTGCCGTTCCAGTTCTCCAGGTAGCGCACCAGGTTCTGCGCGCCGCCGGACGCGACGGTGGAAGTGGCAGAGGTGTTGCCAGTCAGGATGCCCGCATTGATATTGATGCTCCCGGTGGCGACCCGGGAGGTGACGGGGGAGCCGGCATTGGTATCGCTCCAGCCCGCGGACAGGGCGGTGATCTGGTCCGCCATAATCATGGCCGGGTTGGTGGAACCATCGCCCAAGTGGGCACTGGTGGTGTTGAAATCGCCCTGCACATACAAGCCACCATTGGTGGTGATCGTGGTACCGTTACCCTTGCGGCCGTAGACATCGGCGCCGTTGATGATCTTCACGCCCCGGGGCGTGGAGGCGCTGCTGGATTTCACATTGATGTAGATCGCACCGTTGAAGTCGTTGGGCCCGGCGATGTAGTTCGACTGGAGCGCTGTCATGAGCGCGGCCATGTTAATGGTGGTCATGCCGACGTTGCGGCCTTCCCGTTGGTCGTAGAACGCGTTGTTGGCCGCGCCGACCACGACGCCGGTGTAGCTGCCGCTGACATTAGTGCCGTCGGGTTTGGTGAAAACCACGGTGCCGTCGGTGTTCACGGTAATGCGCAATCCGGCGCGGGTGTACATGCGGCTGACGTTGATCGTGGGATCGTCACCCAGGCTGCTGTTGTAGCCGGGATATTCGTCCGTATCCGCCGGGGGTGGGAGAATTGCCGCGCGGTACACGTCGTTTTCCGTCGGGAAGAGGTCGGGGCGGCGGATGACCATTTCACTCGCATCGACGCCGCCGAGCAGATTTTCGGGTTCGTTGAGGACCTCAAGCTGGGTGGATTGCGAGGTGCCGAAGAGCGGGGCGACCAGGGAGCCGCCGACCGGGGTGTTGGGCTTGCGCAGGACCGTGTTGCCCAGCGAGTCCTGGTTGAAATAGCCGCCGGACAGATACCGCACCTGCTTGTTCAGGGTGAGGTGGTAACCGGCGCTGGACGCCATGTAGATGCTGCCGTTGGCCGCGACGTCACCGGTGATCGTCACGTCGTTGCCGGGCGCCATTTCCAAGTCACCCTGGTAGAAGACGCCGTATTGGAAAATGGAGGTGTTGGAGGAGGCAAAGCGACGGCCCACGCGCACGGCAAGTTCGTTGCGGAAAAAACTGCTGGCATTGGGCAGCACCTCGATGCGGACCGTGACGTAGGTCACCTTGCCCTGCTTGGTGGTGCCGGGGATGACGCCGTCAAAGTAATCGTAGACGGAATTATAGCTGATGGCACGTCGGACGACCCAACCTTGATTCCGGTGCGTGGCGAGATAGGCCGGCTGGATGGTGGTGGGGACTTCGCCGATATCGGCGATGGGGGAAAGGATCGCGGGGGTGTCGGCGGCGGGGATGGCCGCCATGATCTGGGTCATCCACTGGAAGTAGACGCTTTCCAGCTCGCTCTCGGCCACCGAGCGGGCCTGGGCGCGCATCTCATTCCGCATCGTCAGCTTGTAGGAGTTCATCGTCAGCTCCAGAATGGAGGC
>CAIMAQ010000100.1 GCA_903839035.1 uncultured Opitutia bacterium
GCCGCGCGTGCCCAGCCCTGCGCCGTTGCCCCGTCGGCGGACTACCTCACGAAACCCGGTCGCGCCGAGGGCCGGGCGCCCACGGCCGTGATGCACCACTACGTCGCCGAGTCGAAGCGGTCGTATTTCCGCGATGGCTGGCGGATTGCCCTTCCGTCAGCCTGAGCCCGCGCCATGCCCCCGCCCCTCGTCTCCCTCCTCATCCCCTGCCACAACGCCGCACCGTGGCTGGCCGCCACGCTGGAGTCGGCGCTGGCGCAGACGTGGGAGGACAAGGAAATCATCTTCGTGGACGACGGCTCGACCGACGGCAGCCTCGCCCTGGCCCAGGGGTTCGCCACCCGCGGTGTGCGGGTTTTTTCCCAAGCCAACGCCGGCGCCAGTGCGGCGCGGAACCGGGCGCTCCGCGAGGCGCGCGGGGATTATTTCCAATTCCTCGATGCCGATGACCTGCTCGCCCCCGGCAAGCTCGCCGCGCAGCTCGCCCTGCTGGCCACGCGTCCACCCGACACCGTTGCGGCCTGCGCCTGGGGGAGATTCACGACGGATCCCGCAGCCGCACGCTTTGTCGACGAGGCTGTCTTTCGCGATTTTGCCCCGCTGGACTTTCTCGTGCTGGCGGGCGAGACAGGAGCGATGATGCACCCCTCCGCCTGGCTCGTGCCGCGCGGCGTCGCCCTGCGCGCCGGGGCCTGGGATGAAACGCTCTCGCTCAACGACGACGGCGAATATTTTTCGCGGATCGCTCTCGCCAGCTCCGGCCTCGCCTTCTGCGTCGCCGCCGCTGCCCGCAGTTACTACCGTTCCGGCCTCTCCGGCAGCCTGAGCCAGCAACGCGGCGCCCGCGCCCGGCAGTCGCAGTTTCACTCCCTGGAACTCATCACGCGCCGGCTGCTGGCCGCGGAGGACTCGCCGCGGATCCGTCGCGCCTGCGCCGGTTACTGGCGGCGGTACGTCCACGATTTTTTTCCGGCGCCCGCCCACCTAATCGCCAGCGCCGAGGCCGAGGTGCGCCAACTCGGTGAGAACGTGGGTCGGCCACTCATGGGTCCGAAGACCGCCCTCCTCGCCCGCCTGCTGGGTTGGAGAACCATCTGGCGCCTGAAATACCTGCTGCACCGATGAGCGCCAAAAAGATCCTCATCCTCACCGCCTCCCACCTCTGCCGGAACCCGCGCGTTGTGAAGGAGGCCGCCACCCTCGGCGCGGCCCGCTACGATGTCACGGTGATGACCGTCTCCATGCAGGATCGTTTCGAACGCCTGGACCTGGAACTGATGCGCGGCCTGCCCTTCCAGCGCACGGTGCTCAACTACCGCCCCACCACGCCGCGCGCCCGCCTGGCAAACCTGGTCCAGCGTAGCGCCACCTGGGGCGCCCGGCTCCTGTGCCGCACCCTCAACGTTGAGACCGCCCAGTCACTCGGCCCGGCCCGGGCCCTGTTGAATTTCGCCCGTTCGCATCCCGCAGACCTCACGATCGCCCACACGGAAATCCCCATGTGGGCCACGCAATCGCTGATCAACGACGGGCGCCGCGTCGCCGTGGACGTGGAGGACTGGTATTCTCAGGATCTGATGTTTGCCGACCGGCGCAGCCGTCCAATCCGCCTGCTCCGCTCGGCCGAGGACTTTGTCCTCCATCACGCCGCCTATGCGTCTGCCACCTCGGACAGCATGGCGGACGCCCTGGCCGGGGCCTATCAGTGTCCCCGGCCCATCGTGCTGCGGAACACCTTTCCCCTGCAACCGCACTCGCGCGTCGACCGGCCGGCGGGCGATGCCCCACCTTCGTTCATCTGGTTTTCCCAGACCGTCGGCCCCGGCCGCGGTCTGGAACTTTTTTTCTCCGCCTGGGCGCAGACCCGGCAGCCGAGCCGGGTTCACCTGCTGGGTGATATCCGGGCAGACTATCGCGCGCATCTGTTGTCCCGCCTGCCGGCGGCCCGCCGGGCCGATGTGAGTTTTATCCCGCTCGTCCCTCCGGACGACCTGCCCGCCAAGCTCGCCGAGTTCGACCTTGGGCTCGCCCTGGAGCCACCCTGGCCGCGCAACCGCGATGTCACGATTTCCAACAAGATCTTCCAATACATGAACGCCGGCCTCGCGGTCATTGCCACCGACACGGCCGGACAGAGCGAAGTCCTGCACGCCGCCCCCGACTGCGGGCTGCTCATCCAGGCGCATGAGACGACTCGGCTCACGGGCCAGCTCGATGCGCTGCTGGGTGATCGCGCACGCCTGCGCGCGTGCCAGTTCGCCGCCCGCACCGCGGCGGCCACCCAGTTCAACTGGGCGCACGCCGCGCCGCGGTTGCTGACCGCCGTGGACCGCGCGCTCTCCGCCCCCATCGTCCAGCTGGTCTGAACCGCGATGACTTTCCGGCTCCTCCTCATTCCCCAGCTGCTCGGGTTGTCGCTCGGCCTCCTGGACCGTCACCGGGCCAAGGCGCTGACCCGAAGTCTCGCCATCTGGCTCTGCCGGATTTCCCTCCAGTGCCTGAGCCGGCCCTACCGTTTGCGGACCGAGCCCTGCATCATTTTTGCACCCCACCAGGATGACGAGACCCTCGGCTGCGGCGGATTGATCGCGCGCAAGCGCAACGAGGGTCTGCCGGTCCACGTCATCTTCATCACCGACGGCAGCGCCTCGCATACCGGGCACCCGGGGATCACCGCGGGCGAGGTGGGCAGCATCCGGCGGCGCGAGGCCCTCGCCGCCCTCGCCATTCTGGGCGTCGAGTCCTGCGCCATCCACTTTCTCGATGAGGCCGACGGCACGCTGAAAAACCTCGCGGCCGGACGCGAGTCGGCCCTCGTGGCGCGGCTCGCCGGCCTGATCGCCTGGATCCAGCCGGGGGAGATTTTCCTGCCCTGCAGCCCGGACGGCAGCAGCGAGCACGACGCCGCCTTTGGTTTTGTCTGCGCGGCCGTGGTCCAAGCCGGGGTGCAGCCCGACTTCTGGCAGTATCCCGTGTGGTCCTGGTGGAATCCCGGCCTCCTGATCGAGCGCATGATCTTCAACCAGGGCTATTGCGTGCAGCCCACGGAGGACTTCCAACCGATCAAGACCCGCGCGCTTGCCCGCTACCAGTCCCAGCTCGAGCCCATCCCCCCCTGGTCCGAACCGGCGCTGCCCCCCGGACTGGTGCACAGCTGCAACTCCGGCCACGAATTTTTCTTCCGCTTCATCCCGCCCCTGCCCGGCGTCGATGCCGCCGGTACCCCCGTGATCTGACGCTCTCCGCATGCACCGCGTCCTCATCATCAGCCCGCACTTTCCGCCGACCAATGCGCCGGACCACCAGCGCGTGCGGATGAGCCTCCCGTACTTTCGCGAGTACGGCTGGGACCCGGTCGTGCTCGCCGTGGAGGCCGGCGCCGTTCCCGGCCCGCAGGATCCGCTGCTCGCCACGACCGTGCCGGCCGATGTGCCAGTGCATCGCGTCGGCGCCCTGCCCCTGGCCCTGACGCGACGCGTAGGCCTGGGCAACCTGGCTTACCGCGCATGGTTCCAGCTCCGAGCCACCGGGGACCGCCTGCTGCGCAACGGACAGTTCGACCTGGTGTATTTTTCCACCACCCAGTTCGTCGCCACCGCGCTCGGCCGCCGCTGGCTGCGCCGCTACGGGGTGCCTTTTGTCGTGGATCTGCAGGATCCGTGGCGCACCGACTACTATGAACGCCCCGGGGCCCCGCCGCCTCCCGGCGGGTGGAAATATCGTCTGGCGCGCTGGCAGGCGGCCCGCCTCGAGGAGCGTTCCTGGCGCGACGCCGCGGGCTTTGTCAGCGTGAGCGAAGACTATCTCACCCAACTCCGGGCGCGCTATCCCTGGTTTGACCCGAAGCCCGCCACCTACATCCCCTTCGGTGCACCCGAGGCAGATTTCGCCCTGGCCCGCGCCCATGCCGAGTGGACCCCGGCCTTCACCCGCGAGCCCGGCGCCGTGCATCTCGTGAGCGTCGGGGCAGTCGGACCGATCATGCGCACCGCGTTGGAGTTTCTCTTCGCCGGGCTCCGCAACCTCCGCGTGACCGCCCCGGCCGATGCCGCGCGCCTGCGCCTGCACTTCATCGGTACCAGCTACGCCGGAACCCGCGCCGAGCCTTCCGTGCTTCCTGTCGCCGCGGCCTGCGGCGTCGCCGAACACGTGCGCGAAGAAACCGGCCGCGTCGGCTATTTCACCGCCATCGCGACCCTGCTGGCGGCCGACGCGCTAATCATCCCGGGCTCCGACGACCCCGCCTACAACCCCTCTAAGATCGCCTCCAGTTTTCTCGCGGGAAAACCATCCCTGGCCCTGACGCCCACCGGGTCAGCAATGGACCGCATGGTCCGTGAGCTTAATTTTGCCACCGTGGCCAGCTGGCCCTCCGCCGAGGGGGTGACCGGGGTGACGGATTTTCTCCGGCGTCTGCTCGACCATCCCATTACGGGATCCGCCACCACCCCGAACTGGCCGCTCTTCACCGCCACCCACACCGCCCGCGCCCGCACCCGCCAGCAATGCGAGCTCCTCGACCAGGCGCTGGCCAACCGGACATGACCGCAACCCGTCAACCCCGTCCCCTCGACCGCCACACCCAGATTGGCGACCTGGCGGACAGCGTGCGCTGGATGGTGAAGCGGGCCCTGATCCCGGTGGCCGTGATTCTGGCGGCGGAGACCGCGCTGTTGTTTTTCACCGGCAGTCCCGGCGCCACCGCTTTTGCCCTGATCGCGGTGGGGACACTGGTCGTGCTGGGCCTCTGGCGGGCCAAGGGCATCGGGCTGCCCCTGGTGCCCCTGCTCGCCCTGCAAAATCTCGTGGTCTACGGCCTGCCCATCGTCATCGGCCATGAGGTCCTCTCCCTTTACCCTGCGAATTACATCACCCAATCCGGCTTCGAGGTCCTGATCTTCAGCTGCAGCCTGATCGGCTTCTGGCGCCTGGGGATGGGAATCTTTCACCCCGCGCCCTCGACGTCGTATGCGCTGCGCAGCTTCAAGCAGGAGGGCGCCGGCAAACTCCAGCGGATCGGCTTCGGCCTGATCCTCGGCTCCTCGCTCTACCTGCTGCTGGACAGCCTGCAACTGACCAGCGGGGTCTTCGGCCTCCTGCCCGAGGGCAGCTATTCGCTGGTCTCGACGCTGATCTCCGCCGCCGGGGCCTGCGGATTTTTCCTCGTCGCGATGTTTGTGGGTTCGCGGAGCGTTTCCGCGGTGGGCCAGTTTGTCTTTTGGGCGCTCCTGGTCGGCGACTGTTTCATCAGTGCGTCCGGGTTCCTGCTGTCCGCCACCACAGCGCTGGTCGCCTCGGTCATGATCGGGCTGTTCTGGAGCTCAGGCCGGATGCCTTGGCGTTACCTCGTCGTCGTGGTGTCCGTCCTGTCCTTCCTGAATCTCGGCAAGTTCACCATGCGCGAGCAATATTGGACGCCGGAGGGCGACCAGCCGCAGGTCGGCCTGGGCGAGATGCCGCGTCATTACGCCGAATGGATCCAGGCCAGCTACGAGACCATCGCTCCCGCCGGTCCGGGCGGAATCGCCCGGGATGACCACGAGAAGCGGACCAAGGGCCAAAGCCTGCTCGAGCGCGTCAACAATCTGCAAAACCTGCTGTTTGTCATCGATGCGATCGACGCCGGCCACATCGCCCCGCTGCGGGGTGCAACCTACACGCTGATTCCGCCCTTGCTCATGCCACGCATCCTCTGGCCGGACAAGCCGCGCACCCACGAGGGCCAGATCCTGCTCAACATCCACTTTGGACGGCAGGAACTCGACTCGACCCTGCAGACCTACATTGCCTGGGGCCTGCTGGCGGAGGCCTATGGCAACTTTGGCCCCGTCGCCGGCACGCTGGTGCTCGGCGCCTTCCTCGGGCTCTGCTTCGCCTGGCTGGAAAGTTTCACCGCCCGCAAACTCCTGATCTCCCTCGAGGGCTTCATCGCCTTCACGATCCTGCTCGGTATCATGGGTTCGTTTGAAATGGTCGCGAGCGTCCTGATCACCTCGGTCTTTCAGTCCGTGATGGTGCTGATCATCGCAAGCGTGCCCTTCGTCGAGAGCACGAGCCTGCAACGGCCCGGCGCCAAAGTCACCTAACCGCGCATGTCCCCCCGCCTCGCCGTGGTGCTCTCGCACCCCACCCAGTATTACTGCCCGTGGTTTCGCTGGCTGCGGGCGCATACCGCCCTCGAGTTCCGCGTGTTCTACCTCTGGGAGGCCGGCGTCACCGCCCGGCCCGATCCGGAATTCCTGACCACCTTCAAGTGGGACGTGGATCTGCTCAGCGGCTATGAATCGGAATTTGTGCCCAACACCGCGCCCACGCCCGGCACGGATCATTTTTGGGGCCTGCGCAACCCGACGCTGACCGCCCGTCTCGCCGCCTGGCAACCCGACGCCGTGCTCCTCTTCGGTTACGCCTACGCCAGTCACCTCCGCCTCATTGCCTGGGCCCGCCGCCGGCACTTGCCGCTCATCTTCCGCGGGGACTCCCACTTCCTCGGCCGACCCGCCCCCGGCGGGCTGCCGACGTTTCTCCTGCGCCTGCTCTACCGCAAATTCGCCACCGTCACCTACGTGGGGCAGGCCAACCGCGACTACTTCACGACCCTCGGCGTCCCGCCGGAAAAACTCTTCTTCGCCCCGCATGCCGTGAATGCGGCCCTCTTCGATCCGGCGCGGCCGGAGCCGGCCCTCGCGGCCCGCACTCTGCGCACCCAGCTCGGACTCAGCGCCTCGACGCGCGTCGTCCTGTTCGCGGGAAAATTCGTCGCCGCCAAGCAGCCGCTCGAGCTCCTCGCGGCCTTTCTCGCGCTCAATCTGCCGGACACCGCCCTCGTGTTGGTCGGCGACGGCCCGGAAAAAATCGCCCTGCTGGAGCGAGCCCGCTCGGCGCCCGCCGGCCGCGTGTTTTTCCTGCCCTTCGCCAACCAGAGCGAGATGCCCGCTCGCTACCTGCTGGCCGATGTCTTTGCCCTGCCGTCGCGCGGTCTCTACGAGACGTGGGGTCTCGCGGTCAACGAGGCCATGCACCTAGGCCTGCCCTGCCTCGTGAGCGACCGCGTCGGTTGCCAGCGGGATCTGGTCACCGACGGCGACACCGGCTGGGTCTTCCGCGCCGACGACCCGGCGCAGCTCCGCGAAAAACTTTCCGCCGCGCTGACCACGGATCTTTCCGGTTTCACGGACCGGGTCGCGCAGCGCATCGCTGGCTACACCTACGCGCAGACGACCACCGGCCTGCTCGCCGCCCTCGCCAGTCTGCCCCCTGCCCGCCCATGAGAATCACCGTCGTCATGGGTTTCTTTCTGCCGATGCCTCCGGCCGCCGGCGGTGCGACGGAAAAATCGTGGCATGCGCTCGCCCTGGAACTCGCCCGGCGCGGACACAACGTGACGGTGATCTCGCGCCAGTGGCCCGGCTGGCCGGACCAGGAGACCCGTGAGGGGGTTCACTACCTCCGGCTTCCCGGCTTCGATCACACCCGCCGCCTCGTGAAGAATCTCTGGCTCGATTTCCGGTGGAGTCTGCGCGTGTGGCGCCGCCTGCCCCACGCCGATGTCACGGTGGTCAATTGCGTCGCCCTGCCCGTGTGGCTCGGCTGGCTGCGCGGGCCGGCCGGCCAGCTCGTGGTGATGCCCGGCCGCATGCCCAAGGGCCAGTACCGCCTCTATCGCCGGCTCGACCGGGTCATCGCCGTGAGTTCCCCGGTCCGCGCCGCGGTCCTCGCGGAAAATTCCCGCCTCGCCAGCCTCACCAAGGTTTTCGGCTATCCCATCCGTTGGTCCGACCTTGCCCAACCCCGGCCCGCCCCCGCGCCCGGCACGCCCGTGACCATCGGTTACATCGGCCGGATTCACCGCGAAAAAGGCCTCGACCTGCTCGTCGCCGCTCTCGCCCGTCTGGCGAAACAACCCGGGCTGCCCGCCTGGCGGGTGGTGCTCTGCGGCCCGACGGACGTGAGTTACGGCGGTTCCGGTCCCGGCTATGCGCAAGAACTGCAGCGCTCCCTCGCACAGGCCCTGCCCATGGGCACCTACGAACTGCGCCCGGCGGAATTTTCCGCGGAGCGGCTGGCCGCCGTTTACCGCAGCCTGGATGTGTTTTGCTACCCGAGCCTTTCCACCCAGGGCGAGACCTTCGGCGTGGCCGTCATTGAGGCGATGGCGGCCGGGGCCGTTCCGGTCGTTTCCGGCCTGCCCTGTTTCCGCGACTATATCCGCGCCGGTGAAAACGGGGAGAGGTTCGACCACACCGCCGCCGACGCCCCGGAGCGGCTCGCGGCGGCCATTGCCGGGCTGGTGTCCGATCCCGCCCGCCGGGTGTGCCTGGCGCGCGCAGCCCGTCATGATGCGGAACACTACGATTTTACGGTGTACGCCGACCGGCTCCTGGCGGATTTTTCGACGTTGAAGTGACCGCCGTCCGCCCGTCTTACTCCGGCTGACCCATGGCAGCAGAAGCCCCCTACCTCGGACAAAACTGCACCACCCCCTATCCGCGCGGAGAGGTGCTGCGGCGGATGCTTTGGGCGTTGGTGCAGGCCACCGTGTTTCGCTGGAGCCCGCGGCCATTCCACGGTTTTCGCGCCAGCCTGCTCAAGCTGTTTGGCGCGACGATTCCGGCTCCCTTCCAAGTGGTCATCTTTCCCACGGCGAAAATCACTTTCCCGTGGAAGCTCACCCTCGCGCCCCGCAGCATGGTCGGGCCCCGCGTCATTCTCTACAATCTCGCCCCGATCACCCTCCAGCGCGGCGCCAATGTCAGCCAGAACTGCCACCTCTGCGCCGGCACGCACGATTTCAACCGCTGGGCCATGCCGCTGGTCACGCGCCCGATCGTCATCGGCGAAAATGCGTGGCTGGGGGCGGATGTCTTTGTCGGCCCTGGCGTTACCGTCGGGGAGCTCTGCGTCGTCGGCGCCCGCTCCGTCGTCGTGAAGGACCTGCCCCCGCGCACGATTGGCGTCGGCTCGCCCTGCCGGCCGGTCAAACCGCGCCAAGCGCCGCAATGAGCCAGCGGACGGATGCGTCCTTTCTGTCTGCGGTAAGGCTTTTCTACTCCCGATGAAACTGGCTCATATTATCCCGAGCCTGGAAGCCAGGCATGGCGGCCCGAGCAGTTCGGTACCCGCCCTGGCCGCCGCGTGTGCGGCCATCGGCCATGAGGTCGAGTTGCTCGCCACCGTCCCCGGATCCGGCACCATGGTTACCGCCGGTGCACTGACCACGACCACGTTTCCCCGCGACTGGCCGCAGAAGTTCTGTCCTTCGGCCGGCCTGCGCGATGCGCTGGCGCGGACCCCGGCCGAGATCATCCACCATCACTCGCTCTGGCTGCGCACCCTGCATTACGCCCATCAGGCTGCCGCGCGCGGCGGCAAGCTCGTCATTTCCCCTCGCGGCATGATGAGCCCCTGGGCCTGGAACCATCATCGCCAGCGCAAGTTTTTCGCCAGCACCTTCATCCATCCAGGCGCCTTCGCTGCCGCGGCGGGCTGGCATGCCACCAGCGTGGAGGAGGCCGACGATATCCGGCGGCTGGGTTTCAAGCAGCCCGTGTGCGTCGCCCCGAACGGCGTCCGCCTGCCCGCGGTTGAGCGCCTCATGGGCGCCCGCGCCGCCTGGCGGGAACGCTGCCCGGCCATCGGCCAGCGCCCGGTGGCGCTGTTCTACTCGCGTTTTCACCGCAAGAAACGGCTGCGCGAGCTCTTTCATCTCTGGCTCGCCGCGCCCCGCGGCGACTGGCTGCTTCTCCTTATCGGCGTGCCCGAGGAATATTCCGTGACCGAGATCCAGGGCTGGATCACCGCCGCTGGCGCCGAGGATCGGGTGGCCGTCTATGATGGCACGGACATGCCGACGCCCTACGGGGTGGCGTCGCTTTTCCTGCTGCCCTCCCACTCGGAAAATTTCGGCCTCGTCATCGCCGAGGCCCTGGCCGCTGGCGTGCCGGCCCTCGTGACCGACACCACGCCATGGACCGCGCTCAATCTCGATCACCGCGGCTGGTGTGTGCCGTGGGCGGATTTCCACCGCACCCTGGAGGCGGCCATGGCGGAAGGCCCCGACCGCTTGAGTGAGCGCGGCCAGCGGGCCCGCTCCTGGGTCCTGCGGGAGTACTCCTGGGAGAAATCCGCGGGAGAGCTCACCGCCTTCTACCGGCAGCTGCACTCTCCCTCCCCGTGAAACACCGGACTGAATCCCGGGGCCCCCGTGGCTCCTCCCCGTCGGCCGCCCCCGCGGGGCATCCGCTCCGACCGCTCGAGGTTGCCGTGCTCGTTCATGTCACCGGGTTGCTGCTGTTCGCCTCCTGGGCGTTTGGCGGCGGGGCCGACTGGGCCCGGTTTCTGATCTCCGGCTGGGGCAGCCTTGGGCTGCTCGTCACGTTGGCCGCCCTTCGCAGCCGAGTGACGCGCGGGGAAAGCCTCCGCCAGCCGCTGTTCTGGCTCAGCCCGGTCCTCGCCTTCAACGGCCTCGTCCTGCTCAGCTGCCTCAACCCCAGCTTCACCGAGCGCGTGTTCTCCGGCCAGATCTTGCTCGCCCAGACCGGCGCCGTCCATCCGGCTCTGCCCAGTACCGCCCATGCGGCCACTTCGCGGGAGCACTTGTGGCTCTTCGATGCGATCTACCTCTCCTGCTTCAATCTCGTGCTCGCCATCCGTCGGCGGCAGGCCCTGCGCGTCTTCCTGCTGGTCGCCGTGGGCAATGCCATGGTGCTTTCGGTCTTCGGTACTTTCCAGCGGCTCACCTCCGATGGCCTGTACTTCGGTCACGTGGCGTCGCCCAACGCGCGGTATTTTGCGACCTTCGTTTATGGCAACCACTGGGCCGCGTATGTGGTTCTGCTGGCCGCCGCCTGCCTCGGACTCATCTATTACTACGCCGGACGCGCCGCGGATGGGCAACTTCACCAGTCCCCCGTGATTCTGGGAATTTTCGGGCTCCTGCTGCTGGCTCTCACGCCGCTGCTCGCGGGTTCACGAGCCGGCACCCTGCTGGTGGTTGTTCTGTTGGGCATGGGCCTCGTGCACGCCCTGCGCCGCATCCGGCGCCGGCAGCAGCATGGCAGCACCTCCGGCGTGCTGCCGGTGGCCGGGCTGATCCTGACTGCGATCTGCGCCCTGGGCGCGGCGGTGTACCTCGGACGCGCCGTGGTGCAGGAACGCTGGCAGGATACGCAGGGGCAATGGCAGTCCGGCCTGCTGAACGAACGCCTGAAACTCTACTCTGACACCTGGCACCTCGCGGTCGAAAAGCCCGGCTTTGGCTGGGGTTTCGGCAGCTATGACAAGGTACTCCAGCTGATCCGCCCGCGTCCGCTGGAGGCCAACCGCCAGTATGAGCACAGTTACGTCGACGCTCATTCCGACTGGCTGCAGTCGCTCGCCGAGGTGGGTTTCACCGGGACCGCGCTACTGATCCTGTCCGTCCTCTGGCCTCTGCTGGGTTCCCGGGCGCTCCGGTTTGCCGGTCCGCTGCCCGCCTATTTGCTCGGCGGTTGCGGGCTGATCCTGCTGTATGCCGGGGTGGAATTTCCCTTTGCCAACCCCGCCGTGATGATCGCGTTCTGGCTCAGTTTTTTCAGCGCCATCCAGTATGTCCGTTTGAGCTCGCGGACCCGCCGCGAACGCTGACCCATGTTTTCCGTCGTCATCTTGACCCTCAACGAGGAGCGCTCCCTGCCGCGCTGCCTTGCCTCGGTGGCACAGTGCACGGACATCGTCGTGCTCGATTCCGGCTCGACCGACCGGACGGTGGAAATCGCCCGCGCCGCCGGAGCCCGGGTCTTCACGCGGCCGTTTGATCATTTCGCCGGACAGCGCAACTACGCGCAACGCGAGATCCCTTTCCGGCATCCCTGGGTCTTTCACCTCGATGCAGACGAACAGATGACCCCGGAGCTGTGGGCCGAATGTCACTTCCATCTGGATGACCCGGTGGACGGCCTCCTGGTCGCCCCAAAAATGCTGTTTCAAGGCCGCTGGATCCCGCATTGCACGGATTTTCCCGCCTACCAGGCGCGGTTCGTACGCGCCCCCCAGTTCGCATTCATCCAGGTCGGCCACGGCCAGCGCGAGGCGCCGGCGATGAAACTGGGCCGGCTGGGGGCCAACTATCTCCACGATCTCTCCGCCGGCGGTGAGGCGGAATGGCTGGAAAAACACCGCCGCTACGCGCGCGCCGAGGCCGCTGCATTCCAGCAGGCGGAAGGCGGCGTGCCGTGGAGTGATTTTTTCTCCAGCGACCGCCTGCGGCAGCGCCGCGCGCTCAAGCGTCTCAGTTATTCGCTGCCCTGCCGTCCCGCGCTCCGCTTTTTCTACCAATATTTCCTCCGCCTCGGCTGCCTCGACGGCCGGCCGGGCCGGCGCTACTGCCAGTTGCTCGCCCAGTATGAACGCTTCGCGGCGGAAGAACTCCGCGCCGCGCGGCGGCAATCCCCCTGACGCGATGCGCCTCATTTTCCTCAACCGCTTCTATTGGCCGGAGGAATCCGCCACCGCGCAGTTGCTCACCGATCTCGCCGAAGCACTCGCCGTCGCCGGGCATGAGGTCACTGTCATCACGAGTCGGCCGCACGGCAAAAATGTGCCCGCGCGGGAGACCCGCCACGGCGTGAACATCCTGCGGACCCGCGGGACGCGCTGGAGCCGCCTTGGGCTGGCGGGCAAGGCCGCGGACTTCCTCACGTTTTATTTCGGCGCGCTTAGCCGGCTGGCTTACAGTGCCCAGCGGGGCGACACCGTGGTGGCCCTCACGGACCCTCCCCTGCTGGGGATCGGGGCCTGGCTCGTCTCCCGGCTGTGCGGCGCGAAAATTTTCCACTGGGTGCAGGATGTGTATCCCGAAATCGCCACGGCGCTGACCGGACAGGGTTGGTTGCAGGCCGTTCGCCCGCTCCGCGACCTCGCCTGGCGGAGCGCGAATGGCTGCGTGACCCTCGGCTCCGACATGGCCGGCATGCTCGCCCAGGCGGGAGTTTCCCCGACGCGGATCTTCGTCATCCCCAACTGGGCTCCGGCCGGGCTCACCATCCAGCCGCGCACCGCCGCCGACACCCTCCGCGCCGCATGGCAACTGGAGGGCAAGTTCGTCGTCGCCTACTCCGGCAATCTCGGCCGCGTGCACGACCTGGACCCGGTGCTCGACGTCGCGGCGGCCCTGCGCGATGAGAGCGACATTGCCTTCGTTTTTATCGGCGGCGGCGCCCAGAGGTCCCGAATGAAAGCTTTGGCGGCCGCGCGCGGACTCACCCAGGTGCAGTTCCGTCCGACGCAGCCCCGCACCGAACTGGCGGCTTCCCTTGCCCTCGGCGACCTACACCTCGTCACTTTGCTGCCCGGCTGCGAGCGGCTCGTTTTCCCCAGTAAACTTTATGGCGTCACCGCCGTGGGCCGGCCGGTGCTATTCATCGGGCCGCGCGGGAGAGAAATTGCCCGGCTGGTGGAGACGCAGGGTTTCGGGCGTGCCTTCACGCGCGACGAAGTAGCAGCGATCAGCGCCGCAATCCGCCAGTTGCACACAGACCCGGGTCAGCTCCGGCAACTCGCCGCCGCCGCCGCCGCGTACGGCCGGGACCACACCGGCCCAGCCAGGGCGCTGGCCGGCTGGGAAAAAATACTGCGCCCGGTCGAATAGCATCTGGCCGCGGGACTTGCCGAGCGGACAATCCCCTCCAAACTGTGAACGCCACTATGAACAGTCCCAAGAAAACCCTCCTCGCCCTGCTCGGCCTGGACCTGGTCTTTCTGGTGGCCGTCTTCAATCTCCTCCGGTTCTCCTGGGGCCTGGGCAGCGCCACCCATTGGATCGTTTTTCCCCTGCTGGGCCCCTTCGCCACCCTGGTTTTTGCCATCTACCTGATCGACGGCTACCGGGCGCGCACCGACATGATGAGCCTCGACTACACGAGCCTCCATGCGATCGCCCTGCTGAGCGCCTTGCTGGGCACGCTGCTCGTAACCTTCGTCGTCAAGTTCCCGGGCGTGGCCGACCTGCAGTCCAGCCGCGGTGTCATCGCGTTCGCCTACCTCGCGCTGATTCCCATCACCCTCAGTTACCGACGCCTCATCTATCAGCGGGCCACCAATGCCCAGGGCGGGCGCTGTCTGGTCTTTCTCGGCGACTGGGCCAGCTGCCATGCCTTCCGCGCCGAATGCGAGCGCGTGGGGGCGCTCCAGCGGATTGTGTATTCAGTCGTCAGCGAGGACTCGGCGTCGCCCTTTGGGGACGACCAGGACAACCGCCTGCGGCCCTTCGCGGAGGTCATCGATGACATCCAGCAGGGCCGGCTGGAGGTCGAGGCCCTGATCCTGCGCGAGTCCAACCTGGAACTGGCGCCCGCCATCGCGCAAAAACTGGTTCAGCTGTATTTCAAGGGCCTGCCGACCTACACGCTCGAGCTGTTTCATCGGATTTACTGGCGAAAAATCCCGATCTACCGGCTCAACCAGACCTGGCTCTTCCAGGAGGGTTTTCAAATCGCCCGGGAGCCCGTGTTCGAGCGCCTGAAGCGCGTCGGCGACCTCATCCTCGCCTCCGTGGGCCTCGTGCTCGCCTCACCCCTGATCCTGCTCGGCGCCATCGCGGTGTGGGTGCAGGACCGCGGGTCGTGTTTCTTTGCCCAGACCCGCATCGGAAAAAACCACGTCCCGTTCCAGATCTACAAGCTGCGCACCATGCGCCTCTCCCCCAGCGAGGGCGACCGTTACACGCAGCCCGGGGACGCCCGCATCACACCGGTGGGCCGTTTCCTCCGCGCCAGCCGCCTCGACGAGCTGCCCCAGATCTGGAATGTCCTGCGCGGTGACATGAGCCTCATCGGCCCGCGCGCAGAGTGGGCCAAGCTCGTCGAGGACTACGAGCGCGAGATCCCCTGCTATTATTTCCGCCACCTCGTGAAACCCGGCATCACGGGCTGGGCCCAGGTGAACTACCCGTATGGCGCCAATCTCGAGGACACGGTCCGCAAGCTCGAATACGACCTCTACTACATCCGCCATTTTTCCTTCACCCTCGACGCCGCCATCATCCTGAAAACCATCCACGTGATGTTATTCGGCAAAGGTCGCTGAGATTCTCGCCATGGCCCTCAAGACCTGTGATTTCCTCGTGATCGGCGGCGGCAGCGCCGGCTACAACGCCGCCCGCGTCGCCGTCGAGCACGGCCTGAAGACCGTCATCGTCGACAGCGCCCGCGAGCTCGGCGGCCTCTGCATCCTGCGCGGCTGCATGCCGTCCAAGACACTCCTCTACATGGCCGAGGTGCTGCATCTGGCCCAAAAGGGGAAGACCTTCGGGCTCAGGATTCCCTCCGCGCGCGCGGATATGAAGGCCATGCACGCCCAGAAGCTGAAAATCATCGCCGAATTCGCCGACTCCCGCCTGCAGCAGCTGAAAGCCGGGAGGTTTGAGCTTATCCGCGCCCAGGCCACTTTCCTCGACCCGCACACCGTACGACTGTCCAACGGCCAGAAACTGCGCGCCAAACACATCCTCATTGGCACCGGCTCCAAGGTCAGCGTCCCGGCCGCCGTCCCGGGTTTGTCCGAGGCCAAGTTCTGGACCAGCGACGACGTGCTCGACCTCGATTTCATCCCGAAAAGCGTCCTCGTGCTCGGCGGCGGCATCGTCGCCTGCGAGCTGGCCCAGTTCCTTAACCGCATCGGCACGCGCGTCACCTTGATCCAGCGCAGCCCGAATATCCTGCGCGACCACTCCGCGGCCGCCTCCACCGTCGTGCAACAGGCGTTCGTGGACGAGGGCATCGAGCTCTTCGCCGGAACGCAGATTGAAGCCATCAGCCAGGACCGGCGCGGCACCGCCGTGACGTTCCTCCATGAGGGCAAGCGCATCACCCGCCGGGGCGCGCATCTCTTCAATGCCCTCGGACGCGAACCCAACACCGCCCGACTTGGCCTTGGAGCTGCCGGGGTCTTTACCCGCCCCAACGGCCAGATCATCATCAACCGCTGGCAACAGACGTCTGCGCCGCACATCTACGCCGCCGGCGATTGCTCCGGGCCCCACGAGATCGTCCATGTCGCCATCCAGCAGGGCGAACTTGCCGCCCGGCACGCCGCGGGCGTCAAGGACCTGAAGCCCATTGACCACGGCCTGCTGCTGAACGTCGTCTTCACCGACCCGCAACTCGCCACCATCGGCCGGCTCGAGCGCGAACTCGACGCGGCCGGCACTCCCTATCTCTGCGCGACCTATCCCTTCAACGACCATGGCAAATCCATTCTGATGGACGCCAACTACGGTTACGTGAAGGTCATCGCCGAACCGAAGCGCGGCCGGATTCTTGGCGCCGAGATCGTCGGCAAGGACGCCGGCGAACTCATTCACGCCTGCAGCGGCCCGCTCGCCATGCGCGCCACCGTCTTCGACCTGCTGCGCGCCCCGTGGTATCACCCCACCCTGGCGGAGATCATCACCTATCCGCTCGAGGAGATCGCCGGGAAAATTACCGGACGATGAGGCGCATCCTGGGTCGTTTTCTCGACGGGTTCCTCGGTCTCACACGTCTCCAATACTGGCCCGTAACGGTGCGAAGCGGAATTGCGGCGGGCGCGCGCTGGACGCTGTACCCGTGGAGCGCCTACTGGCGCGGCACCCAGGAACCCGCCATGCATGCGACCCTGGCCCGGTTTGGTGACATCGAGGGCTGGAGTTGCTGGGATCTGGGCGCCCACTTCGGCATCTACAGCGTGGGTCTTGCGCGCCATGTGGGGCCCACCGGCGAGGTGGCGGCCTTCGAACCCAACCCCGTGAGCTACGTGCGCCTTGAGCACCACCGGCGGATGAACGGCCTGACCCGGCTGAAGACATTTGAAGCCGCCGTTTCCGACCGCGCCGGCACCGCCGAACTGCTCACCTATGGCGATCTGCGCAGCACCACCACGCATCTGGCCTACGAAAATGAAACCCCCGGCGCGGTCACCCAGCCGGTCGGGGTGCGCACGGTGGTGCTCGATGAGCTCGTTGCGAACGGCCAGCTCCGTTCGCCCGATTTCATCAAGGTGGACGTCGAGGGTCACGCGCACCACGCCCTCGCCGGGGCCCGCCAGACGATCACTTCCCGCCACCCCATCCTGATTGTCGCCTTCCATAGCGAATCCGAGGTGCAGGGGGTGTTCAATTTGCTCACGCCCTTGGGCTATCAGCACGCCGCCATCGAAACGGATTCCGACAGCGGCCACGCCCTCATCGGGCACGACCTGCTCTTCTGGCCGAAAGCCTGAGGTCAGCCTTTCGCGATCGCCAGCAGGTCCGCCAGGTCCACGCGCTTTTCGTAGAGCGCCTTGCCCACGATCACCCCGTCCAGCCGGGCGTGACGCTGCGCCAGTTTCGCCAGCTCGACCACATCCTCGCGCCGGCTTACGCCGCCGCTTGCAATCACGTTAAATTTGCCCGCCTTCAGCATCGCCTCCTGCGCCGGATAATTCGGCCCCGTCAGCATGCCGTCCGTGCCAATATCCGTGTGAATCAGCGTCTTCACGCCCAGCGCGTCCATCCGCTGCGCCAGCGCCAGCGCGCTCATGCCCGCCGTGGCGACCCAGCCCTTGACTGCGACCTGGCCGTTCTTGGCATCAATCCCCACCGCGACCTTGTCGCCGAATGCCTGCACGAGCTCGCCCACGAAAGCCTCACTCTCCGCCGCGCGAGTCCCGATGACGACCCGGCTCACGCCAAAGCCCAGCGCGCGCTCCACGGATGCCCGCGTGCGCAGGCCGCCGCCGAGCTGAACCTTCATCCCCAACCCAGCAATCGCCTGTACCACCGCCAGGTTCTGCGGCTCACCGGCAAACGCCCCGTCGAGGTCCACCACGTGCACCCACATGCTGCCGGCCGCCTTGAACTGCGCCGCCACGTCCGCCGGGTTCTCCGCGTAAACGGTCTCCTGGTCGGCACGCCCCTGCGTCAGCCGCACGGCGCGGCCGCCCTTGATGTCGATGGCGGGATAGATGGTCATGAACCCCCAAGAACTCATTCAAGGTGCGCGGTGGCAAAGAGAAATTTTCTTTGCGCCGCGCCCGTCTTGGGCGACCTTTGCCCCATGCCCATGTATCAAGCCCCTGCTTTCCTCACCGAACTGCTCCACGCCCGCTCGCCTTCCGGCTACGAGGCCGAGGCCCAGGCCGTCTTCGACCGCCACGTCAAACCCGCCGCCGACACCTATGCCATGGATGCGATGGGCAACCGCATCGCGACCCTCAATCCCTCCGGCGACCCGGTTTTCATGCTCGCCGGCCACATGGACGAGCTCGGCCTCATCATCACCTACGTCAACAAGGACGGTTATATCTACTTCGACACCATCGGCGGCCATGATCGCACCGTGATTTCCGGCCGCCGCGTCATCATCCAGACCGCCAACGGCCCGGTGAAGGGCGTCACCGGCAAACGTGCCGTGCACCTCATGGAAGAAGCCGACCGCAAGAAGGTCCCCGAGATTCACGAGATCTGGATTGATATCGGGGCCAAGTCGAAGAAAGAGGCCCTCGAGCGCATCGCGATTGGTGACTCCGTGACGTACGACCACGAGTTCGAGCTCTTCCACGGCAGCATCGGCGCCGCCCGCGCGTTCGACAACAAGGTCGGCGCCTACATCGTCGGCGAAGTCCTCATCCGCCTCGCCAAGGAAAAGAAGCTCGCCGCCAAGGTCGTCAGCGTCGCCACCTCCCAGGAGGAAATTGGTGTTCGCGGCGCCACCACCGCCGCCTACGCCGTCAACCCGCACATCGCCATCGCCGTGGATGTGGACCACGCGACCGATCACCCCGACTCCGACAACCGCAAGTTCGGCGAGACCAAGCTCGGCGGCGGCCCGATCCTCTGCCGCGGCGCCAACGCGAACCCCAAGGTCTTCCAGCGCCTCATGGCGGCCGCCAAGAAGCTCAAGATGCCCGTGCAGATCGCCGCCGACCCGCGCCCCACCGGCACCGACGCCCGCGCCCTCCAGATGGGCCGCGGCGGCGTGGCCACCGGCGTGGTGTCCATTCCCCTGCGCTACATGCACACCCCCAGCGAGGTCGTGGATCTCGAGGATGTGGAGCGCTGCGTGAAGCTCCTCGTCGAGTTCGCCAAGGGCCTCGAAAAGGGCGACTACGCGCACTGGTGAGCAGTTGCGCCGAATAACGCTGTTAAGCGAGCGACGTTCAGAGGTAGCGCGGGTCTTTGACCCGCCTTCGGGGCGCAAAAAAAGGCGGGTCCAAGACCCGCCCTACTCGATCTCCAATCTGCGATCTCCGCGCGCGCAGCGCGCTCAGGCCGCGTTCTGCTTCGCCTCGGTCTTGCCGGCGCGACGCAGGGTCGGCTTCTGGCGGCCGGCGACGACGGCGGAGTTGATGACAACCTCCGTCACGTCCTCGCGCTGCGGCAGTTCGTACATCACCTCAAGCATGAGATTTTCCATGATCGAGCGGAGGGCGCGGGCGCCGGTCTTCAGCTCGATGGCCTTGGCCGCGATCGCCCGCACGGCGTCGGGCGTGAACTTCAGGCGCACGCCGTCCATCGCGAAGAGCTTCGAGTACTGCTTCACCGTCGCGTTCTTCGTCTTGAGGAGAATCTTCTCGAGATCGGCGATCTTGAGCTGGTCCAGCACCGACACGACCGGCAGGCGGCCGATGAACTCCGGGATCATGCCAAAGCGGATCAGGTCCTCGGGCGTCAGCGACTTCATCAGCTGCTCCGGCGCAAGCGTCTCGTCCTGCTGCGCGGCGACGGCGGAAAAGCCGAGGCTGCGCGAACCGAGGCGACGCTGCACCATCGCGTCGAGGCCGACAAAGGCGCCGCCGCAGATGAAGAGGATGTTCGACGTGTTGATCTGGACGTATTCCTGATTCGGGTGCTTGCGGCCGCCCTGCGGAGGCACGTTGCAGGTGGTGCCCTCGAGGATCTTCAGCAGCGCCTGCTGCACACCCTCGCCGGACACGTCGCGCGTGATGGAAACGTTCTCGGTCTTGCGGCCGATCTTGTCGATTTCGTCGATGTAAATGATGCCACACTCGGCGCGCTTCACGTCGTAGTTGGCGTTCTGGAGCAGCCGGAGGACGACGTTTTCCACGTCCTCGCCGACATAACCCGCCTCGGTCAGCGTCGTCGCATCGGAAATCGCGAACGGCACGTCGAGGATCTTGGCCAGGGTGCGGGCGAGCAGGGTCTTGCCGGAGCCGGTCGGGCCCACCAGCAGGATGTTGCTCTTCTCGACCTCAACGCCGTCAAACTCGGGCGACAGCGTCATCGAGTCCTTCAGGGGCTCGCCGGCGTTGAAATTGAGGCGCTTGAAGTGGTTGTAGACCGCGACCGAGAGGACCTTCTTGGCGTGATCCTGGCCGATGACGTGGTCATCGAGGGTCTTCTTGATCTCCGAAGGCTTGATCAGCCGGAAGGCCGGCTTGGCCTCGGTGGTGGGCGCCTTGACCTCGCGATCGATGATCGTCTTGCAGACGTTAACGCAAGAGTCGCAGATATATACGCCGGGACCGGCGATAATCTTTTTCACTTCCGCCTGCGACTTGCCGCAGAAGGAACAGAGCGTCATGCGTGAAGACTTGGCCATGGGAAAGGGTGTCGCGCCGGGCGAACCGGTGTCGAGGTCGGAGAATGTCCTAAACCGCTCTTCAGGCGGCGCTTTGCACGGCGATGGCCTGGGCCTCGCGGGTGGACTGGACGACATGATCCACGATGCCGTAGGCCTTGGCCTCCTCGGCGCTCAGGTAGTAGTCGCGGTCCGAATCCTTCTCAATCTGGTCAGCCGTCTTGCCGGTGTGCAGGGAGAGCGTGTCATTGAGCGTCTTGCGCCAGCGGAGGATCTCCTTGGCCGCAATGGCGATGTCCGCCGTCTGCCCGCCCGCGCCGCCGCTGGGCTGGTGGATCATGACGCGGCTGTTGGGGAGCGCGAAGCGCTTGCCCTTGGTCCCGCCGGCGAGGAGCACGGTGCTCATGCTGGCCGCCATGCCGATGCAGTAGGTGGCAATGTCGTACGGCATGAAGCGCATCGTGTCGTAGATGGCCATGCCGCTGGTCACCACGCCGCCGGGTGAGTTGATGTAAAGAAACACGTCCTTCTTGGCATCCTCCATCTGGAGGAACAGCAGCTGCGCGATCACTAGGTTGGCGACCATGTCGTCAATCGGCGTGCCGATGAAGATAATGCGGTCCTTCAGCAGGCGGGAATAGATGTCCATCGACCGCTCGCCGCGGCCGGTGTTTTCAATGACAAGGGGGACGTAGTAGCTCACAGGGATTGATTGGAGAGGGTCGTTTAGGAGGCCTTCGGTGTGGTCGACACCTTAGCCTTGGACACCAGAAAATCAACCGACTTGTCGAAAATGATGGACTGCTGGACGGCGCGGAGCTGCTCGCGGTCGCTGCTGAGGGCCTTTACGAGCTTGTCCGGCTTCTGCTGTGTGCGCATCGCCTCGCGGTAGATGAAGGTGTCGATGTCCTTGTCGGTCACCGTGAGTTTCTCGGCCTCGGCGATCTTCGCGAGCATGAGCTGGACCTTCACGCGCTTCGTCGCGGCCTGGCGGGCGTTGTCGAAGAGCTGCTTCTTGTCCTTCTCGAACTGCTCCTGCGGGATGCCGCGGCGCATGTTCTCTTCGATGAACTGGCGGAGCACGCCCTGCGTCTCGTTCTCGACGAGCGAGTCCGGCACGGCGAATTCCACCTTCGCGGCCAGCGCGTCGATGACCTGCCGGCGCTGCTCGGAGCGGTTCTGGTGCTCCTTCTGGAGCTTGAGATTGTTGCTCACGCTGGTCTTCAGCGCGGCGAGATCATCCACCTGGTTGGCCTTGAAGAAAGCCTCGTCCAACGGCGGCAGCGCGCGCTCGCGCACTTCCTGCACCTCGATCGCGTAGACGGCGTTCTTGCCCGCCAGCGCCGGGACCGGCGCGAAATCGGCCGGGAAGATGATGTTCACGTTCTTCTTGTCACCGGCCTTCACGCCCGCGAGATCCTTGCCGAGGCCGGGGATGACGCCCTCGTTGGCGCCCTCAACCTCTTCCCACGTCTGCGGGACCTTGCCGTAAATCTGCTTGTCGGCCGCGAGCTCCGCGATCGGCTTGCCATCCACGGTGCCTTCGTAGGCCAGCTTCACATAGTCACCCTTCGCCGACGGCCGCTCGGCCGTCTTGAACTCGGCGCGCTCGCTGCGGAGGCTCTCGATGATCTGGTCGACCTCGGCGTCGGTCGCATCCGTGGACGCCACCGTGGTCTCCAGGCCGCTGTACTCGGGCAGCTGGAACTCGGGGCGGACATCGAGGGTGATCGTGATGGCGGCGGACAGGCCGGCCTCGACCTGACCCGGCTCGACATTGACGACATTCAGCACGTCGAGTTTCTGCTGCTCGAGGGCGCCACGGTAGGCCTTGCTCACGACCTTCTGCTTGAACTCCTCGGCGATCTCCTTGCCGAAGCGCTTCACGACCATCGCCGCCGGCGCCTTGCCCGGGCGGAAGCCCGGGATTTTGGCCATCTGGCTGAACTCGGCCACGACGGCCTGGTGTTCGGTGTCGACTTCGCTCTTGTCGAGCGTGACGACGAGGTTCTTGCGCGTATCGGAAACGGAGTTGAGTTGGACGTTCACGGGAAGGGATGCGGAGTGGTTTCTAGAGTGAGAATCGGTCACGCTACGTCGCCGGCCAGCCCGGTCAATGCCGGATTCTGCACGCTTGCGCGCCGCGGTTACCCGCCGTTTCGTGGCTGCCGGGAACCATGCCCAGCCTTCGTCAACTTCTCGCCGCTCACGGACCCTTGCTGCTCATCGATGCCGCGTCGGCCCGGATCCAGGTCGGCTGGCTCAGGCCCGACCAGCCGTCCCGCTGGGCCGGTTCGGATGAGGAATCGGGCGTGGGCGTCTTCCGCTGTCTCGAGGAACTCGCCGTCCAGCCCGCTGAGGCCGGCGCCTTCGTGTACTGCGACGGTCCCGGGTCCGTCCTGGGCATTCGCACCGTGGCCATGGCCCTGCGCACTTGGTGCGTCCTCACGCCCCGACCGGTGTTCGCCTATCACAGCCTCGCGATCGTGGCTCAGGCGCTCAACCGCCCCAATGCCACGATCATCGCCGACGCCCGGCGCGAGGCCTGGCATTGTATCACGCTTGATTCCGGCCTGCGCCGGCTCCCCACGGCCGAACTCACCGGCGAACTCGTCATGCCCAGCGGCTTCCGGCACTGGTCCGCCCTGCCCGCTGGCGTGACACCCACGCCCTACGCCCTCGCCGAGTTGCTCCCCTTGGTTGCCGACCGTGACCTGTTTCGCGCCACGGACGCGCCCGATGCGTTTCTCCACGAGGAACCGAGTTACGCCACCTGGACTCCCCAGATTCACCGCGCCCCATGAACGCCCCCAACTCCCGCCTGCCGCTCCGTTGCTGGGCCGAGATCGATCTCGCGGCCTTGGAACGCAACCTGCGCCTCATCCGCGCCTCCCTGCCCGCACATATCCGCTATGTCGCCGTGGTGAAGGCCGACGCCTATGGCCACGGTCTGCACCAGACCGTCGCGCGACTCATGCACTCCGGCGCCGATCTCTTCGCCGTGGCGACGCTCGCCGAGGCGACCGCCGTGCGCGAACTCGGACCCGGCTGGCCCGTCCTTCTGCTCAGCCCGCTGCTGCCCGAGGAGGATCACTACCTCGCCGACTACGATCTCGCCGCCACGGTCTCCACCGCCGACGAGGTGCAGCGCTTCGACGCCGTCGGCCGCGCCGCCGGCCGGCCCGTTGCCGTGCACTTGAAAATCGACACCGGCATGGGCCGGCTCGGCGTGTGGCACGAACCGGCGCCCGCGCTCTACGCCCAAATCGCCGCGTCCCCGCACCTGCGACTGGCCGGTGTCTTCACCCATTTTGCCAGCCCGGACGACGACTCCGCCTTCACCGAGGAACAGCGCCGGCGCTTCCTCGCGACCCTCACCCGCTGCGAGGGCATCAAGCTCAATGAGCTCTTCGTCCACGCCGACAACAGCTCCGGTCTCGAGACTATGCCCGGCGCGAGCCCGTTCAACGCCGTGCGCGTCGGCCTGCTCCAGTTTGGCATCCTGCCCCATCCCAACTCCCTGCTGGCCCAGGTGCACACCGAGCCCGTCCTCAGTTTCCGCACGCGCGTCGGCATCACAAAAGCCCTCCCCCGCGGCACCACCGTCAGCTACGGCCGGACCCACACGCTTACCCGGGACACCGTGATCGCCGTGCTCTGCGCCGGCTATGGCGACGGTATTCCCCGCTCCGTCAGCAACCGTGCCCAAGTGCTCATCGCCGGCCAGCGCTGCCCCGTGCTGGGCCGCGTCACGATGGACCAGACCATCGTGGACGTCACCGACGTGCCGGGTGTGAAATGCGGCGATGAGGTCGTCCTTGTCGGCCGCCAGGAAGGCGCCGAAATTTCCGTGTCCGAGTTCAGCCGCTGGGCCGACACCATTCCGTGGGAAACCCTCTGCTCCGTGAGCAAGCGCGTGCCCCGGCTCTACCGCACCGCCCTCGGGGTTTAGTTTCGCCCCGCGAAACCGCCATCCGTTTACGGCGTCATTAGCGGCATGAAGCTCACTTACCCCGCGACCGAGGCCTGGGAGCCGTTGCCCGCCGCGGAGTGGAACGCCGAGGCCGCGCGCCAGCTCCTGCGTCGCGCCGGCTGGTCCGCTCTTCCCGCCGAGGTCACCCGCGCCACCACCGAGGGCCTCGCCGCTACGCTTGATCGGCTGTTCCCCGTCCAGCCCGCCCTCTTTATCGAGCCCCGGCTGGTCGCCCATCTCAAGGAGGACGTCCCGGAGATGGCCCGCGGCCTCGCCCAGGCCCAACCGGGCCCCGAAAAACAACGGCTCCAGCGTGAAGCCCGTGAGCGCAGCCAGCTCGCCATCCAGGACATGAGCATCAAGTGGCTGCAGTTCGCCGCGCAGCCGTCGAATGCCGCATTCGCCAAGTGGGTGCTCTTTCTCAGCGATGTCTACGTCGTCGCCGTCGAGAAGGTCAAAAACGCCGCGCTGATCTGGAACCATTACGACCTGCTCGCCCGCCACGGGTTCGGAGCCGCGCCCGTGCTCGCGAAGGCCATCTCGCGCTCCCCCGCGATGATCAACTACCTCGACCTGAACCAGAGCAAGCGCGGCGCCCCCAACGAGAACTTCGCCCGCGAACTCTTCGAGCTGTTTCTCCTCGGGGAGGGCAACTATTCCGAACAGGACATTAAGGAGTCCGCCCGCGCTTTCACCGGCTACCGGCAGCAATTCGGGGTGTTCCGCTTCGTCCCCGGCCAACACGACGCCTCGTCGAAGACGATCTTCGGCCAGAGCGGCCATTTCACCGGCGATGACGTGATCGATCTCGCCTTCCGGCAGCCGGCCGCCGGGGCCTTCCTGCCGCATGAGATGGTGAAGTTCTACCTCTCCGACACCCCCCTGCCGCCCGGGTACCTCCACGAACTCGGCGCCTGGTGGCGCGCCCGGGACTACGACCTGCGCACCCTCGCCCTGCGTTTCTTCGGCAGCCGCCTCTTCTACGCCGCGGAGTTTCGCGGCGAGTTCATCAAGAGTCCCGTGCAGTTCTACCTCGGTCTCGTGCAGGACCTCGACCTCAGCGTCGCGCCGCTGCCGCGCTCGGTCCTGAACCCGCTCCGCCAGATGGGCCAGATGCTATTCAATCCCCCCAATGTCCGCGGCTGGGTCGGCGGCCGCAACTGGATCAACTCCGCCACGCTCGGGGTGCGCCGCCAGCTTGTGGAATCGTTGTTCTCCCCGATCAAGGAGGACAATCTCAACGCCGACGAACAGATCGAGTTCGTCGCCGCACGGGCCAACGGCAACAGTAATTTCACCGCCTCCGACGCCCTCCTCGCCCCGCTCGCCGCACTCGATTCCGCCGCCGCGGCCGACCACCTGCTGGCCAATTTCCTCGCCCTCCCCGCCGCCCCGCCGTTCCGTGACAGCGTGCGAAAGTTCCTCGCCGCGGATCACGCCGATGGACCCCAAAAACTGCGCCGCCTCCGCCGCGCCACCGTCACGCTGCTCCAGTCCCCCGAGTATCAACTCTGCTGATTCCCGCCATGTCCTCGAACGCTCCCACACCCCTGTTCCCCACCACGCGGCGTGAGTTCCTCCACCTCACCGGCCGCGGCATCGGCCTGCTCGCTTTCGCCCGCTTCGCCCCCGAATTCCTCGTCAATTCCGCCCTCGCCGGAACACCCGGCCCGGAGAAAGACCGGCCCATCCTCGTGCTCGTCCAGCTCGCCGGCGGCAACGATGGCCTGAACACCCTCGTGCCATACGAGGACGCCAACTATTACCGCCTACGGCCCACCCTCGGCCTCGCCAAGGAAAAGGTGCTCCGCATCAACGACACCCTCGGCCTGCACCCGTCGTGCACCGCCCTGCACCGTCTGCTCCAGGACGGCAAACTCGCCGTCGTACAGAACGTCGGCTATCCCAACCCCAACCGCAGCCACTTCCGCTCGAGCGAGATCTGGGAAACCGCCAGCGGCAGCAGCGAGTTTCTCTCCACGGGCTGGATCGGCCGCTTCATGGACAACGCCTGCTCCGGCCTGCCTGGCGCCGATGGGCACGATCCCGTCGGCGTGCACATCAGCAACGGCGTGCCGCAATCCTTCCTCAGCGCTCAGGACCACCCGACCTTCGGGCTGCTGTCCGGCGCGGGCAACCGGCGGGAGAACGAGGAAAACCGCCAGCTCCTCGAGTCGCTCGTCAGCCAGCCTGGCGCCGCCGAGAATGACAATGCGACCTTCCTCAAGCACATGCTCATGGACTCGCTCGTCACTGAGAAAAAGGTCCAGCACGTCCTCGGCAGCTACCAGCCTTCCGCCAGCTATCCCGGCAACGCGTTTGCCGCCTCCCTGCGGAACATCGCCGGCCTGATCGCCGCCGGTTTGCCCACGCGGGTGTACTTCGTCTCGCTCAGCGGCTTCGACACCCACAGCAACCAGGCCAACCAGCAGGCCAACCTGCTCACGACGCTAGCTGAAGGCCTCGCCGCGTTTCAAAAGGACCTCGAACTGCACCAGCTCGACGGCCAGGTGACCACGATGACGTTCTCCGAATTCGGCCGCCGCCCGAGTGAAAACGAGAGCCGCGGCACCGACCACGGGACCGCCGCGCCGCTGTTTGTCCTGGGCTCCAAGGTGAAGGGCGGCCTGCACGGCACCGCCCCGGCACTCAATCTCGCGCCCAACCAGGATCTCACGTACTCCACGGATTTCCGCAGCGTCTATGCCACGATGCTCGACCGGTGGCTCGCCTGCCCGTCCGAGACGGTGCTGGGCGGAAAATTTTTCGATCTGCCGATTATCTGAGGAGCAATGTAGGGCGGGGTCTCCTACCCCCGCCTTCCGAGGTGGTCGCCAATGTCCCCATCGGGGAATGCGTCGAACGAATGCGCCGGTCGGAGACCGGCGCCCACCCCATCACTTCCCGATGCCGTACGTCCGGAAGCCCATCGCCTCCAGCTTGGCCAGGTCGAGGATGTTGCGCCCGTCAAAGATGAACGCCGGCTTGTGCATCGCGCCGAGCATCTTGGCGTAGTCGAGCTTCTTGAATTCGTCCCACTCGGTCACCACAGCGATGGCATGCGCGCCGGCGGCCGCCTCGTAGGCGGTCTTCGCCACGGTCAGCCGCGGGTCGTCCTTGCCCTTGCCGAGCACGTCCAGGCGGATTTCCTCCGCCGACACCTTCGGGTCGTAGACCACGACATTCGCCTGCTCCGCCAGCAGGTCCCGGCACACCGAGATCGCCGGGGATTCGCGCGTGTCGTTGGTGTCCTTCTTGAACGCAAAGCCCAGGATCGCGATTTTCTTGTCGGCGACGGTATTGAACAGTGCCCGGGAGATCTTCCCGGCAAACCGGCGTTTCTGCCAGTCATTCATCTTCACCACGCCGTCCCAATACGCTGCCACCTCAGGCAGGCCATAGTGCTCGCAGAGATAGACGAGGTTCAGGATGTCCTTCTGGAAGCAGGAGCCGCCAAAGCCCACCGAGGCCTTCAAAAACTTCGGTCCGATGCGGGAGTCCCGCCCGATCGCATTTGCCACCTCGTCCACATCCGCCCCCGTCGCCTCGCAAAGCGCCGAGATGGAATTGATCGAGGAAATCCGCTGCGCGAGAAACGCGTTCGCGACGAGCTTGGACAGCTCCGACGACCACAGGTTGGTCGTGATGATGCGGTCGCGCGGCACCCAGCGGGCGTAGACCTCGACCAGCGTTTGCAGGGCCTTTTCCCCGCCCGGGGTGCGCTCGCCACCGATGAGCACGCGGTCGGGCATCAGCAGGTCCGCCACGGCCGTACCCTCGGCCAGAAACTCGGGGTTCGAGAGCACCTCAAATTTTATTCCGCGCGTGTTGGCCGCGAGGATGTCCTTGATCGTCTCCGCCGTCTTCACGGGGATGGTCGATTTCTCGACGATGATCTTCGGGCCGGTCGCCACCTCGGCAATGGTGCGCGCCACCGACTCGATAAACCGCAGATCCGCCGCCCGGCCCGCACCCACCCCGTAGGTCTTGGTCGGCGTGTTCACTGCGACAAAGATAATGTCGGCCCCCGCGATCGCCGCGTTCACCTCCGTGGAAAAATGCAGGTTTTTGCCCCGCGTCTGCTGCACCACCTCGGCCAGGTCGGGTTCATAGATCGGGAGCGTACCCGAATTCCAGGCCGCAATCCGGGTCGCGTTCATGTCCACGACCTTCACTTCGATGTCAGGGGCCTTCAGGGCGATCATCGCCATGGTGGGTCCACCAACGTAACCAGCTCCTATGCAGCAGATTTTCATGCGGAAGCCCTACACTGTGCGCTGAAATCCCAAATCCAAGGACGATTTTTACGCATCCGCCAGCCGGGTCCGGCAATGAAATCGGCGCGAATTTCTTCGCGCCGATGGCTGAAATTCACTCCTCGCCGGGTCAGGCGGGGGTTGGGGCCGGCTCGGCCCCACTGGCCGGCAGTGGGGGAATGCTCGCGGGTTTGCCCGCGGCCTTCTTGTCGGCGGCCTTCTCATCCGGCTTGGTGGGTTTTTCCACCACAACGGGGGAACGGAGCTCGCCAAAGTTGAGGATCTCGAGGACGTGCTTGCCCTCGATGGTCTCGTACTCGAGCAGCGCCGCCGCGATCTTGTCCAGGGCATCGCGGTGACCGAGGATGATGTCCTTGGCGCGGGCGTACTGGGTTTCGACGATCCGGGAAATCTCCGCGTCAATCTTGCGGGCGGTTTCCTCGCTGTAGGCGTGGTTGCGGGTGATCTCGCGACCGAGAAACACCGTGTCGGAGTTGTCCCCGTACGAAATCATGCCGAGCGAGCTCATGCCCCAGTCACACACCATGTGGCGGGCGATCTTGGTGACCTGCTTGATGTCGCCGCCGGCGCCGCTGGAGATGTCGCCCATGACCAGTTCCTCGGCAATGCGGCCGCTGAGGCCCATGGCGATCTGGTTGAGCATCCGCTTCATCGCGTGCGTGAGAATGTCCTTCTTGGGAATGAACATCGTGCTGCCCAGACTGTGGCCGCGCGGGATGATCGTCACCTTGTGCACCGGCATGTGCCCGTCATCGAGCACCGCCTGCACGAGCGCATGGCCGGCCTCGTGATAGGCCGTCAGCTTCTTCTCCTCGTCATCCATCAGGCGGCGGCGTTCGCGGCCAAACTGGACCTTCTCGCGGGCATCATCCACGTCGATCATCTCGACGCGCTTTTTGTTGCGGCGGGCCGCGAGCAGCGCGGCTTCATTGAGGAGATTGGCCAGGTCGGCGCCGGACAGGCCGGGGGTGCCGCGGGCGATGACGCTGAGGTCCACGCTCTCGGCCAGATTGATCTTGCGGGCATGCACCCGGAGGATCTGTTCGCGGCCGAGGATGTCGGGCAGGTCCACCATGATCTGGCGGTCAAAGCGGCCCGGGCGCAGCAGCGCGCTGTCGAGCACGTCAGGGCGGTTCGTCGCCGCAATGATGATCACGCCCTCGGTGGTGTCGAAGCCGTCCATCTCGACGAGCAGCGAGTTGAGCGTCTGTTCGCGCTCGTCGTTGCCGCCGCCGACGCCGGCGCCGCGCTGGCGGCCGACCGCGTCGATTTCGTCGATGAAAATCAGGCAGGGGGCGCTCTTGCGGCCCTGCTCAAACATGTCGCGCACGCGGCTCGCGCCAACGCCCACAAACATTTCCACGAAGTCCGAGCCCGCGATGCTGAAGAACGGCACGTCGGCCTCGCCGGCCACGGCCTTGGCGAGCAGGGTCTTGCCGGTGCCCGGCGGCCCGACCATCAGGATGCCCTTCGGGATCTTGCCACCCATCTTGGTAAACTTCTTCGGGTCCTTCAAAAATTCGACGACCTCGCTGACCTCTTCCTTAGCCTCGTCGCAGCCCGCCACATCGGCGAACATCACCTTGTCGCGGTCGCGGGTGAGCAGCTTGGCGCGGCTCTTGCCGAAGCTGAGCGCACCCTTGCCCGCCTGCCGGAGCTGGCGGATGAAGAGGAAATAAAGCAGGCCGATGATGAGCAGGAACGGGATGACCTGCGCCGCGATGGACGTCAGCAGCGTGGTCGTCGGTTGCTCCGTGAACTTCTTGGACTTCTGGAGGCGCTCCGCATTGGCGTCGGTGAGCCGGCCGGCCGCACGGAACTGGTTCGTCGCGCCGCGATCGCTCTCGAGGGTCGCATCCTTGGCTTCACCCGTGATCACCACCCAGTCGCGTCCGCCGGAACCATCCTGGCGGATCATGCCTTCCTTGACCTTGCCGGCATCGGTCAGGTCAACCACGTCCTGAATCTTCAGGGTGGCGGGCGAGGTCAGCCGGCCCGGGGCGAAGAACAGCAGCGCGACCGCCGCCAGGACAATGACCAGCCAGATCACCAGCATCTTGGGCTGGAAACGATCCGGGGGCAGGTTCTTGAGCGAACGGCGTTGCTTCTTGTTGTTATCGAGTTCGGACATGGGGATTAGGACTGAGGGGTTAAGATGAATGTTCCCCACCGATAAGTCAATTGGGGGGAGGCTGGAATTAGCGCGATTATTTCTCCCCGGGCGCAAAACGCAGGCGGCCTTTCCCGATCACGGCGAACCCGTCCCGGCCCAGGCTGTGCCGGGTGATGCGGCCGCTCTGCACGTCCCTCAGCAGGGCGTCGAACGCCTGCCGCGAAATCCGGATCGTCGCGGGCTGCGCGAGCAGCCAGCGGTGCAGCGCCCGCCGCACGAGCGCGCGCGGCTTGCCCGCGAGCTTGCCCAGACTGAGCGAGCCATCCGTCCCCAGCGGCCGCACTTCCTCGAGCCAGGCCTCCAAGGCGGTGTCGTCCTCTTCCAAGAGTTCCCGCGATAGTGCCGCCCCGCCCAGCGCGTCGCGCTCCGCGGCCTGCTGCCACGCCGGGAGCACGTCCCGCCGCACGCGGTTGCGGAAATAATCGCCGCCCGCATTGCTCGCGTCCTCCCGCCAGCTCGCGCCGGCTTGCCGCAACGCCGCGACAATCCCGGCCTTCTGCAGGGTCAGCAAGGGCCGCAGATGCCAGCGCCGGCCCGGCATCGCCTGCGCCGGCCGCGGCGCGGCCAGCCCCGCCGTGCCGCTGCCACGCGCCAGCCGCATGAAAAACGTCTCGGCAATGTCATCCCGCTGCTGGCCGAGCCAGAGCAGTCGGAGTTTTCGCCGGCTCATTTCGCGGGAGAAAAACTCAAACCGCGCCGCGCGCGCCTCGGCCTCGCTCGCGCCCTTCCGCGCCGCGCGCCAGCGGCCGGTTACCCGCTTCACTCCGAGTGCGGTACACACCTGGGCACAGAATTTTTCATCCGCCGTGGACGCCCGGCCCCGCAACCGGTGGTTGAAATGCAGCACGGTAAACCCCCGGCCCCACCGGCCGGGAGCCTCCGCCCAGAGCACCAGCAGCAGTGCCAGCGAGTCCGCTCCGCCGGAAAAAGCCACCGCCCAGCGCGTCGCAGCCGTCCCGGCCTTGCGCGACTTCGACTCCGCCAGCGCGGTCGTCATCGCGCCCGGATGCAGCGCCTCGTGCGGAATCCGGGCGGCCACGGCCGCGGCGATGGCGGGCCAGTCGCTCTTCTTTTTTCGCTTCATGGCCCGGTATGGTCTCCAGGAGTCGCGCCCGCGGCGGCCGGGGCGCGAGCGTTAGCCCCGGTCACTGGAAGCTCAGGTACTCCTTGCCGAAATACGGCACGAGCGCGGCGGGAATCTTCACCCTACCGTCGGCTTGCAGGTTGTTCTCCAGGATTGCCGCCAGCACGCGCGGCACGGCGAGGCCCGACCCGTTGATCGTATGGACGAGCTCGGGCTTGCCAGTTTCCTTCGAGCGGAACCGGATCTGGGCCCGGCGCGCCTGGAAGGCCTCGAAATTCGAGCAGCTTGAAACCTCGAGCCAGCGCTTCTGGCCCGCGCCCCAGACCTCGAGGTCGTATTTCTTCGCCTGCGCAAAGCCCATGTCGCCGCCGCACATCAGCAGCACGCGATACGGGAGCTCGAGTTTCCGGAGCAGCTGCTCGGCATCGATGCGCAGCTTGTCGAGCTCGTCGTAGCTCGTCGCCGGGTGCACCCACTTCAGCAGCTCGACCTTGTCGAACTGGTGCACGCGGTTGAGTCCGCGCACGTCCTTGCCGTAGCTCCCCGCCTCGCGGCGGAAACACGGCGTGTAGGCGCAGCGGTAAACCGGCAGCGCTGACTCCTCGAGGATCTCATCACGGAAGAAATTCGTCAGCGGCACCTCCGCCGTCGGCACGGCGAACAGGCGGTCCTGCGTCTCGTACATCTGGCCTTCCTTGTCCGGCAGCTGGCCGGTCGCGGTCGCGCTGGCGGCGTTCACGAATATCGGCGGGCTGACCTCGACGTAGCCGGCCTTGCCGTCCTCTTCCAAAAAGAAATGCAGCAGCGCCCGCACGAGCTTCGCGCCGTCGCCGATGAAAAACGGGAAACCCGCGCCCGTGACCTTCGCGCCGCGGGCAAAATCGAACAGTTTCTCAAAGCCCGGGATCTCCCAGTGCGGCTTGGCCAACGCCCCGACCTGCGCCGGGTCACCATGCGTCGAGGCGACCACATTGTCCTCCGGCGTGCGCCCCTCGGGCACGCTGGCGTGGGGCAGATTCGGCAGGGACAGCATCGCCTGGTGCAGTTTTTCCTCGGCTTCCTTCAACTTCACCTCGCGCTCCTTCGCCTGCGCCGACACGGCCTTCATCTCGGCGACCTTGGCGATGAACTCGGGCGAGCCCTTGGGCAGCGCCGCCATCGCGGTATTGGCCGCCTTCTGCGTGGCCCGGAGCGCCTCGACTTCCTGCAGCTGCGCGCGCCAGGCGGCATCCAGCGCCAGCACGGCGTCGATATCCACCTCGAGGTGTTTCTTGGCAATCGCGGCCCGGACGAGGTCCGGGTTTTCGCGGAGAAGTTTGGGATCAAGCATGACGGAAGGAGTTAGCGGCCTTTTTCAAAACGCGCCCGGATTTTCTGGAAGCGGGCGTAGACGTCCTTGGCCGAGAGGAGCTTGAGGTCGCCCACCGGCGCCTGCACGACGAAGTTCGTCGGGCCGGTCAGCGGATACGGGCCGAACAGCCGCGGGTCCGTCGGGCCGAAGATGCCCAGCGTGCGTACTCCCAGCGCGGCCGCGAGGTGCATCGGACCGCTGTCGTTCGTGATAACCCAGTCGGCCCGCTTGATGAGCGCGGGCAGCGATACGAGGCTGGTGTTGGCGGTCAGGTTGAGGAACTGCTCGGGGGAATAGGCGTTGCGGTCGGGCACGCGGTTGTTGCCGGCCCAGATGACCTTCCGCGCCTTGTTCTCGCGGAGTATCATCTCCGTCAGCTGCTTGAACCCGCCCCAGCACTTCTCCGCGCGGCGGCTATCGGGAAACATCAGGAACGGCTTCGCCCCGCCCCGCCCCTCGGCGAAGCTGAGCTTGAGCTCGTCCACCTCGCGGAATTTCAGCGTGCCGCGCAGTTCCGGCTTCGCGTCGAGCACCGGACAGAATTGCAGCAGAATCTCAATCGCATGGCTGCGGCGTCCATCCGGCGGCAGCGGCACCTTGCGGTTGTAGAACATTCCCGACCACTCACGCGCGTCGCTCCGGCCGACCTTCACCTTGGCGTGCACGCGGGACATCATCAGGCCGGTGCGCAGCAGGCCCTGCATGTCGAAGGCGTAGTCGAACTTCGTCTTCCGGACCTCCTTCATGAGCTTGAGGAAAGCCTTGGTGCCGCCCTTGCGCTCAAAGACATAGACATGGTCCACCGCCTCGCAGGCGCGCACGATCGGCGCAAAGCTATCGCCCACAATCCACGAAATGCGCAGCCCCTCCACCTGCGCCTTCAGCGAAGTGGCCACCTGCAGCGCATGGACAATGTCGCCCAGGGAGGAGGGTTTGATGATGAGAAGCTCGGTCATGGTCGCGAACCAGGGGTCAGAATCTGCTTTTAACCGCCGGGGCCGCATCCTTTGATGCAGATTGCCCTCCAAATCAAACGCTAATCAATCCGCGCGTGTTCAAATTACTGCTCCAAACCCTCGGCTGGACCCTGGCCCACCTCCCTGAGTGGTTGCTGCAGGGATTGTCCGCCGTGCTTGGGGAGGCGCTCTATTGGATCGCCGGCCGGCGCCGTCGGCTCACGCACTCGAATCTCGCCCAGGCTTTTCCCGAACGCCCGCCCGCCTGGCGCCGGGAAATCGCCCGCGCCGGCTCCCGGCAGCTGGTTGAAACCGGCCTGCTGTCCCTCGCCGCGCCGTACCTGAGCGAAGCCCGCATCCGCACCATCGCCCGGCTCGCACCTTCCACCGACACCCTCGTTCGCGAACTTTCCGCCCGGCCGCGCCCGGTCGTGTTCGCCACGCTGCACCTCGCGCTCTGGGAGAGCCAGACCTGGCTCAAGCTGCTCAGCCCGGTCCCGCTACCGGAGTTCGGCATCATCTTCCGTCCGCTCGAAAACGCCGCCGCCAACGAATTCGTGCAGTCCACCCGCGAGCGTTTCGGCATGCGCCTGCTCTCGCGCAAGGAAGGCTTCGCCGAGGCGCTCAAGATCCTGCGCGGCCAAGGCTGCATTGGCATCCTCATGGACCAGAACGCCGGCATGCAGGGGGTGCTGACGACTTTCTTTGGCCGCGTCTGCTCCACCACCGAGCTGCCGGGCTTGCTCGCGGCCAAGTACGGCGCCGAGGTCCGCTCGTTTTATCCGCGACGCACCGGCTTCTGGCGCGTCGAGTTTGAATCCGCCCTCATCGCCCACGACCGCACCGCCGAGGGCATCACCGTCGCGCTCAACCGCTGGCTCGAGGATCTCCTCCGCGGCGATGACCGACTCTGCGCCTCCTGGCTCTGGGCGCATGACCGCTGGCGGCACCAGGACGTCCCGGCCCGGCGCTTCCACCTGGAGAGCAAACGCAACTGGCTCGACGCCGACCAGCGCCTGCGCGGCCTCCCCGCCCTGCCGCGCCGGACCCGCCTCTTTATCCGCCTGCCCAACTGGCTCGGGGATGTCGTGATGGCGCTGCCGCTACTCCGCGCACTCCGCGCGTCGCGGCCCGACGCCGAACTCACCCTTCTCGCCAAGGCGCAGTTCCTGCCCCTGCTCGAATCCTGGGGCGTCGCCGACCACCTCCAGACCCTGCCGCCGCAGGGCCTGGGTTATTACGCGCATTTCTGGCGGCTGCGGCACGCTTACCCCGATACC
The DNA here is from genome assembly GCA_903839035.1 of uncultured Opitutia bacterium. Taxonomy (GTDB): domain Bacteria; phylum Verrucomicrobiota; class Verrucomicrobiia; order Opitutales; family Opitutaceae; genus Opi-474. Next base: position 35,629 of record CAIMAQ010000100.1, read on the forward strand.
TGGTTGCTCCTCACGAATTCCTTCCGCGGCGACCTCGAGGCCTGGCTGTCCGGAAGCCGTCAGCGGTTCGGCCTCCTGCGTCCCGGCAAACGCCGCCCGCTGCTGTCGCACGCCTACGTCGTGCCCGCCGGCTTCGACGAGCGCACGCATCACCAGCTCGAGCTCTGGGAGAATTTCCTCCGCCACTTCGGCCTGACCGTCGCCCCCGACCGCTCGCCTCTCGCCCCCCGCCCCGCGCCCAGTGCGTCTGCCCCGATTGGGCTGATCTGCGGCTCGGAGAACAACCCCGCCAAACGCTGGCCCGTCTCCCACTGGCACGCCCTCATCGAGCTGCTGCCCGCCGAACGCTTTGTTCTCTTCGGCACGGCCAACGACACGCCGATCACAAACGCCGTCGCCGCCGGCTACGGTGAACGCGTCGAGAACCTCGCCGGCCGCACCACTCTGCCCGAGTACTGCGCCCGCCTCCGCGCCTGCCGGCTCCTCGTCACGAACGACACCGGTGGCATGCATCTCGCCAATGCCCTCGGCGTGCCGCTCATCGCCCTCTTTGGTCCGACCAATCCCATCCGCACCGGCCCGGTCTTCAGCGCCCCGGTCACGATCCTCCAGCCGCCCGGCTGTCCGCCGGCCGGCGGCAGCCCGCTCGGGGACATTTCCGCCGCCACCGTGGCGGCTGAGATCAATAAGCCGAATTAGCCTTGCGCCCCCGCCCGCTGTCCCATGCCTCTGCGCTGACGTTTCTCCCTGATGCCCCTGCTCACCGTCACTGACCTCCGCACCTGGTTTCACACCCGCAACGGAGTTTATCGCGCGGTCGACGGCATCAGCTTCAGCGTGGAGCGCGGCGAAACCCTGGGCATCGTCGGCGAGTCCGGCTCGGGCAAATCCGTCACCTGCTATTCCATCATGGGCCTGGTCCCGACGCCGCCCGGCCGGATCGAGAGCGGCACCGCAATTTTCGGCGGCGTGGACCTCCTCCACTGCAGCCCAAAACAGGCCCGGAGCATCCGCGGCAAGCGGGTCGCCATGATCTTCCAGGACCCGATGACCTCGCTGAATCCCTATTTGCGGATTTCCGAGCAGCTCATCGAACCTCTGCTCATCCACGAGAAAATATCCCGCCGCGACGCCCTGGCCCGCGCCCTCGCCATGCTCGAGGAGGTCGGCATCAACGACGCCGCCAAGCGCATCCATCTCTACCCCCACGAGTTTTCGGGCGGCATGCGGCAGCGCGTGATGATCGCGATGGCGCTCATCACCAAGCCCGAACTCCTCATCGCCGACGAGCCCACCACCGCGCTCGACGTGACCGTGCAGGCGCAAATCCTCGAGCTCATCAAGAAGATGCAGCGCGAACTCGGCATGGCCGTCATCTTTATCACGCACGATCTCGGTGTCGTCTCGGGCCTCTGCGACCGCGTGCAGGTCATGTACGCGGGCCGGATCGTCGAGACCGCCGACACCCGCACGCTGTTCTACTCGCCAAAGCATCCCTACACCCGGGCCCTCCAGCGCTCCATTCCCTCGATGCAGGACAAGGGGACCGAACTCTTCACCATCCCCGGCATGCCGCCCGACCTCTCCAAGCCGATCGCCGGCTGCGCCTTCGCGCCGCGCTGTGAATTTGTCACCGAGCGGTGCCAGGCCGAAAAACCCGAACTCGCTCCGGTCTCCGCCACCCATGACCAGGCCTGCCTCCGGGTGCAGGCGGGCGAACTCTGACCTTCCCGTGGACGACACCATCCTCCAGCTCAACAACGTCAGCACGCACTTCCCGATCCTCTCGGGTTTCGTGCGCAAGCGGCTCGTCGGCACCGTGAAGGCCGTGGACGGTGTCACCCTCGCCGTGCGCCGGGGCGAGGTGCTCGGGCTCGTCGGCGAGTCCGGCTGCGGCAAATCCACCCTCGCTCGCACGATCATGCAGCTGGTGCCGACGACGGGAGGCACGGTCGTGCTGAACGGCAAAAACCTCTCCGACTGCTCCGCCACCGAGATGCTCGCCGTGCGCCGCGGCATGCAGATGGTTTTTCAGGACCCCTACGCGTCCCTCAACCCGCGCATGACGGTATTTGCGACGCTGGCCGAGCCGCTGCTCGTCCATGGCGTATGCCCGCCGGCGGAGGTGCCTGCCCGCGTTGCGAATCTGATGAAAACCGTCGGGCTCGCGCCGCGGTTCATGCAGAAATACCCGCATGAGTTCTCCGGCGGCCAGCGCCAGCGCATCGCCATCGCGCGCGCCCTCGCCCTCGAGCCGAAGATTATCATCGCCGATGAGCCCGTCTCCGCCCTCGACGTCTCCATCCAGGCGCAAATCCTGAACCTCCTTTCCCAGCTTTGCCGGAAGATGAACCTCTCGCTCATCTTCATCGCCCACGACCTGTCCGTCGTGAAGCACATCTCCGACCGCGTGGCCGTGATGTACCTCGGCAAGATCATTGAGCTCGGGCCCGCGCTGGACGTGATCGACCGCCCGCGTCATCCGTACACCCGCGCCCTCGTCAGCGCGATCCCCACGCCGAATCCCGACGTCGAGCGCGCCCGCCAGCGCATCGTCCTCGCTGGCGACCCGCCCTCACCCATCAACCCACCCGCCGGCTGCGCATTTCACCCCCGCTGCCCGTACGCGCAGGAAAAGTGCAAACTCGCGGTCCCGCCCCTCGTCTCCGACGGCCCCACCCGCGAAGTCGCTTGCGTGCGACTCGGGGAGATTTGAGCCGGCGTCAGTTCACTTTGGCAGGCCGAGCTGCCGCAGCGCCTCGTAACAGGCGATACCGGCCGCAGTGCTGAGATTCAGCGAGCGCAAGGTGGCATTGGCGTGAGGGATGGTCACCCGTTGCGTGGCTCCAATCTCGTCATGCAGCCACGCGGGCGCCCCCGAGCCTTCGTTGCCAAAGACCAGGCCGTCGCCATCGGCGTAACGCACTGCCCAGAAGCTTTGCTCGGTTTTGGTCGTGAACAACCACAGGCGCTTCGGCGTGAGCGGACTCAACCTGAACGCCGCCCAGTCCGCGTGCTCGTGGACATCGAGCGACTTCCAGTAATCCATGCCGGCGCGCTTCAGATTCCGGTCGGTGATCTCGAAACCCAGCGGGTGGATCAAATGCAGGCGCGACCGCGTGAGGGCGCACAGCCGGCCAATATTGCCAGTGTTTGGCGCGATCTCGGGCTGGAAGAGGACCAAGTGCAACATGCCTGCATCCTCGTTACGTAGGATTACGAATCAAGCGTGGTCCTAATTGCCCTGCCCTCCACTGCCCGGCACGTTCAACCAATACCCCCGTGAACACCTCCGCGCGCAAATCCGTGGTCATTGTCGACGATGACAAATTCTACACCAAGCTGCTCACCCAGCTACTGTCGGAGAATTTGGATCGTCCCGTCGTGGCTTTCCTGAATCCGCGCGAGGCGCTGGAGGCTCTCCCCCGCCTCGATGCCGGGATGATTGTGACTGACTATGAAATGCCCGACATGAATGGCTTCGAGTTCATGACCGAGGCGAAGAAAGTCGTTCCGGATGCGAACTTTATCCTGATCACGGGCCATCAGATTACCCCCGCCATGCAGGAGAAACTGAAGGTCTCGAGTGTGAAGTCTGTTCTGTCCAAGCCCTTCACGTGGCGGGATCTTTGCGACGAAATCGTCCGCCACTGGCCGACCGCGAGCCTCAACCCGTTCAGCGTCAATACGACGTCAGCCTAACTGCAGGCCGGCATTGTCGGCGGTCAGGACCCGCGCCACGCAGGCGACCGCTTCGCGCGTGAATGCCTCGCGCATTGCCGCCGCCACTTTTTCGGCCGCCGCGCGTCCGCTCACGCAGAGCACGCTCGAGCCGCTGCCGCTCAGCCAGCCGGTATACGCGCCCGCCGCCGTGCCCGCCGCCAGCGCCGCACCTGCGCCGCGGATCCCGGGCAGCCGGTAGGGTTCGTGCATGAAATCACCGCCGGCATGGCGGAGCTTCGCGAAGTCGCCCGTCGCGAACGCCGCGGTCAGATAGGCCGCGCTGTTGATGCTCCGCACCGCGTCGAAATAGGGCAGCGTCGCCGGCAACACCGCGCGCGACTCCTTCGTCAGCAACTCCACTTCCGGTGAAACCACCACAAAGGCCAGTTCGGCCGGCACGTCGATCCGCACGGTATCGAGGTAGGCGCCCGTCGCTGGGTCGCACCGCGACACGGTGAAACCACCGAGAATGCCCGCACTCGCGTTGTCGGGATGGCCCTCCAGCACCGTGGCGGTCGCCACCAGCTGATGCCGGGTCCAGCCTGTGCCGTGCAGCGCATCGAGTCCCGCCAGCACGCCCGCGATCACCGTCACGCTCGAGCCCAGCCCGCGCGCCGGCGGCACCTCACCCTCGATGCGATAACGAAAACCCACCGGCGCCCGTTTCGCTGTCTGGAAAAAGAGCGCCGCCGTCTCCGCCACCATCGCCTGGGCCCGCCCGTCAGCCGGTCGTTCGGGCACCGGCGCGGCGCCGGTGGCGCGGGTGAGGGTCACGCGGTTGTAGATTGAAAGCGCCAGCCCGAGCGTGTCGAAGCCCGCGCCGCAATTCGACGTGCTGCCGGGCACGCGGACCGTGACAGTGTCGCGTCCTGGTTTCATCAGCGGCGGAATTTCAAACTCTTGTCCAGATCGCGGGTCACGGCCTGCTTCTTCAGTGTCTCGCGCTTGTCGAAGAGCTTTTTGCCGGTGCAGAGTGCGACCTCGACCTTCACCAGGGCATCCTTGAAATACATGCGGAGCGGCACGAGCGCGCGACCGCTCGTGCCGAGCGCCTGGGCGATCTTCCGGATCTGGTGCGCGTGCAGCAGCAGTTTCCGGGTGCGGCGGGCGTCGTGGTTGTTGATGTTGCCGAACGCATACTGGTCGATGTGCACGTTGTGCAGCCAGACCTCGCCGCGCTCGACCTTGCCGAATGCGTCGCTGATCTGCGCCTTACCGGCGCGGATGGACTTCACCTCGGTGCCCTGGAGCGCGATGCCGGCCTCGAAGCGTTCGTCCACGAAGTAGTCCCGCAGCGCCTTGGCGTTGCGCACCTCCGTGTAACGTTTGGCGTCTTTCTTTTGCGCGCTCATGGGTGGGACCGGGACATGAAAAAGGCGGCTCCGGGTCTGCTCAACAGCAGAACGGGCCGCCTGTAAAAAGTCGAATCTCGTCCGCCGCTCAGGCTTCGCTCACTTCGTAGCTGATCTTGCCTTCGCTGATCTCGCGCAGGGCGGTATCCTCGGCCGAGAGCTTCTCGAGCGACTCGACCAGCGGGCGGTTGCCGCGGCGGAGCTGCTTCACGCGGCGGGAAACCACGTTGATGAGCATGTTCGGATCGGGAATGATCTTGAGCGCGTCTTTGATGTAATCGTCTCTCATGGCTTGGGCGGATGGCTGCGGTGAAACGGTTAGAAGTAGGCTGGGCCCACGATGCGTCAAGGGTCAATTTCCCGGCTTGCCCCGCCCTCCCTCCTGCGGAAACGCTGCCGCATGTTCATCGCTTGGACAACCTTGGCCACGCGTGCCGAAGCCGAAAAACTCGCCACCGAGGTCGTGTCCCTCGGCCTGGCGGCCTGCGTGCAGGTCGAGGGGCCGATTGTCTCGTTTTACAACTGGCAGGACCGCCCGGAACGCACCGAAGAGTTCCGTCTCTGTCTTAAGTGCCTGCCTAACAAGCTCCCGGCATTGGAAACCCATGTCCTGGGGCATCATCCCTACGCCACACCGGAGTGGATCGTCGTGCGGGCCGAGCGCGTGGGAGAAAAATACTTGTCATGGGCGGGGGCGAGCCCTACCAAGTGGCCCCTTTAGCGAGTCGCAATCATCCCTTTTACTACCATGTCACAGCACAAATCCCTCCAAGGTGTCTCCGGTCTCGTCATTAAACGCAACGTGCTCAAGCGGTTCGAGCGCGTCGACCTGCTCAAAAAGCGTGGTCAATGGAAAGCCGGCGATCGCGTCCAGGGTCTCCGTAAGACCAAGCCCGACGTCTGAGCCACGGCTCTCCCCTTTCGGCAGGCAGCCCTCGGTTGCCTGCCTTTTTTTTCGCCCATGCACGACCTCTTCAAAGGCCTTTTCGACTGGTACAACCAATCCCTCGCGACCGGCGGCTACCCGCTGATCGTGCTGCTGATGGCGATCGAGAGCTCGATCATTCCGCTCCCCAGCGAACTGATCATCCCGCCCGCCATCATCGCCGCGCAGAAGTCCGGCAACATGACCTTCCTCGGGATCGTCATCGCCGGCGCGCTCGGCTCCTGGATTGGCGCGACCGTGATGTACTGGCTCTCCCGCTGGGCCGGCCGCCCGCTCGTGCTGCGCTACGGTAAATTTTTCTTCGTCCCCGCGGCCAAGGTGGAACAGGCCGAACGCTGGGCCGCCCGCTTCGGCAGCTTCGGCATCTTCGCCTCACGCCTCCTCCCGGTCGTGCGCCACCTCATCGGCATTCCCGCCGGCATCGTGCGGATGAACTACTTCAAGTTCTCCGTCTTCACGATCCTCGGTTCCGCCGTCTGGTGCACCGTCCTCTGCTGGGTCGGCATCCAGGCCGGCAAGGATGCGGCGTTGATGAACGGTGAACTGCACCGGATCACGATCTGGGCGGTCGGCGCGCTGGCCGTGTTGGGCGTGATCTACTATTTCTTCGTCCACCGGTTCACGCGGGAACCGGCGGAGTAAGCCGGTCCCGGCCGTCTTTGCGCTCGACAGGCCCCGCCGCGACGGGGATTTTGCGGGCGTTTCTTTCCTGCGAGCGTAGCACAATGGATAGTGTAGTGGCCTCCGAAGCCATAGATCTGGGTTCGATTCCCAGCGCTCGCACCAGTCTTTGCCGCCGCGGCAGCGGCCAGAAGACTGCCACGACGTAACCCACGTCCAGAGGGTGTAGGCGGGCCAGACCACCATCGAGGCAGCTACGACTTGGCGAGCCAGTTCAGATACCGGTTGTGCCGTCTTCGGTCAATTTCCACGCCGGACGTGGCAGCTCGCGACGCTTGGTGACTCGTCGCCAAATTAATCCAACGGCAAGGGCAATCAGAAATGCCAAGGGCGCCCAGAGCCATTGGCGCTCGTTTTTCAAGATATCGCCCCCAAATGAGCGATGTGCGATCCAAGTGTAGATCGCTATGGGCGTAGTGAATAACAGGCCCAGCATCCCACACCCAATGAGGAATGCCTGTGCCAACGCTTGCACGCTTTGTCCTCAGATATGGATCGCCTCACCCATCGTCGCCGCCGCCGACTCCATCACGGCTTCGCTGAGCGTCGGATGCGCGTGGATCGTGTGGTGGATGTCCTCAACCGTGCCCTCCATCTGGATCA
>CAIMAQ010000101.1 GCA_903839035.1 uncultured Opitutia bacterium
ATCTTCCAGGCGGTAGAGGACCTTGCCGCCGATCTTGAGGAACCGCGGACCCTGGCCAAGCCAGCGCCAGCGTTCCAGGGTGTACGGGCTGAGACGCCAGCGGCGGCACAGCTCGTTCTGGTCCAAATGAGTGAGGGACATTGCCGTTTCCTTCCGGCCGGTGTGAAAACCTGCCGGGAGGATGACAAACGTCGGGGGAGGAACCAGGGAGGAGAAAGGGAGGAAATCCGGGAGGAATCAAAACAGCCCGCTTGGCGATCTTTGCGCCGGCCCTTCAGGCTGCCTTGTCAACCCGCAGACGGCAGTTGCCTCGCTGAACCTCAACCACCTCACTCCAATTGGAGTTGCCCTTGAACAACTCCTTGAATTTAGCGCATTTACTCTCAATAGACTCCAATACTTCTTGCTCGCGCAGCCAGTCCTCGCCATTTGCCCAAGCATCGTAAAGCCGGCGGATCACGTCTGCCTGTTTGCCGCCGAAATGATGAGTCTTATGATGAATTCTGATCCAGTGGCCGTCTTCTTCACACTCCACCGGCAGTTCGGGACGTGCCGCGATCGGGCGGCTGAGACCGGCGATGGCGGCGAGGCGCGCGGTATCCAGGCGGGCGATGTCGCTGGTGCGATCCAGCACCTCGACCATCGGCACCACCTTCGAGACCATCGGCAAGGTGAGATCGGCTGGAACACGGAGAGCCGGGGTGAGGAGCACCGAGGGCTTGCTGCCTGCGAGCAACTCCAGTTCCGAGCGGATTCGCAGCCGCGCATCCTCGTTGCCCAGTGTGCGAGCAAACAGCACCGGAACGTTGTTACGGCCGAGACGCGGCGCGCCCAGGCTCCAGAGCAGGCCGCTGGCCAGCGCTGTCGGCCGGAACGACGCCGGCAAACCAAGCTGGCGGCCGATGAGTTCCACCAGCTTGTTCGGGTCCAGGCGCCAGGTCCGAAGACATTCGTCGGAGACGGTGACGAACCCGACATCGGGATGAAAGCAGGTGACCGTGCGGTTGACCTCATCAGCCTCGAGGATAGGCCGGTATTCATCGTCTCCCGGCCAAGCCTTGATGCTGTCCAGGTTGGGGCCGGGAACCAGCAGACCAGCCGCCATCAGGGCCGGGGTTTCATCCCCGGCCTTGTCCGCGATGACCTCGGCGACGGCTCCCATGTATTCCGAATCCGCCATGACCAGCAGGTACCGAAACGTCCGGGGAGAAACCTCAAGCAAGGGCGATCTCCTTCAGAACGCCCCAGAGGCGCAGGTATTTCTCCCCGAGCTTGCGCTCCTTGTCGGTCTTATCCTTGAGATCGCAACCGTTTGGATGACGCAGCTTGACGGCGACGGTCTTGCCGCGGGCGCTGAAGCGGTCGGGACGGAATTTGACCGCCAGCACCACCTCGCAAATGTCGAAATCGCCCACCGTGAAGGGATTGCGGTCACGGAACATCCGCTGGGCGGCGGCATGAACCGTTTCCCCTTCATTGCGCGCCTCGATGGTGACGAGGTTGCGGCTTTCATGATGCACAAACTTGACCAGACGCAGGCGGACGTCAACAATGCCATCCTGGGGATCGGTCGGGAATTCCCGCTCGGTCATGAAGACCGAGAGATCGAACTGGCGCAACGGAATGCGCTCGCCCTCAATGGTCTGGTCGAGCAGCGCCGCCGCGAACAGTTTGACGAGGTCCTCGCGCTTCGGCTTCTGCTGGGCCACCACCTCGATGACGCCGTTCGACGGCTCGTAGGTGAAGGCCAGTTCACACACCGGCCGGTAGACCAGCAGCCCCAGTTCCAGGTTGTCGCCTTCGAAAATGGTCTGGCCGGAGGGCATGCCCTCGCGGTAGACGGTAATCTGAATCAGATGGTGTTGATTGCCGTCGGCGTCGGGACGGGTGCGG
>CAIMAQ010000102.1 GCA_903839035.1 uncultured Opitutia bacterium
CTCAAGTCCGTCGCCGACCAGATCGCCGGCCGCACCATCTGCGCGTTCGGCGAGGCCTGCGCCTGGCCGACCCAGAGCTACGTCGCGAAGTTCGGCGACGAGTTCAAGGGCTACGCCGAAGCCAAGAAAACCGCCCCGCCCGCCGCCACCACGCTCGTCTGATTTTTGCCCACGGAACACACGGAACCCACAGAATGAAAACCAGCCTGACCAATCCTTCCGTGTGTTCCGTGGGCTAACCTATCCTTTCTGAAATGATCGCCCCCGCCAAACCTGAGCTCGTCACCGTCAACATCGACGGCAAGGAGATCGCCGTGCCGAAGGGCATGAATGTGATCGAGGCCGCCCGGCAGGTCGGCGTGGACGTGCCGCATTATTGCTACCATCCGAAGCTCACGATCGTGGGCAACTGCCGTATGTGCCTGATCGAAATGGGCCTGCCGGCCGTCGATCCCGCCACCAAGGCGCCGGTGATGGACCCGGCCACGGGCAAGCAGAAGATCAACTGGATCCCGCGCCCCCAGATCGGCTGCGCGACCAACGCCAGCGCCGGCCTGCACATCCGCACGCAGACGCCCCAGGTGAAGGACTGCCGCGAGGGCGTGATGGAGTTCCTCCTCATCAACCACCCGCTCGACTGCCCGATCTGTGACCAAGCCGGCGAGTGCAAGCTCCAGGAGCAGTCCACCGGCTACGGCCGCGGCTACTCGCGCTTCATCGAGCAGAAGAACGTGAAGCCAAAGCGCACGTTGCTCGGGCCGCGTGTCATGCTCGATGACGAGCGCTGCATCCTCTGCTCGCGCTGCATCCGCTTTTCCAAGGAGATCGCGAAGGACGATGTCCTCGGCTTCATCGACCGCGGCAGCTATTCCACGCTGACCTGCTATCCGGGTAAGAAGCTGGAGAACAACTACTCGCTCAACACCGTCGACATCTGCCCCGTCGGCGCGCTCACGAGCACGGATTTCCGCTTCAAGATGCGCGTCTGGTTCCTCAAGCAGACGAACTCGATCGACCCCGAGTCCAGCGTCGGCGCCAACACCGTCGCCTGGTCCCGCGAGGGCGTCATCTACCGTCTCACCCCGCGCCGCAACGATGAGGTGAACGACACCTGGATGGCCGACAGCGGTCGCGTGCTCTACAAGGCGGTCACGGCCGCCGACCGGCTCACCGCCGTGAAGGTCAACGGCGCCGACAGCGCGCTGGACATCGCGGTCCACGCCGCGGGCGAACTCTTCAAGTCCGCCGCGGGTGCCGTCGCCATCGTCGGCTCCGGCCGCAGCACGGTTGAGGAGCAGTTCCTCACCAAGAAACTCGCCACCGCGCTTTCAGCTTCGACGCACCTCGTCAGCCGGGTAGGGCAGGGCGACAAGATTCTCGTCTCCGCCGACCGCAACCCGAACGTCCGCGGTGCGCTCGTTACCGGGCTCATCCCGGCTCTCCCCACGGCCCAGCTCGCCGCCCTGGGCACTGCCATCGATGCCGGCCAGGTCAAGACGGTCGTTTCCGTTGGTGAAGACCTCTTCGCCGCCGGCTTGAATGCGACGCAGCTCGCGAAGGTCGCTGTCATTTATCTCGGCACGCACGCCAACGCCACCAGCGGGACCGCCAAGGTTGTGCTGCCCACGCTGACGGTCTTCGAAAAGAGCGGCACGTTCGTGAACCAGCAGTTCCGCCTCCAGAAATTCCTCAAGGTCGTCCCCGGCGTCAGCGGCGCGACGGACGATCTCGTTGTGCTGTCGAAGCTGGTCGCGGCCACCGGTGGCGCCGCTCCGTCGGACCTCAACCCGCTCTGGAAGGCGCTCTCCGCCGAAGTCCCGGCCTTGGGCACGGTGACCTTCGCCAACCTCCCCGAGACCGGCCTGCTGCTCGATGCCACACCGTGGGCCGCGCTGTCCTTCGTCGAGGGTGAGACCCTGCACTTCAAACCTGCGGCCCAGGCGGCCGTCGTGACCGCCTGACCTGACGCGCGCCATGTTCGACTTTTTCTTCAACCTCAACCCGGTCATCCAGGGCCTCATCAAGGGCCTCGCGGTGATCCTGGTCATCTTCCCGCTCGCCGGCGCGTGCTCGCTCGCCGAGCGCAAGGTGTCCGCCTGGATGCAGGGTCGCCCCGGCCCCAACCGCGCCATCGTGCCGTGGTTCGCCTACGTTCCCTTCCTCGGCAGGTTCCTGCAGCGGCTCGGCGTGTTCCACCTGATGGCCGACGGCGCGAAGTTCCTCTTCAAGGAGGAGCCGGTCCCCGGCCACGTGAACAAGCTCTACTTCGTCCTCGCGCCCGCGCTCGCGATGATGCCCGCGTTCACCACCGTCACCGTCGTGCCGTTTGGCGCGTACTTTGACGGCGCCGGCCACGCCATCCCGCTCGTCCTCGCCAACGTGGATGTCGGCCTGCTCGCCGTTTTCGCGGTTTCGTCGCTCGGCGTCTACTCGCTCATCCTCGCCGGTTGGGCCTCCAATTCGAAGTACCCGTTCCTCGGCAGCGTCCGCGCCTCGGCGCAGCTGATCTCGTACGAGCTCTCGATGACGCTCTCCGTGGTGCCGGTGTTCCTCTGGATCAACGCCCCCGGCACGCCCGGCACGATGAGCCTCGCGAAGGTGGTCGAGTTCCAGAGCCTGCCCGGCTTCTGGGGTGGCACCTGGTTTATTTTCCTGATGCCGCTGTCGGCTGCGATCTTCCTGATTTCGCTCTTCGCCGAAACGAACCGCCAGCCGTTCGATATGCCGGAGTCCGAGTCCGACCTCGTCGGCGGCTTCCACACGGAGTACGGCGCGTTCAAGTGGTCCCTCTTCTTCGTGGCCGAGTACTCGCACATGCTGGTGGGCTCGGGCGTGTTCACGCTGCTGTTCCTCGGCGGCTGGAATCCGCTGCCGTGGCTCCCGCTCGCGGACTTCGTCGCCTGGTTGCACAGCCTCGGCGGCGCGGCGTTTGTGGTGCATCCGCTGTTTGTCGGCGTGCTCTCGATCGCCCTCTTCCTCGGCAAGGTCCTCGTCGTCATCTTCTTCTTCATGTGGGTGCGCTGGACTGTCCCGCGTTTCCGCTACGACCAGGTCATGAAGCTCGGCTGGCAGAAGCTCCTGCCGCTCGCCATCGCCAACCTCATCTTCTACGCGCTCGCCATCGCCTGGGTGCAAACCCGTTAAAATACGAAAGGAGAAAGAAGAAACCATTCCGCAGACCCACCGCCCGTCTTCCCTTTCTGCCTTTCCCCGTTTCTTCCTTTCCGCCCATGGCCATCATCCCTCTCGAACGTAAACCCCTCTCGCTGGCCGAACGCACGTATCTGCCCGCGATCCTCAGTGGGCTGAAGACGACGTTCGCGCGCCTTCTCCGGCCCATCGAGACGATGGAGTATCCCGAGCAGCGCCCGGCCATCCCGCCCGGTTACCGCGGCGTGCCAACGCTCGTGAAGGACCCGAACGGCCGCGAGAAATGCGTCTCCTGCCAGCTCTGCGAGTTCGTCTGCCCGCCCAAGGCCATCCGCATCACGCCCGGGGAAATTCCCGCCGATGCGCCCACTGCGCAGGTCGAGAAGGCCCCGCAGGCCTTCGAGATCGACATGCTCCGCTGCATCTACTGCGGCCTGTGCCAGGAGGTCTGTCCCGAGGAGGCGATTTTCCTGCAGAACCAGTACTCAATGTCCGGCTACACCCGCGCCGAGATGGTCAATCACAAGGACCGCCTTTATGAGCTGGGTGGCACGCTGCCCGACCCGCACCTCAAGTGGGACAAGAAAAAAGCCGCCGCCGAGCACGGCAACACGCACTGACCCATGGGCTCCTTCCTCTTCGATTTCTTCGCGATCTTCACGGTCATCTGCGCCGTGGGCACCGTCGTGAACAAGAACGCCGTCAACGCGGCGATGTGTTTCCTGCTCTGCCTCGTCGGCGTGGCGGGGCTCTTCGTCCAGCTCGACGCCTACCTCCTGGCCTTCCTGCTGCTGCTGGTCTACGCGGGCGCGGTCGTCGCGCTGTTCCTCTTCATCATCATGCTGCTCGACGTGCAGGGGAAGTCGGCGGTCAGCTTCAAGCGCCTCTCCACCGTGGCCGCGGTCATCGCCGCCGGCCTGCTCGCGGTCGGCCTCTGCTCCTTTGCCACCCGCGGCCACCTCGACGCCCCCAACCCCAACTACGCCTCCGGAGTCGGCGCCGCGCTCAAGCCCTACGCCTACCAGCTCTTCACCACCTACCTGCTGCCGGTGCAGATCATGGGTTTCCTGCTCCTGATCGCCATGCTCGGCGTGATCGTGCTGAGCAAAAAGATCGACCCCACGGAGGCCGCCAAATGATCCA
>CAIMAQ010000103.1 GCA_903839035.1 uncultured Opitutia bacterium
TGAAGCAATGGTAATAGAGCTTCTTGAGTTACAATAATTTTTATCCTTTTTGTGTCTACATTTTTTATCATGAATTACTTTTTCTATAATTAAGCCGCTATTTCCCGGCGGTTTTAACACCTAACTCTTCCAACCGCTTAGGTGCGTACCTCTTGATGGGTTGGATCAACCGGCTGAATATTTCGATTCATGCATGTAGTCCAAGGGTTGCAACCAGGCCGTCTACCGGATTTCCGGTACGTGCGTGCGCGAATGGCTCCTGCGTTCATGATTTCCGTTACCGAGCGTGGTCAATCCGATCACCAGGTCGGATTCTAGCCCCGGATGCCACGAAAGGCGGCAAGCACTCTTTTTCGGGAAGGCTGGCAGAAAAGGACGTAGAAGAGTCCGGTTGAGCGAAGTGGATTGATCCGATATTCCTGATAACAATTCTCAGCATCAGACGAGGATCGGCTGTTCGCGAGTTCCTTCACCAATTCCCACTCTGCCGAATTGGAGACGCCGTTGATCAACAGTGAGATCCTGCGCAGGCCACTGACGTGCCAGCCAAACAAACGCCGATGCACGGCTTCATAGACTCGCAATGGCGGAGTGCCGCGAGCCACCAACATCTCGGCAATGGAATTGGGTTTCGAGCCCTTTTCAGACCAATCCGCGCTCTCAGGCTTTTTCATTATGTTATAGTTGGCGGTTTTTCCACTTAACGTTGGCCACCGTGCTAGCGGAGATATTCATGAATTGAGCCACTTCCTTTGTCGTATACCCGAGCAGGGTAAGCCGGATGATCTCATTGCGTCGCTGTCCCCGGGCGTTGACCGAGGGCAGTGGCTGCAACTCCGCGCGGGTGGAGGCATTTTTCAGCCCGAGGAGAGCCACATGCCCCAATAGAGATGAGATCAGCTTCAAGCGGTCTCTCTCCGGGCAGGACAACCCGACAAAGGCGCTGGGCAATTCCCAGTCCAGTGGTTTCAACGCCAGCGCCAGGAGATAAATCACGAGTGATTCCCCTCCCGCCATCCGGCTGGTCAGCACCCCCTCCCAATGCCCATTTTTGCCGTTCAAGCAGCTATGGATTCTCTTCGCCTGGGCCACGGAAACCGTCCCATGAACCAGGATCGCGGGAGATAGCCCGATCAATTGTTTGGCAGAATATTGGTAGAACTTCTCGAACGCCCGGTTCACATATATGAAGCGATTTGCGGAGTTCGTCACCGATAAGGGAAAACTATAGTCAGCATAAAGTTCTCCAAACAACGAGTTCGTTAGCAGCTTGTTGTGGTCAATTGGTAACATGCCCCAGAATAATTATGCACGGCTTAGCGCGCATACGAGATTCTATTTTTCTATCTTCTTCTACTCATTATTTGCCGGTTCACGGTCCTGACGAACGGCACGGAAGTAGCCCGCACCGAAGGGCGCCATTGATCGGGCGTCTGGAGCCGGTCATTCCATTTTATTACCCCTGCAGAGCTGCGGGTACGGCACATGTGACTCGTGTTTTCCGGGTTTAACCCTCGCGCAAATTCTCATTTTTTAGGCTTACAGCTTTCCGCGTAACGCTTACAGCTTTCCGCCTTCCATGAAACTCCTGGTCACCAACGACGACGGCATCGAGAGCGTCTTCCTCGATGAACTCGTCGCCGCTCTCGTAAAGACCGGCCACGAGGTGAACGTCGTCGCCCCCGTCACCGAGCAGAGCTGGACCGGCGCCTCCAAGACCCGCGCCAAGCCCGTCCGCTCCGCCGCCGTCAACCGCGGCTTCGGCTGCCCGACGTGGATGGTGGACGGCACCCCGAGCGACTGCGTCAACATCGCCATCGCCCACCTCATTCCCGGCACCCCCGTCGACGGCGTCGTCAGCGGCATCAACGTCGGCATGAACGCCTCCCTCGGCTTCATTCTCGCCAGCGGCACCGTCGCCGGCGCGTGGGAAGCCGCCATTCACGGCCTGCCTGCCGTCGCGTTTTCCCAGGACGTCACCGAGGAAACCTACAACCTGCTGAAGGAACGCGGCATTCCGGGTCCCGAACTGGCCGCCACCCTGAAAATTTCCGCCGCCCACGCTGCCGCCCTGACGCCCAAGTGCCTCGCCGCGATCCCGAAACACAGCTTCACGATCCACAACATCAACTTCCCCGCCCAGTGCCGCTCCGACACCCCTCTGCGGCAGACGGTGCCCGCCCGGCTCTTTGTGCCCGGCCTGTTCAGCCCCCGCGACGATGATGGCACTCACCGCCTCATCTGGCGCATCGGCGAGGACGTCTCCCCCCGCGAGCCCCTCACCGACCGCGCCTGCCTCGCCGCCGGCCTGATCAGCCACACCGTCCTCGACTACACCAAGCTCGGCCACTGATGAAGCTGGTGATGTTCGACATGGACGGGACGCTGACCGACTCGGTCAGCCTCGACGACAATTGCTATGTGCAAGCCGTCGAGCAGGCACTCGGGCTGACGAACATCGTCACCGACTGGGAATCTTATCCTCACGCCAGTTCCAACGGCTGCCTGATGGAAATCCTTCGCACCGCGCGCGGCCACGGTCCCACGCCCGAGGAGGACCGCGCCGTCCAGCACAAGCTCGTCGAACTGATGCGTGATATGGCCGAGAGCCGGAACAAGCGCACCGTGGAGATCGCCGGCGCCGCCGCCAGCGTTCAGTCCGTCCTCGATGCCGGCCACGCCGTCGCCATTGCCTCCGGCGACTGGCAACTCACCGCCCACCACAAACTCCGGAGCGCCCGCATCCCGTTTGAAAAACTTCCCTCCGCCTATTGCGACGTCTCCCATGTCCGCACCGCGATCATGCAAACTGCGCTGGCCCGCGCCCGCGCCCACTACGATGTGCTCGAGTTCGACCGCATCGTCTACGTCGGGGACGGCGCCTGGGACGTGAAAGCCTGCCGTGAGCTCTCCTGGCCGCTGATCGGCATCGGCCGCGATGCCCAAGCCCACCGCCTCCGCACCCTCGGTGTCTCCCACGTGCTGCCGCACTACGAGCCGTTGGACCATTTCCTTGCCGCCCTCGACACCGCCCAGGTTCCCGCCAGTTGACGCCCACCGGCTTCTGGCTCCAGTCTGGCACTCTCCGATGATCGAAGTCCGTAACCTCACCCGCGTTTTCCGCACCTACAAGAAACAGCCCGGTTTCTGGGGCGGCGTGAAGGGCCTCTTCCACCGCGAGTTCGAGGAGACCGCCGCCGCCAAGGACATTTCCTTCGACATCGCCGAGGGCGAGTTCGTCGGCTTCCTTGGCCCCAATGGCGCCGGCAAGACCACCACGCTGAAAATGCTCTCGGGCCTCATCTACCCGACCAGCGGCACCGCCCGCGTCGCCGGCTTCGACCCTACCAAGCGCGAGAACGCCTACCGCCGGATCTTCGCCCTCGTCCTCGGCCAGAAGAATCAGCTCTGGTGGGACCTCCCCGCCATCGAGTCGTTCAACCTCCTCCGCGCGATCTACGGCATCCCGGCCGCCGAGTTTAAAACCTCTCTCGACGAGCTCGTCTCCCTCTTGGGCGTGGAGAAAAAGCTCAACGTCATGGTCCGCGAGCTTTCCCTCGGCGAACGCATGAAAATGGAGCTCATCGCCGCCCTCGTGCACCGCCCACGCGTGCTCTTCCTCGACGAACCGACCATCGGTCTCGACGTCGTGTCGCAGCGCGCGGTCCGCCAGTTCCTGCGCGATTACAACCGCAAGCACCGCGTCACCATCCTCCTGACCAGCCACTACATGGCCGACATCAAGGAACTCTGCGAACGCGTGATCGTCATCCACCGCGGCGCCAAGATCTACGACGGCGCCCTCGCCCAGCTGGAGAACGCCGGCGGCGCGCGCAAAAAGATCATCACCTTTGAGCCCGCGCTCGCCGCCGCCGACCGCCAGCAGGGCAATGCATTTCCCGAGACGTGGAAGTCGGCCTTCGGCACCACCGTCCGCTCCGATGACGGCAACAAATTCACGGTCACCGTGGCGGGCGACAACGTCGTGGCCGTCTCGCAGGAAATTCTCAGCACCGGTCCCGTCGCCGACATCACCATCGAGGAGGTCCCCCTCGAGGACGTGATCGCCGAACTCTTCACGTCGCAGAAATAGTTGAGCGCAAAAGCGCTAAGGGGCGAAAACGCGAAGACTCATACCTGAGCAGCGATTTCCCGGTGTTTTCGCTCTTTGGCGTTTTAGCGATAACTCAGGGCGAAGAGGCCCAGCCGACTCGCTACATCAGCGCTTCAATCTTCGCCTTCGAGCTCACCACTGCCTCCACCGGCAGCCGCGGACTCAGCTCCAGCACCAGCAGGTGCTCCGGCCGCCAGAACCGGCTGACCATCGCAAAATCGATTTTCCCTTCGCCCACCGCCTGGTGATCGCGACCCGCGGCGTTCACGTCGTGCAGATGGAAGCCGATCAATCGCGGCGCCATCGTCTCCAGATGCGCCCGGTGGTCGAGCAGCCCCCTGGTCTGCTTCAGATCCGCGTGGCCCGTATCATGCCAGTAGCCCACCGGCGCATCCGCCGGCAGCCCCGCCATAAACGCCGGATAATCCGCGTCCAGCGGCAGCTCGACGAATCCCTCGCGGTTCTCGAACCCCAGCTTTACGCCCTTCTCGGCCGCGTACCCAAAAATCTCCCTCACGCTGGCCTGCGTCGCCGCCCAGTACGGCCCCATCTTCTTGCGCAGCTTCGCGAGCGACTTGGCCAGCAGCGCCTCGTAGGCCGGGTCGGCCGTCAGCACCCCGCCGGCATGCTGGTCTATGTAGCGCTCAAGCGCCTTCTCCGGATTGAACCAGGAAAACGGCACGCTCCCCAGGTGGCAGACCAGCACCCGCGCCTTCACCTGCACCGCAAAGTCGATCGAGCGCCGGGTGTGTCGCAGCCATTGCTCGTGTTCGCGCGCATCCGGTGCCGAAGGCTCGAATAAATTGGGTGCCGCGTGGTTTACCCCGGTCGGCAACGGGCAGAAATTGTGAGTGGAGCCGATTTTAACCATCCCCTCCTCCACCGCCCGGAGGATGCCCGGCACCAGGGTGATCCGAATGCCATGGCTCAGCTCGACGTGCCCAAATCCCAGTCCGGCCATCTCCTGCACCATGGCATAGCCGTCCGTATGCCGGGACGAACACCAGCTGGTGGAGAGGGAAAGGGTCGGTTTGGCGCGATCCACGGCCATGACGAAGCCAGCCCTCATCCAATTGGACCACAAAAAAAATTAGGTTCAGATACTGCCCGGTCGACAGACTGAGGGCCCTGAGCGAGGCCGAAGGGCTCCCAACGGATTGAGCACAAAAAACCGCGCCCCGGAGTCCGGAGGCGCGGTGAAAGTTTCCTAAATCGCTGTTAGCGAATAATTACTCGGCGTAACGGCGGCGGAGCATCTGGGTGAAGGCCTGGACCTTCTCCTTGCGGCGGCGCTTCTCGCAGGGCTTCTCGTAGTAGCGCTTGGCGCGGGTGCCCTTGATGATATTCTCGCGATCGAGCTTCTTCTTCATGCGGCGAAGCGCACGGTCAACCGGCTCGTTCTTACGGATCTTGATTTCGATGGACATGGGTACGGACGTGTTTGTGAAAGGAAAAGCTGACAAATAGGCCAAGCCCGGAGCCGTGCGTCAATGGCGTTTTTTGGGACGTTTTCGGGCCGGTTTTTACAGGAGGCAACCGAGGTAACCGGGAGAAAATCCGCCGCCTCTCGCCTCTGTTCCCTCCGTTTCCTCCGGTAAGATATCTGGGGTTGGGTCCGCTTTATTTCCGCCCTTGCGCATGCCCGCCGTTGGGCTTGGTTAAGTCCCTCCGTGCCGGCCGCAGATAAAAATTTCGTCCATCTCCACGTCCACAGCGACTACAGCCTCCTCGATGGCGCCTGCCGCATCGACCGCCTCATGGACCGGGCCGTGGAACTCGGCATGCCCGCCCTCGCCCTCACCGACCACGGCAATCTCTACGGCGCGATCGAGTTCTACAACACCGCCAAGTCCAAGGGCATCAAGCCCATCATCGGCTGCGAGCTCTACCTCGTCGAAACCTCCCGCCTCGAGAAACACGGCCGCTCCGACGACGACGGCAAAACCATCTTCCACCTCGGCCTCGTCGCCAAGAACCTCACCGGCTACCAGAACCTCCTGAAGCTCGTCTCCGACGCCCACCTGAAGGGTTTCTATTACAAGCCGCGCACCGACCTCGAGACCCTCGCGAAGTACGCCAACGGCCTGATCGGCTTCACCGGCTGCCTCGCCTCGCTCGTCCCGCAGCACCTGCTGCACGACCGCTACGAGGACGCGCGCACCGCCCTCGCCCGCTTCGTCGAGATCTTCGGCCGCGAGAATTACTTCGTCGAGATCCAGGACCACGGCATCGCCGAGCAGCGCAAGATCATCCCCGACCTCCTCAAGCTCGCCGAGGAGTTCAAGCTCAAGGTCATCTGCACGAATGACGTCCACTACGTTAACAACTCCGACTCCGGCCCGCACGATGCCATGCTCTGCATCCAGACCGGCTCGAAGATTGAGGACGAGAAGCGCATGCGCTTCGACGGGTCGCAGTTCTACCTCAAGTCCCGCGACGAGATGGCCAAGGTCTTCAGCGAGGTGCCGGAATCCGTCCTCAACACCCAGCTCGTCGCCGAGATGTGCGAGCTGGCCATCCCGTTCCCCAAGGGCAGCGAGCGCTACCCGAAATACCCCCTGCCCCCCGAGGTCAAAACCGACCGCTCCGGCTACCTGCGCGACCTCTGCATCGCCGGCCTGAAAAGACGCTATGGGGTCGATTACAGCTCACCGGGGAAAGCCGCCGATCCCACCCTCGGCCAAACCCTCGTCGAGCGTCTCGACTTCGAGCTGTCGATCATCGGGAAGACGGGCTTCATCGACTACTTCCTCGTCGTCTGGGATTTCATCGACTGGGCGAAAAAGCAGAACATCCCCGTCGGCCCCGGCCGCGGCTCCGGCGCCGGCTGCATCGTCGCCTACCTGCTCGGCATCACCAACCTCGACCCGCTGCGCTTCAAGCTCCTCTTCGAGCGCTTCCTCAACCCCGAGCGCGTCTCGCCGCCGGACTTCGACATCGACTTCTGCATGCGCCGCCGCGGCGAGGTCATCGACTACGTCCGCCAGAAATACGGCAACGACTGCGTCGCCAACATCATCACCTACGGCACCCTCGGCGCCAAGATGGTCATCCGCGACGTCTCGCGTGTGCACAACCTGCCCTACGCCGAGGCCGACCGGCTCGCGAAGATGATCCCTGACGAGCTCAACATCTCGCTCGCCGACGCGCAGAAGAAATCCGCCGAGCTCCGCGACGAGATCGCGAAAAACCCGTCCACCAAGAAAATCTGGGACCAGGCCCTCGTTCTCGAGGGCATGGTGCGCAACACCGGCAAGCACGCCGCCGGCATCATCATCACCGACCGCCCGCTCGAGGAATTTGTCCCCCTCACCGAGCAGGAAGGCGACGTCACCGTGCAGTACGACATGAACGCCGTGTCGAAGCTCGGCCTGCTGAAGATGGACTTCCTCGGCCTCAAGACGCTCACCGTCATCGCCGACGCCCTCGACAACATCCACCGCACGGCCGACCCGAAGTTCGACCTCGAAGCCGTCGGGTTCGAGGACGCCAAGACCTACGCCCTGCTCAACACCGGCCGCACCACCGGTGTGTTCCAGCTGGAATCCACCGGCATGCAGGCGCTCTGCCGGCAGATCAGCCTCTCTTCCATCGACGAGATCGTCGCCCTCATCGCCCTCTACCGCCCCGGCCCGATGGAGTGGATTCCCGACTACGTGCGCGGCAAGAAGGACCCCAGCACCGTCAAGTTCCCGCACAAGCTCCTCGAGGAGGTCTGCCGCGAAACCTACGGCGTCATGGTCTACCAAGAGCAGGTCATGGAGGCCGCCAAGATCATCGCCGGCTACACGCTCGGCGGCGCCGACATGCTGCGCCGCGCCATGGGCAAGAAGGACGCCGACGCCATGGCCAAGGAACGCGACAAGTTCGTCGCGGGCGCCAAGACCACGAACAACATCGACGAAAAGACCGCCAACACGATCTTCGACATCCTCAACAAGTTCGCCGGCTACGGCTTCAACAAGTCCCACTCCGCCGCCTACGCCGTCCTCAGCTTCCAGACCGGCTACCTCAAGGCGAACTACCCCGTCCAGTTCATGGCCGCCATGCTCAGCTCCGAGCTCGGCAACTCCGAAAAGGTCGCCCACTTCATCGCCGAATGTGAGTCGATGGGGCTGAAAGTATTCGGCCCGGATGTGAATGAGAGTCGCGAGATGTTTACGCCGGTGTTCCGGGGGCCAAAGGCCATGGGCGATAGGCCATTGGCCTCCGAACCCCCATCGCCCATCACCCTGAACCCCTCACCCGCCAGCCAAAACGAATCTTCGATTCGTTTTGGCTTGGCCGGCATCAAGGGCGTCGGCGAGCAGGCCGCGCAGAAGATCATCGAGGAGCGCGACAAGAACGGCCCGTTCCGCGACTTCGACGACTTCATCTCCCGCGTGGACGCCCGCGCCCTCAACAAGCGCGTGCTCGAGCACCTGGTGAAGACCGGCGCCTTCGACTTCAGCGGTGCCTCGCGCAAGGCCCTCTTCGACAACATCGACGCCGCCATGTCCGGCGTCGCCTCCGCCGCCCGTGACAAGGCCGCCGGCCAGCACAGTTTCCTCGACGTCCTCGCCGAGGAACCCGCCAATAACGGGCCAACCAAGCCGACCGGCCCGCGCGTCGCCACCGTGCACGACACCGCCGGCGACTTCCCCGCCGCGGAACGGCTGCGCTTCGAGAAGGAGCTGCTCGGCTTCTACGTCTCCGGCCACCCGATGAACCTCTACGTGGGGCTCGCCGACGCCATCAACACCTTCCCCGAGGACCAGCTGCTCACCCTCGGCGACCGCACCGAGTTCCGCCTCTGCGGCATCCCGTCGAACATCGCGAAAAAACTCTCGAAGAAGGACAACCGCCCGTGGGCGGCCTTCACCCTCGCGACCAAGCGCGCCTCGCTTCAGCTCAACATGTTCGCCGACGCCTACGCGGCCTACGCGAACAACCTCCTGCCCGACGTTCCCGTGCTCGTGCAGGGCAACATCATCGGCGGCAACGACGGCACGCGGATCAACATCAAGGAGTGCTACCCGCTCGAGAATTTCGTCAGCGGCATCATCAAGAAGGTCACCTGGCTTCTGCACCCCACGCATCCGGAGCTGCCCGCGTTCTTCCGCCTGCTGCGCGATACCGTCACCCAGCAGTCCGGCGACACGCGGATGGATTTTGCCTTCGTCTTCGAGGACCGCGCCGCGCCCGTCGCCGAGGTCAGCGGCGCACTCGCGTGGAAACTCACCCCCGCCGTCTTCCAGTCGCTCCGCGCCCACCCCGCGGTCGCCGGCGTCCAGCTCGAAACCAAGCGCCTTGAACTGAAGCAGGACCGCCGCTGGAGCAAGCGGAGCTGAGGTGGAGCGCGTTGTCCCTAACGCGCTTTCAGCTCCGTCCACTTCCAAGCCAACGCGTTGGGGACTACGCGTGCCACCCCGGATCCCCTCCGATCCTCCCTCCTTCGGCCCAACCTGCTTTTTCCATGTTTGTGCTTCGCCCGCTTCGCGTCATTCGTGGTCCCACTCATGCCCGACCAAGTCACGCTTAACCACGCCGCGCAGATCCTCGCCTCCATCTCGGCGGACCAGCGCGCGGACCTGGCGCTGCGCTTTTACTTCGAGGAGCACCGCTATCTCCAGCCGCCCCTGAAGCGCGCGATCAGCCACACCGTCTTCGTCTATTTCCGCTGGCTGTCCTGGCTCGACCCCAAGTCGCCCCCGCAAAAGCGCCTCGCCCACGCCCTCACCCTCCACGAGCGCTACACTGCCGACCCCAAGTCCGTCAAAACCGAGACGTTAGCTGCTCTCGCGGTTCCTTCCTGGATCTGGACTGAACTAGACTTCCCCGCTGAGTCGCGTAGCGACTCACCCGGAGACCTGCCCGCCGAAGCCTCGGCGAAGGCGGGCGGCCCGTCGAAGGTCACTGCTTCACCCAAAGCCGCCTACCTCCGTCAACTTCAGCGCGACCCCGCCCTCTGGATCCGTGCCCGTCCCGGCACCGCCGCCGCCCTCGCCAAGTCCCTCTTCGCCTGCGAGCACACCGACCTCGCCCCCGACGCCCTCCGCTTCACCGGCACGCAGGACCTTTTCCGCACCGAGCAGTTCACCGAGGGCCGGTTCGAAATCCAGGACCTCGCCTCCCAGCTGGTCGGCCTCGCCTGCGCCCCGAGGCCCGGCGAAACGTGGTGGGACACCTGCGCCGGCGAAGGCGGCAAGACGCTCCATCTCGCCGATCTCATGGCCAACAAGGGGCTCATCTGGGCCACCGATCGCCACCCCAAGCGCCTCGACACCCTCAAGCGCCGCGCCGGCCGCGCGAAGCTTTTCAACTACCGCACCGCCCTTTGGGACGGTGGCACGCACCTCCCCACCAAGACCAAGTTCGACGGCATCCTCGTGGACGCCCCGTGCAGTGGCAGCGGCACCTGGCAGCGCAACCCCCACGCCCGCTGGGCGACGTCACCCGACGACGTCCGCGAACTCGCCGTCACCCAGCGCACCCTGCTCGACGCCGTCGCCGGCTCGCTCAAACCCGGCGGCCGCCTGATTTACTCCGTCTGCACGCTCACCCGCAGTGAGACGACCGCCATCGCCGACGCCTTCACCGCCGCGCACCCGGAACTGGAGCCCTGCCCGCTGTCCATCGCCCCCAGCGGATCGGTCGACCCCTCGCGGGTCTTCCTCTGGCCGCAGGACATCAACGCCAACGGCATGTTCGTCGCAGCGTGGAAGCTAAAAAAATAACGTCCGACACCGTCCGCGCCGATTTCAACGACCTGCTGGCGGTCGTCCACTACACGCGCGCCGCGCACGAACTCGGCCTGTGGAAATCGGAGCGCATCCTGATCGAGCGCTTCTTCCCCGACCTCACCGCCCCCCTGCTCGAGGCCGGTTGCGGCGCCGGCCGCGTCACGCTCGGCCTCTGGGAACTCGGCTACCGCCAGCTCACCGCCTTCGACTTCGCCGAGGAACTCGTGGACCAGGCCCAGAGCCTCGCCATCGAGCGCCAAGCCGACGGCCCCGCCGGCATCACCTTCCTGCACGCCGACGCCACCGAGCTTCGTCGTTTTCACTTATTAAGTGAAAACGCCTTTGGCGGTGCGCTCTTCATGTTCAACGGGCTGATGCAGATCCCCGCCCGCGAGCGCCGTCGCACCGCGCTGCGTGAATTGCACCGCGTCTGCCAGCCCGGCTCACCCCTGCTCTTCACCACCCACGACCGCGATTCCACGCCCACCGAGCGCGCGCTCTGGCGGCTCGAGGCCCTTCGCTGGGAACGCGGCGAACAGGACCCGAAGCTCGTCGAGTTCGGCGACCGCTATTTCGAGGAGGCCGGCACCGGCCGCACCTTCATGCACCTGCCCGACCGCGCCGAGATCGTCGCCGACCTCGCCGCCACCGGCTGGACCCACGCGTTCGACGCCATGCGCACGGAGCTCGCCAAGGAGTCCCGTCCCGTCCTCGACTTCTCCGACGAGTGCCGGTTCTGGGTGGCGCGACGTGGCTGAAGTAGGGCAAGGTCTTTGACCTGCCCTCTCGACGCAGTAAGGCGGGTCAAAGACCCTGCCCAACCTCAATCCGGTCCGCCTCAGTTCTTGCTCCAGACCAGCGGGAAGTGCTTTCCCTTCAGCACCTCGCCGTCGGCCACTTCGACGAACTGCTTCATGCAGTGGTCGCCGGAGGCTACAAAGCGGGTCTCATCCGTCATGAAGTGCAGCGCGATCGCGCGGCGCTTGCGGCCGCTGGTGTTGGCGTGCGAGCCGTGCCAGGTCAGCGAGTGGTGGTAGTGAACCTCGCCCTTTTTCACCGGGCAGGTGCGGACGGTGACCTTGTGGCCCTCGTATTCCTGCGGCATGTCCTTCACGTAGTCCTTGAACGTAAAGAGGTACTTCATGTGGTCGCCCCAGAGGTGCGAGCCGGGCACCATGCTCATGCAGCCGTTGTCCACGTCCACATCGTCCAGCGCCACCCACGCCGTCACTTCCGTCATCGGCGCAATGATCGGCCACAGCGGCGCGTCCTGATGCCACATGTTCACGCCACCCGTCGCCGCCGGCTTGTACTGGATCTGGTCATGCCAGATGCGCAGCGCTTTCGCGCCCGTCAGCTGGGCCATTTCCGCGCCGATCGTCAGGTTGCGGGTCAGCTGCGAAAAGGCGGGGCTTGCTTCCCAGATGTTGACGATCTGCCAGACCGGCGCGTCCTCGTTTTGGGTGAAATTGTGGCAGAGCACCGGCTGCGGAATGTCCTTCCGGTCCCGCTGGTCGATCACGCGCTGCATCTCGTCGCGCAGCTCGTCCACCTGGGCGTCGGTCAGCACCTTGGGGCCGCGCAGGTAACCTTGGGTCTTGAATTCGTTGATTTGGTCCGGGGTGAGCATGGCCCGTTAACCTGCCCGTTCCGCGGCCGTTGTCAGCCACCGACCTTTGGCTGCGGCACGCAGGTGTTGGCTATTTTTCCTGCCGGACCTCGAGGCCTCACGCAGAGGCGCGGAGCAGAGTTTTATTGCCCACTTCGCGACTCTGCGCCTCCGCGCGAGAATCAGGTTCGAATCTCTCCTACCCTTGCCGCCCCGCCAGCAGCGCGGCCCGGTAATGCGCCGGCGACAGCCCGTCCACGCGGCGGAACACCTTGCTGAAATGGCTCGTGTCGCGGAATCCCGTCCGCGCCGCGATCTCCTTCACCGCCAGCCGGCCGTCGGCCAGCAGTCGCCGCCCTTCCTCCACCCGCAGCCGGCGCAGGTAATCCAGCGGCGGATAGCCCGTCACTTCGCGAAACACCGCCTGCAGCCGGCTCGAGCTCAGCCCAGCCACCCGCTGCAAAGCTGCCTGGTCGATCCGTCCGGCCAGGTGCGTCCGCATGTGCGCGGTCACCCGCTCGACGCGGTCATGGTCCCGGGCCTGGCCGGCATCCGCTCCGGCCCGCGGCGGCGCCGCCAGCATCGCCAGGAGCACGGTCGCCAGATGGGCGGATGCCGTCGCCGGGCCCAGCGTGGCGTCTCCCGCCTGCGCCGACACGACCGCCTGCAGCAGCCGTTCCAACCGGTGGCCGGAATAAAGGCGTTGCTGGGTCGCCAGCTCGAGTCCGTGCGTGAACCGCACCCGGAACGGCCGGCGCTGGTCGAGTCCGCGGGCCGCCGCCGGCACGCCCGGCGCAAAGTCAAAGTGCACCGCGATATGCTCCGAACCCGCCTCCGGCCCGACATTGAAGGCGTGCGGCACAAACGGCGGGATCACGAGCAGGTCGTGGGCCGCCAGCGGGAGCCGCTTACCGTCCAGCGTCCATTCCCCCCGGCCCCGGAGCAGGAGCACTAGCTCATAGTCAAAAATGATGCGCCGCGGGATCTGCAGTCCGCCCGTGAGCCGGTGCGCGATGCGCACGACCGGATGGATCTGTTCCGGCCGTAGCAGGCTGGCCCGCCGCGGCCCCACCGGCCCGGCCGGCGCCGGGCGCTGAACCGTGTCGGGGGTGATCGGGCGGGAACGGGCGGCGCACATGGGGCGGAAAGTACCGGCCGTTTCGACCCGGGCAAGCCCGGGTGGAACGCATTGCCCCCAATGCGTTTTGGCGCCTGCCCGCTTTCGCTCCGGGACAAGCAGAACAAACGCATTGAGGGCAATGCGTTCCACCCTCGCGCTTGCCCCGGTCCGCGAAAGCGCTAAGGTCGGCCCTTCATGTTTGCCGGACTCACCGATCGTTCCTGGTTATGGCTCGCCGCCGAATGCTATTTCGTGGGCCTTTTGCTGGGCACGTGGTCCCTGACGCGGCGCAACCGGCAGTCCGGCGTGGCGCTCAACACCATCATCGCCGTCGGCTACCTCTTTCAGTTGACCGGGCTCTGGCTGCGCGGCCGCGCCGTCGGCGGGTGTCCGCTGGGCAATACCTTTGAGATCTTCCAGTTCACTGCTTGGTCGGCCATCACCCTCTACCTGATCGTGGGCGTCACCTTCCGGTTGAGCCTGCTGGGCTATTTCACCTCCTGCCTCGCCGCCGCCGTGACCATTGTCTCGCTTGCGATCCCGGCCTGGGACGCCACCCGGCGGGAGCACATCTTTGGCGGCAACCCCTGGATCGAGCTGCACGCGGCCATCGCGCTGTTCAGCTACGGCGTCTTCGCGCTGCTCGCGCTGACCTCGTTCATGTTCCTGCTGCGCAATTTTTCCCTCAAGCACAAGATGCCCGGCGGCGGTTTCACCTTCCTGCCCTCGATCATGGACCTCGATTCCATGAGCGTGCGACTCCTCGTCATCGGCGTGACTCTGCTGTCCATCTCGCTCGCCGTGGGCGCGGTCTACTGGCTGCGCGACCTGCAAAGCGTCAACCTGACCAAGCTGCTCCTCACGGTCACTATCTGGCTGGCCTACGCGGTCGCCCTCGGGCTGCGCCTGAAAGGGAAACTCCTCGCCCAGCGCTTCGCCTGGGCCGGGGTCATCCTGTTCGGGCTCGCACTGCTGTCCCTCTGGCCGGTGGACGCGAGCCGCCACGCCCGGCCCGCCCCGGCCCGGGTGTCCCGATGAGTGCAGATCATTTCTTTGTGCTCGGGGCGACCCACCACACCGCGCCGATCGAGGTGCGGGAGCGCCTGTCTGTGGATGCCGGCGCCGCGGAGGCGCTGCGCGGCGAGCTTTCCAGCATCCCCGGCCTGCGCGAGTTCACTCTGGTCAACACCTGCAACCGCGTGGAGTTCTACGGCGTCGCCACGTCCCCGTCCGCCGCGGTCGAGGTGCAATCCCGCTTCTGCGCCCGGCAGCGTTTCACGGCCGCTGAGTTCGAGAAGTTTCGCATGAGCCTGTCCGGGTTTGACGCCGTGCGCCACCTGCTGGAGGTCACCGCCGGGCTGGATTCGCAGATGCTGGGGGAAACCGAGATTCTGGGCCAGGTGAAGGAAGCCTATGGCGCCGCCCAGGCCCGCGGGCAGACCGGACCGGTGCTCAACCGCGTGTTCCAAAAGGCCTTCCAGGCGGCGAAACACGTGCGGACCGACACCGCCATCTCCTCGGGCCAGGTCAGCGTGGCCAATGTCGCGGTCGATCTCGCCCTGAACATCTTCGGCAGTCTCGCCAAGACGCGCATCCTGCTGCTCGGCGCGGGTGACATCGGCGAGAAAACCGCCAAGGCCTTCCAGAGCCGCGGCGCCGGTTCGCTCTCCGTCGCCAGCCGCCGGCTCGAGAGCGCGATGGAACTCGCCGATTCGCTCGGCGCGTTTGCCCTGCCGTTCTGGCTCATGCCCGTGAAGCTGGCCGAGTTCGACATCGTCGTCTGCGCCACCGCCGCCCCCGATACGGTCGTGTCCCACGCCGCCGCCCAGACCGCCATGAAGCAGCGCCCCGCCCGGCCGCTGTTCTTCATCGATCTGGCCCTGCCCCGCGACGTGGACGCCGCCGCCGCCAAGCTGCAGAACGTCTTCCTCTACAATCTCGACGACCTCGCCAAGATCGCCGACGAAAACCGCGCCGCCCGCGAGGCCGAGGTCGGCAAGTGCCGCGCCCTGATCAACACGCGCGCCGACGCCCTGTGGAAGCACATCGAACCGCGGCTCCAGGCCTCGCTCAACGGCAACTCTCCCCTGCCCGAACAAGGCCGGCCCGCCTGAAGTTTGGTTGCCCGCTAGCGCGCAACCTACAGATGCCGCGCCAGCCAATCGGCTGCCGTGCCACCCGCCGCCTGGCTGAGTAGCACCCGCAAGCGCGCCGCTTGCTCCGCCGTCCGCGTCCGCCGGGCCGGATCCCCAAGGCAGGTCTGCAACTCCGCGGCGAGAACCGCCGGCGTGGCCGCACCTTGGATAAATTCCGGGTACATCGGTTCCTTCAGCAGCAGGTTCGCAATGCCGATGTACTCAATCTTCACCCACCAGCGGGCCAGCAGGTACGTCAGCGGATTCGTGCGATAAGCGATGGCGCCGGGAATACCTGCCAGCGCGCAGTGCATGGACATCGTGCCCGAACTGGTCAGCACCGCTGACGCGGTGATGGAAGGTAGGGCGCGACCGCTGGGCGCGCCATTCAACCCCGGACGGCCCAGCGGTCCGTCCCTGCCCTCGGAAATCGGCTCTAACCTGACATTCTTTGGCGGATTCGCCGCGCGCAGCACGCCGTGAATCTCCTCGCTGGGATAAAGTACCACCGCGTCGCGTCCACCAAACGCCCGGAAACCGCCCAGCAGCACCGGAAAGATCCGCGCCACCGCCTGCTGCCGGCTGCCGGGGAGCAGCAGCACGGGACCGGCCGGGTCATAACGCACCGGCGACGCATAATCCACCGCCACGAAGGGATGGCCGACAAATTCCACCGGCAGCGAGGTGTCCGCGTAGCACGCGACCTCGAACGGGAAAATCACCGCGAGCGCATCAAGATCGCGCGCCATGGTGAATCGTCGCTTCGCCTTCCATGCCCAGATCTGCGGGCTGATGTAGTAAAGCGTCTTGATTTTGCCGCCGCCCTTCACCGACAGCCCGCGTTCCCGCAGCGCTGCGGCCAGCCGGAGGTTGAACCCGGGATAATCAATGAAACACACCGCCCGCGGCTGGTGCTCGGCGATCCAGCGCAGCGTCTCGTCAAACAGCCGGCGGAAGGCCGGGTAATTCTTCAGCACCTCCACGAAGCCTACCACCGACGAGGCCGTGAGGTCGTGTAACAGTTGGGCCCCCGCGGACGCCAGCTCGGGTCCGCCGATCGCCGCCACCGTCACGCCCGGCTGCTTCGCGCGCAACTCGCGCACCATCCGGGCGCCGTGCTCGTCACCCGAGTGCTCCCCAGCGATGATTAGCACATCCACGCGCCCGCCCGGGGGCGGTGGCAGTTGCAGATTCGTGGCCATCAGATCGTCCTTCGCGTAGTTTCGCGTGTTTCGCGGGCAACCCTCATTTCTGCCCCGCCCGGATTTGCTCTGTGATCTTGATCGCCACCTCGAGCGCGCTCATCGCCAGCGCGCCGCCGACCTTGGGCTGGCGCGCCTTGGCGACGCTCTCCACAAAATGCGCCAGCTCCAGCGCGAGCGGTTCCCCCTTCTCGATCGGAATTTCCTTCACCGGGATCGCGCTGAGGTCGCCCGCCTTCACCAGGCCGATCTTCATTTTCAGCCCGTAGGCGATAATGTCGCTCTTCTTCACGAGGTGACCCGCCTGGTTCATGAAATCGAGCGAGAGATACGCGTCAGACTGGAAGATGCGGATTTCCCGCGCCTTCTTCGTACTCATCCGGCTCGCGCTGAGGTTCGCCACGCAGCCGTTCGCAAACTGGATGCGGGCGTTGGCAATATCCTCGCTCTTGGACAGCACCGTCACGCCGACGCTGTCGATCTTCACGATCGGCGACTTCACCAGCTCCAGCACGATGCCGATGTCGTGGATCATCAGGTCGAGCACCACGCCCACCTCCGTGCCGCGCGGCTGGTAGGGCGCCAGCCGTTCCGCCGTGATGTAGCGCGGCTCGTCGATTTCCTTCTCCAGGAAACTCATCACCGGGTTGAAATGTTCGATGTGCCCGACCTGCACCATGCACCCGTGCTGCCGCGCCGACGCCAGCACGCGCTCCGCCTCGGCCAGTGACGCACAAATGGGCTTCTCGATCAGCAGGTGGGTCTTCCGCTCCAGCAGCGGCAGGGCGACCTGCTCGTGCTGGTCCGTGGGGACGACGACCGACACGGCATCACAGGCCTCGCCGAGTTCCTCCAGCGTGGCAAAGCGCCGGCAGTTGAACTTCTCACAGATCTCCTTCGCCCGGGCATCGCTCGTCTCGAAAATGCCCACCAGCTCCGCGCCGGGCAGGGTCGAGTAAATGCGCGCGTGATGCTGGCCGAGCGAGCCGACACCGGCCACGCCGCAGCGGATTTTCGGGGATGCCATGCCTGCCATAGCAGGAAGTTCCCCCGCGGGTTGCAACGCGGGAAAACTGAGGTCTCACGCAGAGCCGCCGAGACGCAAAGTTCGGAACTATTCCGTTGTTTTCGCCTCAGCGTCTCTGCGGGAACCCTCAGAAAATTGCAGAGGAAGCTCGTCTCCGCCCGCATTTCGTCCAAGTCATGCCATTGCCCGATTTCCCCGCCATGACCAGCGCCGCCTCCCCCGCCCACTCCGGACTGCATGCGCCTCTCCCTGAGGCCGAAACCAAGGCCATCCTCGACCGCTTCTACCGCGATGGCAGCGTCGTCGTACCCGGCGTGCTCGGCACCGAGGAATGCGCCCGGCTGCGGGACATCACCGACGAAATCGCCAAGACCGACCCGTCCTTCATCATCCGCGAGCCCGAGGAAAAGAACCTGGCCTTCGCCGAGCTCTTCATCCGCGAGCCGATCCTGTCGCTCGTCCGGGCCGTCCTCGGGCCGGCCGCGCGGTTCTGCGCCACCAACGTCATCCGCAACCAGCCCGGCCAGTCCATC
This sequence comes from uncultured Opitutia bacterium, assembly GCA_903839035.1. Taxonomy (GTDB): domain Bacteria; phylum Verrucomicrobiota; class Verrucomicrobiia; order Opitutales; family Opitutaceae; genus Opi-474. The sequence goes on from CAIMAQ010000103.1 coordinate 18,463, forward strand.
TCACACTGGCACGTGGACGACATCGTGGAATACCCGCTGCCGCCCGACGTCCCGCGCTGGCCCGCCCCTTTGCCGCTCCCTTGGCTGAGCGTGCAGCTCGCCCTGAGTGACATCCCCACGCTGGAGGACGGCCCGACCGAAATCGTGCCCGGCAGCCAGCTCTCGGGTCGCGACTCACCGAAGGAAAGCCCCGTCTTCGAGGGCCAGGGCGCCGTGCCCCTGTTCTGCCGCGCCGGCGACATCTACCTCTTCAACCACCAAGTCTGGCACCGCGGCCGCCCCAACACCGGGAAACGCACCCGCTATCTGATGCAGCTCCAATACGGCCGCGGTGACAACCCCGCCTGGCGCATGAAAGGCGCGATCCGCACCCCCGGCCTCGAGCGCATCCTCGCCAACGCCGCCCCCGCCCTCCGCGAGTTCATGTACGCCGAGGCGAAGTACCGTTGATTCGGCCCGCGGTCGCGTTCTGGGCGCTTTTCCCTTGCCATGTTAAAAGCTAACATTGGCATGTTAGAAATACACACGGCGATGCACCCCCATCTTCCGCGCCTCCGGGCCACCCGCTGACATGAACACCGGCGACCGCCGTCAGTTCATCCTCGACCGGCTGGAACAGGCCGGCGCGGGCTCCTACGACGAGTTCGCCACGGCGCTCAAGGTCTCGACCATGACCGTCCGGCGCGACCTCGAGGAGCTCATCCGCCAGGGCGCGGTGATCAAGACCGTCGGCGGCGTCCAGAAGGCTGCCGCCCCGTCCTACCTCCAGGAAACGGCCGTCCACTCCCGCATGGCCCTCCAGCGTCAGGAAAAACGCGCCATCGCCCGCCTCGCGCTCGACCTCATCGGACCCGGCCAGACGATCTTCCTCGACGGCAGCAGCACCTGCCTCGAACTCGCCCGCGTGGTGGCCAAGGAGCGGTCGGGCCTGACCATCGTCACCAATTCGGCCCTCGCCTGCCTCGAACTGGGCGAGAGCAACGCCAACACCATCGTGGGTATCGGCGGACACTACGACGCCAACAGCCTCTCCTACGTCGGCCCGCAGGCCGAGGATTGGGCCAAGACGCTTTTCGTGGACCTCGCCTTCGTCGGCACCAAGGGTCTCATCCCCGCCAAGGGCACCTTCGAGTCCTCCCTGCCCACCTTCCGGATCAAGCAGATCATCGCCAAGCAGTGCGGCCGGCTCGTGCTGCTCGCCGACCACTCGAAGTTCGGCCAGCGCGCGTTGAGCAAGGTCTTGGACATCGACCAAATCCACACGGTCATCACCGATGACCGGACCTCGCGCGCCGACCTCGTCCAGCTGGAGAAAAATGTAACCGAGGTCATCGTCGCCCGTGTCCGCCGCCCCACCCTGAAAGGAACCGCCCATGCCGCTTGAACCCATCGGGAAACTCATGTCCGCCGCCCGCGCCGGCGGCTACGCCCTCGGTTACTTCGAGAGCTGGAACTTCGAGTCGCTCCAAGGCGTGATCGATGCCGCCGAGAGCGTCCGCGCCCCGATCATCATCGGCTTCAACGGCGATTTCCTCTGCCGCCCCGAACGCCGCGCCATCGAGCAGCTCTCCTGGTACGCCGCGCTCGGCGTCGCCGCGGCGAAGTCAGCCAAGGTCCCCGTCGGCTTCATTTTCAACGAGTGTCCCAATGACGAGTGGGTCCACGCCGGCGCCACCGCCGGTTTCAATCTGGTGATGCCCGCCGACCCCGCGGCGTCCTACGAGGAGTACGAGCGCCGCGTCAAAACCCTCACTGACCACGCCCACCGTCATGGCACCGCCGTCGAGGCCGAGATCGGCACGCTGCCCTGCGGTGCGTCCGGCACCGTGGGCCATGACGGCGACATGACCGATCCCGAACTCGCCGCGCGTTTCGTCGCCGCCACCGGCATCGACCTCCTCGCCGTCAGCGTGGGCAACGTCCACATCAAGCTCTCCGGCCAGCAGGACCTGAACCTCGACCAGCTGGACCGCATCGTGAAACGCGTCTCGATCGCGCTGGTGCTGCACGGCGGCACGGGCATCGCGACCGGCTCACTTCAGCAGGCGATCAAGCGCGGCGTCACGAAGGTCAATTACGGCACCTACCTGAAGCAGCGCTATCTCGCCGCGGTGCGAAAAGCGCTGAACAGCACCGTCGCCAACCCGCACGAGCTGCTCGGCATCGGCGGGGAGCACGACGTGATGGTCGCGGGCCGCCACGCCGTGCGTGACGCTGTTTTGGAACGAATCGAAACCCTGGGCTGCTGTGGGAGGACTTATCATGCCTGACATGACAAACGTGGCTGAAATCGCATGCGTTGGAATTCTGGTGGAAGACACCTTCTGCGGGCCGATGAAGGGGCTCCCGCCCGAGGGCTCGCTGCTCGGCGTGGACGCCATGCCGGTGAAGGTCGGCGGCTGCGCGGCCAACGTCGCCATCGACCTCGCGAAGCAGGGCCTCTCCGTGGACGTCATCGGCTGCCTCGGCCGCGACGGCTCCGGCAAGTCGCTTGTCGCCTCGCTGGAGAAGCAGGGCGCGCGCTGCGGCCACATGATCTACACGGACCGCTTTCCGACGAGCCGCACGGTGGTCCTTCTCGTCGAGGGCCAGGACCGCCGCTTCATCCACATGTTCGGCGCGAACCGGGACCTGTCCGTGGACAAGATCGACCGCGCGTGGCTCGACGGTGTGAAGATTTTCTACTTCGGCGGGCTCTGCGCGATGCCGGGCATCAACTTCCCCGCCTTCCGCGAGCTGCTGAAGTATTGCCGTTCCAAGGGCATCGTGACCGTCGTGGACGTCGTCGTCCCGCAGCAATGGGCCGGCGGTGACGAGCTCAACTCCCTCCTGCCCGAGATCGACTACTTCCTCCCCAACGACGACGAGGCCAAGCACCTGACCGGCCTCGCGGATCCGATGGACCAGCTGCGTTATTTCCAAAAGCACGGCGCCCACACCGTGATCGTCACCCAGGGCAAGGCCGGCGCCGTCGCCGCGCGCGGTGGCCACTACTGGCGCAGCGATATCTTCCCCGCCAAGGTCGTTGATCCCTCCGGCTCCGGCGACGCGTTCGACGCCGGAGTCATCACCGCGATCCGCCGCGGCTGGGACCTGCCCAAGATGCTCGCCTACGCCAGCGCCCTCGGCTCCTCCGCCACGCGCGCCGTGGGCACGACCGACGGCGTGTTCACCGCCGCCGAGGCCGAGACTTTTCTCGCCGTCCACGCGCTGACGGTCACGACCGGCAAACTTTAACCTTTCGTCATGACCACCGCCGTCCCGACTCCCACACCGACCGTCCTCGCCAATCGCTGGCTGGCAGTTGTCCTGCAGGCGGGCGGCACCACAGCGAAGCCCACGCATCGCGTCGGAGCCCTGGCGATCAAGGATGGCGACACGTGGCGGCATCTCCTGCAAGGGATCGAGGGCGGGGAATTCTCCACCTCCGTCGCCGGTGCTGACGCCACCACCTGCACGACCAAGCCGCTCCCCGATGGCGGATGGGAAGTCACACTGACCGGCGTCACGGAATTCTGGAGCGCATCGTCCGTGATTACACTCTCCGCGCAGGAAGCCGTCGTGCGGCGGGTGCAACGCTACCGCTTCCTAAAATCCTGCGCGGCCGCGATTCATCCCGGCTTCCGGCTCAACGCCGAAGCCGCCCTCCGGTACACCCTCCCGTTGCACGCGCACGAGCAGCCGCTGGCGGAAGTTCCGGCGATCCGCAGCGCCGTGGACTGGGCCCTGCCCTTCCCCTTTCACCTCTGGCACGACCGGAAAACGGTCGCCATCTACGGCGTGGACCGCAGCCGGTCAGCCGGAACGCTCGATTTTTCCCCGACGCCGGATGGCGGCGCGCAGCTGCGGTGTTACCTCCCCGACATCGCGACCCAAAACGAAGGCGGCGTGCCGCACGTGCCACCGGGCGTCACGGCGTTCGCCGCCGGTGACGAGGTAACGCTGACCGAGGTCTTCGCCGCGAAACCTCTCGCGGCCGCCGACGAACCGTGGATCGAGGCCGAACGGATGGCGGCGGACATCCTGCTCCACACGCCGCCGCATCCGATGAACGCGACCGGTGTGGCGGCAGGCATCGTGTCCTTCCTGCAGCATTGCGAGCTCTGGGAACCCAACGCCCTCGGGTTGGGCCGCGGCTGGTTCAGTAATATGTGGGTGCGCACGCAGACCGGTCCGGCGAAGAAGCGCGGCGAGATGAGCGGCTACTTTGATTTCGGCTGGGGCGAGGGCGTCGCGGTGGAGATCTGGATGGGCGCCGTCCGCAACTGGCGGCGCACTGGCGACCGCGCGCTGCTGCGCTACGTGGACGAGATGACGCGCAACCTGGATTTCTTCCAGCGCGACACCGGTCCGGCCGGGGCGTTTTTCGACCGGACCGATGGGAAGAAGTACGGCGACTTCCTGATGGACCACGTGCCCGGCCGCCGCATCTGGACGCATTCCCTCGCCCACACCGGCAGCCAGATCATCCAGCTCTATCAGATCTCCGCCGGTTACCCTGACCCCGTCACCCGCGAAAAATGGCGCGTCACCGCGCTCAGCATCGGCACTTTCCTCGCCTCGTTGCAGCGGCCGGATGGCGATGTGCCGGACATCCTCGACGACGCCGACCAGGAGGTGAACCGCAAGCCCCACCGCATCACCGCGCGGGTCGTGACCTGCGGCCTGTGGACCCGCCTGGCGGAGGTCACGGGCGACGCGGCCTGGCTCACCCGGGCCACGCGTCTCGCCACCGCGCTCACGCCGGCGATTCACCGGTACGAGTACGTCAACCAGATGCTGGACGGCATCATCTCGGCGGACGCCGAATACGTGGACGCCGAGGCCTCCTGCTACGCCCTCGAGGGCCTGGTGCCCCTCTACGTGGCCACGCGCGATCCCGCGCATCTCGCCCTCTGCCACAAAGCCGCGGCCTTTGCGTTTGGTTGGAGCTACTTCTACGACCTGCCGCATGCCCACCACGGCATTGCGCGCGGCGGCCAGTGCTGCCGGATGAAGGACTACCCTCTGCTCTACCCGATCGGACCGGCCAAGGCGATGGAGCCCACCCTGACACTGGCACGGGTCACCGGGGATGCGTTCTACCGGAAAATGGCCGACGAGATGGCCGCCTTCATCGGCAACTGGCAGATGGACGCCCCCGGCCAGCCGTGGGACGGCGGCA
>CAIMAQ010000104.1 GCA_903839035.1 uncultured Opitutia bacterium
CCGGTTGCGCCATCTCCCAGGCCAGCGCGTCGCTCATGACCACCCAGCTCAAGGGCAAGACCGCCGCCGAGGCGCAGGCGCTCTACGACCAGTTCCACAAGATCGTCACCACGGGCAACGCACCCGACGAGATGAGTGACATTGGCGCTTTCGCCGGCGTGCACACCTTCCCTGCCCGCATCAAATGCGCCACCCTCGGCTGGCACGCCGCGCTCAACGCCCTCAAGAGCGACCCGACCACGGTGACGACCGAGAGCCACAACGACTGACCCCCGCGCCATGCCAACCTGGAAAGATGTCCGCGCTGATTTTCCCATCCTGCACCAACAGGTGAACGGCAAGCCGCTCGTCTACCTCGACAACGGCGCCACCTCGCAGAAACCGCGTGCCGTCATCGACGCGCTGGTGAAGTACTACGAGCGCGACAACAGCAACGTCCACCGCGGCCTCCACGCGCTGTCCATGCGCGCCACCGACGCCTACGAGGGCGCCCGCGCCCGGATCGCGAAGTTTCTCAACGCCGCCGATTCCTCCGAGATCATTTTCACCCGCGGTACGACCGAGAGCATCAACATCGTCGCCCGCAGCTGGGCCCACGCCCACCTCAAGCCGGGTGACGTCGTCCTCACCACCGAGATGGAGCACCACTCCAACCTCGTGCCGTGGCAGCAGGCCGCGAAGGCCAGCGGCGCCACGCTCAAGTACGTGCCGGTGCTCGGGACCAACGCCGAGGGCGGACTCGACCTCGCGTCACTCGACACACTGCTCACCCCGCAGGTGAAGCTCTTCGCCTTCACGCACATTTCCAACACCCTCGGTACGATCAACCCTGTCGCCGAACTCTGCCGCCGCGCGCGGGCCGTCGGCGCCGTCACGGTGATTGATGCCGCCCAGTCCATCGGCCACGCCCCGCTGGACGTCCAGGAACTTGGCTGCGACTTTCTCGCCTTCTCCGGCCACAAGATGTGCGGACCCACCGGCATCGGCGTGCTCTACGGCCGCCGCGCGTTGCTGGACAAGCTCGCCCCCGACGAAACCGGCGGCGGCATGGTCGTGAACGTCACCTATCAGGGCGCCACCTGGAAGCCCGCCCCCGAGCGCTTCGAGGCCGGCACGCCCAACATCGCCGGCGCCATCGGCCTCGGCGTCGCCTGCGATTATCTCGATGGCCTCGACCGCGCCAAGATCCGCGAGCACGACGACGGCCTCGCCCGGATCGCGTACGACAAACTTTCCGCCCTGCCCGACATCCGCGTCCTCGGCCCGAAGGGTGACCGCGGCGGACTCGTCAGCTTCGCTTTCCCCGACGTGCACGCGCACGACGTCGTGACATTCGCCGACGAAGACGGCCTCGCCCTCCGCGGCGGCCACCACTGCAACCAGCCCCTGATGCGCAAGCTCGGCCTGACCAGCACCACGCGCGCGAGCTTCTACGTCTACAACACCGCCGAGGAAATCGACGTCCTCGTCGCCTCGATGCGCCGGACGCTTAAGTTCTTCCGGGGCTAAGGCGGGCGGCGACGTCTCTGAGTCGTCGGCCCCGTATTTAGTCCTCAGTCAAAGGGAAAGCCGCCTCACAATGTCTGAAGAGAGGAAAAATTCTAACATATCTCTGCGCGCGTTTTGCGTCCGAATGATAAGCTTCCTTTGTGCACTAGCTGCAGCGATGTATGCACTTCTCATTAATCCGATCAACTGGCGTCCCTACGTTGACTTCACAAAGTTCGATTGGGTTTGGCTATGGCTTTCGAACATCGGCATCGTGGTATTGATCGGCGGAGCGTGGTGGTTCGGACAACGGAATCTTGTCCGCCTTATCGACGGAGAAAGAGCGCGCAACCAGACACCAAAGCGTCTGGATCTGAACAACTTTGGTTCAGAATAACCGCACCCACCCTCACACCGGCCAGACCTTCTGCCGCCGCCGCGCCATTCGCGCCAGCATCCGGTCAAACCGCCGCCGGTGCAGCAGGCCGTCCAGCACGTCGTAGTGCTGTGGCACCATCAGCCGGGGGTTGAGCTGGCGGGCTTTCTCGAGGCTCGCGGGGATGAGTTCGGGGCGGCTGTTCAGGATCGCCGGGGGGATGTGGGTGTTGAAGAAGTAACTCGCGAACAGATCCCCGCTGAACAGCAGGTCG